>CAZSVR010000001.1:0-116629 GCA_964610295.1 uncultured Anaerolineaceae bacterium
GACCATCACACTCGCGAACGGACAGTCATATGTCACCGGTCCCGGAGCCTGGGCGTGGGGAGAACCGCTGAGCACATTGGACTTCAATGACCAGACCAGCCCGCAACGAGTTGCCTTGTTCTATGCAGCGATTTCTCATCTGCTTCCACCCGGCGAACACATCTGTGATCTGATGGTCATTGGCCTGCCTGTGCCATTGCTTCAGGATGAATTGCAAGCCAATGCGGTCATGGCCGGTCTAAGCTTATACAAGACCATCCATGAATTCGCTGTGGATGGGAAGCAGTACAGATTGACGATCAAACAAATGAAGGCTCTAGCCCAACCCGTTGGTGCTTACGCGGACTGGATGCTGGGTGACGAAGGACATGCGCGACAAGGTGGGGCACATGCCGAAGCTGCGATCATCGATATCGGGATGAACACACTCGATCTGTATGTTATTCAAGGTTGGAAGGTAGCCCCACGTTTCATTGGTGGCGGCAAGCTCGGCATTCGGCGCCTGCTGGAAAATCTCAATCCGAACGGTCGTGACTTGGAAGAATTAGACGAAGCACTACGCCGCGGCGCACTTCAGCCCACCGAAGACCAAAAGCGTGTTTGGCTGGGAGCGATCCTCGGCAACATCGAACGCCTGTGGCCCAGCCTGCGGCGTTTCAACATTGTCATCCCCACAGGCGGAGGCGCTGCCGTGCTCGGGGAAACTCTGCGTTCAGCGCTCGCGGCCAAAGGTGCAGCTGTGTTCTGGCCGGAGAACCCTGTCACTTCTAATGTGGCCGGCTTCTACAAATGGGGTTGCCGTGCCCATCGTTAGGAAGCCAGATGGCACGCTGGTGGTTGGCGTGAGGATCACGCTCAAGCCGGGACGCGACGACGACCTGATCGACCTGGTGCTTTCAGCACAGAAACTGGCCCCAGCTATTCGCGAGGCGATGCGCAGCGGTGTCGTCAAAGGAAATTTTGCCCAGCTGGAAACTGACCTAGCCGACTTGGCAGCTGCTGGGATCGAGTTGTAGCGTATGACATTTTTAGGTGCCCTGGGGGAAATGTAACATCAGTGTTTTGATTGCTCCGCTTATGTGGGCACGTCAAATTATTCGTGAGAGAGCCAATCGGCTTCGATTAAACGTGCGCTGTATTTCCACCTTGTTTTTGGGTGTGGAGCTAGTTTCAAGGCGCACATCCACCCCGGGCCGGATGAATTCGTCCTGTCGAGTTCGGTCCATCATGGGGAAAAGTACGTCGGTGACAAAGGACGGATCCACGGGAACCGTCGCTGGCGATCAACCTCCCGCCGTACGCCAGAGTAGTCTGGCGGTTGGCTTAACAGTTCATCTTAATACTAACCAACACTAGCGGCTTTTTTTGCCGAAGGAGTTACTGTACGTCAAACCCATCTATTGAAAACCAAGTTGCCTTTGCACTCGATACCCTGTGTTGGAGCAAAGATCAGATCGAGGCGTACAAAGCCGAACACGGCGTGCGCTCGGTCAAGAAGGCTTTGCGCCCGGGCGGAGATCCCACCAAAGGCCTGCCTGCCATCCTGAGCCGGCGCACACGGGATTGTTACCTGGAGACGGCCACGCCGTTCTTCGACCGCGCCCGCGAGTTGAGCGGGAAGAAACTGCTCGCCGAACTGCTGACCGGATATATCGTTCTGCTTACGCTGGATGCCGAATATCAGGATCACATGCCCTCTACGCTGGATACACTGCTGGCGGCCATCGGGAAAGTGCACATGGGCTGCCGGCGGCTGCGCTGGACGCGGTTACCCTCGCCTGTGACGCCAGAACTGCGTGATCATGTGAGAGCGTATCGGGACGATGGTCATGTTCACTTGCCGCGCTTTGGGTACCATGAAGAAGATGCAATCAGGATCGTGGAACACTTGAAGGAACAGGGATCAGTTTTTGCCCTGGCTGCCGAACTCGCCTTGGGGTGCGGACTGAGGCTCTCGGAGATTGCCGGCCTCTCAGGAAGAGACGTGGACAAAGAACAGGGACTGCTGCATATCGTGGGTAAGGGCGGGAAACATCGTGACGTTCCATTGCCGGCCGGCATTGCCGAACAGTTGGACCCGTCTTTGCCTAGGATTTTCCAACCCACTCAATCATGGAAAGCGGCTTTTTATCGAGCAGTGCGAAGGGCGGCCCGTGAATTGGGGATCGGGATCAGCGGCGTGCACCGGTTGCGGGCTAACTATGCCCAACAGGTGCATAAAGATTTGATGAATGAAGGAAAGAGTGACCATGAAGCTCGCCTGCAGGTCTCGCGCCGGCTGGGGCACAACCGTGTGGAAGTCACCAACAGTTATATTCCGCGGAAATGATGATGCTCATGTAATCGGAGCCGAAAAGAGGTAGGTTATAGATATGTAAGTTTGTGATAAAATCAATCACAAAGGAACACTTCTATAACCATGCCAAACCGCTCTCTTTCACCACTGGAATCGAAATTGATCCTGCACCTTGAATGGAAGAAGCAACCAGTGATCAATGTGAAGGACGCTATGAAGATCCTGGGCGTCTCCAACGACCACGCCCGCCAGTTGTTGCATGACCTGGCTCGGGATCGCTGGCTGGCCAGGATCCAAGCTGGGAAGTATGAACTCATACCGGCCGAGAGGGGCGAATACGCGTTCCCGGACACCAATCCACTTTTCCTGGGAAGTGTGCTTTTCCAGTCTTACTATTACTCATTTGCCACGGCTGCATTTTTCCACGGCCTATCCACGCAGTCTTCTCAAGTGGTTTTCATTGCCATATCGCAGAACGTGCCGCGCCGCCGGCTAGTGCGGGCGAAGGAATACCGGCTGGTCTTTCAACCGGAGCACAAGTTCTTCGGGTGGTCGGAAGTGGACGCATACGGAAGCCCGGTCAACATGGCGGAACCTGAAAAAGCCGTCCTGGACAGCCTCGATCACCCGTCGTATGCTGGCGATATGCCGGAAATCGCCGGCATGCTCTGGCGCGGAAGAAACAGCCTGGATTGGCAAAAGATGGTGGAATATGCCATGCGTTTCCGGTCACGTGCGCTTATGCAGCGGCTGGGATATTTACTGGATGCAATAAAAATCCCTATCGATGTTAAAACCCGCAGTTTGCTCCAGGAAAAGGCGGTTGCAGTAGGGAAGTGCTATCTTGGCCAGCCCAGTCGTTGGGGAACGGGCGGGGACTACAGTTCCACCTGGCGAGTCGTGAACAATATCCCTCGAAAGGAACTGGTTGCAGAACTCGAGGTGAAGTGATGATAGAAAAGCGATTGGTGCAATGGTACGCGGCTGACGCCGGCGTGGATCTGGACATAGCCGAACGCGAGATCGCCCTCACCTATGTTTTGCGTATCATGGCGGATCACGGCCTGCTCGAACGGCTGGCTTTCAAAGGCGGGACGGCCATTCGCAAAATCTACCTTGGCAACCTGGGACGCTTCAGCCTGGACCTGGATTTCACCGATATGCAGGACGCTGACCCGGAAACCATGATCCTGGATGTGGCCGGCCTTTTCCATAATCAGACCCATTATGGGTTGACTTTTGCCATTCCCACCGGGGATTACTACGCCAACCCTGAGTCCTGCGGAGCGGAAATCAGCTATCGGCATGAGTGGTCGACATCAGGGAAATTCGGAATTCAGATAAGTTTCCGTGCCAGACCCCTGTTGCCCCTTCAACTGGCTGCCCTGCGCCAGGAACGGTATTTTGAATGGCTGGAGTTCAAGCCACCAGCCGTTCCCTCCCTGGACTTGCATGAGATCATCGGCGAGAAGATCCGGGCGGCTTCCCAGCGCAGCCGCGTACGCGACTTGTATGATCTCCACCAGCTGGCCGATCAGCGTTTTGACCGCGTCCGCGCCCGCCGGATCGCGGTGCTTAAGTGCTGGGAGACGAATTCTATTTTCAATCCGGCGGCATTTCTGGCCGGGATTGAAACCGGGCAGTATGACTGGTCGGATCTGCGCCGGCTGCTTCGCAAAGGGCGGGAAATCCAGCCGGCTGTAATCATGCGCGGCGTGCAGCAGAAATATGCTTTCTTGAGCGAATTGGGCCCGGATGAAGCGCTGCTTGCTGGAGATCGATATCAGCGACAGAGGGAAGCCTATCAAGCCGTTGTTGCCCAAGTTCGGCTTGTTGAAAAAAGATGAATAATCCCGTCGCGAGACCTCGCGCCGGCTGGGACATAACCGCGTGGAGGTGACAAGCAGTTACATTCCTCTTGGGATTCATAAAACTTTTTCAAGGAAAACTGACGACAAAAGTAGGAGAAAGCCGTGTCAAAAAGTCCTGGCAACTGTCTATGGTGACAAAAAGAAGTCTCGGAAACCCATAAAGACCTGTCAATAATAATTGAGCTTTCCCGCAGGGCCGGCAGGGGTGCACACGTGGGGATTTTTCGAGTATGCTTGAAACATTCATTCGACTTGTTGAACGATGCTGGGTAGATTCGTTGGTGCCGCGCAAAAGGAGAATTTAGGATGACGAATCTTTGGCTTTACGGAATCGCAAAGCGTAGGGGACTCAACTTTCGAATCAATGGAAAAGACCTCCCCGTCTCGCTGAAAAATTACGAGAAGTTGCTTCATAATGGAAAAAGATCAGCAGATCAGTGGTGGTACATTACGCAAAACTGGAAAAAGCTGAGACTCGATGATGAGGTGCTAATCTATACCGGGGATGATGACCGGGGCATTATTGGCCGCGCTACGATCTTAGGGATTGATTGGTTCAATCGTCGCTGGAACCTTCATCTGAAATTCGACCTTAAACGCAGTTTATATTTATTCAAACATCCTATTCCTGCGGAAAAGATTCGCAATTTGGTGCGTTACCCACGCCAAAACGTTGTGAATCTTTCGCGCTTCAGGTCACGCATACTTCGTCTATTGCCCTAAGCCTTGCAAAGCATTAATTTCCCGTGGCAATTATCCTGGAAAGGATGCATTATTAACATGCGCCGGCTACTGCTCACGAGGGACTTTTCGGGTATGCTTGATTAATTCTTGTGAAAAACTGTGCTTTTAGGAAATAGTAGGATAATTCATTATGGATATCAAGCAAGGCACAATCTTACGCGGGCCACCATGGCCTGAACCGGTGGAAGTAAACCTTGTAGAGGAACAAGGGGATTATGTTCGCATTGTGGGGGTTACGATCAATTCGCGCGACCACATTGATAGGCTGATCAAGAAATCAGATTTACCAGAAGTCGAGGCAGAGAAAGCGATCCCTTTTGGTGCGGAACCGAGGAGCGTATTTCTCTCGTTAGAAGCAAAACGCTATCGTTATGCTTCTCTGTACGATCCCCTGCTGGCAATGAACACCTGTAAAGTTGACCCACTACCCCACCAAATCGAAGCAGTATACGGATTTGTTCTGCAATTGCCGCGCATTCGCTTTCTGATCGCGGATGATCCTGGCGCAGGCAAGACGATTATGGCAGGGTTGATTATCAAGGAATTGAAACTTCGAAATTTGGTAAAACGGGTGCTTATTGTTGCGCCTGGACACTTGAAAGATCAATGGCAACGGGAAATGCGCGACCGCTTTGAAGAGCACTTTATCAAAGTGGACCGCGGGTTAATGAATGCCTCTTATGGCGAGAACATCTGGACGCGCGAAAATCAATTGATCGCTTCGATTGATTTTGCCAAGCAGGATGATGTGGCTATGAGCCTGGCCTCATCACATTTCGATTTGATCGTTGTCGATGAAGCACACAAGATGTCGGCGTATCGGTATGGCGAGAAACTGGATAAGACGGGGCGCTATAAATTAGGCGAAATTCTGTCAGATATCAGCACGAATTTGTTATTCCTAACTGCCACTCCTCATCGCGGTGACCCTGAGAACTTCAGGTTGTTTTTGGATTTGTTGGAGCCTGGCTTCTTTGCAACCACGGAAATGGTGGCGGAGTCAATCCGTAATCAGGAAAACCCGCTCTTTATTCGCCGTGTCAAAGAGGATATGAAGGATTTTGAGGGCAAGCCATTGTTCCTGCCGCGCTATGTGGATACGGTATCATTTCGACTTGGCGTAGAAGGACCAAAGGAAAAAGACCTTTACAACGGACTCTCAAAATATGTGAAAGAACAATACAACAAGGCCTTGACCAAACAGGACAAACGCCGCAATGTTGCGTTTGCCCTGGTCATTTTGCAACGCCGTCTTGCTTCGAGCACGTATGCCTTGCTGAAATCTTTGGAGCGCAGAAAGAAGCGCCTGGATGAGTTGTTGAAAGGCGCGACGCAGAATAACCGTGATGGTTTTACGGGAATTGACCCTGACGAAGCCGAGGATATGGATGAGCAAGAGCGTTGGGCGCAGGAAGAAGTGTGGGAAACGCTCAGTGTGGCAGAAAATCAGGATGAGTTACGGGCTGAAATTGAAACGCTCAAGGATTTGATTCGGGGGGCAAAGGCTATCGTCGACTCAGAGAGCGAAGTCAAATTACGCCATTTGAAAGACTCACTGGCAAATTTGAATCAGGGACATCCTGGCTCGAAGATTTTGATCTTCACCGAGTCGCGCGATACGCTTGACCATCTTGAAAGACATATTAAAGATAAATGGGGATATAGCGTTTGCATCATTCACGGCGGCATGCGCTTGGAAGAACGTATCAGAGCCGAAGCGACTTTCAAAAATGAAGCGCAGGTGATGATCGCCACCGAAGCCGCGGGTGAAGGCATTAACCTGCAATTCTGTAACTTGACGATCAATTATGATTTGCCGTGGAATCCCAATCGCCTTGAACAGCGCATGGGACGTATTCATCGCTATGGACAGACGCGCGAAGTATTTATCTTCAATTTGGTGGCCAGCGACACGCGCGAGGGGCGTGTGATGACCGCTTTGTTTGAAAAGTTAGCCGAAATCAAGGAAGCGCTTGGCTCGGATAAGGTGTTTGATGTTTTAGGCGATATTGTCCAAGGTAAAGGTCTGGCGCAATTGATGGTGGATGCGGCCGCGAGCGCGCGCAGTATGGAAGAAATCCTGAAAGATATAGAAATCGTTGTCGATAAAGTGTACATCCAACGCGTGCGGGATAATCTCGGTGAGAGCCTTGCAACGCGTTACATTGATTACACACGTATCAAGGAGAAGGCAGACCAGGCACGCGAGTATCGTCTGATCCCTGAATATACCGAAGCGTTTTTCAAGCGCGCTTTTGAAGTGTTGGATGGCAAGTGGCAAGCAAAAATGGTCAAAGAGTTTCCAAAAGGTTCATTCTTGAGTATTGAGTCTTTACCGTTTCAGTTGAAGCAGATTGCGGATGAAGAACCATTCCGCAGACAGCATGGCAGTTTGCAGAGACGTTACCCGCTGGCAACCTTTGACAAGGAAGCGGCGATGCGTGTTTCGCAGGCGGAGTTTGTTTCGTTTGGTCATCCGCTATTCGAGGCGTTGTTGATGTGGGTGGAGCGCAATCTCGCGGCTACGCTTTCGCAGGGCGCGGTGTTCACTGACCCAGATGGCAAGCTGGATGGTACGCTTTTGTTTTATCAGGGTGAGATTTTGGACGGACGCGGGCAGGTGACAGGTACGCGTTTGTTCGCACTGTTTGTGGATGTGAATTCTGGCGAGATACACGCGGTCAACCCTGCCATTCTTTGGGATGTAAAAGAAAGTGGTGAGAACAAAGAAAGCATTGATTTTGAAGCATTAAAGCGTAAAGCATTTACCATACTTTTGCCTGAGCTGGAAAAATACAAAGAGACATTGTTGGTTGAACGCGAGAGGCAGGCGGCTATCAAGGAAAAATATGGCGTGCGCTCGCTGGAATATTTGATATTGAAATTGGATGGCGATTTAATCGGCTTGTATAACAGGCGTGAGAGCGGAGAGAATGTTGAACGCTTCGTCAAGCCCAAGGAAGAGCAAAAAGCAGGCTACGATCATGCCTTGAAAGACTTGAAAACAGGTCTGGAGCGGGAACGCAACCTATCCATTGCTGCGCCGCGCTTTATCGGGATGGCCCGCGTCGTGCCTGAAACCGATGCAACCGCCATGGTGAGCGATGACGACGTTGAGCAAATAGGCATGGATGTGACCATGCAATATGAACGCCAGCAAGGTTGGAGACCCGAAGATGTGTCGAAGGAAAATTTGGGCTTCGATGTGCGCTCCACTTCTCCCGATGGACACAAGCGATATATTGAAGTAAAAGCCAGGGCGGAGATCGGTCCCGTGGCGCTGACTCAGAACGAATGGTTCAAGGCGAAGCGTTTTCAGGATGAGTTTTATCTGTACGCGGTCTTGAACGCGTCTAAAGCGCCCGCGTTGTATCGGGTGCAAAATCCTGCGGCGCTGTTGAAGCCCGAAGAACAGGTGGAAGTCCGTTATATGGTATCGGTGAATGAGATTCAATCAAAGGGAGAACGTGCATGAGCAACGGCAAGCAGCCCAAAGTCCAGAAAGAAGCGCGGGATTTTCGTCGCTTTATCGAAGAATCCTTTCCCGTCAAAGAAGTGGGCGAAGCCTCGGCACGCGAGAAGAGTATCCGTCATGGTCATATTAGCACGTTGCATGCTTGGTGGGCGCGCCGTCCCTTAGCAGCCAGCCGCGCCACCGCGTATGCCGCGCTGACGCCCGCGCCCAAAGACGCCGAAGAATGGCAGAAGAAGCGCGATTTCATCATCCAGTTGTGCCAGTGGGAGAACTCGAATAACCAGAGCCTGCTGGAACGCGCCCGCCGCGAGATTTTGGAAGCCAACGGCGGCGTGCCGCCCAAGGTTCTCGACCCGTTCTCGGGCGGCGGTTCATACCCGCTCGAAGCCCTGCGCCTGGGGTGCGAATCCTACGCCAACGATTACAACCCTGTGGCAGTGCTTATCGAAAAAGCCACGCTGGAATATCCGCAGAAGTTCGGGCGTCCGTTTGAGGATATGCCTGATTGGGCGAAACCACAAGTTGGCAATCAGAAGATAGAAGGTAAAAAGAAGAAAAAAGGGAAAGATGAACAGCCCGCTCTTTTCGACCCGAAAATTGGTTCGGAATCTACCGACTTTAATCCACTCCTGAACGCAGTTCGCTATTGGGGCGATTGGGTGTTGGAAGAAGCACGCAAGGAACTGGCAGAGTTTTACCCATCTGACAAGGACGGAAATGTTCCAGTTGGTTATATTTGGGCGCGTACTATTCCATGCCAAAACCCTGTGTGCGGTGTAAATATTCCGCTTTTGAAACAATTATGGTTAGCAAAAAAAGACAAGAGAAAAATAGCCCTTTATTTATCAAAAAACAAAAAGGGGTTATCTTTTTCGATAGTTGGAGATGGTTATAATGTTTGGCCAACAAAATTCGACCCAGACCAAGGTACTGTATCTAAGGCGATAGTCACATGTCCTGTTTGTGGAAACGTGATTGATGATGATACTAATCGTCGAATGTTTCAAGAAGGTAATTCAAGTGAACAGATGATTGCTGTAATTCTAAGTGATCCAAATTCTAGCGGAAAACAATATAGAATTGCGACGGACATTGATGTGAATATTTTTGAACAAGCAGCCACAAAAGCTGAAACAAAAAGAGAGCTTTTGGCTACTGCTTGGGGTATGGAGCCTATACCCGATGAAGTCATTCATACGCCTGATGATAAAGAATACTTACCTGGCGGCTTGCTTTACAACTTTACCCCTATTCTGCTTTATGGCTTAACTCACTGGGGTGATCTTTTTAATAGACGCCAACAATTATCACTAATAACTTTTGCGGATTTTGTAAGAAAAGCATATGTTCAACAATTGGATCACGGTGCTCCGCCAGAATTTGCAAAAGCTGTAACTACATACCTTTCATTAAACTTGGATAGGTTAGCAGCATATTGTTCAACCTTAGGCTATTGGCATGTTTCAGGCGAAAAAGCAAGTCCTGGAATGCAGCGGCAAGCACTTGCAATTGTTTTCGATTATGCTGAAACAAATCCGTTGGCAGAAAGCTATAGTTGGATTACTAATATTGAGTGGATTCTTAGGGTGATTGAGCACTGTAAACATTCATCAGATACCTATGCGTCAGTATCGCAATCCTCCGCTACACAATTGCCGTTTCCTGATAATTATTTTGACGCCATTCTGACGGATCCTCCATATTATGATAATGTGCCCTATGCTGATATATCTGATTTTTACTATGTGTGGCTAAAACGCACGATTGGATATTTATATCCTGATCTATTCTCAACACCTTTAACGCCAAAATCGCTGGAAGCAATCGCCGAACTACCACTTCTCAGAGGAATGAAGAAAGTGGATGCAATTGTAAGTGTTAAGGGAATTAAAACATCAGAACATTTCGAGCATATGCTAAAGAATGCTTTTAGAGAAATTTACAGAGTCTTAAAAACCGATGGCATTGCTACGATTGTATATGCTCATAAATCAACAGAGGGGTGGGAAACTATAATTAACGCATTACTGGATTCTGGTTTAATTGTGACTGGTGCTTGGCCAATAAATACAGAAATGGAAGCGCGTTTAAGAGCTAGAGAATCAGCAGCACTCGCTTCCTCAATTTATATTGTGGTCCGCAAAATGCCGCGCTTGTCCACAGGTTTTTACAACGATGTACGGGCTGAACTAACCCAACATTTAGACACAAAGCTTCACCGTTTATGGGAAGAAGGTATTGGTGGTGGTGATTTCTTCATTGCCGCCATTGGTTCCGCTATCGAAATCTTTGGCAAGTATGAGCAGGTCATGGATTTCGAAGGCAACATTGTCCGCGCCAACCGCCTGCTGGAGGAAGTCCGCGTGATTGCCACCAATTACGCCGTCAAGCAAATCCTGCACGATGAGTTTGTTACCGAAGTCAGCCCAATGGCGCGCTTCTATGTGCTGTGGCGCTGGAACTACGGCGAAGCGCTGGTCCCATTTGATGAAGCCAATAAACTCGCGCACTCGTGCGGTCTGGATTTGAGTCTGCAATTCGGCAAGAATGGCTTCATCAAAAAGGAAAAAGAGTTTGCGCACCTGCTCGGTCCGCAAGGCAGGAAACTGGACGACTTGGATGATCCACGCGACATGATTGATGTGCTGCACAAGTCCCTGCTGCTATGGGAGAAGGGTCAACGCGCCGAGATGGTCAAAGCATTGGCAGATCGTGGCTTTGGTCGCAGTGAAGCGTTCTACCGCGTCGCTCAGGCGATCTCGGAAACTTTGCCATTGGAAAGTAAAGAGAAGAAGTTGTTGGATGGCTTCCTCGCTGGCAGCGATAGAGTCCAGCAGGAAGTGGAGAAGTCCGCGGAGCAAGAGAGGTTATTCAAATGAATAATGATAAGTCATTCCCTGATGAGGTTGGCGAGCTTCTTGAAAGATATAAGACTACGCCATTAGATGCATATGAGCAAGTAAAAAAATTGTTAATGGACAATTGTAGAGAGGGCGGCCGCTTTGATCCTTTAAAACCAGTTGATGATTGGAAGCTAGGACGCGATGGATTTCACAAAGCTCACAATTGGTTCAAAGAAAAGAAATGGTTCTTCGCCTCTGAGAAATTGCTTATTGAATGGTGGAACACTAGGACAGATTCAATTTTTGAAAAATAAAAGAGTATATCGAGCCGAGTGTGCATATTTATTATCTGATCTATACGACGTAATGGGCGAACAAGGATTAGCATTGCGTTGGGCTATGTTAATGCAAATAGATGACATTCTGGGAGAACATCCCCAAGGCGGCGGCGCAGGTAAACAATCATTGACGACTAGGATGGATTTGAGTAGATTTGCGTTTGATGAATTAAATCGTATTTCATATTTGTGTTTAGGTAAGGCGAAGAAAAATGGTTGGGGAACCTCAAATGGATTCGCAGAAGACGTTCTGTGTAAATTTGCTCAGAGCAAAGCGGGGTATACGATTGCTGAAACCGATTCGACCAAAGAGTTTCCTATCTCGCAAGGATACTTTAATGCTTTATATAGACAGGCGAACGATTCCAAGGGGGCAAGGCAGAAAGGAGTGACGCTTGAAGATCTTGCGCTATATCTTCTATTGCTTGTTCCTGGATGCGTTCCTCATAAAAATGTATTGGCTGAACAGAGCATGTTTGAAACCGATATTCTTGTCCAAAATCTAAGCCCTAACGCTACAGTTGTTACTGATTTGTTAGGGCGTCATTTCTTAATTGAATGTAAAAACCGCAAGGAAAAAACAAGTAGCGCCGATGTTGGCTATTTTCTCTATCGAATGAAACTTACTCATACACGATTTGGAATCATTTTCTCTAAAAATGGAATAACTGGCAGTAAAGAGCATAAAGCCGCGCACGAACTGATTCGCAGGGCATTTCATGAAGATAATTTGATTTGTATTTTAATCAGCAACGAGGATTTGGATAAGTTTGCAAAAGGAATTGAAGTAATTTTTTGGTGGACATTACTTCAAAAAATCGAAGAACTGCGTTTTGGGAAACCTCAAGGAGAAAGATAATATGGCCGCCTTTCACACAATTGCTATTCCCCACGATGACATCCTGCAAGGCCGTCTCACGATGGACGTCTTTGCCGCCGATCTTTGGGAAGTTTTCAAGGGCCGTGGCCAGGATGAATATCGCAAACCTGAAATATTCTTCCAAAAGACCTATGAAACCGAAGGTTTGAAAACTTTGTTAGATGTGGTTGGCAAACGTCTTACTGGTAAAGGCGGTGATCCTGTTATACAAATCCAAACTCCGTTTGGTGGTGGTAAAACACATACTTTGATCGCCATGTATCACAAAGCGGCAGAGTGGGGTGCAAAACGCGTCGTGATGGTTGGTACTTCCATGAGCCCAAAAGATACACTTTGGGGCATGCTGGAAGAGCAGCTCACGGGCAAGAAAAAGAACTTCAAAGATATGGTGTCTCCTGGCCGCACAGATGAATTCCGTGATATGTTGGCAAATGCTGGTCCTGTGATGATCCTGATGGATGAAGTACTCGAATACATCACCAAGGCTTCAGGCGTTACAGTTGGCGAAAGCACGTTGGCAGATCAAACCATTGCCTTCATGCAGGAATTGACGGAAACCGTTAGCACACTGGATAAGGCCGTGTTGATTGTCACACTGCCATCCAGCAATATGCCGAACATGAACGCCAAGTCTCAGCAGTTGTTACAAAACTTGCAATATGTTTCAGGGCGTATGGAGAAAATTTATACGCCTGTGCAAGAGCATGAAATTACGAAGGTCATTAGCCTGCGTCTGTTCTCTCATATTGATAAGAAGAAGGCAAGCAAGGTAATCAATCAGTTCGTGGAATACGCTACGCGCGAGTCGCTTCTACCTGCTGGCATGGAGGCGTCCGAGTATCGTACCCGTTTTGAAGATTCCTATCCATTCCTGCCTGAAGTAGTGGATGTGCTGTATCACCGCTGGGGCAGTTATTCCAGCTTTCAACGTACGCGCGGAGCGTTGCGATTGCTGGCATTGGTCATCTTTGGTTTGAAAGATGCAAACATTCCCTACATCACTTTGGCTAATTTTGATCTTGCAAATCAGGAAGTGCGGCGCGAGCTGTTGAAGCATATCCCTGCTGAATTTGACAGCGTCATTGCCGCTGACATCACAGGCGCAGATTCGGGCGCTATGAAGGTCAATGCAAATTTGGGTAAGGCATATCAAGGTCTAAGGCTTGGAGAGCGCGTTGCGACTACGGTATTCATGTATTCGTTTTCAGGCGGCCAGGAACGTGGTATTACGCTCGTGGAAATCAAGCGCAACGCCACGACGATGGAAAACCCGTCTGCTACAGTAGCGGAAGCAGTGGAAGAGCTCAAAGGGCGATTATTCTACATCCAGAATCAGGCGGGCAAGTATTTCTTCACCAACCAAGCCAACTTGAATCATCTGCTTTTGGTACGAATGGAGAATATTCATGATCCTGAGACTAAATCGCAGGAAGAAAGATTACTGCGCGAAAATGTGAGAACAGACAAGTTGAAAGCATACATCTGGAGAACTGAAAGCGCAGATATTCCTGATACGCCAGATTTGAAGTTGATTGTTCTGCCGGATAATAACCCAATCACAATCAAAACCATTTTGGAGGAAAAAGGTGGCTCACCGCGTGTTCACCGCAACACGATGTTCTTCCTTGTCCCTATGTTGAGTGAGCGAGCTGCGTTTGTAAGTTTGATTCAACGTTTCCTGGCTTATCAGGCTCTTTTGAGCGATATCACATTATCGCTTATGGACGATCAGAAAAAGGAAATCAAAGACAATCTGAAACGGCTTGAGGGTGATTTAGCAGAAGGACTACGCAGGTTATATCGGCAAATCTATCTCCCTTCGCGAACTGGAGTCAAGGAGAACGATCTCGGCGTGCCTACCTCGGGTTATTCTGGATTTATCGATCAGGAAGTATACGAACGATTGAGATCAGATGGAGAAATCCTTGAACGAATTGCTCCTTTGGTTATCAGAGAAAAGTTCTTGAAAGACAGAGATTGGGTATCAACTGCTCAACTCTATCAATCAAGCTTGAAGACGCCTGGGGAAGCACGCGCCACAAGTCAAATGGCGTGGGATACAGGAATTGCCGAAGGTGTGCGGTCAGGTTTATTTGGTTTGGGTGAAATCAAAGATGACAAGCCAGTATGTCGGTATTTCAAGACAGAGTGTACTGTCGCGTTTTCTGACACCGAAATTCTAATCAAAGCTGAGATTTGTCAGGCGCAGATTGCCGCGCAACAGGATCAAGTAGGTTTTGTCCAAGGTGATACGCCTTCAGGCGCGGTCAATGCAAGTACTAGCAGCTTCGTTCCCAATGCGCCTGCAACACCTCCAATTGCAGGAAAATACCAACAACTCAATTTCAACTTTACAGTACCTAAAGGAAAAGTTGCAAGTTTGATGGGCGTGCTTAACTACTTACAAAGCAAATATGAGCGAATGGATGTAAGTCTTCATTTGGATAAGGGTCAAATGACAGAGCAGGAATATGAGGATAAGGTCAAAGAGGCGTTTAGGCAGATGGGCATTGAGATCGAGTGACGTATTGGAGTTTCGCATTAGTCAATGCCAAAGTTCAAGGCTGGGAGAGTTTGTCTTGGCTTAAAAAATCACCGTTTTCTAAATCTCCCACTGCTATGGTCGTTTGCCTTCCCAAAGCCCAAAAGCTGCTCGCACTCATCGGCGAGCAGACGGCTGTCTTCCTCCAGCATCTCATGTAAAGCGCGTGCTGTCTACCTTTTTGTGAGCACTTCCAGCCTTACCATCTCATCGAGTACCCAGATCGTTCCATACACTTTCACATTGACCTTCGCCAGCAGCCGGCGCAGGCGAAGGTCAATATGCCGCCTATATAGTAGTTGTAACTGAACATCTGTTCCCCTATAGCTAGTCATGACCCCCCAGTCGTGATACCTACATCTTTGGTTTTAGAGCATGCTTATACGCAGACCGCCAAGCCTTGTACACACCATCAATTCCTGATATGATGCCCACCTCTACCGCAGACTTAGTTCAGGGTCTGGTGTAGAAAAAAAGCCTCGAGCATCAACTCGAGGCAAGATCAAGGCAGTGGCTAATAGACAGCCACACTAACTAAGTTTCAGTATAACCGCAACTGAAAAAAAAAGTCAAGGTATCCCTTGATATGTTTATTAGCCACTGCCATCTCCCCACATTCGGGGCCATGCAGTGGTCTTTTGATTCGTGGGATGCGCAGTGAAAATTAGGTATGAACAACTGCGGGTTTTATAGGAGGCCAAAATGGCCAAGTTTGTAGTACGTCAGAATGCCAGCTTGCAATATCACTTCAACTTGCAAGCAACGAACGGAGAGAAAATGCTGAGCAGCGAGACCTACACAACCAAGCAAGCCGCGCTGAACGGTATTTCATCCGTGAAGATCAATGCACCGTACGATGTTAGGTACCAAAAACTCACTTCCAAACGTGGGTTACCATACTTCGTGCTGCGAGGCGCAAACAACGAAGTCTTAGGCGTTAGCGAAGAATACAGCGCTATCCCCGCCAGGGATGTCGCAATCGCTACCGTAAAGGTTCTTGCGCCAACTGCACCCATCGAAGATCTCACGGTCACTCCCATAAGGACATTCTGACCAATCAAGAATCCCTGCTCAAGCAGGGATTCTTGATTTAAATCCTGCCTGCGCCAGGCTGTGCAGCTTCCTGATCGATCGCATGCAGATCCCGCAGCAGGATCGTGACTTTCGCTTTGCCGAAAGGATTGATCCTAGCTCTCTTGCCTCGCCCTGTCACCGCCCTACCGGGTACAATCGTTTATAGCGCAACCACACTCGTTTAGAAGCCAGCACAGCTGGCGTCTCTGCGGGAGTTACAGTCCGCTACGGGGGACAAGTCGTCCGTACTGCTGCCGTCCGTGCTGGATGAGATGTTAAGAGGTGAATTATGGCCTCATCTTGTCCTTCCCCAAAATATAAAGTGAGGAATTATGTCCGACCACATAAATAGACAATCTAATTTTGACTGGAAGCTTCTAGTGGCTCTAGCTGCCCTACTAATCGCAATCATTGTTCTCTTCTATGGAAATGGTTTATGCAACCAAGTAAACCCGCCAGGGTGGACCATCCCCGTACTCAGCGTGGTCTGCCCTTACAGCCCCGCTACTCCAACCCCGAGTCCTACTCCAACCGATTGGCCTCTTAATAATCTTGTTTATCAAGAGGATTTTGAACGTCCTCTAATACAAGGATGGGAAATCAAGGCAGGCAGCTTTCAACGTGTGAACCATGAGAATAATAATTTCGTGTGGCAAACTTCCACGAATAGCCAGGCATTTATGACGTTGCCAATTTCAGGTAGCGACTATGCGATGGAAGCCCGAGTAAAGCAAGTCTCAGGTGGACAGGCCTTGCCTATTCTAGATGTGCGGTATACCGAAGGAAGCCCTTGTGACGCCGATTACCGAACATATTTTGATACTTATAGTGGATGGTTAACTCTCGTTGAATCTGGTCTTACAACGAGCGGAACTTGCGACGAATTACGTGTAGGTGGCACAGGACTTGTAGACACTCAACGAATCACCCTTTCTAACAACACTTGGTACAAGTTAAGGATTGAGGTAAAGGGAGAAGAAATCCGCGTTTACCTAGACGACCGCCTCAGGCTTCATGGAAAGAGCAATACTCTCCACTCAAATCGTGTTGGCATTCAAAGCTATAGTGAGGACTCACAGTTTATTTTCGATTTTGATGATATTAAAATATGGGAATTAGCGCCTTAGTTGCACTCTGCGATATTATGATCAACATGTAGATCGGGAATTATGTCGCTGAGGCGATACAGTTGGCTACGGAGGAGGAGTTGCGCCGAAGGCGGACGCTTCTGCCGTCCGTGCTGGATAGAGCGTTTAAGGGAGAATTATGAGTTGGCGAGTATTTGAAAAATGGTTCAATGTTGCGCCATGGAAAGACGCTGAATACATTACCGATAATAGCGGTGAAAAGTTTTGGATTTATTGGAGAAATAGATTTGAACATGCTCGTGAATTGCATGTTTGGTATCGCGGTCATTGGGTTGGCGTTGTGAACTCTTTACAGGAGGATGATAATAGCCTTACATTAGCCGATATCACAATCTTTGAACGTTATAACTTGCGAAGGCGCAGCTTAGGAAAATCTATGATGAAAGAGGTTGTTCGCTGGGCAAAAGAACACCACATCAAACATATTTGGGGATTTATCAAGTCGCATGATGGGTCAACAAATGAGTATTTAAAGGAATGGTATAAGCGACAAGGATTTGAAGTCTATGAAGCGAAACCTGGCATTTTTCATATTTTGTTGAAATTGCAGAGCGAGCAAAATGGCATATCTCAATAGTGTCCAAGCGCGCCTGGCGTCGCTGCGGCGGTTACTGTCCGCTACGGGGGAGAAATTGTCCGCGTTAATGCCGAGTGTTTTGTATAAAGCCTTCAAAGGAGAGTTGTCATGGATATTAATGTCTTATTTGATTATCTGATCGGCTACTTATTTTCAGTAGTAATTGGTCACTTTCTAATAAAACTGTTCAGTGACACGGCTTGGACGGCTATAGGTGAGGGTTTTTCAAAGGAATCAACTTACCATCGCTGGACAACATACATCCTTGGAATAATCGAAAGAGCCTTGTTTACATCCTCAGTTTTCTTCGGGGCAAGAGAATTCATAGCTATTTGGCTGGCAATAAAAGTTGCCGCTCAATGGAAAAGCTGGGAAGGTAATCCAGGTAAAGTGGGCGAAGCAAGGCTAGCTCGTGCTCGTTACAATTTATTCCTTTTGGGTACAGGTTTAACTGTTGCCTACAGTGTGCTAGGTGCTCAAATCACACTTTGGCTTATTGATAATATGGTTTTCCTTGCTATTGCAACATCCATCGCGCTTTTATTACTAACAGTGGTGTTTTGGCTAGTTGCCAAGAAAAATACTCCACCTCAGAAAAAGAAGTGAAGAAAAGCTATTAGTTCTGACTGGCCCGAATATAGGCGATACACTGTTAATAGTACCAAAGCGCGGTTGGCGCCGCGTCGGCAGTGTAATCGGTCCGTTTTATGACCATGCTTTCTCAATCTCCTTTCTCACCGCCTGAGCTGCTTCTTGGCCGCGCCCGCGGTAACTTTGCAAATCCAGATATACCTGCACTGGTGATGCGACCTGTACTCCATTCACATCACGAGTTCCATAAAAAACACCTTCGTCATAAGGAGCCAGCAGGCTGATGTTTGCACCGCTCTCCACGGACTTCCATCCGAGAGTATCAACGAGATCGCCAAGCCCGCCGTCAAGATAGGCCATTCCTCGTTGATAGCGCACTGCTGGAGCCAGGCGGGCCGCACCTGAGAAGCCGGTCAATGCGTAATTTATGTTTTTCCGATGACAGGCCTCGGCCAACTGATACTCGATTTCAGATACATCTGCCATGGCATAATAATCGTTCACTTTATTACGGCGGAACTTGTATTGTAGTGACCACTCATCCAGCAGGGCGCCTGGGGTGCTGAGACGAATTCCGGTTGCCTCACTAAGCAACCATTCTCTGTCCGTTAGCAGCTTTTTGATATTGGCTACCTGCCCCAGACTCACGCCTGCGGCATTGGCCAGTGTTTCCGTTTTCCAACTGCGTTGTGGGCCAGTCAATAGCACTCTTAATATACGTTCCGCTTTCGGAGAATAGAGCGACCGGTGATCGCGCCGCTGGGCCAGGGAATTGGGGTAACCTTGCTGGTGGATATATACCGTATCAAAGGACAGGTGACAGTTTCCAGCCAAGTCCATATAACCGACACCCTCCTCCTGGCAGATCGCAGCAGCCTCTGGAGATATGTAGGGAGCAATGAAAATCCCGTACGTGTCGGGACGATCAGCCAGCCAGTTTTTCAAGGCGTAGACAGCCTGTCGTGCCAATCGTGGCTGTCCATTGCTTTTCACCTCAACCAGCATTTTTATTGAAAGGTCTCCAATGCGTAGGTCGGCTTGAAAATCAGGCCCGCCGGGCTGTTGATTTTGCTTAACAGACCTCACAACTCGGATAAACGGTATTTTTTGTAACCAATCTTGCAAGGCCTGAATTGCAGTTTGTTCGTAGGTTTTTTCTTTCATTATTTTGGCACCTTTCAGCGAATGCTGAAAGGCATTATATCAGTGAAAATCGGTCATTGCAATAGGCTATTCTCCTCTAGTTTTTTATCAATAGGTGGTGACAACAAAGGTTTCTAGCGTTCTTTTCCAGCGCCCAACCTGGGGTGTCCACATGTGTGCTCCCCCTGAAATTCAAGGTATCCGTGGGACTGAAGCGCCAGTGCTTATCCTTTAAGTTGCTGGATGCCAGGTTTACATATTTGCGGGTCATTCGTCCTTGGATTTTGATTTCATCCTGGCAAAATTCGGCAATATGGGACGGGTCCTCGCGGAGCATGCTCTGCCATACCCCAAACGAATTTTTCATACGATTCCCACCAGGCCGGTAAAAACTGTAACCAGGAGGTGGCTGGTGGCGACAATCCATTGCGACGATCGCGGGGATCTACGAATCTTTGTAATGAAGGGTATATGCCGGCCAGAGCATAAAAACCTGAGTTCGGAACTGCTGCCACCAGTTGTATACCTACCTCGCTGAGAAAACAGATACCATCTTTTACATTCTGCCCCGGGTGGCTCATCCGATACTCTTGTGCCAAATTGTCATAGGAGGCCTGACGGATTTCGAGCCATTCAAAGTATGTAAGCCCGCCAAATTGCGGCAATTCCATGGGCTGGTTCGCTCGCCAGGCAAAATATGCCAATGGGGCAATCAATGTAGCTACCAGCCCAAACAGAATTATTTTGAATATCGCTTTAATGACTGATTCGATCAATTTCATGATCACAGTTACCTCTTTCTTCAAGTGGCTACAAGTCTCATGTTCGACCACGAGTTGCATTCTTTTGTATCTATTTTGTCTGCAACCTCGGACGTCCACGCGAACTGCCTCTGAAATTCAGGTTATCCATGGGACTGAAGCGCCGGTGTTTGTCCTTCACGTCGCTGGAAGCCAGGTTTACATATCTTTGAGTCATTTGGAGCGACGAGTGCCCGAGGATCTTCTGCAGGCTGAATACATCCCCGCCGTGGATCAAATACCGAACACTAAAAGTGTGCCGGCACATATGTGGATGCAATCTGGGGACGCCGGCTGCCTTTCTGACGCGCTGGAATACCTTCTGGATCACGGTGGACGAAATCTGATACCCCTGGGCGCTCAAATACACGTTGTCTTCGATCTGGGGACTCTGCGGGTCCGGCCTCTCTTTCGAGAGATAATCGATCATCGCTTTTTTGGCTTGTGAACCGATCGGGACCTTGCGCTCTTTGTTGCCCTTCCCAAGGATGGTCATCTCGCCCAAGGCAAAGTCGATCTTGGATTGTTTCAAATTCATCAATTCGCTCAATCGCAGGCCGGTATCCAGAAAGAGCATCATCATCGAGTAATTGCGCAGGCTCTCCAACGTGTGATACAGGCACTCTTCCAAAACCCTTTTGATTTCCTCCTCGCTCAGTGGCTCGGGCTGTATCTTGGGCAACTTCGGGAGTTTCAACCTCTGCATAATGTTCTCGCTTAGATAGCCTTCCTCATGCGCCCAGGAGGAAAAAGAACGAACGGCCCGCCCAAAACCGTGGATATATTCAATTGCAAGTTTTCCATCTCTGGGCTCGACCAGCGGGTGATCGAGATATTTCTTGTCGCGGCTCATCAGCTCCCGAATGAGTTCCCTGCCGTCCTCGAGGGTCATGTCCTGGAGCTTGCATTCCTCTCCGTATGTATCATGCATTTGCTTGATGAAAAGCTGCAGCCGCTCTCTTAGCCATTTGATATAGCGCGGGCTTTTTCCTTCCGTTTCGAGCGTCGACAAATATAGTTGAATCCCCTTTTCCAGTGTGATCGTATTTACCTTGTTCATTCTGATTGCCATGATAGGCCTCCTACTGCTCAAGATGGTTGACCGTGATTGACAATGCGAAATTCCTTTAATATAGAATCATGGAATTCTTGAATTCGCGGCGGGCCGATTGGTTTTTGGCCCAGGTCAAAATCGGAGGCATTAACGAAAAAAACCTACCTGATGGTAGGTCTGGGTGGAGTTAATTTGCCGATTCGATATCCCTTACGGGAAGTGAATTGCAAATTTTGTGAGCGCGGAGAGATTCGAACTCTCAACCTACGGCTTAAAAGGCCGCTGCTCTGCCATTGAGCTACGCGCCCGTCTTGCGGGAAAGCGGTTTGCATTCTATCATGTGAAAGTAATACGGGCAAGGCACGCCGCGTCTATGCGACTGGAGGCAAAAAATGACAGATGTGCTATATGTAACTGAATCAGACTTTCAAGAAGAAGTCATTGGTGCAAACCTGCCCGTTCTTGTGGATTTCACAGCGGCCTGGTGCCAGCCCTGTAAGATGATCGACCCCATCGTTAAACAGCTTGCGTCCGAATGGGACGGAAAGGTCAAGGTTGTAAAACTGGATGCCGACCAGAACCCGAACCTGATGATGCAATACGGCGTGATGGGCATTCCCACCCTGATGCTCTTCAAAGCCGGTGAGATCAAGGAACGGATCACCGGATTTCAACCCAAAGATAAACTGATCGCGAAAGTCACCCCGCATGTGTAAGTGATGGAGCCGAGTAACACTCGGCTCCATTTTATTCCCGCCGGGAATTGGCGGGATTCGGACATAGGAGATAAAATTACGGTTTATCTAATCCATCAAGAATGAGGCATGATTTCGTGTCAGAAGAAGATATTCTTAAAGAGGGGATCTCGGCGGCCAGGTCGGGCGATCGGACTCGTGCGGCATCGTTGTTTGCACAGGTGGTCAAGATCAATCCATCATCGGAACAGGGGTGGTTTTATCTCGGGATGTGTTGTTCTGCTGCGGACCAGCGCGAATATTGTTTTCGCCGCGTGCTGGCCCTTAATCCTAATAACCTGGATGCCAAAAAACAACTGGCGAGTCTGTCGAAACCTGCTCCGCCGCAGCCTCCTGCAATTGAACCTCCCATTCCTTCGAAACCATCCATGCTTGTCACGCCCGCGTTTTCTCCCTTTGTATATCATGAGGAAGTGAATCGCCCTGTAGAGAATAAAAAACCATCACCGACAGATGATCGGGGAATATCAAAATCTGACGAATCAAGAAAACCGGCTGCTCCACGAAAAAGATCGAATACCAGGCTCGTTTTGTCCCTGATATTCATTCCAACCCTGATGGTTTGCGGTGTTGTAGCTTCATTTTTTCTTTTCCCGGGCAGCATGGCTGATTTGATGTCATCGATCTTCCCCGAGATTCGTGCGCCTGTCCCGCTGGTCGTCCAGCCTTCCATATCTCCAGTCGCGCTACCCAGTTCCACGGCCGTTCCCCCAACAGTGATCCCCAGTCCAAGGCCGACAGTGAGCTACACGCCTCTTTTTGAAAAGGCGACCTGTCCCTTTGATGAACCTGCGGGCTCAAATGTAAACTGTGGATACCTGGTTGTGCCCGAGGATCGTACGGGAGATCCCTCCCATACGATCCGATTGGCCGTTGCTGTTTACCACAGCAAAAGTGGTACTCCTGATCCGGCTCCGGTGATATTCCTGCAGGGAGGTCCGGGCGCAGGGGCGGTGCAATTGGCCGCGGATGCATACGATTATCTGGTGGAGCCTTTCCTTGCAGACCGCGATTTTATTGTTTTCGACCAACGCGGTACGGGGCTATCTGAACCAAACCTCGAGTGCGATGAGTTGAATAAACTTTATTTGCAGGATATTCACGGATTGATCCCCGGCTCGACCCGCAAATTGGTCTATTCCAACGCCTTCCTGTCATGCAGCGGATTAATGAGTGTTTCCGGCGTAAACCTGAACGCCTACACCACCGTCGCCAGCGCGGCGGATATAAGAGATGTTCTCTCTGTCCTGGGCTATCAAAAAGTTAATTTATATGGCGCATCCTACGGAACACGCCTCGCCCTGGTCGTTATGCGGGACTATCCAGACATCGTGCAAACCGCCATCCTGGATTCCGTTGTTCCTGTTGATACTAATTTCTTCGAAAAATATCCGGATTCGATCGAATCTGGCCTGAAAGTATTGTTCGATTCCTGCGCGGCCGACCCGAGCTGTCAAGCTGCCTATCCGGACCTGGAAACTGTGTTCTGGCAGATGGTCAATGATCTGGATGCCAATCCCGTCACCGTTACAACATCCAACTATCCGGTGGGTACGATCACGGAAACTGTGACCGGGTCGACGGCGATGTCCATCATCCTCGGATCGATAAAGAGCACTGGCTTTATTAATACCGCCCCACAGTCGATCTATCGATTCCGGAATGGCGATTATTCCACCTTGATCTCCGCACAGTATTCCCTGCCCTATGCGTTCGAGGATATCAGCCCGGGTCTGTATATTTCCATGATGTGTCATGAGCATATTCTCGCCACCTCGAAAGAGGAATTGGGGGCCATTTTAACCCAGCCGGGTGTCAAGGATTTTGCCTGGCTCCCGTTTTATGGGAATGCGGATGATATCTTCAAGGCCTGTCAATCCTGGGGTTCCAAAGGTCCATTGCTCGGCGAGAATAATGCGGTCATCAGCGATATTCCATCGCTGGTCATTACCGGAAAATTCGACCCGACCACGCCGCCGATGTTTGCCAAACAGGTTGCCAGTCAGTTGAGTCACAGTTATTATTTTGAGTTTCCAAATCAAGGACATACCCCAACTGCCGCGGACGATTCCGGTTGTGCTATGGATACTGTTATCGCGTTTCTCAAGGAGCCTTCCGTTGAACCAAGCCGCGACTGTTTGCATAAATTGGCGCCGGTCGATTTTATTGTGCCCTATACGGGGGATCCGCCTCTCACGTTGGAGACGAGAAAGGTATTTGGGGTCACGGTGGATGGGCCGCAGGATTGGTTTTACCTTGGAGACGGTTTCTTCTTCCGAGGCAATTCGAATCTGGATATCACCCAGATCGGTGTGTTCCAGGATTTCCTTCGCCCCGAAGAATTGATGGATTGGTTCTCTTTGGGTGCCTACGGTTACCGCGGACTCGATACGGCTCCATTTAAGGTCGGTCAGCGGGAGGCGCATGGCCTGACCTGGTCACTTTATTTATCCACTTCCAACGGCCGCCCGGTTGATATTGCCATGGCGGATGAGGGATTCAGTTCCCCGGTGGTTATGATGTTTTGTAATAGCGATGAGCATGACGCGTTGTATCGAACGGTCTTCCTGCCCATGGTTGACTCTGCGAGATAGGAAATTACGACCCCACGACCCTCATTTCGTTGACGATTCACTTGCCTTCGTGGTATTATTCGCCCGCTAAAAACCAGCCTCAGGCTGGGTTTGTTGTATCGGTTACAAGAGGAGAAACTTATAAGCGCCAACGAATTTCGAGTGAATGAAGGCATCCGCGTCGCGGAAGTTCGCCTGATCGGGCCGGATGGAGGCAATGTCGGCGTGGTCCACATCAAGGACGCCCTGAAAATTGCCCGCGATGCCGAGATGGACCTAGTTGAGGTCTCGCCCGGAGCCACCCCGCCTGTTTGCCGTGTGATGGATTTTGGCAAGTTCATCTATGAAAAGGCCAAGAAGGAACGCGAAGCCAAGAAATCCCAGACCAAGATCGAGCTTAAGGAAATTCGTCTGCGCCCAAAAACGAACGAAGCCCATCGCGGTTTCAAAGTGGATGATGCCCGCCGCTGGCTGAACCAGGGACACAAAGTACGCGTCACCATTAAGTTCCGCGGCCGCGAAATGGATTATCCCGAGATCGCGCTCGAAGATCTGAAAGAGGTCGCGCAGGCGCTTTCCGATGTGGCGGTGATCGAAGTCCCTCCTCAAATGGAAGGACGCACCATGCTGGTGGTGCTGGTGCCTTCCAAGGGCGGCGCGAAAAAGAAAGAGAAAACCGAGCAGGCCGAGGTTAAACAGGAAGCGGAAGCCTGAGATCTGTCAGAACCCAAAGATGTGATTGTCCGCGGGAGGAAATTGAATCCCGCGGTTTGCTGTTTATTACATAAATTACTAAGCTTCATGATAACGTCAAACAAGACATGTCGTCATGGTTTAGAATTAATGCAGCACTTCGTATTTTGTCTGAAAGGAGAAAACCAGCAATGCCTCGCAAAGCCAAGCCCGGAAAGAAATACAAGCTGAAGACTCATAAGGCGACATCCAAAAGATTTCGCTTGACTGGTTCCGGCGTACTTGTGCGAACCAAGGGTGGCAAAAGCCATTTGCGTCGTCGCACTTCTGATCGCACCAAGGCGCTGCTTAGCAAGACGATACCGGTCAAAGGCCGCAGTATCATCAAGCGTATTAAACGCCTTAATCCCAACATGGAAAGCTAGACCTTCCATCTATCGTCAACTTTTATTTGCGGCTTTCGGGTGTACACAACTGGCATCGCTTATAGCGTGCCGACGCCCGCGAGTTTGCAGGAGGTAAGGAAATGCGCGTAAAAGGAGGCCCGCAAGGGCATCTACGTCACAAGAAAATTTTGAAGATCACGAAGGGCCAGCGCGGCTCGAAGCACCTGTTGTTCAGGCGTGCGAACGAGGCCATGCTGAAGAGCCTGTGGTACGCCACCCGTGATCGCCGCGTGCGCAAGCGCGATCTGCGCAAGTTGTGGATCGCACGCATCAATGCCGCGGCCCGTTTGAACGGCACCACCTATAGCAAGTTGGTGGCCTCGCTGAAGAAGGCGAGCATCGAACTTAATCGGAAGATGCTGGCCGACATCGCAGTCCGCAACCCGCAGGCATTCGCCGCAGTTGTGGCAAAGACGAAATAATGATGTAGTAGGGGCGACCCAATGGGTCGCCCCTACAATTTTTAACGGGGTAAAATCATTGCATGAATTCAGTTTTAGTGGAACGCGTTTTGCCAACCGGCCAAACCCTGCAGATCGTTCAAGGTGACATCAGCATTGAAGAAGTGGATGCCATTGTCAACGCGGCGAATGAGCATTTGCAACATGGCGGGGGTGTGGCGTGGGCGATTTCTAAAAAAGGCGGGCAAATGATTCAAAAAGAAAGCGATGAATGGATTCGCAAGCATGGGCTTGTCTCACACGCGCATCCAGCCTGGACCTCAGGTGGGGCACTGTCTGCGAAGTACGTGATCCACGCTGTGGGCCCGGTCTGGGGAGATACCCAACGTGCGGGCACACGCGGCGAGGAAGATTCAAAATTGGCAGACACAGTATATGGTTCATTGAGAGTCGCGGACGAGTTAAAGTGTTCGTCCATTGCACTGCCCGCGATCTCAACTGGCATTTTCGGTTTTCCAAAAGAACGCGCCGCGGGGATCATCCTCAAATCAATTGAAGAATATCTCGAAAAAGAGAACTCGCAATTGAAAACAATTCGAATTGTGTTGTTTGACCAGCCAACGATTGATATATTTTTGAAAATCTGGAGAATGGAGAATGGTTAATCATTTTTGATCCATTTATCGATGCTCCATTAACCATCACTCATGATCACATCTGCCCAAAATTCCAAAATAAAACTTGTGCGCGCCTTGTTAGGACGTGCAAAGGAACGCCGCCAGGCCGGTGCATTTCTCGCGGAGGGTGTTCGGCTTGTGGAAGAGGCGATCATTAGTGATTGGGGATTTCAATTTGCCTTATATGATGAGTCTCTGAGTGAAAGGGGTAGGCTGCAAGTCGAAAGTCTAAGGTCTCGTGGTGTGGATGTGGAAGAGATTTCCACGAATATGATGGAATCTTTAAGTGAGACGGAAACCCCTCAGGGTATTTTGGCCGTTCTAAACGATTCCCGACTCCCGATTCCCGAATCCCCAAATTTTGTGCTTATCCCCGATCAGATCCGCGACCCCGGCAACCTCGGCACGTTATTGCGAACCGCGGCCGCGGCAGGTGTGCAGGCTGTTTTGATCCCGCCTGAAACGACGGACGCCTTCGCGCCGAAAGTCGTGCGTTCTAGCATGGGCGCTCATTTCAGCTTGCCGATCCATACAATGAACTGGGATGAACTTCAAGTTCGCACAAAAGGAATGCAAATTTATCTTGCAGATATGGATGGAAAATCCTGCTGGGAAACAGACTTACGCCAGCCAATTGCCTTGATCGTGGGGAGTGAAGCCGAAGGTGCGAGCGAGTTCGCGCGAAAAATTGCAAGTGGGAAAATCAGCATCCCAATGGCGGGAGAGGTGGAGTCTCTGAATGCAGGTGTGGCCGGGTCCGTGTTGATGTTTGAAGTGGTAAGGCAGCGTTCAAAAATTTAGACCACAGATAAACGCAGATAAAAAGGATTTAATATCAATCCGTGTTTAGCCCTTTTATCCATGGTGAATATGGTGTGACCATTGGCGGCCACGTCGTTGCAGGGTGCAAAATCTATATAACGGCTGAGATCGTACTGGCCCTATTCGATGATCTCCGCTACAAACGTGAATTGATGAAAAGTGATTCGGGCTACGAGGAGCTGGTGGTTTATCAAAAATAGTATGTCTTTGCGAGCCGCGCAAGTTGCGGCGAAGCAATCTACGGCCAAGTATCAGATTGCTTCGTCGCTCGCTATAGCTCTCTCCTCGCAATGACGTTAAGGAATTCTTCCTGATTTCTCACGGTTTCTTCTAATCCCAATCTTTTTCCCAACCTTGTCAATTGCGGGGGATCCACATATGTCTGCGCGAGGATCTTTTCCTGGCCTAGCACTTCATTCGCCGGGCCATCCAATAAAACCTGTCCTTTTGAAAGGGCGAGCACGCGCTCAAAGTTTTCTGCGCAAAAATCAATATCATGGGTGATGGTGATCACGGTTTTTCCCTGCTTGTGCAACTCCGCAATAACATTCGCAATGCGCGCGATATTGACCGCGTCCTGCCCGGTTGTCGGTTCGTCGAAGATAACAATTTGTGTATCCATCGCGATGACAGATGCCAGCGCGACCATCTTGCGCCAGGTCGGTGAAAGGTCATACGGATTGGTTTCAATCTGGTCGCTCAACTCTGTCAAAGATAAGGCGCGCTTGACCAACTCATCCGTTTTTTCTTTTGCGTACCCCAAATTGCGCGGGCCAAACCTGACTTCTATGCCCACATTTTTTGAGAACAATTGCTCATCGGGGTTTTGAAAGACATACCCGACGCGTGAGGCGAGTTTCGCCACAGAATGTTTTTTCGTATCCCAATCTCCGATCAAAACGGACCCGGTGGCGGGCTGCAGCAATCCATTGAAATGCCTTACGAGAGTTGTTTTCCCCGCGCCGTTCTGGCCAACAATGGCAACTTGTTCGCCGGCTTCGATGGTCAATGAAATACCTTGCAAAGCTTCGAGGCCGGTGGGATAAGTAAAGCGAAGGTCTTTGATTTCGATTTTCATTTCGCCCTCACCCCTAACCCCTCTCCCGCAGGCAGAGGGGTACTAAATCCTTCCACAGCTTGTTCCAATGTGACCGGTAATCTTTCTTTTTTCCACAGGCCCCGCTTTTTTGCCTCTCTTGCAGTGGACGTATAACGCGAGATGCCAAATCCATTTTCTGCCAGCAGATCGGAGGTCAACACTTCGTTGGGTTTGCCTTCGAGCAAAATCTGTCCATCTTTCAGCGCGACGACCCGGTCTGCAAATTGCGCGATCCATTCCACTTTGTGTTCCACCATCACAACGGTCAGGCCATCTTCTGCCATCTTATGGATCACGCCAAAGACTTCGCGCGTGCCGATGGGGTCCATTTGCGAAGTCGGTTCGTCGAGGACGAGCAGCCTGGGTCGCATGACCAGGATCGAGGTCAGCGCAACGCGTTGCTGTTCTCCGCCGGATAACGAATAAGGCGAACGGTCTGCCAGGTCACTGATCCCGGTCAAGGCCATGGCCTCTTCTACGCGCGGTTTCATCTTTTCGCGCGGCACGCCGATATTTTCCAGGCCGAATGCGAGCTCTTCAAAGACGGTGTATTTCGCGCCGGAAATTTGATTGAATGGATTTTGAAATGCAAGACCAACGTTCAATACCCATTCATCCAATGTGGACTTGCTGGATTCTTTTCCGGCCACTTCCACCGTGCCGCTGAGTTCTCCTTTGAAGAAGTGAGGCGCAAACCCGGCGAGTGCATAACAAAGCGTGGACTTGCCCGCGCCATTTGGGCCGATGACCGCGACGAATTCACCTTCGTTCACCTGCAAATTGATATTTTGCAAAGCAGGTGTTTTTGTGAGCGGATATTTGTACGTGACGTTTTTTAGATGAACAATTGCCATAAAACCCTGAAAAGGATGGTTGTCAATATGATGATCACGAATATTCGTCGAATGCTTCTTTCACGGTCTGAATCTGGAATTTCTATCAGACTGGTTTCTTTCTTGTTCGATCCAAAAGCACGCGCTTGAATTGCAATTGCACGTTCTTCTACATCCATCAGGCTTCCAAGGACGAGCGGAAGAATAACTGGAACAAGAGCCCGTGAGCGAATGAATATATTGCCTTCTGTTTCAAGGCCTCGTGAGCGTTGGGCATCTAAAATTGTGGATGCTTTCATCTGAAAGCTGGGGATGATCTGTAATGTCGTTACGACGATATAGGCGAGACTGCTTGGCATGCCTATTTGCTTAAGCGAGATCATCAAAGTGTCCGGTCGTGTTGTCATGGTAAATAACATAAAGTCCCCCATGGTAAGAACGATTCTACCGATGCTTACAAGCGCAAAAATAACGCCTTCTTTTTTTGGGATAATTCCCCAAAGTTCAAAGAGAGGAGTCCCAGTGCCCCAAAATAAACTTTGAATAAGAAGGACTGAAAGAGCCAGAGGCCAGCTGATTTTCCAAACGGTTTTTAGTAACTCTCCCGAAATTCCTCCCCAAAAAGCCAGCGGCAGAATAATGCCTGTGAAAATAATATAGCTTGTCCACTTACCGGGCAGGGCGAAACCTGCCACAAACAGACAAAGAACAAGCAGAGACTTTGTAAGCGGATGAAGACTATGTAGCCCGCTTTCGCGGGCTACAAACAAGCTGAGATTATTCATGAACCTATTTTAACGCGCTTTGAAGCGTGCGGGCAGGGATTGCAGGATAAGCCATACCACCATGAAAGATAGCATTTTATCGAATGGGTCAGATACTGCACCTTGAGCCATGACGGAGGAAATAATATTGCCGCCGCTTGCGCGAAAAGCCGCTACAAGCAAATCTGTTCCACCGCCTGTAACGCCGCCAAATACAACCGCAGCAGTAGGGGCGGAAATGATGGCAGCTACAATCCCAGTGGCAAGCCCGGCAAGACCTGCATAACCGCCCTTTTGAAGCAGGAAATACCCAATTGCTGCGCCAACCAAAATAGCAATCACAAAGACGATCAGGTAGCGGGAGAAGAGCTCACCTGGGGCTGGATAAGTGGTGTAGCCCGTTTCATCTGTGTTAAGGTTGAGGAAGGCAGTGATGAAGAACGTAAGTGTGAAGAAAAATACTGCGCCAATCAACACTGAAAGCCAGCGCGGTGCCTCCTTTTCAAAAATTCCGAGACGGCCAAAATAGCCAGCCATCAGGCCAATTACCAAAGCTACATAAAAAAATGGAACGGCATAAGCGTTGGTTACAACAGGAAGAACACCCCATAGTAAGTTCGATAGCGCGCCTGTCAGTGCGCCTGCCCATGGGCCAGCAAGAGCGCCAACGAGCACTGTACCGATACTATCGAGATATATGGGCAGCTTCAAGAGATATACAATTTGTCCAATTGCGATATTAATGGCAATTGCGATCGGAATTAGAACCAGGGTTCTTGTAGTGAAATCTTTCTTGATCTTTTCTAACATATTCTCCTCCGTAAGAAATAATGGATGGACGACTTTGTTAAGATAACACCCTTCAGACTGAAAGGTCACGAAAGTTTTTTGGCGAGATTCTCCATGCGAGCCAGGAACAGTTCAATAAAATCGCGCGGGCGCACACCCAACGCCACCTTCATGTTCGGGGGTTTCTTCGTCATTTTGTAAAAATCCGCGAAGGTATTGCCCATTGAAACGCCGCCTGAAAGATCAACATCCACATACAACTCCTGATAATCGCACAACTCCGGCATGAAGGTCAAGGCCAGGGTCAGGGGGTCGTTGATCACACATCCATCGATGCTCTGATATTCGTTATGGAACTCCATGTAAAAGCGTGTAGCGTCCGCAATGAAACGCGTCACCGGCGAATCGATCTTCAACAAGCGCTCCACATCCTGCTTCATCAAAATGCATTGATACGTCACATCCAATGGCGTGAGCGTGATCGGCATCCCTGAATGATACACAATATGCGCGGCATGTGGATCGACATAAGTATTGAACTCGCCCAGCGGAGTGGTGTTGCCCTCATGACGGATCGCGCCGCCCATGATGAGCACCTCCTTGACGTTTTCAACGATGCGAGGCTCCTGCCTGATGGCAAGGGCGATATTGGTGAGTGGACCGATTGCCACTAATGTGATCTCTCCCGGCTTGGCCATGATCTGCTCAACGAGAAAATCGCTGCCGTGCTGGGCCTGAGGCCTGGTCTGTGGTTCTGCAAGCTTCGCGTACCCGAGGCCGGTATCTCCGTGAGTCTCCGGCGCCAGCAGGGCTGGTTGCACCAACGGCGATTCACAACCTTTATAAACAGGAATGTGCGCGGCTTTTGCCAATTCCAAAACGGACAGCGCGTTGATCACAGATTGTTCGGCTGAACAATTTCCATGCACAATGCTGATCCCATTTACAACCACTTCCGGCGAAGCAATCGCAAGCAGGCAGGCGAGCGAGTCGTCAATGCCGGGGTCGGTGTCGAAAATAATGTGTTTTGGCATATTAATCAGGTATCGTAGGTCAGGCTAAGTGCCCGCTTTTTGGGTATTTAGCCCTACATTTCAGATTGGCGGGTTACAAACCCGCCTTACATAAGGATTCCATGCGTTGTAGAAACAGCTCAACGAAGTCATCGCCGCGCACACCCAGAGCCACTTTCATGTTGGCAGTTTTTTTGGAAATATTGAAGAAGTCTGCGAAAGTATTACCCATCGAAACACCGCCTGAAATATCCACATCCACGAAATATTCTTTCAAGGTCAGCAACTCCGGCGCAATGATAGTCGCAAGCGTGAGCGGATCATGCAATGCACAACCTGCGTGTCCTCTTGTCAGCGAAAATTTCATATAGTCTTCCACTGAATCGGCAATAAAACGTGAGATCGGGGATTTTATTTTGAGAAGCTGTTCAATATGACTTTGCTTCAAAATGCATTTATGTGTCACGTCCAACGGGATCAAGGTGATGGGAATGCCGGAGTGGAAAACAATATGCGCGGCGTGTGGGTCTGCAAAGATATTGAATTCAGCAAGTGGGGTGGCGTTGCCGCCCTCCCTGATCGCGCCTCCCATAATAACCAGTTCTCTGACAGACTTGGCGAATTTTGGTTCCTTGCGAATTGCCATCGCGATATTGGTCATTGGTCCAATGGGGAAGATGCTTATTCCGCCGGACGCTGCGAGTATTTTTCTGATTAAAAAATCAACAGCATGTTCCGGAATGGGTTTGTTCCTCGGCTCAGGAAGTTTTGAATTGCCAATTCCGCTTTTGCCATGAACGAGTTCAGATGCAAGCAAGGGTTGTACAAGCGGAAGCGAACTTCCCTGCGCTACTGGGATATCGCTCATGTGCGTTAATTCCAATACAGACAAGGCATTGCGCGTGGCTTTATCCACGGCGACATTGCCTTGTGTGGTGGTCAGTCCTTCCAGTTTGATCTCCGCTGAAGCCAGCGCGAGCAGGAAGGATAGCGCATCGTCCACGCCGGGGTCGGTGTCAATGATGATTCGTTTTGGGGTCATAGTAATTTCGTCACACCCGCGCTTGCAGCATAGGTGCAAGTGTTGCGAGGGCGCGCAGCGCCCATGGCAAGCTCATTTATATGAGGATTGCCATGTCGTCGCTATGCTCCTTCTCGCACATCGTTCCCGTAGGGAAACGACATAAGCCTTTCAACTTCTTCTTTTGTTGGCAAGGAAGGTTGTGCGCCGAATTTGGTTACAGCCAGTGCGCCGCAGGCGTTGCCGTATTTCACAGCCTCACTCAACTCAAGCCCGCGCAACAAAGCTGATGCAAAACCGCCAATAAACGCGTCACCCGCGGCGGTTGTATCTACAATATTCACTTTGTACGCGTCCACATGCTTCACCCGGCCACTTGATACAATCAGCGCGCCTTTTGCACCAAGCGTAACGATCACATGTTGCGCGCCGCGTTTAAGTAATATTCGTGCGGCTTGCTCAGCCGATGCAATATCCTTTACTGGAACACCGGATAATAAGTTGAGTTCTGTTTCGTTGGGGAGCAGGTAATCCACACTGGAGATTAATTCATCGGGTAATTCGCGTGCCGGCGCGGGATTCAAGATCACGATCATGCCTTTTTGCCTGCCCCATTTCGCGGCATGCATCACGGTCTCCATTGGAATTTCAAGCTGCAAAAGCAGGATCTTTGCATCTACATTAATTGCGTTGATCTCTTGCGCAGAAACCTTCCCGTTTGCCCCCGAGGATAAAACAATGCTGTTTTGGCCGTCCGAATCGACAACGATGATCGCTGTTCCTGTGGCAGATTGATCTACAATGACATGGGATGTATTTACATGATTGGACTTCAAGCTGTTCAATAGGAATGGGCCGAAACTATCTTTGCCCACCCGGCCTGCCATTGCAACACTTGCAGCTTGTCTGGCTGCGGCAACGGCCTGATTAGCTCCTTTTCCGCCGGGGATGATCTGTAAATCTTCTCCGCTAATCGTTTCTCCCGGTTTAGGGAAGCGCGGCGCGCGCACCACGAGATCTGCATTGAGGGAGCCAATGACAAGGATGTCGGGCATGAAGTAATTTTACTCCATCAAATATCTGTGTTCAGTCAGTAGTATAGCTGCTGACTGAACATGTCAAAACCCATGCTGAATTGCAATGACCGCGGCTTGTGTTCGATCTGAAACCCCAAGTTTTTCAAGGATCGCGCTCACGTGGTTGCGGACTGTACCCTCGGATAAATGCAATTGATTTGCGATTTCGTTGTTATGGATACCTTTGGCGATTAGACGAAGCACATCCAATTCGCGTTCGGTGAGTTTTTCGGTCAAAATGGACGTTGGTTGCGTCTGTTTGCTAGCGACCTGATTAAGCAATTTCCCCGCAATGGCCGGGTCTATAAAAGACTTGCCATCCATCGTCCCGCGAATCGCTTCGACGATCCTCTGACGCGAGGTATCTTTCAATAGATAGCCTGAGGCGCCCGCGCGGATCGCGTCAAAGACCCATTCGTCATCATCGTATGTTGTAAGTACCAGGATTTTTATGTTGGGGAATTTTGCACGGATCTCACGCGTGGCTTCAATGCCGTTCATGATGGGCATTTTCAAGTCCATCAAAATGAGATCGGGTTGTTTTTGGGCGGCGAGCTCAACGGCTTCAGCGCCATCTTGTGCTGCGCCCACGACTTGAAAATCTTTTTCAAGGTTGAGGAGCATTTCGAGTCCGTCGCGTATCACTGCCTGGTCGTCACAAAGAAGGATTTTCATAAGTTTCGGTGTGTCACCCTGAGCGGCACTGCGCAGCACTCCCACTCCGCTGCGCTAGGCCCACTCGCTGCGCTCGGGATGCTGCGCGAGGGACTTCGTGCCTTTGTTGCAGTGCGGGTGAGCGAAGGGTCTTCCGCCCCCTGGGCGGAGATTCTTCGCCACCTTCGGCGGCTCAGAATGACAAATTTGATTATATCGTCAACACCACCTTCGTGCCTTTTCCTTTTTCGCTTTCGATCTTCAACTTTCCGCCCGCCAGCTCTGCCCGTTCGTACATGCCGACCAAGCCAAAATGGCCCGAGGGTTCTTTCGATTTTGAATCAAAGCCAACGCCATCGTCTTGAATGATTAATGAGGTATGTCCATTGCTTGTAAGTTGAATGCTGATTTTTTTCGCTCTTGAATGATTGGTGATATTTTCCATCGCTTCCTGCGCAATACGATAGATGGTCTGCTCCACGTCTGGGCTGAGGGCAGGCATGGGCTTTGGCAGATCAAGTTCGAGGTCCAGATGGAAGCGGGCCGCGGCCGATTCAGCCGCGCGCTGGATGGCGAGTCCGAGTCCCATATCTTCCAGCGCGTTGGAGCGCAAGGCTTTCAAAGCGCGCCTTGTTTCATCCACGCCCGTACGAGTCGATTCGAGGGATTTATCCAGCAGGTCGCGCGTCTTGGTTGAGTCGATATCGAAATATGCCTTTGCGGTTTCAAGCGAGACGGAAATGGCAGTGAGGGAATGCGCGAGGGTGTCGTGCAGTTCGCGCGCGAGACGATTCCGTTCGCGACTCACTGTGAGCTGCTCCAGCGTGGACGCATAGTGCGTAAGATTTGCATTTGCCTCTCGAAGCGATTCCTGTTGCTTGCGAAGTCGCGCAACCAGTGCACTGACGAATACACCCACTGCGATGAAGCTGATCGTGCGAATGATGGCAATGAAAATAAATACAAAAATATTTCTATAATCTATTTTGCTCAAATAAGATCAATCCCAATTCGAGTACGGTTGTGGCGACGCTGAAAAAGATGACGTGAGCCAATTGATATTCCCATGCCACAAGTGCGAGCGCGACAAACAACACGGGCAGTTGACGAAGTGCCATGCCTTCCGCATTCGCGAGCGGGCCTTGAGGAAAGCGCGGCACGATCAGCACGTTGATGATGATCGGCGCGGCCGAGATCGACAATAACAAAAGGGGATAATAGGCGCGTGCGAGTTTGTTCTGGATCCAATTCCAATGTGTGAATAGAAGAAAAGCGAACGCGACCAATCCGTTTGTGGCGTAAAACAGAAATACAGGTGCAAGACGCGGGCCCTGCAGCGGAGAGAATTGCGCGTTAATGAGTGGAATGGGTTGCTGGCCCGGGCCATTCGGTTGAATAGGCGCGTTCTGGGCAAGGATATGCTGCGCTTGTGGTGCGTATAGCACAAAGTCCATCAAGGTCATTGCAAGCAGATATCCGATCCAGATCCAGGCGGCGATGCGAAGAATGCGGGTCGAGTCGCTGGGGGCGTACATAAATCTATATTATCACGAAGAGTATTTTGTGAATTGTGTGTACTGTCATGTTTTACCCATATCACCCATGACAGATGTCATGCCCTCTTATGAGAGGTTGCATGGGCTTTTTGGCCAAGTAGTGACTGGTCTCACTCTCGATCTTTGGCCGAAAAACATAAACTTCAGGCATGAAAGGAGATAAACCCATGACCGTTTTCTCAGATATATCTTCCAACAAGGAAACCAGCCGCTTGACGCGTTTTCTCTCAGTGGGCGCGGTCGGCATAGTTCTGGATTTTAGTTTGCTTACCCTTCTAAAGCTTGCTGGCCTGCCCACTTTGTTTGCGAATAGTTTGTCCTTTACGGCTGGGTTGGTCAACAACTTTACTTGGAATCGGCTGTGGACCTTCAACGATCTACTCCAGGTTGATTGGAGAAGACAATTAATGCGATTCACAATGGTTAGCCTCATAGGCCTTGTGCTGAATAACCTTATTGTTCTCTCGCTTGAAGGTGCTTTTAGTTCCATGTTCGGTCAATCTGAATGGAGTTATCTGCCCGCCAAAGTCATTGCTACTGGCGTGGTGGTGTTCTGGAATTACTTTGCAAATCGAACCTGGACGTTCAAAGCATGATAACCACAGTCATTACGATCAGGCAATGACATATAATCAGGAGAATAAAATGACCACTGCAACTCTTCCTACTCAACGATCTTTTTTGAAAAAGAATCTCTTTCCCGGGGTGACAACTGCCACTGTGCTGCTAATTGCCATCATGTTGCTCGCGTTCGCCCTGCACATGTATGACATCGGATCGATTGGCGACGCGAACGCGTATTACACTGCGGCTGTCGAGTCCATGCTCAAATCGTGGAGCAACTTCTTCTTCGTCGCAGCCGAGCCCGGTGGTTCTGTCACGGTGGACAAACCTCCACTGGGTTTATGGGTCGAGGCCATCTTTGCGTACTTTCTCGGCGTAAGCGGTTTCAGTGTTTCACTGCCCAATATCATCGCCGGCAGCCTCAGTATTCCATTGCTATATGGCATGCTGAAGAAATATATGGGCGAAGTTGCCGGCCTGGTTGCCGCGCTCGTGATGGCGATCACGCCTGTCTTTGTCGCGACCAACCGCAACAATACGATGGATGGCATGCTGGTCTTCACACTTCTGCTGGCGGCGTGGGCCTTCATCAAAGCTACTGAGACAGGAAAATTACGCTGGCTTTTGCTCGGCGCGTTCATTGTCGGCCTCGGCTTTAATATCAAAATGACGCAGGCCTTCCTTCCACTGCCCGCGTTCTACGCGTTGTACTTTTTTGCTTCAAAAGAAGGTTGGCTCCGCAAGACGATCAATCTTGGTATTGCAACAGCTTTGCTTGTGGTTGTTTCACTTTCATGGGCAGTCGTTGTGGATTTGACTCCCGCAGATCAACGCCCATACATTGGCTCGAGCGAAGACAACACCGTCATGAGTCTCATCCTTGGACATAATGGTGCATCACGTCTCTTCGGTGGATTTTATGGACAGGGAAATGAACGACAAGATGGGCAGAATCCTGCTCAAGGAAATCAGCCGCCTCTTTCTGGACCTCAACCCTTCGATCAAACTCAGGGCGAGTCTGGTTCAACGGCCAATCAAGGGACTCAGCCCGGTAATCGTCCAGGTCCTCCACAAGAAGCGCTCAGTGTTTGTGTAAGTGAATCACAAGGTGCAGCTTGTTCCTTCAATATGCCAAATAGGAACAGCGTTAATGGAACGTGTATCACGCCGCCTGATTCAAGTGAATTAGCATGTGCTCCGCAAGGAATGATTCCACAGAGTGGGCAAGCTCCCGTTGGCGGTCCGAATGGACAAGGCCCAGGGACACAATTCAGTCGGGAGACTGGTGAACCCGGCGTCTTCCGATTCTTTACCAGCCCACTCTCAAGGCAAATGTCCTGGCTGCTTCCCTTTGCTTTGATCAGCATCGTGCTTGCATATTTCGGTGGTCGAATCCGTTTGCCACTTGAATCGAACGCGCATAAAGTCCTTATCCTTTGGGGTGGATGGTTGCTTACTTGCGTCGTGTTCTTCAGCATGGTCTCTGGAATCTTCCACGCTTATTATGCGATCATGCTGGCTCCTGCACTCGGTGCAATGGTAGGCATTGGTTTCGCCCAATTATGGAAATGGGGTACAAACAAAAGTTGGATAGGTATCCTGCTCATCGTTGCCGCGGCGATTACACTAGGTTTCCAGGTGTTTGCGTCCTATCAATATGGTGAAAAATCGTTGTGGATGATCGTCGCTGGGATTCTGTTCGTTGCGGGGAGCATGTTGATGGTCGTAACGAGGCGCACTGCGTACCTCACACTGCTCGCCGCGATGTTGGTCATCCCAGCTTATTGGACAGTGATGACCATAGTGGCGAATCCAGACATCAATTTGCCAACCGCGTATCAAGGCACCAATCAACAAGCCGGGCCAGATGGTGTGAACCGTGCTCGTCAACAGGATGGTGGCCGCGCTTCGAATGTCAATGAGGAACTGGTCGCTTATCTTCAAGCGAATACCCAGAGTGTGAAATATCTCGTGGCTGTACCTTCCTCGCAACAGGGCGCGCCGCTTGTGCTCGCTACCGGACGCCCTGTGCTATATATGGGTGGCTTTGGCGGCCAGGATGATGTGGTCAGCGCAGAAGACTTGAGGGCGATGGTCGAAAAAGGTGAGCTGCTATATGTGTTATACGGGGGTGACCGTGGCAGCCAGGAAGATATTGCGAACTGGCTGAAGTCCTCCTGTTTTGTTATTCAACAATTTAGCGAGGTGAATACAGGTGGGTCCCAACTTGTACCCGAGCCACAGGTTCAGCAGGATGGTCAATCGCAAAATACAGGTCAGTCCGGCCCGCGCAACCAGACAATGTCTCTATATATGTGTCAATAAAATCAAATAGAACTGGACTGGAGTAAAAAATCCAGTCCATTTTTGTTGGATATCTACCCATGACACAGGTTATAGGATTTGATGACCCTACTCATGATCGTGTAATAAAAATGATGATTTTACCCACTGATTAGATACAAGTTACCTATATAAAATAAAGAAATTTACCAAAGGAGAATGTTATGTTGAAAAGTAAATCCCTTACATTGTTTGTAATATCTTCGATATTGTTAGGTGCGTGCTTGGGTCCTGCACCTCAAGGCGGTGTGCCGTCTGCGCCAGGCCAAAATAATCCTGATCCGCCCATCGGGGATACGAGTCAGCCTGTGCCAGCACAAGATGCAACTCAATCTGCTACAGCACAGGCTGTGGCAACGGTTGAGGAAGGTCATGATCCTAGCGAGGCGGCGCATTATTCCGATGTGGATCTTACTGATCTGGAAGTTGGTGATGGAAAGGTTTCCTCGAGCCCACAGGTGGGATATATATATAGCTGTATGACCCAGTTCAATGGTAGCGGTGCACAGGCCACAGGTTCATGGATGAATGGTGACGGAACCTGGGATGCCACGGAGAAAACTGTGGTAGATGGTTCCGTGACCTGGCCGAGCAATTTCACGATCACTGTGCAGGGCGATCAGCGTGTTTTTCAGAGTAATGACTTGCCCGACCACTCAACCGGGACTTTCCCCATTAATCCAAGCGATGATGCTTATCAGGTAGATCGTAATCCCAATTCCATTCAGGCTCAGTCAATTACATTGAGCTTGCCGGCCAATCCAACCGCTGCGGCGCGGCCCAATTGCGTAGGCGGTGAGGTTGGGATCATGCTTTCAGGTGTACTGATCTTTAGTGCATTCGATGCTGGGGGCAATGATGCAGTTGCTCATGAAGTGCAGGATAACTGTGATGGTCATCCGCAGAAAACGGGCTTCTATCACTACCATAGCCTGAGTGATTGTATTAAAGACAATGCTACGGGTCATTCTGGATTGGTAGGATATGCCTTTGATGGATACGGCCTGTATGGCTACTATGGCGAAGATGGTAAGGAACTTACCAATGATGACCTCGATGAATGTCACGCTCACGCGCACATGATCGGGTGGAACGGCCAGATGGTGGAGATGTATCACTACCATGCCACACATGAATTTCCTTATGTGGTTGGTTGTTTTCATGGAACGCCCGCGGTACATGCAGTTTCCGGGCCAGGTGGTGGACAGCAACAAGGTGGTGGCCAACAGGGACAAGGCCAACCCGGTGGAACTCAGCCACAAGGCGGACAGGGGAATGGTCAGCAGCCTCCACAGGCAGCGATCGATGCTTGTGCAGGGCTGTCACAAAATGCGACTTGTTCTATTGGGCCGATGACTGGGACATGCCAGATGCCTGCGGGTACGACACAACTGGCATGTGTGCCTCAAGGCGGGCCACCAAGTCCATAATTCGCTTTCGCTCAGTCCAGGGCCAAGCCGTGGACTGAGCGAATATTTATTCTCGATCTGCCGTTCTCAATAATATGACCCCAAGCAACAGCAACGAACTTCCTCCCAATTGCACACCTGTCAGCATTTCACTCAAAAATAGGTATGCCCAAACGGCAGTGAACACTGGTTCAAGGGTCGCGATCAGGTTTGCGACCGTAGGTGAAAGATAACGGATGCTCAATGTGTAGAACCCAAACCCACCCAGCGTAGGTGCGACGCCGAGAAAGAACAGAATACCCCAGCCCGCGAATGAAGTTCCAAGCCAGAACATGTCTGAAAGCGGCGCTTTCCCCGTGATGAACAGGTCGTTCCCAATGTTGAATAAAAACAAAAACATAGTCGCGCCTGCGAAGCTATATAGAAGCGCGGTCCATGAGTCGATGTGTTTATCGGTTGCGACCTTGCCTTCGAGATTGTAAAAAGCAAATAGTAGACCTGTCAGCAAGCCAAAGATGATCCCTGCCGGATTTAATTTCCATGCCGCCGGGTCGTACGCGCCGGAGACGAGGATCGTGCCTGCAAAACTTAATGCGATCGAGGCGATCTTCAGCGCGCTGAAATTCTCCTTGAAAACGATGCGACTTAAGAGCGCGGTCATCGCAGGGGAGCTGAACGCCAGCACCGTTGCGACAGCCGCCCCGTTGGATTGAACCGAGAATGTCCATAATGAATTGAACACTGCGAGAGTCAATCCATACAAGATCATGAATCCCAAATGAGCGCGGCCAAGATTAAAACGTGCGCGACTGAAAAGAAGCAAACCCACCAACATGCCAAATGAAACGAACAAGTCGCGCCAGAACGCGAGTACCAGGGATGGCAGGCTGTAAGTTTGGCTGAGATAACTGATGAATGGCCCGGTCGTGGACCAAAGCACTGTGGCGATAAGAGCAATAATAAAGCCGCGTGATGACTGCGATGATGATTTCATGTTTACTCCACAAAAGTGACAGTCACCTTCAAGGTGACTGTCACTTCGTGTGCCCCCACGGGAATTCGAATCCCGGTTTAAGCCTTGAGAGGGCTTCGTCCTGGGCCACTAGACGATGGGGGCGTTAAGCGGGCTGTATTCTATCATTCTGAATTTGAATCGTCAACGAACACGTGAATTTCCTTCGGTCCATGCACGCCAATGGTCAATGTCATCTCGATATCCGCTGTGCGCGATGGCCCGGTGATAAAAACTGCCGCGTTGGCTTCTTTCACCTGCGGAAGTTTCATCGCGTCAGGCAATGATGAAAGGATATTGGATTTGCTCAATACCGCGATGTGAATTTCGGGAAGCAGGGACGCGTGCAATGGACTTCCCTCTCCATCCGCCTCCAAAATGGACCCGGTATCTGCCAGCCCACAAATGGCTTTTGTTATCCCGACGAGCAGCGCGGGGTCGGGCTCGTGACTGAAGTCAATGTTTGATTCTCGCAAGAGATTTTCATCCAATGTCTTTGGCTCAAGATGGATTTTATTTACGTTACGTGATTTCAAGAATTCAACAATCTCCCGCGTTGGGTTTTTTGTCATGATGACATATCCGCCCAGCGCGGTGAGTTCGTGGGTGAATTGCTCAACTTGGTCCGGGTCACTCTGAGCGGAGCGAAGAGTCTCGCCCTGTTCTTGTAGAGATTCTTCGCCGCACTCGCCATTTGAGGCTCGCGGCTCAGAATGACGTGGTTGATATTGAAATCTATCTCGAAAAGTCTTCCCCGCGAAACGCGGCAAATCCTTGCTGTATCCCCAGCCCGTGAAAGCAGGGAGATGGATCCACTGCGAAAACGGGGAGAGCAGATAACTTCCCAGTGCCCCGAATTTTTGTGAGGCCGCAAACAGGCTCGGGCGAGTCGCGAGGCGGGTAAATATCTTCAAAAAAAGTTTTGTCGAGGATGAAAGCCCCGCGCCTTCTACTCCCCTCTCCTTTTGGGAGAGGGGTTGGGGGTGAGGGGATTGCCCCGCCCGCACACGAATCAACAACTTCGGCAGATCAATATCCACAGGGCAGGCATCTTTGCACGCGCCGCACAGGGACGAAGCCTGCGCGAGATGGACGTAATTCTCGCCGAGCAACCCCGGCGAAACGATCGATCCGATCGGCCCGGGATACGGCGCAATGGATTTGTCTTTGCCGATGTACGCGTGGCCGCCAAGTTCGCGAAAAACGGGACAGGCATTCAGGCATGCTCCGCAACGAATGCAATAGAGTGATTCTTTAAGTGGGGAATTTCGTACGCGCGAACGTCCATTATCGAGGATGATGAGATGGCGTTGTTGGCCCGCCAAAGGCCTGTTCAGCACTTGTGTATAGGCCGAGAGTTTCTGCCCGGTTGCAGAGCGCGCCAGGAGTGAAAGCATCAGTGCCAGATCGTTTAGGTTCGGGACGAGTCGCTCCATGCCCATCAACGCGAGATGCACGCGCGGAATGGTCGCGACCATGCGAGCATTCCCTTCGTTGGACACAATGCATAATGCACCTGTTTCCACTACGCCAAAGTTGACCCCGCTGATGCCGATATCTGCGGTGAGAAATACTTCACGCAATATTTTTCGCGCAGCAGCGGTGAGTGTGGGAATATCTTCGGTATAAGGGATGCCGAGTTCTTCGTGAAAGAGTTGCGCGACCTGTTCCTTGCGTAAGTGGGCAGCAGGCGTGATGATGTGACTCGGTCTTTCGTGCCGTAATTGAACGATATATTCGCCGAGGTCGGTTTCAACGACTTTGATGTTTTCTTTTTCAAGCGCATGATTTAATTCGATCTCTTCTGAAACCATGCTCTTGGATTTTGCGATGAGAAGATTTCGTAGGGGCGATCCTTGTGGTCGCCCTGTTTGCATTTCGTTGCGTTGCATTTGTGCCTGGGCGGGGACAAGCCCTGCCCCTACGTTTAATATGATTTGAATCGCCTCCGCCGCGTCCTTTGCGCGATGGACGATGATTCCATTCTCTTCACTCTTTGCGATGAACTGCGCCAGATATTCATCCAAATGATCGATCACATCCGCGCGGACCTTGTGTGCGCGTTGACGCCTCTCGCGCCAATCCGGAATGGACTCGAACGCGAGTGCGCGTCCCTTTAAGCGACGCTCCGCATTATTGTCCAGCGCGATCTGCAGGGTTTCGTTATTAATTGATTCAACGATTCTTTGACGGAAGCTGTTCATGGAGTTTATTGTTGTGCGATCAAGTCTTTGAAAAATTCACCAAGCGGACTAAGAGTTCCATTTTCAAGGCTGGCAATTGAAGCCTGATTAAGATTGCGATTGATCTGTTGCACAGATAAATCATGTGACTGATCGTAGTCCAAATAAGAGAAGAAAGAGCGCGTCCAAAAAAAGGATACGAACTCCACGCCGCTCGATTGCGACAGACGTGTCAGTGCGGTGATAAAAGCCTCATCCGCAGGTTCCCAGAACGAAAATGCATCACGGCTGTAGATGCTGGCAAAATCCCCACTCAGTGATGACAATTCACTGGAACTGACTTTATACAACCCTGCTTCACTGATGATGGCGCACTTGCCATTCTGGCGTGCTTGGATCGCAGTGTCGGAGGCGCGCTTTAAAAGGTTGCCATCACGCCCAATAGGATAAATATGCAGGTCAATACAGTCCAGCCCAGTGATGCTCATTAAGTTGTTCATGTAAGCGGGGTCTTCCCAGGTCCCCGACCCTGCGCCAAGGCGTAAACCATTTGGGTGTCCGATCTTATTCACACTGGATTGGATGAATGTGGCATATTCATCAGGCGTAAACGCCACACCTGATAACATTGCGATGGTGTTTGGCTCATCGGCGATCTGCAAATAATCCGGCTGGATCTCAGTGGAAATGGTCACCAGTTCATTCTGCTGTGCTGCCATGAAAGATTCTTTATTGTATTTTGTCCAATCGACTTGCAGAGCGGAATAGATTGTCCCTGCAAAAAGGGGGCCCACCTCAACCAGAAATTTCATGTCGCGATTATGGATCTCTGTTGCGACCTGTTTAAAAAATTGCAGGTACCCAGCTGAATTGGGAAAGTCTGGTTCGAGCATTGGAAACTTGATTGCCACAACAATTGCTCTGACGCCCATGGACTTTAGGGCATCGAGTTGTTTTTTTACGAGGGTCATCGTTTCTGGTTTGAGCAGGGTTTCTCCGATGTTGCCATTGGCGTAGCTTAATTCTGTGCCAAGCAACAATCCTTCGTTTTTACCCGGTGGCAGGGAGTTGGTAAATGTGTTGAGCGTTGTGGTCAATTCATTGTATGTAGATTGATATTCAGCAGGGATGGATGGGGTTGTGGTACTGAGTTAAAGGCGTGCTGAACGGTTACATGCCAGGCCAAGGAGGGTGATTATGACTGGAAAGGTGAAAAGGTGTTTCATAATTACTTCCTTATTGGAAGTTTGAAAGTATTTCTGCAATATGTACAACCTTTTGCTTCTTTTTGTTGCGGTGCAACCCGCCTGCAATATGCATGAGGCAGCCTGCATCCGTCACAACCAAAGTGGGGGATTGTGTTTCCTCCAAATAATTGATCTTACGCTTCAACCATTCTGCAGATAACTCAGGGTGTTCCACAGACATGATCCCGCCGAAGCCGCAACATTCTTCGGCGTGAGGTAATTCCACGAGAGTTGCACCTGCAACATTTGCCAATAGTGTACGCGGTTGTTTATCCACATTGATGCCGCGTAGTGTATGGCAGGTTGGATGATACGTCAGTATCCCTTCCCAATGAGCGCCAACCTCGGTCACGCCCAATCGATCCACGAGATATTCCGTGAATTCATATGTACGGGCCGCCAGCGCTTTCGCACGTGGATGCCAGACTAAATCCCCTTCAAATAGTTCCAAATAATTATGCCTGAACATATGCGTGCATGAACCGGAGGGCGTAACAATATCCCCTTTTGTATTCTCAAAAACTTTGATTGTATGCTCTGCGATCGCGCGGGCATCCGTGCGAAGACCTGCGTTGAAGGCGGGTTGTCCGCAGCAGGTCTGTTCTCGGGCGAATTCCACATCAATGCCGAGGCGCTGGAGAATATCCACAATGGCCTCACCAGTTTGCGGGAAGAATGAATCGGCAAGACAGGTGATGAAGAGTTGAACGGTAGTCATGGATCAATTGTAATCTAATTAATAATCCAGATTCCCGATCCCGAAATTTTACTGGTATCATTCGGCGCTATGGAATTCTTAACCACTCCCTCGCAAAAATTTGACCTGCCCAAGCGCATCGCGCGCCTCGGCGAATTGGCTTACAACTTATGGTGGACGTGGCAGCCCGAAGTTGCGCGCCTTTTTGGTCGACTCGATTATGCCCTGTGGGAACGGCTTGGACACAACCCGATCCGTTTATTGCGTGAGATCGGGCGCGCGCGTTTGAGCCAGGCCGCCAAAGATAAGGATTATCTTGGGCTGTATGATTCTCTTCTTAAAAAATTTGATACCCACTTTATCAAGGCATCCTGGACACAACAAGCGCATCCCGAAGTAAGAGATCCCATCGCATATTTTTCAATGGAGTTCGGCCTGCATGAAACGCTTCCCATTTACTCGGGCGGCCTCGGGGTGTTATCGGGCGATCACCTCAAAGAATCGTCTGACCTCGGCCTGCCGCTCATCGGCGTTGGTTTCATGTACGCGCAAGGTTACTTCTCGCAACGCATCGGCGAAGATGGCTGGCAGGCGGCAGTCAATAATCCTTTAATTTTTGAGCATCTGCCTGTTTCGCTGGTTACAAAAAATGACAGGCCCGTCACAATCGAAATTAAATTTCCCGACCGCAATATCGCTGTGCAAGTGTGGGAAGTGCGTGTCGGACGCGTACCTCTGTATTTGCTTGATTCAAATGTCGAAAGCAACACGGACTTTGATCGTTTGTTGACTGCGCGTCTTTATTGGTCTGACCTCGACCGCCGCATCATGCAGGAAGTTTTATTGGGGATTGGCGGCGTGCGCGTCTTGCGGGCATTCGGATATACGCCTGCGGTCTGGCACATGAACGAAGGACACGCCGCTTTCCTGACGTTGGAACGGGCGCGTGAACTGGTGGCCTGCGGCCTCACCTTTGCAGACGCCGTCCAAAAAACGCGCGGACGAAACGTCTTCACCACGCACACCCCTGTCCCCGCGGGCAACGACGAATTCCCTCTTTGGCTTATGGATAAATATCTCGCCACCTATTGGCCCGAACTAGGACTCACGCGCCAAGAGTTCATGGATGTCGCCAAGCATCAACAGCCTCACGGTGAAACCTATTCCATGCCCATCCTGGCTTTGAAACTGTCCAATGGTAGTAATGGCGTTTCTGAATTACACGGGCAGGTCTCGCGCGAGATGTGGAAATTCCTGTGGCCTGACCGCACAGAGAAAGATGTGCCCATTCAACATGTCACCAACGGTGTCCACACCGCCAATTGGCTGGCGCGCCGAATGAACATTCTCTTTGAAAAATATATCGGCGTGGATTGGTACGATCATCTTGATGACCATAACCTTTGGAATAAGCTGGATCAAATCCCTGACCCCGAATTGTGGAATGTGCGTCAGCATCTTAAACGTAAACTCGCATTTTATATGAAGGAACGCGTGCGCGATCGATGGAGTCAAGGTGGATTCCATCCGGTGCAGGTGGTCTCTTCGGGCGTGTTGATCAATCCCTACGCGCTGACCATCGGTTTTGCGCGTCGATTCGCCACATACAAGCGCGCGAACTTGATCCTGTCTGATTCTGCAAGATTGTTCGATATCATCAACCGTCCGAACATGCCAGTGCAAATTATCTTTGCGGGCAAGGCACATCCCGCTGATGAACCGGGCAAACAATTGATCCAAAATGTGTATCGCACCGCTAAGAAAGCCGAGACCGCTGGCCGCATTATCTTCCTTGAAGATTACGACATGAATTTGGCGCGTTACCTCGTCCAGGGCGTGGACGTGTGGATGAATACCCCGCGTCGCCCTCTGGAAGCGAGTGGTACCTCAGGCATGAAAGCTGCGCTCAATGGCGTGCTCAATTTCTCCGTGTTGGATGGCTGGTGGCGTGAAGCCTATAATGGTCACAACGGCTGGTCAATTGGCGAAGATAAAGAATACGCATCAATCGAAATTCAAGACCAAGCAGATGCCGAAAGTTTGTACCACACCCTCGAACATGAGATCATCCCGCTTTTCTATGATCGCGACGCGAAGGAAATCTCCCACGGGTGGATCGCGCGCATGCAGGACACCATGAAGACCGTTATTCCGCAATTTTCCGCACGCCGCATGCTGAAGGAATATGTGGAGAAATTCTATGCGCCCGCAGTAAAAAATAAATAGTCTGTGCTCCCGCCCGCCGTACCCCTTTGGGGCACTTTCCTCGACGGCGCGGACGCCACCAGGAGCTTTTTATGTTTCCTGAAATTACAGTTAATGAATTTGGCGAAAAACTCAAATCAGACGAAAAATTCATTTTGCTGGATGTGCGCGAACTCGAAGAGTTGGAGTGTGCCAAAATAACGGACAGCCGACTTGAGGTCCTGCCCATGAGTCGCCTGGCCAGTGAAGGTGTGAACGCTTTGCCGGAGTCGGTACGTTCGCAGGATGTTCCCGTTTATATCCTGTGTCATCATGGGAATCGAAGCATGCAGGTGACTGGCTGGCTTGCCCAGCGGGGATATAAAAATGTGTTCAACGTCAGTGGGGGTATTGATGAATACGCGCGCAGGATCGATTCTTCAGTTGGGTTCTATTGATTGTCGGAACGTCCCAACGTTCAAACGTTCAAACGTTCTAACGTTCTGACGTGTAACCTGCAAACTATTTCCCAAACACAAACTCGCCGTTCTTATAAAATAATTCGCCGTCCACAAGAATTTCGGCATCTTTGCGCATGTCGCAGATCATATCCCAGTGAATTGCGGATTTGTTCTTCGAGCCGGTTTCCGGATAACCCGCCCCAAAAGCCATGTGGAATGAGCCGCCGATCTTTTCATCGAACAGGATGTTGCCCGTGAATTGCTGGATGTCGAAGTTGGTGCCGATGGCGAACTCACCCAGAAAGCGTGCCCCCGTGTCCGTGTCGAGCGTCTTGATCAGGTAATCCTGATTCTTGTCCGCTTTGGCAGTTTCTACGCGGCCGTTCGAGAAAATTAATTCCGCGCCTTCCACGCTTACGCCGCCATAGTTGGCCGGATAGGTGAACTTCACCCAGCCGTTGACCGAGTCTTCCACGGGGCCCGTGTAGATTTCACCGTCGGGCATATTGTAGGTACCAAATGCATTCATGAAAGTTCGACCCTTAACCGAAAGAGTCAGATCCACATTTGGGCCGCGCAAGATCACTTGATTTTTGCCCCTCATAAAATCCACCACGGACTGTTGTTTCTGTTCAACGCTTTTCCAGAATGTGATGGGGTCGTCCTCGCTGGTATGCACCGCGCCGAACACGAAGTCTTCGTATTCTTTCAGGCTCATGCTGGCATCCTGTGCATAGGCTTCGGTGGGGTAAAGGGTGGTGACCCATTTGAAGGAGCCATCTGCACCGCGACGAAATTGCGCCTCAGTGATCGTGCTTAAGGCTTTGCCGCGTCGCGTCCCCTTGGCGGCATCTAGGTTGGTCGTCCCATGGGTATTCGTCGCCGAGTGGATGCGGATGCGGCTCTCGAATTGTTCATAGGCCAGCTTGTAGAACGTTGGCACAAATTCCAGTTGTGCGTCGGTTTTGGCATAGGTCAAATACATTTCGTCCTGGCTGAACGGCATCATGCCAGGCAGGGCCACCATCAGGTGCGGATGCCCGCCTTTTTCCAAAATTTGAATAAAGAGTTCGCGCAGAAGGGGCTCGGCGGCGGTTGTTCCTTCCAGCAGAACACGATCGCCGGGTACGATGCGGGCAGAGTGTTCCACCAGCACTTTTGCAAATTTTTGAACGCGCAGATCAGCCACGAAAATTCTCCTGAACCAGAATGTAAGCTCGAAAATTATATCACTGCTTTCTCGGCTAAAATTGGGTAAACAAAGGAGACTTATGACCACTCGCTTCACTCTCGACCCTCAGCTCGCCACTGCTTTCACACCTCCCGCGGACTGGTATACAGACCCCGCCATGTTGGCGCTTGAACAAGAGAAGATCTTTCGGTGCACCTGGCAATATGCCGCCTCATTGGACCTCCTGCGATTGCCGGGCAACTATGCGGCCGTGGACGTGGTGGGTATACCCGTCATCCTCACGCGCGGGCAGGATAAGATCTTGCGCGCCTTCTATAACGTCTGTCGTCACCGCGCGGGTGTTGTGGCGCACGGATGCGGTAATCGCAAATCCCTGCAATGCCAGTATCATGGCTGGTTGTATGGATTGGACGGCAGGCTCAAGAACGCGCCTGAATTTGAGGGTGTGGAAAACTTCAACAAGGACGATTTTGGTTTGATCCCCATACGCGTGGAAACCTGGGGTTCGTACGCCTTCGTAAATATGGAAAATTCCGCGCCGCCTCTCATGGAAGTGTTCGGCCGGATCCCTGCAGAAACGGCTTACCTGGACTTCAATGAATTACGAAAAGTGGAACACCGCGACTATGTGATCAACGCCAATTGGAAAGTCTATATTGATAACTACCTCGAAGGCTATCACATCCCGATCGCCCACCCGGGATTGTTCAAGGAAGTGGATTACGAGAAATATCGCGTGGATACCTTCCGTTATTACTCCTCACAATATGCGCCTATTCGACCTGTGCGTTCAGAAGATGGCGCGGGCCGCGTCTTCACCGAACTTAAAGGCGACGAGCAGGCTTATTATTATTGGGTCTTTCCCAATTTCATGTTCAATACGTATCCGGGCAACGTGCAGCTCAATATTGTCGTCCCACTGAGCCACGATAAGACTCTGACCATCTTTGAGTGGTATTTTGCCGACCCTGGCACGCCCGAAGCCTGGAACAACCTGCAGGATGGCATTGCCTTTAGTGATAACGTCCAAAAAGAAGATATTCAACTGTGTGAAGATGTTCAACGCAATTTGCAATCGGGTGTCTATCGTCAGGGACGTTACTCGGTCAAGCGCGAGAACGGTGTGCATCACTTTCACAGTTTATTGAATGAGTTTTTAAGCAAGTAGTGGTTAAAAAAAACGTGTATACTGGTTGGTAGAGAAAAGAGAGCAGAGAGCGGAGAGCAGTGGAGGCAGCAGTGAGTGTAGCAGGGCTTAAGCGATTGAAAGTTTGGGTAAAGGCGAAGGATTTTGCTCTTGAGATTTATCAACAGCTTCTGCCCTTGCTTCCTCCTGAAGAAAAATGGAATCTGAACCAGCAGCTTAGACGCTCTTCTCTCAGCATCTCGGCAAATATCGCAGAAGGATATGGCAGGTTTTATTATCAAGACAATATTCGATTTTGCTATATGGCTCGTGGTTCCCTAGAAGAGACCTCGAGTCAGCTTGTCTTTGCTTTCGAAGCAAAATACATTCCTGATTCTCTTGATCAGCAGTTTGAATCAGAAGGTGACGAGCTTGATAAAATGCTCAATGGTTATATTGCTTATCTCAAGAAAAGCAAACAAGGTGCAAATGAGCCAGGCGCAAAGCATGTCATTCACGAAGGCCCACGGCTCTATTTCACTGAGTCTTTGGAAGACTCCAACGATATCGAAGACACTGCTCTCTAATCTTCTATGCTCTACTCTCTTACACCCATGAAACAGCTCCTCCAAAATATAAGAAACGGCAAAACCATCGTCGAAGATGTAGCGGTGCCGACTCCGCGCGAGGGAATGGCGCTGGTTAAGGTCGCAGCAAGTTTGGTGTCCGCCGGAACCGAGCGCATGGTCGTCGAATTCGCGGAAAAGAGTCTGGTCGGCAAAGCGCGTGCGCGTCCCGATCTCGTCAAACAAGTTCTCGATAAAGCGCGTCGTGAAGGGCTCGTCCCCACTGCGCAAGCTGCTTTCAATCGTCTCGATCAACCGATGGCTCTGGGTTATTCATCTGCCGGCACGATCGTCGCGCTTGGAAAAAAGATGCAGGGCTTCAAAGTCGGTCAGCGTGTGGCTTGCGCGGGGGGCGGGTATGCGGTCCATGCTGAATACAATGTCCTGCCGCGTAATTTGCTCACACTGCTCCCGAAAAAAGTTGATTTTGAATCGGCCGCATTCACGACCCTTGGTGCGATCGCACTTCATGGATTTCGTCTGGCTGAAGCTCAACTTGGCGAGAACGTCGCGGTCATCGGTTTAGGACTTTTAGGATTATTGACAATTCAAATGGCATCTGCCGCAGGCTGCAACGTCTTGGGCATTGACCTCGACCCAAAACGGGTCGCCCTCGCTTCTTCTCTTGGACTTGAAGCTGTCGCGCGTCAAAAAGCAGAGTCCACTGCTCAAGCCTTCACTACCAATCGCGGCTTCGACGTGGTCATCATCTGCGCGGATACCTCCTCCAATGACCCTGTTGAACTTGCCGGTCTGATTGCCCGGGATCGTGCACGCCTCGTCGCTACCGGCGCGGTTGGATTGAACATTCCCCGCAAAGTCTATTACGAAAAGGAACTTTCTTTTATCAACTCGCGTTCCTATGGCCCGGGCCGTTATGACTCAAATTACGAGGAGAATGGGATTGACTACCCGATCGGCTACATTCGCTGGACCGAGGGCCGCAACTTTGAAGCCGTCGTTGATTTAATGGCGAACGGCAAATTAAAGGTCCAACCGCTGATCTCACATCGCTTTCCAATCGAAAAAGGGACTCAGGCGTACGATGTCATTACCGGTAAAAAGAAGCAACCATTTTTAGGTGTTTTGCTGACATATCCCGTTGAAACGTCAGAACCTTCAAACGTTGTTACGTTTAACGTTCGAACGTTCAAACCTTCAAACGCGGTAACGCTGGGTGTTCTCGGCGCAGGACTTTACGCAAACGCCACATTGCTTCCTGTCATAAAGAACAACAATGATTATGAACTGGTAGGAATTGCCTCTTCCGGCGGATTACATGCCCAACACTCCGGCAAAAAGTTCGGCTTTCAATACGCCACTTCATCAGAAGACGAAATCATCAATGACAAGAATATCAATACAATTGCGATACTGACCCGCCATGATACTCATGCCGATCTCGTCGTCAAAGCATTAAAGGCCGGAAAGAACGTGTTTGTTGAGAAACCGTTGGCGATTAATGGCGCTCAGCTTTCAGCGATCAGCAAACAGCTAAAGGCTAAAAGCCAATCGCTACTAACTGTTGGCTTTAACAGAAGATTCTCCCTATTTGCCAAGGAACTTTCGGCTTTCTATGGGAATCGAAATGAAGCCATGCATGTCCATTATCGCGTCAATGCTGGATATATCCCGGCGGATCATTGGACTCAAGACCCCGAAATTGGCGGCGGACGTATCATCGGCGAGGCCTGTCATTTCATTGATTTCATCACCTTTCTTGTTGGTGCCGCGCCCATCTCAGTGAGCGCGCACGCGTTACTTGATGGTGGCAAATATCACGAAGATAACGTCTCCATGACCTTTACCTTTCCCGATGGTTCCATCGGAATTGTGGATTATCTTGCCAATGGCGACAAGTCTTTTCCCAAAGAACGCGTGGAAGTATTTTGCGGCGGGGTGATTGCCGTGTTGGATGACTTTGTTTCACTTCAAATGGTGGAGGATGGAAAAAAGAAAGAAATCAAAGGGGCACAGGATAAAGGCCGGAAGAATGAAATGGCAGCTTTTGCTAAAGCCATTCGTGAGGGAGGACAGCCACCGATTCCCTATGAGCAATTGATCGGCGTGACCAAGTCCACGTTCGCGGCGGTGGAGTCGATTCACAAAAGTGGAGAAGCCCAATCTTGTGCTTGACTTTCGCCGAAAATCTGATATATGATAAAGGAGTGGTTATGAAAAATACCTTTAAAGTTAAAGTCGCGCAGCGTGGATTAATCACCCTGCCAAAAGAACTACGCGATCAGAGCAGCATCAACGACGGCGACATACTCACTTTGATTGATCTTGGCGATGGCGTTGTTGTAATGAGTCCGCGCCGTTCACGGGTGGATGGGATTGCAAATAAACTAGCGAAAGAATGGCAGGACTCTGATGAGACACTTGAATCCATGTTGACAACATTACGGCAAGTACGCGCCGAATACAGCTCGAAAAAATAAGGTTCAAGGATGAATTTTATCTTCCTTGATCTGAAGTTGTTCGGCGTGACCAAATCCACACTTCGACACGCTCAGTGCATCGCATTCGCGGTGCTGGAATCCATGCGTGAAAAACGCTCAATTGACATCTAATCCTCTCGGCAGTATGATGTCTGAAAGAGGTAACTATGGTTGAATTCGCATCTGGAATTACAGTTGATCCTTCCGTACGCTTCGGCAAGCCTGTTATTCGCGGCACGCGCGTGCCTGTAGATACAGTTGTTGCACGGGTTGCATCTGGAATGAGCATCCAAGACATCGCAGAAGAATATGGTATCACCGAGAAAGATGTATCTAAGGCCTTGTGCTTTGCTGAAACGAGTCGTAAATGAGGTGAATTATGATTACTATAAACATCCCTTTGGACAATGAAACTGCAAAAATCTACGAAAAAGCGCCGCTGACAGATAAAAAGAAAATGCAGATACTCTTAAGCCTTTGGCTTCGCGAGTTTGAAAAACCGTCCATTTCTCTTGACGAATTAATGGACGACATCAGCCGCAAAGCCCAGGAACGTGGACTGACGCCCGAAATTCTGGATTCCATACTCAATGGCTGAGCCCTCTAATAGCAACGTGCATTGTGTTACTAAACTTTGCAATTTTATAGAGCGTTCTAAGTCTGCAGGAGAATGCCCTCCGGTAACTATTTGAAGTTTCCTCTTTTCTGCATTTGAGAAAGATTCTAAGGGTGGTTGTTGAATCGCTTCCAATTTCTGATTTATTCAGGTTAACCGAAGTTGCCTAACAGACAGACCAGCGGCGTGAAAGAAACCAAGGAACAAGTCTGGACGATGGCGCAAGCGAGCAAAGCCGCGATCAAGCATGGAGCGAATATCTTCTTTACTGGTAGGGCGAGCATTTTTGAGATGTTGTTTGACATTTCCATGACAATACTCTTCCGGATTAAGTTGTGGAGCATATGCGGGTAGTTCTTCAATAAGAAATTCAGGATGTTCATGAAGATATGCTTTGGTGATCTTGCTGAGATGAATACTGGCTCGATCCCAAATCAAAATGATTTTTCCAGGAATGTGCCGTTGAACATGTTCAAGTGTTTCAATAAGATTTCCACTTTTTATTGAACCTTCAAAATGTCGCTTGTAGATTTTGCCCGAAAGTGTCAGCGCTACAGCGGTCGATAATGCGCGACGCTCCTTTGTGACTCGGCGGAAGATAGGGCGCTTTCCTTTACGAGCCCAAGTTGTAGCCAGCAGTTCTTGAAAGGAAAAGCCGAATTCATCCCAAAACACGATTTCTGCGCCGAGCCGCTGCGACTTTTTTTATCCTTGGCCAATCTCGTTGCAACCACGCCTGGACCAACTCTTTTTCCTGTTCAACAGCTTGTGGCAAGGGCTTTTGTGGGCTGAAACCCAAGTTGCGCAACAAGCGATTGAGGTAATTGGGATGATAGTTGACTTCAAATTCCTGTTGGATCAACTTGCGAACACGTTCCAACGTCCAGCGGTCTGTTGGAAATCCATAAGCTATTGCTCCACGATCTAACATGCGTTTTAGCTTTTGCTTTTGTGGTTTGCTCAGTTTTGATTGACTTCCTACTGCTTTTCTCTTTCGGAGACCTCGTATGCCTTTTGCTCCTATCGTCTTTGCCCAATCACTTACTGTGGCTCGGCTAACACCCAACTGCCGAGAAATTTCGGCTTGTGACAATTTGCCTGCCTTCAACAGGCGTCCGCCTTCTAGCCGCCTCTCTTCCATTTGTTCACGCGTCAAGTATGATGGTTTCCATGTCATACTCTCAATTGTAAGTCAATCTCAGTTAACCTGAATAGGGCAACAAGAATTCGATCATCCAAGAAATCTGTTTCCCCAATTAAGTCCAAGAGTTTTTGTTCCTCTACGCTAACCAATCCTGAAAGATGTTCCGCTTCACTTTCAACATCATCTCGAATTTGCATTAGCGATCTTTCAACTTTATCCATTTCCTCCACGCCTATAATTGCTGCCAATTGGTCATATCTTGACGCCGGTTGAGCTAAAATAAAATCCAATAGATTCTTGCGGCGTAAAATAAATGTTGAATTCGAACCCTGGTCGTGAAGGTTTCGCAACTCTTCTGGGATCTCAATATCGCCATCAAATGTTCGAGTAGCGACAAGATTGTTTTTTGTGAATTCAATGGTAACAGATGTTTCGCCTTCACCGGTAAGAATATGAGGCGCGTGGCGGGCCGTTGAAACACCTTGCGCACCTTCTAAGTGGCTTACTCTTGCTGTAAAATAATATTCGAGCGCGTCAATAAATGAGCTTTTCCCACTGCCGTTTTCTCCTAAAATGACAACCGAACAACCATCTAAGTCTAAACTTTCTTGGATTATTCCTCGAAAATTATTGGTTGTCAGACGCTTGATTTTGGACATAGCGCTCCTCCATAGACTCGACAAGCTTAATTAACTCATTCTTGTTTGCAATCTTTCCGCTTTCATGCAGTTGTTTTATACCTTCTATAGTTTCTGGTTTTATATCTTTGTTTTTCAAAAGATTTTCGAAGAACTTTTTGTAAATCAACTCGTTTATGGTTGATGTCATATATCCTCCGTTCGAGATTACAATTGCCTAGAACCTTCTGTTTTGGAAATCATTATACTCGGAGACCTTATGTTCTATATATCCTTCGCCACCACGCCCGGACTGAACTACAAATCATCGGATTTGTAACCCAATGTCAATTCAACCCTGGAAGATCCTGGAGTCAACCTACCTGCGCCCAAGGATTCGCCTTGATAAGTGCGAGGTATCAAATGGCAAGATTTTCGAGCCGATGGTCTTTGAATTTCGTCCCTGGGCAAACGTGCTGGCCCTGACAAAAGATCAGGAAGCGGTGTTGGTCAAGCAATATCGTCACGGTGTGCAGCATATTTTATTGGAACTCCCGGGCGGCATTGTGGATGAAGATGAAAACTCGTTGGATGGAGCGAAGCGGGAACTGTTGGAGGAAACAGGGTACACAACATCGGACATCGTCGAGGTCGGGAAACTTTACACGAATCCCGCCATTCAAACCAATACCATGTATTGCTTTTTGGCGTTGGATGTTGAGAAAGTAGCCGAGCGAAAACTTGATGAGATCGAGGAACTCGAAGTCCATCTGGTCCCGTTGGAGGAATTGATCGCCATGGCAAAGCGCGGGGAATTCCCCCATGCGTTACAGGTTGCTGCGTTGTTTCACTCGCTTGCCTACATGAATCGTATCAGTTAATGGATTCGAGATTTAGTATCATCTTCAAATTCCTGCGCCAGTTTGGGCTCCGTCCGCTTGCGTTATATGCGTTGTATAAGTTTGGGTTGATCAGCGGGCATTACAAAAGAGCAGAGAGTAGAAAACTAGAGACTAGTCCGCTACTCTCTGCTTCTCTGTTCTCTTTGCCTAACCGCGAGCAACTCCTGCAAACTCTTGGTGAAGAAGGCAAGGCATCTCTTCTCAGAGAAGCCGATGAAGTTATTTCGAGAAAATTCCGTATGTTCGGTGGCGAGCCGGTTCCACTTCAACTCACATTCAATGAACCTCTGTATCATTGGACCGATTACGAAACAAACCCCAAACTGCTCTCTGCGCTCTATTCTCAAATCTCTGATGTCAAATTTCTTTGGGAGCCGGCCAGGTTTGCATTTGCTTTCACCCTCGGGCGTGCGTACTATATCACTCAAGATAATCAATATGCCGAAGCCTTCTGGAAATATTTCGAAACCTTCACCGAATCGAATCCCGTCGACATGGGTCCGCATTGGATGAACGGCCAGGAGGTCGCGATCCGGATGATGTCGCTCGTATGGGCCGCGCATGTTTTTGAGGCCGCGTCAGCTACAGGTCCGGAAAGAAGCGCGCAACTCATCCAAAGTATTTATGCTCATGCGAATCGTATTCTGCCAACGCTCGTTTATGCGCGCTCCCAAAATAATAATCATCTCCTCACCGAGGCTGCGGCTATTTACACAGCCGGCCTTCTATTCAAGAATGCAAAATGGCGCAGGCTCGGATGGAAGTGGCTAAACTGGTCGTTCCAAAATCAGATCGGAGGTTATGGCGAATATATCCAGCACAGTACGAACTATCATCGCCTCATGTTGCAAACGGCTTTATGGATCAATTTCATTAAGCAGGATGTCTTCTCCGCAAGCACATCTCTGGCCCTGGCACGCTCTGCCCACTGGCTGTTCTCACTCCTCGAAAACGCTTCGGGCCAGACCCCGAACCTGGGCGCGAATGACGGGGCTTTGATCTTCCCTTTGAGCGCAACTCCCTTCAACGACTTCCGCCCGACGGTGCAAGCCGCGGCGCGCGCGTTCTTGAGAACGAGTTTGCCATCCGGGGCGTGGGACGAAATGTCTTTGTGGCTTGGCTTGAAGACGAAAGAGCGCGTCAGCGACTCTAGTGCATATCTTACCGACAACCTGCGCGGAAAAAATTCATGGGCTTATCTGCGTGCCTCCAATTTCAAGAGTCGGCTCTCGCATATGGACCAATTGCATCTGGATCTATGGTGGCATGGACTCAACATCGCGCAAGATGCAGGGACATATTTATATAACGCGGACTCACCGTGGGATAATTCGTTGATGACAACCCGAGTGCATAACACCATCATGGTTGATGGACGTGATCAGATGGCGCGCGCCGGCCGCTTTTTGGTCCTGGATTGGGCGGATGCATTCGCAAAATCAGTCATTGAAGTGGATGAAAACATCCTGCATAAAATCAAGGCTTATTACACCGGCTATCGCAAGTTCGGGGTGAGGCACGAGCGCACGGTGACTGTATATCAGGAAGAATTTTGGAGAATTGAAGACAGGCTCCTGAATTCAGGTAGACGCCCGCACGTGTATCGTTTACACTGGCTTTTGCCGGATTGGGAATGGAAAATAGAGAATAGTGACCAGAGAGTAGAGATCAAGTTGAATTCACCCAAAGGATTGATCAAGCTCGCGATAAATGTCAACCATCAATTCTCTGATCTCTCTTCTCTACTCTCTGTGGTGCGCGCAGGCGAGTTGCTTTATGGTGAACGCGATATAAAGGCATATGAAGGTTGGGTTTCAAAAACTTATGGAGAAAAATCTCCCGCGTTATCATTCGCTTTTGAAGTGACATCGCCATATCACGCAGTCTTTACGAGCGAGTTCACATTTTCCAAGTAGCGCGGCTTGCCGCTGCGCGCATGGTAGAAGGCCAATCAGAATCCGTGCTGGATGTATCTTGATCGAACAGAATAAGCTTGCACTTATCGAACGTCATCGCGGGCATAGGCACTATTTCACCATCCCAGGCAGTGGTGTGGATGAGGCTGAATCACATGAGCAAGCCGCAGTTCGTGAAATGGAAGAGGAGTTGGGCTTGCAGGTAAAAGTCATCCGTAAGATCGCGGATGTGCATTTCGACGGAAACTTACAGATCTATTTTCTGGCTGAAAAAATCAGTGGTGAGTTTGGGACAGGCACAGGCGAAGAATATGGAGAATATGACCCTGTAGATGGAACCTATCATCCACGTTGGATGGAGTTGGATGAAGTTTTGAACAACAACGTACTGCCCCGTGAATTGGCGGAGTTGGTTGTAAAGTCTGTACACGCAGGCTGGCCTGCAGAGACGGTTATAATTTTGGAAAATAAAAACTAGACGATGGACGATAGACCGTAGGCCATGACCTACTGTCCGTCGTCCATGGTCCGTCGTCCATGGTCCATCGTCCATCGTCCATCGTCCAATATGCATATCCTCATTATCCATCAGGCCTTTGCCTCCCTCGATGAACCCGGCGGGACTCGTCACTATGAGTTCGCTCATCTGCTCGCAGCGCGTGGGCACAAAGTGACGGTCATTGCAAGCTCGGTTAGCTATATTACAGGGACCCCCTCCCAGCCTCCCCCATTTTCTCTGAAAATGGGGGAGGGGCAGGTGGGGGTAAAGATCTTGCGTGCCTCTGTCTATGGTGCGCATCATAAATCCTTTTTTCATCGTGTCCTCGCTTTTTTCTCGTTCATGCTCTCCTCTTTTTGGGTCGGGCTTGGTGTAAAGAATGTTGATCTGATTTGGGGCACCTCGCCGCCCGTCTTCCAGGGGGTCACCGGGTGGATGTTGGCGAAGATCAAACAAGTGCCGTTCTTGTTCGAAGTGCGCGACCTCTGGCCGCAATTCGCGGTCGCACTGGGCGTGTTGAAGAATCCAGTGTTGATTCGCCTCTCCGAATGGCTTGAGCGATTCTTATATCGAGTTGCAGACCGGGTGATGGTCAACAGCCCCGGGTTTGTGGAGCATGTTAAGGGCGTCGCCCTGAGCGTGTCGAAGGGTCGAGGAGCGCAACGAGTAGAATTGATTCCCAACGGGGCCGATCCATCCATGTTCGATCCAAAGGAAGATGGTGCAGAGTTTCGCCGGGCCCATCATTTGGATGATAAATTCGTGGTGATGTACGCGGGCGCGCATGGAATATCAAACGATCTCGGCATAGTTTTGGAGTCCGCACGCTTGCTGACGAATGAGAAGAAAATCCATATTATCCTTCTTGGAGATGGAAAAGAGAAATCCACTTTACAGGCCCGCGCTGCAGAAATGAAACTTACGAATGTGACCTTCCTGCCTTCTATACCGAAGAGCGAGATGTCGCATGCGCTTGCGGCTGCAGACGCGTGCCTTGCGATCCTGAAGCCGCTGGAGGAGTATAAGAGCACGTATCCGAACAAAGTTTTTGATTACATGGCCGCGGGGCGGCCCGTTGCGCTGGCGATCGATGGGGTGATCCGTGACGTGGTGGGGGCCGCAGGATGTGGATTTTTCGCCGAGCCGGGAAATGCATCCGCGTTGGCAAATGTAATATCGAATCTGGCTCAAAATAAAATGAAGGCGCATGCAATGGGATTGAAGGGACGAAAATATCTCGAGGATAACTTCAACCGGGAAAAGGTTGCCGGGCAATTGGTCATCTTGCTGGAAGAGATGAGCAATGAACGCGAAAGGAAGCGAAAGAGATGAAAAAGAACGAGAATAATATTGTCGTGATCGGTTCATCCGGCCATGCAAGCGTGGTGATCGACGTGATCGAGCGAGAGCAGAAATATAGAATTGTCGGGGTAATCGACTCCCTTAGGCCTGCTGGCGGGAAGGTATTCGGTTATGAAATTCTCGGTGCTGAGGAAGCCATACCCGGCCTTGTGGCAAGTGGTCAGGTACATGGTGGTTTGATCGCCATTGGAGATAATTGGATGCGCCATCTCGTTGTAGAGAAGGTCAAATCGCTTTCGCCGGGCTTCAATTTCGTGAGCGCGATACATCCCTCGGCCATTATTGCACGCGGCGTGACCATCGGGGAAGGTTCCGTGTTGATGGCAGGAGTCGTTGTCAATAGTGATAGCAAAGTAGGTAATTTTTGCATTTTGAATACAAAGGTGTCTCTTGACCATGATTGTGTGACGGATGATTTTTCAAGCCTCGCTCCGAACGCAACGATCGGAGGCAATGTTTCGATAGGCACGTTCGCCGCGATATCACTTGGCGCCAATATCATCCACGGACTCAGGATCGGCGCGCATTCGGTCCTTGGTGCGGGCGCACTGGCGGTGGATGACATACCGGATCATTCTGTTGCGTATGGAACTCCGGCCAAAGTGATTCGAAAAAGACTGGAAGGCGACAAGTACCTATAGGTTTTCAGACGTCATGAAGATCACAACTGCTGAAGTTAAAAAATTTCTTGAAATATTGGAACAAAACCCGCGCCGCATTTCGGATGCGGCCATGTACTTTGGCGAAGAGCATTTGCACCTAAGGCCCGATAATAAATCATAGTCTGTCAAGGATGTACTCGCACATATTCATTCCTGTGCGGATGTGTGCGGTGGGAGTATTGAATCCATGTTCGCGGAAGACAACCCAACATTGCCCGATATCCATCCGCGCCCGTGGATCAAGCAGACGGATTACACTGACATGGATTTTCGCAATTCTTTCAAGGCATAAGTGAGTCAGCGCCGGGCGCCCTAAGCACCTTGAAAACCCTCTCTTTTGAGGATTGGTCCCGTGGCGCAATAATTGGGGGAAGGAAACCTGGCATCTGTTCACAAGTGCGGCGCCTGGGGAACCATGAAACAGAACACTGCGAGCAAATAGAGTCTCTGCTAAAATAAACGGTATGGGTAGTAATCATAAAGACACGCAATATGCCAGTTTTCCAGGCGGTTTTCGTGTCTTTTGTGCTTAAAAGGAGCATTTATGCCAACGGTCAAATTTAATCGGTTCTATCGCTATGAAGACCTTACTCGTATTCTCAGGGCCTTTGCCAGAGAATATCCGAACCTGATCCGTTTGGAATCGATCGGGAGAAGCCATGAGGGGCGCGAAGTATGGCTCGTGACCGCGACCAATTTCAAGTCCGGGCCGGACGCGGAGAAACCTGCCTTTTGGGTGGATGGCAATATCCACGCGTCTGAAGTCACCGCATCGGCGGCCGCGTTGTATCTGATCAAGGCACTGGTCGAGCGTTATAAGAAAGATGACAACGTTAGAACCGCAATGGATACGCGTGCGTTCTATATTGTGCCGCGTGTAAATCCGGATGGCGCTGAATGGGCACTGGCTGACAAACCCAAGGTGATCCGCTCAAGTACGCGACCTTACCCATATAACGACGACCCAATTGACGGCCTGACTTGGGGAGAAGATATCGATGGTGATGGCCGCATTTTGCAAATGCGCCTCAGAGATATAAATGGCGCGTGGAAGGCGCATCCCCAGGACCCGCGTTTGATGGTGCGCCGCGATCCGGTTGAAACAGGTGGAAAGTATTACCGCATTCTGCCCGAGGCCCTCTTAAAAAATTACGACGGCGCGATCATTAATGTGCGCAGGCCGAAACAAGGTTTGGATTTGAATCGTAATTTCCCGGCGGGTTGGAGAACAGAATCAGATCAGCGCGGCGCGGGACCGTATCCCGCCAGCGAACCGGAAGCGCGCAACCTGGTCCAGTTCATTACGAATCATAAGAACATCACAGGCACAATGTCGTTCCATACCATGAGCGGCGTGCTATTGCGCCCGTATGACGACCGGCCTGATGACGATTTGCCCACCGAAGATCTTTGGACGTTCAAAAAGATCGGCGATAAAGGCACCGAGTTCACTGGGTATCCGAACATTTCCGTATTTCACGATTTCAAATATCATCCAAAGCAGGTCATCACCGGTGGTTTTGATACGTGGACATACGACCATGTCGGCGTGTTCTCATGGACGATCGAATTTTGGAGTCCACAAAAACAGGCGGGCATAGAGAAATATAAGTTCATCGATTGGTATCGCGAGCATCCGCTTGAAGACGATCTCAAACTGCTGAAATGGAATGATGAAGTGCTCAAAGGCAAGGGATATGTCAATTGGTATCCATTCAACCATCCGCAGCTTGGAAAAGTTGAATTGGGCGGCTGGGATTTTATGAACATGTGGACGAATCCGCCGCTTGAATTTTTGGAAAAGGAGATCAGTCCATTCCCCGATTGGATCATATGGCACGCTCTTATCTCGCCGAAGCTTGTTCCGTGGGAAGTCAGCGCCACCCCGCTGGGCGTAAATACCTTCCGCGTTCGATTCGTTGTAGAGAATACAGGCTGGCTTCCCACCTATGTGACCAAGAAGGCGCTTGAGAGAAAATTAACACGCGGCGTGATCGCCGAGATCACTTTGCCAAAAGGTGTAACTTTGGAATCGGGCAAGCCGCGCGAAGAACTTGGTGAACTAGAGGGCCGCGCCTATAAACCTGCCTATCCTGACGATGCGGATGGAACTACCAACGATAGGGTCAAAGTGGAGTGGGTGGTGAAGGCAAAGAAGGGTACAAAACTGAAGTTAACTGCACGACATGATCGGGCCGGAACGATTAGGACAGAAGTTGTGTTGAAGTAAGTTTCAGGAACCTTTCTCCTCCCTGCGGCGTCATGCTGTAACGCCGAAAATATTCTTATGGAGGAGAATATGAAAACCAAACATAATCTGTTCGTTCTATTCATTTTGGTTGGGGGATTGATACTTTCCGCTTGTGGAGGTGGATCTGCCACGGAAGCCTACCCAGTTGAGGCAGCGGCCACACAAGCATCCGCAATGGCTGAAGACTTTGCCGCACAAGCCCCTGAGGGAGCAGATGTTGCTAAAGAGGCACCGGCTTCTTCAGATATTGCAGTTGGCCCCGTTTACAACACAGGAGGGTCACCGGAAGATGCCGCATATGCTTCGTCCCACATGATCATCAAGAATGCAGACATCAAGCTCCTTGTCGAGGATACAGATGTCGCCATTGACCGCGCCACGCAGATCGTGGGGGATCTTGGCGGGTATATCATCAGCTCGCGCGCCTGGTATCAGTCATGGATTGACGGTGAAAATTACAAATACGCCACGATCACGATTGGTGTGCCCGTGGATCAATTCGAGCGCACCCTCAGCCGCCTGCGTGGACTCGCCTTGCGCGTGCTCGATGAAACCGCCTCGGGTGAAGATGTCACGAATCGATACGTGGACCTGCAATCACAATTGACTAACCTGGAAGCCACGCGCGAACGGATCAAGTCATTTCTTGATCAGGCGACAAATGTAGATGAAGCCCTGCGCATTAATCAGGAACTTGCCAACGTCGAGGCACAGATCGAACAAATAAAAGGGCAGATGAACTATCTGCACGATCGTTCTGCTTATTCCACGATCACGGTCAACTTTGAGCCTGAATTGCCTGAACTTGCACCCACGCCTGAACCGAATCCATGGAATCCCGGTGAAACATTCAAAAATGCCACAGAGTCGGTTACCCGTGCTTATCAAGGCATCGTGGATTTCCTCATCTGGACCCTGGTTGTGCTCGTCCCAATCTTTGCTCCGCCTGTTTTCATTATCTGGGGCATCTGGAAAGTTCTCTACAGAAAACCAAAAAAGTCCTCAAAATAATATCGAAAAAAAAGGACCGCCAAGCGATGAGCTTGGCGGTCTTGATTTACAATTTTATTTTCCATAGATCCATGGACTGGTCGTACCCGCGAATCTCACCCTGAAACTTTATCAACGAATTGGGCCTCGCCTTCTTCTCGAGAAATTCAATCACTTCCTGGTCGTTGCGGATGGGCTCGGAGAAGATCACATCGCCGTCGGTTGAAAAATTGGGCAGGCGTGCCGCGATATTCACCGTGGTGCCAAAATAATCCAAACGTTCGTTCAGGTTGACCACAATACACGGTCCGTGATGAATACCCACTTTGATGGTAAGCAGGGGTTCGCCTCGAGCTGAAAGTTGCTTCTGCACATTCCAGATCGCCCGTAATGCAGAGGCCGGCCTGCGGAAGGCGGCCATGATCGCATCGCCCATTGTTTTGACGATCGCGCCGCCTTCTGCATCCACTGCGCGTTGCAGGATCTCGAAATGTTCCCGCACCCGCCCGAATGCGGGCGCGTCACCGATCTCGCGATATAGTTTTGTGGAATTACGCAGATCCGTGAACATCAACGTCACGGAGCCAACGGAGATCTCTTCGCCAAGCCTGAGCACTTCACTCGAGAACAGATCACGGAAGGTTTGTAATGTAGTCACATCTGCCGCCGTTGCCGCCTGGTCAGACCAGGCAGTGCGCACCAACTCAAAGGTCCGCACCTGATCGGTTTCATTGATCAGGTTCAGCCGGGGCGTGAGGCTGAGATTCGTCGCATCGTAGGGAAAGCCTGCGTTACGCGCGCGTATATCCAATGCGGGCAGGCCATCGCTGGTTGCAACCATGATCTGCGAACCCTGCAACCCGGAGGCTCGTATGGTGTACCTGCCGGTTTCAAGCATGGTAGCGATCGGTAATTCTTCGCGTGGCGGCACGATCAGGGAGAACGCGATATGAGGCTGTCTCTGCGGGCTGCCCACGCAGAATTCAAGGGTTGCATCCACTGCGCGTATGGATGGATTTGGACGAAAGACCACCTCAACATTGTGATCGAAGTTCGCGGTGAAATCGATCTGACAGGTATTGCAATGGGCTTTGGAATGTAGATCGCCCAAATGCGAATTGTCCTCCGTCACACCGCGGCATTCGGGACACAAAATATCCCAATACATATCGAGCATGCCCACCCGTGTGGCTCGCAGGAATGCCTCCAGTACAGTGCGGCGCGGTATGCCCCAGATGTCTGCAAGCGCGTACGGTCTCATCCTTTGGATGGAAAGATCATCGGCGCGGTGGATAAATTCATACAAACGCTCAAGGATGTTCTCGCTCACTCCCTGATTCTGCAGGCGTTCGCTCAGGACCTTGAACTTGGTATGGGCTGCCGAGGAGAGATACCTGCCTTTTGAGATGCTCAGCACAGAGCCGCCGCGTGAAGCGATGCGGTCATACAGATGCATAAGTTCATCAAGCTTTTTTCCGTTGACAATACCAATGCCGATCTGGATGGCGATATCCCCTATAAAGTTATGCGAGCTTGCCCAGACCTCATAGGTGAGTCGCGTGCCGGAGGGTTCAAGCCGATCCAGTCGGCATTCTACGCGCATCTCTTTGAGAGGGCCGCTGATATATCGTCGCAGGATCCCAAAGCGATACGGATAGGCCCATTCGAAGGGTTCCTCATCCCATTCAACATTAATGATGGGAGTTTTGAACCTCACGCGCTTGATCTTGTTCGAAATGCCAAGTAGCTGCATGGGAGGCAAACCCGAATCACGATTGAAACGGTTCGTATCCGAGGCAAAAGCCCACAGCGCCTCCGGCTCGGATTGCAGGTCGTACGTCCATTTGTAGTGATATTCGCGCGGCATATAGATCCCTGGATCTCGAAAAGCAGGATAATTTTACACAACTTTCAGGGCTATTTTATTGCAAAGCTGTAACGAACATTTCTTCGAGGATGATAACGGGTCTGTCTTAACACGCCCTTAACAGACGCAATTCCCCTTTATGGTATATTGTCAACAAATGCCCGAATCCGTTCTCGTTGTTGAAGATGAACTTTCATTGCAGGAGACTCTGGGCGGAGGGGCGATGATTTCATATTTGATTTCGGACATTTTGTACCTCCTCAGAGTTTAGAAAGAAAATACCGCCGATGTGAGCGATCATTCGGCGGTTAATTTCAACAATATCAGGCATGGTTAGGTCCTACGCAAAGCCGCAGAGTCACACAGGATGTTGAACTCAAATTCCCCGTTATCATTCCAGGGGATCAACCAATGCCAATGATTTAATCCAGCCAAAGTCTTTGACGTTGCGGGTGGCAAGAGTTAAATCGTGGTACAAAGCAGTAGCAGCAATGAGCGCGTCTCCCAGTGACATGGCGCGCTGCTGACGTAATTCAATAGCTGTTTGAAATATTTCTTGAGCCGGATATAAGATGGTTAACTCTGCAAAAAAGGCTTCAAGCGCAGCTTTTTCTTCCGATTTCAATTTATGATAACCCAGCGCGTCGACAAGACTGACGGCGGAAACAGCAGGTTTGTTTTCTGCAAACCAATCCATCAGGGCGGGGTATTTTTTTGAAGCCGCGTAAATGATGAGATTGCTGTATGCAAGGATCATGCTTCCCGCCCTGGCAAGGGTCTATCTTTGCGGATTTGTCTCTGCCATTCAACGGGATCGGTGATGTCGGCAAAGGTGTTCAAGTCCGCTAGCGTTTGAAGAGCGGCTTTAATACGTGTTCCCCGTTCTGCTTCTGCCAAAGCAGATTGGGCAGAACGCGCCCGTTCCTGGAGGAACGTGATGAAATCCAGCACTTCGCTTTGTTTTTCGGGCGGGAGCTTGTTGAGTTGTTTTTGGATTTGTTCTGTGAGGGTCATGGGAGCCTCCTTGCGCTAATTATATCTCACGCTTTTCTCTCGCCAAGACGCAACCGCACCCAGCCTTCGCGCCGAAGGTACCCGAAGGGTGCCCCCAATTTGCCGTCTCGCACCGGCGTGGCGCTGCTCGCGGCACGGACGGTGGGGGAGGTGCCTAAAGGACAGTGGGGGCGGTAATTTCATATTTGATTTCGGACATGGATCAGGCCTCCTCAAAGTAATTGGGATGAAGGAGAATCAGGTGCCATCGCAAGGACAATTGCACGAATCACGCCTTCGATATCGTTCATCACCTGGTTATTCCAAAAGCGGACAACCTTATATCCCTTCGATTCCAAATCTTTGGTTCGCTCAATATCATATTCTTCCTGCTCTATATGCTGACTTCCATCCAATTCGATGATCAATTTTTCTTTTGGAGAACAGAAATCGGGGATGTACTTTCCAATCGCGTGTTGTCGGCGAAAAGTAACTCCCAACTGGTCGTTCCGTATTCGCGACCAAAGTTTGCGCTCAGCAGGAGTCGACTCTTTACGAAGTCTTAAGGCTTGATGCTTGGTTTTAGGATTACTTCTTTGAGAGCGTGGCATACTTGCCCCCTCCTCGCCTGCCCCATTTGCATCCCGCAAAACCAGCGGGACGAAAATGGGGGAGGGACAATTTCAACTTGGGTACACATTAGAATTTTCATTCCTACTCTATATTCTCCTCCCCCAAATTCCGTGCTCTTCGGAATTTGGGGGAGATGTCCGAAGGACAAAGGGGGCGATTATTTCATATTTGATTTCGGACATGGTTCTGTTCTCCTCTAATTCATCGGCCATTCACCGCGGACATCGATCGCTGCAGCCATTTCCTTCGTCCGGCGCGGACGAATCGAACCCATTCTTCTTTCATGTTAACTTTATCCACTTTCCAGCCTGTTTGGATCCATGCTTGGGCATGGGAATGTGTTCCACTTGAATAGTCATTTCCCCACCAGGGACGATGATTGTGGGCGGATGGGGGTAGTTTTCTGTCAAGCACTTTCTCCAGTTCCTCAAACGAAAATGCTACTTCCCTGTGGTAATAAGGGAGGCTCGCAAGAAAATTCTTCAATGTTTCATATTCAGACATTTTTTCTCCTACTTCCTCAACCTTCCCACACCCGCTCAATCACCTGCTTGACCTTCTCCTCATACAAGCCGATCAACTCCCGATTGCCATGGACAATGGCACGCTCGGTCTCGATGCGGGCGACGATTTCAACGGCGTCAAGTTGGTAGGGTTGGTTGGGGTCGAATTGAAGTTTGAGGGTCATTAAGGCTTGGTTTTCTTTGTTTGAAGTTTCTGGACAAGTTTTGGGGAACTAACTGAATAGATTTTTATTTTTTCGTAAGATTTTACAATGGAACTCCAGGATTTTTCAAGGATACTCACAATTACATCGATATACCCGTTAAGGGGATCAATCGCCTTATGGCTATCCGAGTCATTCGTAACTTGATCAATATAGGTCACCAAGCTATTAGCAAGCGATCCAAGATTCATTATGAAAGGAGAATCGGACGCTTCATAAAAAAAGTCGGTGACCGCTACCGCGAACTCAACAATTTCCTCATCTTTGATGTGCTCTTTGATTTGATCTGCCATCGCACGAACTTTTATTCGAGCCATTAGCATGGCGTCACGATCTTCTCTAATAGTTTGCGATACTTTCGAAAGATTTTTTCGCGGATTTTTACTGATAGCCTGCCGCGCTTTTCGAAAAAAATCAATGTAGTTCAAGGCTACGGGCTCTACTTCCTCAAAAAGCGGTTTGACAATTTCATTGAATAAAGTCTGCTTATCTTGAAGCTTTGATTTTTCAAGGTTGATAATTCTATCGGCAAGTTTTATGAAAGCGTCAAGTAGAGATGTAATAGGTTCCATCAGATCACCTTTAAGTTTCGCTGGTCCGCCAATTTGACCTTGCCTTTGACAATTTTATGCTCGGTCTCGCTGCACTGTATGTCATTGCGAACGCACTTTGCGAAGCAATCTCCTCTTGTAACAGGGGGTTGCTTCGACGGAAGAGCACCGTCTCGCAACGACATGACTACCCTTCCCACACCCTCTCAATCACCTTCTTGACCTTCTCCTCGTACAAGCGGATCAACTCCCGATTGCCGTGGACAATGGCGCGCTCGGACTCGATGCGGGCGACGATTTCACGCTGGATGTCCAGCGGCGGCAGGGGAATTTCAATGGCTTCAATAAACCCTTTGCTTAGATTTCTTTGGCGAACTCCAACTCTTTGAGTTAAATATTCTTCTTTCATTTCCAGAAAGTATAAATACAAGAATGACAGATCAATTTTTGAATTTGGTTTAATGCCACAAATTGCCTGATTGAAAGATGCATCTCTATCTAATATTGACATCTTAAACGCAGCGGTATCATACATTCCAACAAGCAAAGAGCCTTTTGGAAAAATAGTTGCATTTGAATTTTGGAGACCTAAATCTGTGATTTTTGAATTCGAGTCTTCAGTATAAAAATCGTTTAGTTCACCAGAACTGTACCAAGGAATGTTTCCGTTATGCCAGTATTCCTTTTTGCTTTTACTTGGAGTACCGCCTGATTTTATTTCACAGATTTCCCCAACCTTTCCAGTTTTCCAATTGGAGTCAATTTCTATTTCTGGTTTCCAGCCTTCAACGACCTGACGTGCGCCGTCTATGATGCGCTGGTGGGTGGCGATTTCGTCCACGAGTTGACGCTGGGTTTCGAGCGGCGGCAGGGGGATTTGGAGATTGGAAATCTGGGCTAAAGAAATGTTGTATTGAGCAACACCAACTTTCAATACACTCAATTCAGATACTATTTTGTCTGACCTGAGCATGTGCGAAACAAATTCAGGGTCAACGTCTTTTGTCAATCGAATAATCGCTAAAGCCTGATTGGTGTTAGCGGGCAGTATTTCATTAGGTACAACTGCGACTCTCCCCAATGCACCTGCGATGGAAAATAAAACATCATCTTTTGCTAGTTGTGAACGTTTAAAGTCGTCGTAGCATTTTTGGGTTATGTGACTCAGTTTATCTTTTATTATTTGTCCACCTTGAGTAATGGATTCAATCTTGACAAAATTTATTCCTGAATCTACAAATTCATGCCCAAGCGTAGTCGGGGTTGTACCTTTGGTAATTACTTCTGTAACATCTTTCAAGGCAACCATCGGATGAGTCTGCTTTCCGACGCGAATCACTTCGCGATAACGGTCAGCGCTTAGGTTGTAGTCGCCCGTCTCTGTCAGCTTTGAAATTGAAACCAGTAGAACCATGTCGTTGCGAGGAGCGGTTTTCAGCAACGAAGCAACCCCCTCATCGAGCGGGGAGATTGCTTCGGGGCTATCGCCCCTCGCAATGACATTCCCTTGACGGCTCGCAATGACATTCGGAGCAGAATCAATTGTCGGGGCGAATGAAGCGGTTTTTCCATCCAGTATCGAAGCCCTAAAGGATTTCAAGACCTTCAGGGTCTGTGGCAAGTCATCCTTATCAATCTTGCGGCGTTGCGCGCCCAAATCAAATCCATCGTTTTCGACTTTGACGAACAGAACTTTATCGGTCTTTTTGGCGAGCGACTTATCCAAGAATAGAATGGAAGTCTTGACGCCTGAGTATGGATTGAACGCGCCCGCAGGCAGAGAGACCACCGCCCACAGGAAATTAAGCTCGATCAGATATTTGCGTAATTGCTTGTACGCCCCAGCCGATTGAAAGATGATGCCCTCAGGCACGATGATGGCAGCGCGTCCGTTTGGCGTAAGATGCTCCGCCATGTAATCCACGAACAGCACTTCACTGCGGTTCGACTGCACCGAAAACTTTTTGTGCGGCATGATGCCGCCCTTTGGCGACATAAACGGCGGGTTGGCAAGAATCACATCGGCGGTATCGTTCCAGCGTTCTTCGCTGGCGAGCGTATCGTATTCGAAAATATTCGGCGTGGTGAAGCCATGCAGGTACAGGTTGACCAGCGAAAGCCGCACCATATCGGGCGAGATGTCGTACCCGCGAATGTTATCCGCCAGTTTCTTGCGTTCGGCGGGTTTCAGCGCGCCGCCAGGTTTCCCATCCTTTGCATTGCTCGCCATCACATGCTTATAAGCCGAGATCAAAAATCCCGCCGTGCCGCAGGCAGGGTCAAGGATGGATTCATCTTTCTGCGGATCAAGAACCTTGACCATGAAATCAATGATGTGACGCGGCGTGCGGAACTGTCCCGCATCTCCCTGCGACCCGAGAACTGATAGCAGATATTCGAAGGCATCTCCCAATTTTTCAGAGTGGTCGTAGTTGAAGTCGTTGATGGTCTTGAGAAAGAGTTTGAGTGTTTCGGGGTCACGATAGGGCAAATAAGCGTTCTTGAAAATATCGCGGAACAACTGCGGAACACCCTCGTTGCGGGTCATCTTCTCGACGGCTTCGGTGTACAGGCTGAGCATTTCATATCCACCCAACGCTGGGCTCAACAACTTTGCCCAACTGAACTTCCCGTACTCGCCTACAAAGAAACTGCGCACCCCGCCCATTTCTTCGGCTTCCGCATCCATATCATCCATGAACTTGTAGATCAGCGCGATGGTAATCTGCTCCACCTGGCTCTTGGGGTCGGGCACTTTACCAACGAGAATGTCACGGGCGGTATCTATGCGGCGTTTGGTTTCGGAATCTAGCAAGTTAAATTCTCCATTTTATATGTCGTTGCGAGCCGTTCTTTGGCGAAGCAATCCCCTCATCACTGGAAGATTGCTTCGTCGGGAAGAGCACCCTCCTCGCAACGACATGATCTTGAGGATGTCGCTGCGAGCGATTTTTGCGAAGCAGTCTCCTCACATCAACATGTTAAGTTATTTCCTCAAACAAATCTTTCCATTCAGGATTAACACTGTTGATCAAGTCCAATTTCTTTTTGCGAGAACCACCTTTGATTTTCTTTTCTCTTGCAATGGTAGCATGTATATTATCACCGACTTCGTAATAAACCAACTTGTTGACATTGTATTTCTTGGTAAACACACCACCCAAACCATTCTTATGTTCATATACTCTGCGTGCCAAATTATTGGTAACACCAGTGTATAAAACAGTATTGTGAGTGTTGGTCATAATATATACACAATATTCTTTGCCAACTGCCATAAAACCTCTCATATGTCGTTGCGAGGAGGAGCTCTTCCCGACGAAGCAACCCCTATTAATGAGGAGACTGCTTCGCAAAGTGCGCTCGCAGCGACATGATATTACATGAATTGATTCAAAGAAACATAGTCTTTGATGTATTCGGGAACTCGCGTCCGCCATGCAACGGGTACGGCTTTGAAATCCCGCATTGTAAATGTCGGGTTGGTATTCAACTCAGTCAAGCGTTTATTCTCGATAATATCGCGCACGCGGTTATCTGTGATATAGGCCTTGAAGAAATACTTCAACGGCACGATAATATCGGGTTTTTCGGGTTTGGTGTCTGCGATAAATTTTTCAAATTCCTCTTCCAGTAAATCATCCCTGCGCTTGAATTGTTGAATAAAGCCATAAGCCTTTTCAACGATCTCGCGCAGTGAGAGCCTGCGGTCAATGCCAGCGGCTTTGCGAAGTTTATCCAGTGTAAAGAACTCTTCGGGTTTGTCTAAAATATGAGTTGAAACATACTCAACAATACGTCCCCAATTTCCTTCCTGCACGTTGGTTTTGATGAACTCATCCTCCTTGATGCGTTCTTCAAATTTCTCGAAGAACCTGCGGTCAATCTTCATGCCTTCCAAGCCGATTTGATGCTCTTGAATAGTCTTCAATAAATCAGGATCAAAGCGCTCGTAACCTTCTATAACGACAGTTGGTCCTGTGTCAATGCCAGAACCTGAGCCTGTTCCCGTTTTTGCGCGGGCAGGCATTTTTAGAATTTCATCGTAATTGAACTTTTCTTCAAAATATTCACAGTTGGCAAAGAAATCGAATAACTTGTAGTGTATTTTCTTCGCAGATCCGATTTGAGACTTAAGTTCAGTGTCAAACAAGTCTCTTGTGAACTCGTATGTGCGTGTTCCGCGTCCTTTGATCTGGATAAAATCTGTTGGTGAGAAGATGGGGCGCATCAGACATAGATTCAAAATATCTTCGCAATCGTAGCCAGTGGTCATCATGCCAACGGTCACACAGACACGGGTTTTACTGGTTTTGTAGGTGGAATTGAAATTTGCAGAACCGCCCAGGTTGTTGTTTGAAAAATTGATACTGAACTGCTGAGCGTCCTGTACTTGCGAAGTTACTTGCATGGCAAAGTCTGATTGATATTTGCCTGGAAATATCTGGTCTGCTAACTCGTTGAGATATTGCGTTAATTTTGCAGCATGATGCTGACTTACAGCAAAAATGATGGTCTTTCCAATTTCATTGCTAAGCGGGTCGCGTAAAGCATTTTCGAGAAATGTCTTGCAAAAGGTGTAGTTCGTGGGGTCAGAGAAAAACTTCTTTTCAAAGGATCGCTGGAAAAAGGTTTCTTCCTGCCCGCCTTCTTCTGTCTCAACAGGTACAGAATAACCTTCATCTGCAAGGAGTTGAGTGGTTACATCGGTGCGCGCATCTACAACCTTGGGGTTAATCAGGAATTTGTCGTTCACGCCATCCAAAAGTGAATAACGGAAGGTTGGTTGCCCGCCTTCGCACCCAAATGTTCGATAGGTGTCCAGTAATATACGCCTTTCAAGTTCGCGCGGGTCGCGTGCATTGCTGTGCTCAAATTTCTTGAGATAGTCTTTGGGTGTCGCGGTTAAACCGAGTTTATATCCAATAAAATACTCGAATACTGCACGAGCATTTCCGCCAATTGACCGATGTGCTTCATCGGAGATGATCAAATCAAAATCGGTGGGCGAAAAAAGTTTTTTATATTTGTTGTTGAATAATAGCGATTGAACGGTTGTTGCAACAATATCCGCGTTTCGCCAACTTTCGCGGTTTTCTTTGTATATATCCGTCTTGAAATCATTTTTTAGAAACTGTTTAAATCGCTTATTCGCCTGATCTTCCAGTTCGAGCCTATCCACGAGGAATAAGACGCGTTTGGCATTGCCAGTTTTCAAAAAAAGTTTGCTGACCGCCGCGGCAATCATCGTTTTTCCTGTACCGGTTGCCATTTCAAACAAAAAGCGATCATTCCCTTCTTTGACAGACCTTTGAAGAGATTGAATTGCACGGATTTGATACTCGCGTAAGAAACGCAAGGCGTTTTTCTCAATGAAGGCAGGTCGTTCCTGTTCACTTTTCCATGCCACTGCTTCTTTATAGGTTGGATATTGGGTCTGAACTATGTAATCAGCAGTAATAGCCTCCGCAATCAGTTTTTCTGGATTGGGGCTGGTTGTTTGGTAACCTCTTACCGACCACGGTTTTGGAAATTGTGTAATGACATAGGGATTGCCGCGCTCCAAATCCCAGAAGTAATGTAAATTCCCATTCGAAAGAATGACAAAACGGCAATTTTGCGATTTTGCATATTTACGCGCTTGTTCTTTTGCTGATAATGGATTTTTATCTTCGGATTTCGCTTCCAACACAATCATCGGATATCCCCGCTCATCCAGTAAAAGAAAATCTAAGTAACCGTGCTTTGTACTTTCGAAATCTTCGCCAAAAGCATCAAATTCCTTTTGGGTGATTTTTGTATGCAATTCAAGTTGAATATTGGCTGGGCCATCTTCGGAATCAAAAAACCGCCACCCTGCTTCTTCCAGTAGCTTGTTGATCTTAATTCTAGCCTTGGCTTCTTTTTGTCCCATATTTGCTTTCCAAGCATACCCGAAACATCTCGGCGTGTGCAATTCGATTCCTTACAAAATTCCCGCCCCCATCAATTGGCCTCGCCAAGAGCCGTCGGCAAAGCGGTGGCGGCCAGCTCCCTGGCCAAACTCAACCACGCGGAACGCCTGCGCCTTTGGCTGACCGAGCAAGGCGTTACGCCGTAAGAGTATCGTTAATAGTACAATCAGACTTCGGAAGTCTTTTTGAAGACTCTCCGGCTAAAACGAATTAAGACAGACTTCCGAAGTCTTCTTAAAGAGGTATTATGATCAGAAAAACATTCGAGAATGAGATCCAGCAGGTGAAGGATGACGTGCTCCTGCTCGGCTCGATGGTGGAACATGCCATTATCGCTTCCGTGGAGGCGTTGAAGAAACGCGATCTCAAAGCGGCTGAAAAGATCATCGCGGAGGATAAGGAGATCAATAAGAAGCGATTTGCGATCGAAAACCAGTTGATGATCCTGATCGCGACACAACAACCCATGGCGCACGATCTCCGACTGCTGGCTTCATGCATGGAAATTATTTCTGAGTTGGAGCGCATGGGCGACTATGCAAAAGGGATCGCCAATATCAACATGCGTATGGGCGAACAACCTTTGCTGAAGCCATTGATCGACATCCCGCGCATGGCGCAGGTGGGCACAGATATGCTCCACCGCTCATTGACCGCCTTTGTAAATGAAGATGTGGCAGCTGCACAAGCCATTCCCGTTGAAGATGACGAAGTGGATGCGTTGTACAACCAGGTCTATCGCGAGTTGATGATGTTCATCATCCAGGATCCCAAGTCGATCGAGCGCGCCAACTGGCTCTTGTGGGTCGCGCATAACCTGGAGCGCGTTGCAGACCGTGTCACCAACATCTGCGAACGGACTGTATTCATTGCAACGGGCGAGTTCAACGAGATCAAGAGTAGTGATGATGAGTTCTGGAAGAATCAACAGCATTAATCGCATGATGACGTTGCGAGCCGCCGCTCTTGCTCTTTGGCGGCGTACCCTACGGGCACTTTGGCAATCTTCTTTTGTGTTGAAGTATCTCGTAAAACAGGAGATTGCTCACCTGCGTGCCTCAAACGGCGAGTACAACAAACACACGAAGTCCCCGCAGCGTAGCGGAGTGGGAGTGCGGCGCATGTGTCGGCATAAACCGCCTCGCAACGACATTTGTACGGTAGAGAAGTGTTTATTTAGCTACTTGATAGTCACAATATGGCGCTCAACCAGCAAGGATCTCACCCCAGCCTGCCTGTAATATACGCCTCGGTCAATTCTTCTTTTGGGCGTGTAAACATCTCGGTAGTCGGAGCGAACTCCACCAGCTCGCCCAACCAGAACAGGCCGGTGTGATCCGAAACACGCGCGGCTTGCTGCATATTGTGCGTGACGATCACGATGGTGTACTCTTTTTTCAAGTCTGCGATCAGCTGTTCCACGTGCAGGGTCGCGATCGGGTCCAGCGCGGACGTGGACTCGTCCATCAGGATCACTTCGGGTTGCACGGCGACCACGCGCGCGATGCAAAGCCTTTGCTGTTGGCCGAGTGAAAGTCCGAGCGCGTCCGTCTTCAAGCTGTCCTTCACTTCATCCCATAAGGCCGCGGCGCGCAGACTTTTCTCAATGACCTCATCCATATTCACCTCCATGCCCATCACGCGCGGACCGAACGCCACGTTATCGTAAATGGACTGTGGAAATGGATTCGGTTTCTGGAACACCATCCCCACGCGCTGGCGCAGGTTGACCACATCCATATTGGGCAGGTAAATGTCCTCGCCTTTGAGCAATATCTTCCCTTCCAGGCGCGTGCCTGCGATGGTGTCATTCATGCGATTCAAGCAGCGCAAAAATGTGGATTTGCCACAACCCGAAGGGCCGATCAGCGCGGTGACTTGTTGCTGTTGGATCTCGATATTAACATTCGCGAGTGCTTTTGACACGCCGTAATAAAAATCAAGGTTTTGAACGGAGAAAACGGATTGATCGATGGACATATGCTGATTGTATCAAAGAAGGATGAGGTCAGTGTGCATCTTTTCGACTATAATTCCCATCAATGAAACGCGCTCTTATCCTCCTTCTTCTTTCATCTGTGCTCGCTTCCTCTTGCGGCCCCGCTAATTCAGCGCAGGCCGCATCTGATTCTTCGGCGAATTACATCGAGAACAAAGGCTCCGATACGATCGTCAATCTCGCGCTGGCCTGGGCGGAGAAATATCAGGCTGAACACACAGCCGTAAGAATTTCGGTAACGGGTGGAGGCTCCGGAACGGGGATCGCTGCATTGCTCAACGGCACAGTGGATATCGCCAATGCCTCCCGCAAGATCAAGCAGGAGGAAATTGCCGAGGCGCAATCCAAGGGTATAAACCCGGTTGAACACATCATCGCGCGCGACGCCATCGCGGTCATCGTCAACCCCGTAAATCCTGTCGGAAAATTGACGCTTCAACAGATCTCGGATATTTATAGCGGCAAGATCACCAGGTGGAACGAACTGGGCGGCGAAGCTCGGCCGATCGTAAAATTATCACGTGAAACAAATTCCGGAACGCATGTATATTTTCTGGAAACCGTCTTGCGCCTGGGGAACAAGGACGATAAAACGCTTTTCTCCATGGACACGTTGTTGCTGCCATCTTCCGAGGGCATCATCTCGGAAGTGCGTGATAACCCAAACGCAATTGGTTACGATGGACTGGGTTACGTGCCAGATGACCTCAAGACGATCGCGATCGCAAAAGAAGCAGGTGGCGCATATGTCCTGCCTTCCATTCAAAGTGTGAATAACAAAACCTATGCTATTGCGCGGGACCTCTATATGTATACCGACGGCGAACCGACCGGCATCATCAAGGAATATCTTGATTGGATCCTTTCTGATGAAGCGCAGCAGATCGTTGCAAAATTGGGCTTTGTGCCTGTAAAATAATGTCGTTGCGAGCGCGGTCCGCGAAGCGGTCCGCCCGAAGCAATCTCCTCGAGAGTTGAAGATTGCTCACCTGCGAGCCTCAAACGGCGAGGGCAACAAACGCAGTGCGGCGCAAGTGTCGTCGGGGAAAGCACCCTCCTCGCAATGACATGTGGAGAATTATGGAAAAATCTTTATCATGGCATGAATTCATCATCACCCGCCTGATCCAAACATCAGGGTATTCAGCCATCGTATTCGTCGCGTTGATCTTTTTCTTCCTGCTGCGCGAAGGCCTGCCCGCGCTCAGCCAAGTGGACGCCTCATCACTCCTCAGCATTCGCTGGTATCCCATCGAGGAATATTTTGGCCTGCTGCCGCTCATCACTGGCTCGCTCATTGTAACGATCGGCGCTGCGCTTATCGCCGTGCCATTCGGGATCGGTACAGCTGTGTACATCTCCGAGATCGCGCCGCGCTGGATGAGGGAGATCCTCAAGCCGCTGGTGGAATTGCTTGGCGGACTGCCCTCTGTTGTGTTGGGATTTCTTGGGATTCTCATCCTCGCCCCTTTCCTGCGCGTCTCTCTGGGCCTGCCAACTGGTCTGACTGCCTTTACAGGTTCGCTGCTCCTTGGCGGGATCGCGGTGCCGACGGTGGTGTCCGTTGCCGAAGACGCATTGGACGCAGTCCCGCGCGCCTATCGCGAAGGTGCATGGGCATTGGGCGCCACGCGCTGGCAAACCATCTGGAGAGTGACCCTGCCCGCCGCGCGCTCAGGTGTCTTAACTGGCGTGATGCTCGGCGTAGGACGCGCCATCGGCGAGACCATGACCGTGATGATGGTCACGGGTAATGCACCTGTCCTTGCCATAAAACTTGGCAGTCTGTTCGCGCCTGTCCGCACCATGACTGCCACGATTGCCGCAGAGATGGGAGAAGTTGCGAATGGAAGCACGCATTATCATGTGTTGTTCTTTATCGGCATGGTGTTGTTCCTGATCTCGCTCGCGGTCAATATCGTCGCTTCATCGGTTGTGTTTCGCGCCAGGAAACGCGCCGAGAGGATTTTATCGTAATATGAAACGTTTCCTTGCTCAAAACCGTCACACTGTCCAACGACTCGGATTTGCTTTTATCACCTTGATGGCGGTGGCAACTGTGCTTCCGATCGTTGGGACGGTCATCTTCATCATTATGAAGGGCGCTCCCGCCATCTCGTGGGAATTCCTTTCGGGTTTTCCGCATGATGGCATGCGTGCCGGCGGGATCCTGCCTGCGATCATCGGCACACTGTATCTCACGATTGGTACCGCTGTCTTTTCCGTACCTTTGGGAATTGCCGCCGCGATCTATCTTGCAGAATATGCAAAAGACAACCAATGGACGCGGTTGATCCGCCTGGCGATCATTAATCTTGCAGGCATCCCCTCGGTTGTGTACGGATTATTCGGGCTTGGCTTGTTCGTGTTGTTTTTAAAATTTGGCACATCCATTCTCGCTGCGTCGCTCACACTTTCGATCATGACCTTGCCTGTGATCATCAGCACTTCCGAAGAAGCGCTGCGTGCGGTACCGCAGGCCTTCCGCACTGTGAGCATTTCCCTCGGCGGCACCCGCTGGCAGACCATCCGACGCATTGTGTTGAAGGAAGCACTGCCCGGCATTCTCACGGGAGTCATTCTTGGTCTCGAGCGTGCTGCAGGTGAGACTGCCCCCATTCTTTTCACAGGCGCGGCGTTCTTTCTTCCACGGTTGCCAGGTTCGCCCCTCGATGCGACGATGGCCTTGCCGTACCATCTCTTCGTGATCTCAACTCAAGTCCCTGAAATGCCGATCCAAATTCAATATGGCACTGCATTGGTGTTGCTTGCCTTTGTGTTGACCATGAATCTGATCGCGACCGTGATCCGCTCGCGGGCGAGGGCAAGACGACAATGGTGATATCAGACGATAGACAATGGACGATTGACCGTGTATGGCCTGGAGTGGAGAATGGCTTATGAATTCGAGCAATTGGAAGTGTGGAAAATATCTTTGGGATATATGGATTCAATTTATGTTTTGGCCGAGAATTTGCGTAAGGGCGAAGAATACAGTCTAAAATCTCAAATCATTCGAGCAGCGACTTCCATTTCGCTCAATATCGCGGAAGGTTCTGCTGGACAATCTGATGCAGAACAAGCTAGATTTTTAGGAATGGCCATTCGCTCGTTGATCGAAACAATTGCCTGTCAACACATTATTCGACGGAGAGGTTATGTCCAAGACGAAAATCTTCTGCAGAAAGTGTACGAAGATTCGCAATTGCTTGCGAAGAAATTGCAGGCTTTCCGAAAATCTCTGTCCAATCTACCACACCGCGTTCGCGAAGAAATGCCCGCATATGGGGAGGATGAACTGAGCTAGGCGATTTTCGTCGTCCATCGTCAATGGTCAATCGTCTTCTGGTAAACACAATGAACAAAATAATCATCGAAAATCTGTCCCTGCAATACTCAGACGGTACGGAATCTCTGCGCGATATCAGCATGGGAATCAGTCAGAACGCAGTAACAGTCCTCTTCGGTCCTGCAGGTGGCGGCAAGTCAACTTTATTGCGTTGTCTGAATCGACTGAACGATCTCACCGAAGTAAAAGCCAGTTCGGGGCAAATCCTGATTGATGGCGAAAATATCCTCGACCCGAAGATCGATGTGATCAGCCTGCGCCGCAAGGTGGGGATGGTGTTCGCGCGGCCCGTGGTCCTGCCGATGAGCATTCGCGAGAACATCATGTACGGTTTGGAGCTCGCGGGCGAAAAAAGAAGATCGAAATTAGATGAAGCGGTGGAGCGCAGTTTGATACTTGCGGCGATCTGGGAAGAAGTGAAGGATCGTTTGAATGATCCTGCCATCGCATTATCAGGCGGGCAGCAGCAGCGCCTATGTCTGGCGCGCGTGTTGGCGCTTCAACCCGAGGTTGTCTTGCTGGATGAACCCACCTCCGGCCTTGACCCGATCTCCACTGGCAAAGTGGAAGCCGCGTTGCAGGAACTGAAAAAAGAATACACTATTATTCTTGTGCCGCACTCTGTACAACAGGCTGCGCGTACTGCCGATTACGCTGCATTCTTTTTGCAGGGCGAACTCATCGAATATGGCGATGGTAAAAAGATGTTCACCTCGCCTAAACATAAGAAAACAGAAGATTACATCATGGGACGGTTTGGGTAGTTACCAGACCCGTTCCAAATTTTTATTGTCCCCAACCTTGCGCCCCGCCTTCGCCATGTCCACCCACTCGCCGTGCACTTTCACACGCACCACATCCGATGTAAAGTCCGTTACAGTAGCACTGTTGTTATTAAATAGATACGAACCCACTGCATAAATATCCGCGGGGACGCCCAGCCTCTCGAACTTGCGGATCTTATCCGGGTTGAAGCCGCCTGAGACGACGATCTTCACATTGTGACAAAACTCCTTTGCCCGTTCACGCCAGATTTCCGGCAGTTCCCAGTTTTCCCAGGCATTATCCAATGCCAGACGGACGTTGAAAACAAGACGCGGGGTTACCCCAAGATCGAGAGCGGCGTCGCCCACAGGTTGCACAGAGATATCACGCAGGTTTCCACTGGTATCCAAACGCACACCGTACAATCTATATTTTTCCGCTGCCTCCTTGTTTCCGGCGTCGATCAAGGCGCGATATTTTGCAAACAACGCGTCCAGCACGCGCAGCGAATCTCGAACGGAGTCGTTATTAAAATCCACAAGTGCAATGCGCGGAACACGTACAGGTAAAATCCGCGCGAACTCCATCATGGCTTCGGCCGTATCGCCCAGGAAGGCTGCAATGGCTGCATGCGCCACCGTCCCGCCGCCCGCGCCGCCCCACCAGTCCCCCTGCGCATCGGTGGAGACGAAGGGACCTAAGTCCTGCGCGTGATCGAGGTTGAATCTTTGTATCGCGATATTATAGGCATAACCATCTGCGGCTTGCACCTCGTGCAGGTCAAAGCGCGCAGGGAAGAACAGTACAGGTTTGCCGCGCGCTGCCACGAACGTCTCGTATACATTCGTGGCCACGCGGCTTGAACGCGTCAGAATGCCAAGCGAGGGGGTCTCGAGCAGGGCAAAGTCGCGATAGCGTCCGCGCACTTTCAATACAGGTTGGATCTGTTCAGGATCACCATCGTATTGCACGGTGGTTCCATCTTGCACAGCCCAGACCTCGATCTTGTCGGAGGTGTCCATATACTTGTCACCTTCAAAATAGCCTGTGCAATACTTGAGCATCTCCAATGACTTATCCACGCCCACCACGATGGTCGTGGCCATTCTGCGCGTGAACCACTGCATTTCAACTTCAATATCGCCCACGGAAATATCATCGGGGGCAATGCCTTTCGGCAACTCGTGAGATTGACCTGAATAGGTATATCCCTCCAGCGAAAGGGAGGTCAACATACGGTTGATGTTCTCGAAGTATTTATCCGAGTACCAGCCGCGGCGCATTCTTTCTATATCCAATTTGAAGGTTTCGTTGGTTAGACGTTTGTTATCGAAAATGCTCATGCTGTCCCTTGTAAAAGTTGAATTCGCCTCAGTAAAGCCTGGTGTAGTTGAAGGGGTCTGGTTCTTAAATAAATATGTCCGTAGATTTTACAATCTTCATGCCCGCTTGCGCGAATCTGGCAAAGGCTCTCTCCGCCGCGTCGGTGTGATCCACCAGGCCAGGCACAACGACGGGCGAGCTGCAATCTTCCAGCAAATATACCTTCTTTGCAAGCTCAGGGTCAGTGGACTGAATATCTTCGAGCAGATCCGAGATCGTCCATGCCACGCAATGGCTTTTGGCCTGCCCGGCGATGATCACCTTATCCACGCGCTCCAACTCTTGAATGAATTTATTGTTGTGTTCGCCGAGCGTTTCGCTCATCGGGCCGTTCAATACTTCCGGACCGATCACGGAGTAATGTTCGGTAAAGGGTCGATCCCCCTTTAATTCAAATACGGGTTGTGTGAGCCGCGCCATGGAATGGAAGAAGATCGCCTCCTCCACAGATGAAACCAGCGTGTGACCAATGCCGCCAAGCATGGCATGATACGGCCAGATGGTCAACGCGTATTTTCCGCGTTGCTGCAATGTTTCCGCGTAGTGGATCATCATTTGCTGTCCGTATTCGGGTGCCATGCCATAGTTTGGGGCGAGCGCGAAGTTGAAAGTCCATTTACCTGCGAGTAAATCTTTTACGTGAATATCCGTATACGGCGCGGGATGATTTCCATCCTGATCCACGAAGAAGATGGGATGAAAGATCTGTTGCGCAAGATGGGTATCCAGCGTGGCGGAGATGTGGGTGATCGCGCCGAGGTTGCGGTAAATGAATTGACATAGGCGCGCGTTATCGTCCACGGCGCCGCGTCCGCTACGCCCACCGACGAACAGTTCAAAGTTGGGGATGCAGAACGTGTTTTGCACGTCGATCAATAATAGCCAGACGCGGCTCTTCGAAGCAGAGGCAGGTTCGAGGCCATGTTGCTGGGCCCAATCCTGGGCTTGCGCGGCGCGCCTTGCATATTCCACTTTCCAAACTTCACCGACGCGGGTCGGGTCAAAAAAGTCGGGGACGGGAAGTTGATCCATGCGTGCTCCTTTATCGGCCCCAAGTATAACGAAAAACAGGCTTCGCTTCGCACTGGACTTGAAGCCTGTTTCTAAAGTGACAGTCCCTAATTTTACGCCTGGGGTTGAGCGGCCTTTACTTCTTTTTTGACAGCATAACGCTGGAAAAGAAGAGCAACAATAATGAGATAGGCAAAGTAACCGATCATTTCCGTGAGGGATGGATTGCCATTGTAGCCGAAGAGGGTCTTAAGCAACTCGCCAAGAACAGAAGATTCGTCAATGAAGGCGTTTACATCCCAAACATGTTCAATGATGTTGGGAATCCATCCAATTTCGTTAAATTCATGAATGCCGTGTGCAACAAGACCTGCGGCGAAGAGGATCAGAATGAAACCTGTGATTTGAAAGAAGCGGCGCAAGTCCAGACGAACGGTTGTGGCAAAGAGTGACCAGCCAAGCAGAATGGATGTGCCCAAGCCAAGCACAACGCCTGTCAGAGTTTGAATGGTGTTTATGCCAACGTTTTCTTTGTTGCCAGCGAAAAATGCGGCGGTGATGAAAAAGGCAAGCTCCACGCCTTCGCGTACTACAGCGACAAATGCCATCCAGAACATGGCGCTTTTGTTGGCAGATGCGGCGGCTTTGTTTACGCCTGCTTCAAGTTCGGTTTTGAGCGTGCGTGCCTGGTAGCTCATCCAGAAGATCATCCAGGTGAGTAAACCTGCGGCGATGAACATGGTAACGCCTTCGTAAATTTTCTCGGCGGTGCCTTCAAGGCTTAAGCCAAGCAATGTGAGTAAAACGGCGGTGATGATACTGACTCCCACTGCGGCAAATGTGCCGTACCAAATGGTGGGGGTAAGGTCTGTGCGGCGGATTTTTTGTAATGCGCCAAGCACGATGCCGATGATGAGTGCGGCCTCCAGGCCTTCGCGCAATGAGAGTAGATAAGATGGAAGCATAAAACCTCGTGTCAGTGGGAATGAAAAACAGCCCAGGATGGAGGCTGTTTCAACGGGAAAATTCTAACACGTGAGTCCATTTATTGCCAAGATATTTATCACATATTTGATAAATATTTGTCATGACAAAAAGCGAGACAAAAGGCCTACTTCTTGCCAGGTCTTCGTTTTCCCTTGCCTTGATACGCCGGCACCTTGATTTCCATAAAATCACAAACGCGTTCGTCCAACATTCTTGTGATAATGCGCTCATCCACAAGCCCCTGATCGAGCGTTTCCTTTGCAACTGTAATGACCGTGGGAAGTTCCGCGTTATAGCGATAATTCAATAACTGATGAAGTTTTTCGCGCGCCCAGGGTGTGGCGGATTGCGAGCCGAGATCGTCCAATACGAGTAATGAGGCGGTGCGGACTTCGTCGAATCGGCGGTCATAGCTTGTGCCTGAATTTGGGCTGAAGGCTGCGCGCAAGTGGTCGAGCAGGTCTGGAACCATCACGAACAAGGGCGGGTCACCAAGCTCTGCGCGGTAATTGGCGATCGCCGCGGCGAGGTGAGTTTTACCACAACCATACGTGCCTTCAAAGACAAGCCAGCCTTTGGGCTTCTCAGCAAATGCATGTGCGCTCTTTAACGCTTTTTGCAGGGACTTTTGTTCTTCCGGCGGGAGTTTTTCAGCCGCGCGTTCTTCGAAGGTATCAAAGGTCTTATTGGCCAACAGATCCAGTGATGAGAGATCGGGATGGCTGGTATCTTCCATTGGGCGGCGGTAATCGGGTGCAGATATGCGAACCGCACTGACCAGATCAGGGTCACACAGACGCGAGCGTATGCGCGCTTCGATCTCATCCAATGAAAGATTGGTCGTCACGACCGTGGAAAGTTTGTTGATATAGCGGTAATTAACGATCTGAAATAATTTTTCCTGTGCCCAGCCAGTGGCATTCTGTGTTCCAAAATCGTCGAGGACGAGCAAACGCGCATTGCGGATCTGGTCAAAGCGTTCTTCAAAGGTGGTATCTTCCGAGTTGTAAGAAACGCGTAACGCGTCAAGCAGGTCGGGTACCGTCAAAAATAATGTAGGCACGCCCATCCCCACTGCAAAGTTCGCGATGGCCGCGGCGAGATGGGTCTTACCGGAACCATATCCGCCCTGCAACAACATCCAGCCATTCAGGTTTTGCGAATAATGCCAGGCCTGATTGTAGGCCATCTCGATCGAATGAGCCTGCATTTCGCCCACTCCCTTGCGGCCGCGCGGCTTGAAAGCCTCGAAGGTCAGCTCCTTCAATTCATCAAGATGGCTGATTGCGAACAAACGCTGGCGCACAGCATCGGTCACCTTTGAACGGCGGCAAACACAGATCTCCAGCCGGCCAAAATCCGGATGTCCTACCTGTACATCCTCGCGTAAATACCCAATCCCATGGCAGTGCGGACAGTTCGGATCGCCCGGCAGATCATTTGTGGGAACGCTTGCGGAGTTGCTCGATCTTTCGGTCGACGCTTTTCTGGTCATCATTTTTATGGTCTCGTCTATTTTGCTTTTCGGCACGGCCTTCCTCCTTCCAGCGCTTTAAGATCGCCTCAACATATTTCCAATTTCGCTTGTTATTTTCAACCGCCAGCCCGATCGCATCTGCGATCCACGCTTGTGAATATGTGCCCTCAGCGTCCTTCAACATATCTGCGATCATGGGCGTGAGTGGACCAATGTTTTCTTCATACAACTTAAAGACATTCGACTTTTCACGCGGCGCAGATGTACCTTGAGCGGACCCGCGCCAATCGCCTTTTGCGAAGGCTTCGGCCGCGAGGCGTCCACGCGGGGAATTGAGGAAATAAAAAACATCGGCCTGATGCACCGACCGGAGCATGGCACCGCGCTCCGTGGCTTTCTCCAACCCGCGCTGGACCTCCGCAGCGCTCAACCCAAGCGACTCAGCCTCGAAATCTTTTTCACACAACGCGCGGAAATTTCCTTCAATGTGCTCGATCCGCCAGATGGCATACAGAGTCACTTTTAACTCTGCTACATCCTCGATCTCTTTCAATAAATGAAAAAGTGAATCGGGAAATTGAGTAAATGTTTCTGAGGAGGCAAAACCGTTGAAATTAGACATTTTATTATCATATGTCGTTGCGCGGAGGGCGCTCTTCACGACGAAGCAATCTCGGCGTCGTTGAAGGAGATTGCTTCGCACACCTGCCCTGCCGTCTCGCACCGTCGTGCTCGCGGCACGAACGGTGGCGGGCGGTGCCAGGGAAGTGCGCTCGCAATGACGCTATTCATTCGGCCTGAATACCCGTGTGGCGGCGTTCTCGAACTTTGCCAGCGCACTGCGGAAGATCAGTTCCACGCTGCCGACGGGTCCATTGCGATGTTTTGAAATAATGATCTCTGCTATGTTGTGTTTATCGCTGTCCTTCTCATATTGATCGGGGCGGTAGATGAACATCACGATGTCGCTATCTTGCTCAAGACTCCCACTTTCGCGTAAATCCGAAAGCACAGGCCGTTTATCCTGGCGTTGTTCCACAGCGCGGCTCAACTGGGCGGCGGTCAGGACGGGTACGTTCAATTCACGTGCAAGGATCTTGAGATTGCGTGAGATGTATGAAACCTCCTGCACACGGTTTTCGTTGCGCGTTTCACCGCCCATCAACTGCAAGTAATCCACAAGGATGAGATCGAGTCCATATTCCATGTGCAGGCGGCGGCATTTCGTGCGTAACTGCATCGGGGTGATGCCAGGGGTGTCATCCAGAAAGATACGGGTATCAGAGAAAACTTCAATGGCGTGTGTGAAGAGCGGCCATTCCTGCTCGGTTAATTTGCCCGTACGCAGGCGTTGCGAGTCGATGCCGGTTTCCTGTGCGATCAAACGTTGAACCACCTGTTCATTGGACATTTCCAGTGAAAAGATCGCGACTTTCTTTTTATGGGTGAGTGCCGCGTTTTTCGCGACCGAAAGCAGGAAACCTGTCTTGCCCTGACCCGGCCGACCTGCAATGATCAACAAGTCTGAAGGTTGAAGTCCGGTCAACATGCGGTCCAGGTCAATGAATCCTGTGGGCACGCCCACGACGTCTGCGGGTCGTTTGGCGAGGTCATCGATGCGGTCGTAGTAATCGCTCAAGACATTGGCGATCGGCTGAAGGTCATGTTTCAGGCGGCGTTCACTGACGTTGAAAACGGCCTTTTCGGCCTCATCCATGACCGTGTCCACGATCGTCTCTTCGTTGTAGGCCAGTGAGGCGATCTTGTTCGCGGCGTTGATCATCTTGCGGCGGATGGAATGTCCTTCCACAATGCGGCCGTAAGATTCAGCATTGAGTGAAGAAGGCACCTGGTTGATCAGCGAAGTGAGATAAGCCGAGCCGCCGATCTCAGCCAGTTGACCGACGCGATCCAATTCTTCTGAAAGTGTGAGCAGGTCGGTGGGGATGCGCTGTTCGTGTAAACGCGTGAAGGCTTCCCAGATGAATTTATGGCGGTGGATGTAAAAATCATCCGCGCTCAAAAACTGGGCCACGTCGTAATAGACTTCGGGGTTAATCAGCACCGCCCCCACGACGGCTTCTTCGGCTTCTCGGCTGTGAGGAATGCTCGGGCTGGCGGGGGCGGGGGATTCTGCTTGGGGGAAATAATCAGTCATTGAGGCGGATCAGTTTTAGTCGGGGGTGAATCGGGCTTGTCTTTATCCAGATTATCAATATCCAGCTTGTCGATAAAATCCTTGAAGACGGTCAACCTGTCGCTCCCATCTTCAGACGTTGGGATTGGCCCGTCTTTCCCTTGTGGCGGACTATTCTCCGGTAGATCCTGTTCCGGGGATTGAGCCGCCGCATCCATCACGCTGCGATGCACGAGGATGGGCACGTGCGCGCGAACTGCGATGGCGATGGCATCCGAAGGCCGCGAGTCGATGTGCATTTCGCGTCCATCAGCCTCGACCACGATATTCCCGTAGAAGATGTCATCTTGTAATTTGACGATCTCCACGCGCGTGACGCGGGCATTGAAGGCGCTGAAAATATTCTTTAACAGATCATGCGTGAGCGGGCGGACCATTTCAACTTCCTGCAGGGCAACGGTAATGGCTTCTGCTTCGTATGGACCGACCCAGATGGTTAGGTAACGTTCCGCGGCCACTTGTTTTAGCACGACAACGCGTTGCGGGGCCATTAAATGCACGCGAATGCTATCGATCATTACTTCTGTCATATCTGGCATGGGGTTACTCCGAATGCAGCTATTTTAGCATAAATACCTCATGTCTTTGCGAGGAGCATTTTGCGACGAAGCAAACTCCCAGTAAGCAGGGGGTTGCTTCGGATGGAACGCTTCGCGGCACCATCCTCGCAAAGACATAATTTTATTTGTCAGAAAGTTCAAACGCGGCTATAATCCGCTTCGCTCAATCGGGGCGTGGCGCAGTCCGGCTAGCGCGCTTGCATGGGGTGCAAGAGGTCGGAGGTTCAAATCCTCTCGCCCCGACTGAAACTGTTCTAGTAGATGGAGGCGCAGGTTTCCCCACAGGGGGGACGATGCAAATCCTCTCGCCCCGACAGCTGATCGAAGAACCGTCCTGCCGGTAGGACGGTTTTATTTTTTCTCTGCGAACTGATCTCCCTCTTAATCATTCATTGAAAATCATTACTGGTTTCGCACATAACTTGCGAATATGTATTCTCTCGGTTATCCTTGCAATCGGGAGTGGTTAGGTCCCGGTGGATTTCCTGGTCTTCAAAACCTGTGGCGGGTCGCGTTGCGGGCCGCGGTGGGTTCGACTCCCATCCACTCCCGCCTATTGGTTTTGAGGATGGACAATAGACGGTTGACCGTGCCGCTGTCCGTCGTCTGTCGTCCTTGGTCAACAAAGGTGAACTCATGTCTCTCCCCGATATCGAAATTCTGAATACTCACGTCGCACGCATCTTTCGGATCGAAGATGTAACCAGCGGGGACCCGCAAAGAGGATTCTACGCGCGTTATCGCGGTCAATTGCTGGATGAAGATTCCGCTTCTGCCTACGACCGATTGGCCGAGGCGCTCAAGCCATATGGCATCACACCACTGTTCCGCATCGAAGATGGACGACAGGTAATCTATCTGGCGCCTGCCCACCCCGAAACCCAAAAGGATAAAGTCTCGACAAATATCATCCTTTTTTTGCTGACGGTTTTCAGTGTGATGCTCGCCGGGGTGGAAGTACCTGTCGAATTATGCGGAGATGCGCAGGCGGCGATAATTTACATGCTAAAAAATATTTTATCAGGCTGGCCGTTCGCGCTCAGTTTGTTGGGTATTTTGGTGGCGCATGAATTGGGGCATTATTTCATGAGTCGCTATCACAAGACTCCCGCGACCCTGCCATACTTCATTCCATTCCCTCTCAGCCCGCTTGGGACAATGGGCGCGGCGATCATCATGCGCGGCACACCCAGGAATAAGCGTGTTTTATTTGATATCGGCGTGGCTGGCCCGCTCGCAGGGCTTGTGGTCGCGATCCCGGTATTGTTTATCGGCCTTTCTATTTCAACTTTGAAACCAATTGTTCTCTCGCAGTGCGGGATCTCGCTGGAAGGCAACTCACTTCTTTATCTTTTTTCGAAGTTCGTTGTTTTCCATCAATTGCTACCCGCCCCCCTAGAGCCGCAGGGGATCTTCTACTGGCTGCGATACTTCTTCACCGGCCAGCCTGTACCCATTGGGGGTTTGGATGTGTTCATTCATCCCGTTGCATTCGCCGGCTGGGCAGGGATTCTGGTCACCGCGTTGAATCTCATCCCGGCAGGCACGCTGGACGGCGGACATGTGATCTATGCGTTATTTGGAAATAAGGCAAGAAAAGCATTTCCATATATTATTGCCTTGTTGGCTGTCCTTGGTCTCTTTTGGAGTGGCTGGTGGCTGTGGGCAGTGCTTTTGTTCTGGCTGGGGCGTGTCCATGCGGAGCCACTTGACCAGATCACCACACTGGATGCAGGTCGCCGGGCGCTTGCCTTCTTTATGATCGTCATCTTTATTTTGGCATTCATGCCCGTTCCTTTCACGGCGATCACTCAGTGAAAAACATAATTTCATTTTTCTTTATTACTTCCATACTATTAACTGCATGCACAGCAACTCCCACGGCGACGATAGAGGTCTTGGTTACACAAGAGTCGACGCGAACACCGAGGCCGGAACCTTCTCTCGAAGCAGAGAGCAGGCTCGGAGTAAATCCGGAGGCGCTGGACGGGTTGGAGGTCACGGTCTGGTATCCGTGGTATGGAGTCGAGGCGAGTCTGTTCGAAACATTCGTCAAGGGGTTCAATGAAAAAAATGTGTGGGGTATCGTGGTCAGCACGCGGGGACAGGTCAATTTCACAAATATGTATGAAAAAGTGAATGCCGCACTGCCAACCATTGATAAGCCGGATATGGTGATCGCGTTACCCGAGCACGCACTTGAATGGAACGCAGAACGTGTCGTGACCGATCTGATACCTTACGTGCAAGACCCGCGGTATGGGATCGACTCAAGCGATATCCCATTCGTGTTTTGGAATCAGGATACCGTTGGTGATGGACGCGTGGCCGTGCCCGCACAACGTACGGCGCGCTTTCTGTTGTGGAACGAAACCTGGGCTGGCAGTCTTGGCTTTGATTCTTCTCCTGGTTCGCCGGATGATTTCAAACAACAGGCCTGCCGTGCGCAACAATCCATGTTGAAGGATGATTCCTCGCAAAACGATTTCAAAGGGGGCTGGCTTGTGGATACCGAGCCGATGACCGCGTACGCGTGGTTGCTGGCTTTTGAAGGCGGCCTGTTGGAGGGCAACGATTATCGTTTCCTGACCCCGAACAACATTGATGCGTTCAAGTTCCTGCGCGAGCTTTCAGAAAAATCATGCGCGTGGCAGACCGTGGATGTCGACCCGATCGATGCGTTCGCGGCGCGCGAAGCGTTGTTCATTACAGCGAGTTTGCAAGACTTGCCGGATGTGGCGCGCGCCTTTGCAACCGCGAATAATACCGATAAGTGGAAGGTGATCGCGTTCCCCGGCGCGAATGAAGATGCGCTGGTCGTTTATGGTTCATCTTATGTGATCCTGAAATCAACAGACCCGGTACAACTCGCAGCGTGGTTGTTCGTGCGCTGGTTATTGGATAAGGAACAGGATGCGCGCTTTGTGGAGACGACTCATCTCTTCCCGCTGCGCGAATCGACCCTCGACCTGCTTGCCGACTACAAGAAGGCTCATCCACAATGGGCACAAGCCATCGAACTCCTGCCGCAGGGAGAGATACAACCTCAACTGGCTTCCTGGCGTACAGTTAAAGTGATGCTCGGCGATGGCTTTGCGCACATGTATCGCGTGAATGTACCCAGTGGGCAGGTCGCCGCGATCCTGGCACAGATGGAGTCGATTTCGCGGGATTTGAGCAAATAACAACCCGTTCTATCCGCAGTTAAACTGCGGATAGAACAAGAAGGAGAACTCATGCCTCAATCTGAATACCGGGCACGTCAGGTGGGAGCCAAGACGAACGAAGTATTGGAATATCATCGCGATGCTGAGCAACCCGGCAAGCCACTGTATCTCCTGATCCCTGGCGGGTTGATCGCACTCGCAAGTTTGGGGTTGATTATCTTTATTGCCTATCAAACCTGGCTTCAGTATCAACTTGCAGAAAATACCGCCATTAGTTTGATCATGCTGTTGGCCCCATTCTATGTCGGCGGGGTGTTTCTGTTCAGCTACGGATACGAGTTATACAACATTCCGCGCGCCTTGCGTTTGACCGCGATCATCGTATTTGTTACCGTCGCTGCAGTTGTGATCGTTGCCGTTTTGGCCCTGCTGGCGGGTAACTTAAAAAGTGGATCCGGCTCTTCCTCTAAAAGTAAATCGTCATCCAGATCATCGTCGTCCTCGTCAAAGCCTTCAGCAAAGATGAGTAATCTCGGCGGTGGATTGATCGGCGCGGCTAGTGCTGGAAGGAAGAAATCATCTTCTGGTTCCTCTTCAGGAGGTGGCTCTTCAAACAGTGGAGGTTATTATGGTGGCGGAAACGTTTTTCTCGGCGGAAATTCTACACGAGTTGAAACACGTGAAGTGACTCGCGATGTTATTAAAGAAGTGCCGAAGGAACCCATGCCGATCACATGCCCGTTTTGTTCGCGATCTTATGTCCCGGTTGAACACAAATACATTTGTCCGAGTTGCGGTGCAGCCACGCCGAAGAATTTGATCGAAGAATCGCAGGAACCAAAAGTTGATTCGCGTTGAGCGCAGCGAGCTGAGGATTTCAATATGGAAGACAAATCGTATTGGTATTCGTACGGGCGGGATTGATTTTGTAGAGGGCACCGCAGTGAATAAAATAAATGAATCATCTTTGATTAACCTAAAACTTTATCAAAAAATGCACGGGGTTTGTAAACTGTAATATCTTGAAAGCCTGATATCTTTATCAAATGTTTATCCCCGCTCACAATGATTTTGTCCCCACTTGCCAGCGCACATGCAATAAATTTGTCGTCATCCGGATCTTCACAAACTTGAGCAGGCAGCGCGGGTGGATCATATAATTTTGCGTGTTGCACAACCAAATGCAAGATGGGTTCGAGCTCAATCGTTGGGTGGTCTTCTCGGAGCGTTTTCCCAACGCGGCGATATTCTTCGAGAATTTCTTGCGAGATGCCCGGGTCAAATTTTCTCTTTCGCCACGCGTTCAGGATTTCATAAGGTAGACCTTTGAAGAAAACGCCTGAAACAAAAACATTCGTATCTAGGACAACGATCATTTATGTGCCCGCGCTTGGGCTATGGCTTTTGCAATATCAGACTTCTTTAATCCAACTGTTTTAGCAGTTTTGCGCGCTTGTTGAATAAGCATTTCAAACTCATCCATGGATGGCGGAGTGATGGCTTTCAAAATGACAACATCATCATCGCCAACAACGACAAACTGTGTGCCAGCCTTGAGATTCAATTGTTTGCGGATCGTTTCGGGGATCACAACCTGGCCTTTGGATGACATGCGAGTGGTGGAAAGGGTTTCCATGATTTTCTCCTTGTTCTTACTGGTAAGATTTTACCATGTTCACCCCGCTTTATGTTAAAATGACTCAACCGCCTCACGTGAAACGAAAGGCAATTTATGAAGCGCATTTCGCGCCTCTTTCTTTTTTCCATTCTTCATTAGCTCATGTGCCCGATAGGGTATGCTCCTGCGAACCGACCAGCATACCACTTCGTGGCACTTAGCTGGTCGACACCAAATTGTGCAACTTTTTCAATTTTCCTGCGTAAAGTAAGGTAGAAAGTCCATAAGGAGCACGCGTGAGCGAAGAAACGGTCTGGGTTCTTCAGGCCCAGCAAGGAAGTGACGAGGCGTTTACCAGGCTTGTCGAAACCTATCAAACCCCGGTTTTCAACCTGTGTTATCGCATGTTGGGCGAACCTGAGTTGGCGGAGGATGCCGCGCAGGAAACATTTTTGCGCGCGTTCCAGCATCTGCATCGCTACGACCAGAAGCGGCCGTTCGCGACCTGGTTACTTTCCATTGCAGCCCACTATTGTATCGATCGACTTCGTCGCCGCAAGTTCGCCATGTTTTCGATGGATGCAGAGGACGACGCGGGCAACGCGTTCGAACTGCCCGATCCTGATTCACCCGACCCCGAAGCTGAATCTGTCAAAGGGCAGAGGCGCGAGCGCATTCATGGCATGCTCAAAGACCTGGACGATACCGACCGTGCCGCGGTCATCATGCGATACTGGTACGACTATTCAGAGGCAGAGATTGCCGAGTCGTTGCGGTTGACGGTGAGTGCAGTGAAGAGCCGCCTGCATCGTGCCCGCCGTGAACTGGCAGGTTTATGGCAAGAGGAAGAAACACGTGCCAAACCCGAAAGGAGGCCCCATGAATCACCAGCCTTTTGAAGAGTGGCTGTTGAACGATAAACATCTCATTGCAACCGAGAAGCGCGAACTTGACGCGCACCTGCGGACCTGTACCCATTGCGTTGCGTTGGCCGAGACAGGTTTGGCCCTGCGCTCTGCACATGTGGTTGCGCCTGCCGCGGGTTTTGCCATGCGCTTTCAGCAACGGCTTGCCGTGCAAAAGATCGCGGAACGTCGCCGCAAATTATGGGGCTTGATCGTGTTGATCCTGGCAGGTGCCGGTTTACTTGGCTGGTTCGCCGCACCATATCTTTATGCGGTCATCACATCCCCAGTGGAATGGCTGACTATGATCATCGGTTATTTTCTATTTGTAATCACATCCCTGCAAGCCTTTGCTGAAGTCTTTAGTGTGCTGGCGCGGGTTGCCCCAAATTTCATTCCACCGTATGTGTGGATGGTGATATTGTCCGCATTTGCCGGGCTTGGGCTCTTGTGGGCTATATCCATTTGGCGGTTTGCACGTGTGCCGCGAGGAGTATCTGTATGAAAGTAATAACCAAATTGATCCGTGTCCTTCTTTTCCTGGCCGTCTTGATATTGCCAACCCGTAATACGTATGCACAAAGCCCTGGTGGGGATGTGGTTCTCTTCGGACAGAATTATACGTTGGAAAAAGGCGAAGAATTGGCTGGCAGCCTTGCGGTATTCGGAGGGAATATCAAGGTTGAAGCGGATGCCCTTATTAAAGGAGATGTCGCTTTGATCGGTGGCAATTTTAAAATGGACGGAGAGGTCAATGGGAATGTCGCGGTGATTGGCGGCAACCTGACGATTTCCGGCAAAGTGGATGGTGACATCGTTGTGATTGGCGGGCAGGTTCAATTGACTGCAACAGCGGTTGTCGATGGGGATATCGCCACCATTGGTGGGCAGGTGGAGCGCGATCCGGAAGCGCAAGTCAATGGCGATATTGTGAACAACACACTCCCCCTAAATGTACCAGATGTGCCCAATGTTCCAAACGTGCCCAACGTTCCAAATGTACCAAACACACCGGAGATTGATTTCTATGTGAATCCATTGTGGAGCGCATTCAAGGTTCTTGGTCAGGCGTTGTTAATGGGAGGCCTCGCCGCCTTGCTGACCTTGTTTCTTGATCAGCAAATCAGAAGGGTTGGCAACTATGCAGTCAGCCAGACATTAATTGCAGGAAGCATTGGCTTATTGAGTATGTTCGTGAGCATTCTCCTGATTTTAACGATTGCGCCAATATTTGTAATGGCGGTCGCCTGGTTCCTAGGTGTAATTTCCATAGGACAGGAAGTCGGAGATCGTTTTACAAAAGCTGTTAATCAGATCTGGGCAACACCTTTGGCTACAGGATTTGGCACCTTCATTTTGGTGTTGATTGGCGGATATATTAATATGATCCCGTGCTTTGGCTGGCTGTTCAATTTTGTAGTTGCATTGATCGGTATTGGAGCTGTGGTCATGACCAGGTTTGGCTCGCGTCCAGGCTCAGGTGTAGCTGTCCCAGCGAGTGAAATCCCTCCCACACCTTCACCTGGATCTGTCTCGTAGACCTGCATGATATAATTTGGCCGCCCCGGAGTAAATTCCGGGGCGGTTTTGATTATAGAGGAATCATGTTCAAACACGAAATACCCAACACCCCCGTTCACAATACACCGCCGCCATTGATCGAAATCTCCGGATCCCACCATGAGATGGGACGCCAGCTCGGCGAAGCCGCGCGGACCCAGATCCAAAACAGCGTTGCAAATGCCCGCGTTCTGATAGATTCTGCATATAACAGCCTCGAACTCACCTGGGATGGCGCAAAGATCCAATCGCGCAAGTATTTGCCCTTCGCTGAGGAGCGTTATCCGCAATATGTGGATGAAATGCGCGGTATGGCCGAAGGTGCGAACGTACCATTCGTTGATGTGGTTGTGCTCAATGTGATGGAAGCGGTCACGATGGACGCGCTCCATCTGACCCGTTGCACGAGCCTGGCGGTCAACGATGAACGCACGGCGGATGGACACGTGCTCGCCGCGCATAATGAGGATTGGATTCCAGAAGATGAAGCCGATGTACTCGTCATTTCAGCCAAACCAGACAAAGAACCACCGTTCCTTGCCATGACCTACGGCGGGCTGCTGTCCAATGTCGGATTCAACGCTTACGGCATTGCCCAGCTGATCGACTCGGTATACCCGGGCGACTCGCGCATCGGCATTCCGCGTCTTGTCGTTGCGCGTGCCGTACTGGCTTCCCGTCAGATCTCAGGCGCGATCGGGCGTACACTCGTACCACACCGCGCGGCCGGATACAACCACCTCTTGATCCACGAGAGCGGCGAGATCTATTCCGTTGAAGCGTCTGCGCGTAAGTTTGAGATCCTGTATGCGGAGGATGGTTACATGGTCCATACCAATCATTATATTGATGCGCAAATGAAGCAGGTTGAAAAGGACCCGGAAGAGCTGCTTTCCTCCCGCGTGCGTTATTTCCGGGCGTCGCGTTTGATCCGTCAAAGCCAGCAGCATTCCATCAAGAGTTTGCAGGCCATTCAAAAGGATCATGTTAACATTCCGAACTCGATCTGTAACCATGCCATCGCGGGGCTTGATCTGCTTGACCACGAGAAAACCATCAATGCATTGGTGATCGACCTGACCGCGCAAGAGATGCACGTTGCGTGGGGAAATCCCTGTCAGAACGCATATCACACCTATCATTTGAATGCATGAAGGAAGATAGAAACATGATTAACCCCGAATTTAATCTTCCAGAATTTTAGCCACGGTTTTACCCTTCACCCTTCGGGTACTTCGCGGGCACGTTGTCACACATGTGCCTGCGGCTCAGTGCAGGCAGATTTACACAGAATTAGCCGGCCCAGTATGGAGGGTCGGCTAATTGTTTGACTCTTTTCCGGACAATTATTTCAAAAATCCGTGCTTATCTGTGTGATCTGCCGTCTCGCATAAGCGAAGCAATCCTGTGGACCGGCGTGCTGCCGTGCTTCGCGGCACGAACGGTGTGGCTGAATCCTTAAGTTCGGGGTTAATCATGTCTATCCGGTTCTTGCAAGGGGGTCTTTTAAGAACAATGCCAGCGGGGAGGCGATCAGCACCATTCCCGTGGTAAGGGTCAGCACAAAGGGAAAGCCGTATACTTCCGCAAGATGACCGCTATAAAGCAGCCCCAATGCTCCCACTGAAAAGATAAACCCGAGAATCATGCCGGAAGCCAGGGCCATGCCCCCGGGAATGATGCGCTGCGCGAGAACGACCATAATACTATGCACCGCACCGGTCAACGCGCCCGCGAGAGGGACCAGTAAATACAACCACCCCGACCAGCCAATCACGCTTATGACGTAGATAGGGAACGCGGCAAGAAACAGGACAATGCAGGCAACGATCCGCTTTGGGTAACGATCTCCGAAGTACCCACCGAAAACGTTGCCAATGGCAGAACCGCCCATGAACAGCCCTGCCATGCTTCCATAGATCGTTGCGCCTTGCCCAAGGTCTTTAATGTATTTGGGGATCAGGTTCACCATGTTGGCCTGTGCCCAGGATTGAAGTGTGGCGACCAGCATCAACATGATGATAAAGATCATCCCGGCTTGCGCGCGCCTGGATGTACTTGCTGATTCTTTTGGGTGAGGTGGATTGGCGCGCAATTGATAGGACAACGAAAGGCCAACAGGGATGGAAATGATCGGAATGATGAACAAACCGGGGATTTTGTAATAAGCGAGGATCAAGCCTGTGATGATCGGGCCGACGAAATGCCCAAGCTGCCCAGCCATGAAGAAAAGTGATGTGGCTGTGGTATCGCGTCCTTCCAGCAGCTCGCGGCCGCGCAGCGTGGCTTGCACCGCGCCGACCGGGTGAAATGCAGAAGAGCCGAGCGCGGCAATAATGAGACAGCTCAACCCGGTGTTGCCTGGAAAGGCAAGCGCCGCGCAATAAAAGACTGTCATCCACAATACACCGCCGGCCGCCAGCCAGCGCGGCCCGGTGCGGTCGGAGATCCAACCGAATAAAGGTTGGGTGAGCGCCGAAGCCCAAATGTAAAGGGTGGAGAATAACGCGATCTGTGATTCGCTCAAGCCAAGATAGGTCAATAGCACAGGCCGGCTGGCATTGAAGATATCCACCATAAAGTGACTGAGCGCGATGGATGAGAAGATCGAGTCAAGGAATAATTGCATGCTACTTTATCGTTTGCGATAGAGCTGGTTCGATTCGATGTAATCATATACTGCAGGCAGGAGGTAATATCGATAGGGCTCTTCTTCAGTTGTGCGGCGGCGAATCTCACTGGATGACAGGTTTTGCAGAAGAATGTCTATGAACATCACCTTTTCGTTCAAGCCTGGCAGCTGAACTTCCAATGCGCTGAGGTCGAAGGAATTATCCGGGCGGCGCATCACGCCGATCTTGTCTACCGCAGCCACGAGGTCCGCGCATCGATGCCAGCTTGGCAGGTCTCGAAGAGAGTCCCCACCCAGCAGCAGGACGATATCCGCACTTGGTTCCTGTCGGGCGAGCAGTTTCACCGTGTCAATCGTGTAGTGTGGGCCGGGCCGCTCAAGCTCCATCTTTGAGAGTTCAAAGAGCGGGTTATCCATGATCACGCGCTTCGTCATTTCAAGGCGATGATGCAGAGGCGTCATCGATTGCCCCTGCTTGTGCGGCGGATCCGGTGTCAGAACCCATAGCAGGCGCGACAAGTTGAATTGATAGGCTGCTTCACTGGCCAGGATGAGGTGGACGATGTGTGGTGGGTCGAACGTGCCGCCAAAGAGACCGATCTTCGTTCGTGACATGCGTTTAGTATATCGCAAAGTAATGGCGGCCTTGATTCAATGCAAAATATTTTATAGCTTCGATGAAGTTTTGCTGCGTGCCTTGGTGGTATACTCCACATGCCAAAGGAAATCCCATGCCCGACGCGACGATCATCGGTTCGAAAACACTCATTCGTCTCATGTACGCAGTGCGCGCAGTGGAGGCCGGAGAATATAAACCGGAGCTCTTGAGCGATCTTGCAAAAGAAACGGGAGAGATCGGCCAGTTGGTGCGCATGCTGGACGGCATGGCACGCGGCGTTTCTTTTCGCGATAACCAGCTTCGTTTGCTCAGAAAAGTAATACCCATTGGGGTCGCGCTCTCTGCCGAAAAGGATTTCAATCGCCTGCTCGAAACGCTGGTCGTGGAGGCCCAGTCAGTCACCCACGCGGATGCAGGTTCCCTGTATTTGCTGGAAGACAACGTCCTTAAGTTCGTGATCATGCGAAATACATCGCTTAATGTATCGATGGGTGGGACCACCGGGAATTTGATGGCCTTCAAGCCTGTGCGGTTGTATAACGAGGATGGCAGTGAGAACCGCGCCAACGTAGCCTCGCACGCAGCTTTGAACCATAAACGGATCAATATTGCAGATGCTTATACGGAAGAGGGCTTCGATTTTTCAGGTACAAAATCTTTTGATGCCAATACAAAGTATCGTTCCAAATCGTTTCTCACCATCCCGCTTGAAAATAAGGAAGGCAAGGTCATCGGGGTTCTGCAACTGATCAACGCCAAGGACTCTGAAACGAGCGAGATCATTTCGTTCGCGGATGACGATGTGCTGGAAGCCCTTGTTTTGCTGGCTACGGCTGCGCTGGATGGCTATATCCGTGAGGCCTCCCTGCGGCAGGAGATCGCCAAACTCAAGATCGAGATCGATGAGAAGCGCCGAGGTCACCAGGTGCAGGAGATCACCGACACGAAATACTTTAAAGAACTGAAAGATCGCGCCACCCAATTGCGAAATCGCACAAAAGACAAGAAGTAAGCGGCTGAACGGGGAAAATCTTACAAAAATGCAATCTTTTTTATTTCCATCGATAACCCCTTTGGGATTGGATCAACTACTAATGATACGAAGTGTTGCAGGGAAAACGACTTCGTCCCTGCGATCATTCAAACTTTGAGGATCTGGCATGTCACATAATTTTGATGCGATCATAATCGGCGCCGGTGTAATAGGTACCAGTATTGCCTTTCATCTGACGGAAAGAGGCCGGAAACCGCTGGTTGTGGAGCGCAAACAGGTGGGTTTTGGCGCAACGGGAAGCTCCAGTGGGTTGGTGCGCATGCATTATGACCTTGAAGTAGAGTCGCATCTTGCCTGGGTCAGTTTTCAATATTTCCGTAACTGGCGCGAACGTGTAGGCGGCGAGTGTGGTTTTAGGCGCACTGGTTTTTTGCATATTGAGCCGGACAAGCATGCCCCCCAGTTGCGCGCAAATGTGGAAATGCAAAAACGACTCGGCATTCCCACCGATGTGATCAGCGGCGCGGATGTAAAGCGACTGGCTCCCTCCTTCCATACGGATGATATTTCCATCGCGGCCTACGAACCTGAATCCGGCTATGCCGATGCAACCCTTACCGCGAATTCCTTCCTGACCGCGGCCAAAGCGCGCGGCGCAGTGTTTATGCAGGATTGTGAAGTGACCGCCTTGCAGGTCTCTGCTGGAAGGATAACGGGAGTTAAAACATCGAGAGGCGAATTTTCTGCGCCGGTTGTCATCAATGCCGCAGGAGCATGGTCGGGATCTGTGAGTGAAATGGCCGGGGTCAAGATCCCGCTGGATACATGGACCCATGATGTCGTCCACATCAGGCGGCCTGCCAGTGTGGGCGATCATCCCACGGTGATCGATATTTCCCTCGGCCTGTACTTTCGGCCCGATTCGGGGGATCTCACATTAGTGGCGCTGGTAGATGACAGCCGCATGGGCGAATCTCCGGAGGCTGAACTCGGATATGTGGCAAAGGATTTTGCCGACCGTGCGGTCGAGCGTATTTGCATGCGCATCCCTGCCATGGAACAGGGCTCGTTGCATTCCTCTCATGTCGGCCGAGATGGGCTTACTCCGGACCAGCGCGCCATGATTGGGCCGGCCGGCCCACAGGGTTTTTATCTGGTCACCGGGTTTAGCGGCACAGGCTTTAAACTTTCCCCGGCGATTGGGTTGTGTGTCTCCGAGTTGATCCTGGATGGAGCGCCAAAATCGGTCGATATCACGGGTTTTGACCCGCTCCGCTTCGAGCGCGGCGACTTCCTCAAAGGCGAGCACGATTACGGTTTTATCTGGCGTAATTTGCTCTCTTAGTTCAAATATAGGATGAACAGAACAGGTTTATTAATGGATCGTCATCTCAACAAATATCAAAAATATATGGCTTATCTGGTAATGTGCATCCTTACTGTTGCCCTAAGCGCATGCGGTTCAAGCGGTGATCTTTTGCGGGGTGCAGCAGGTTTAGGGACAGAGCCGGCCACATCGGATCCTCTGGCTACCGAAGCAGTCGTTCCCGATACCTATGGACACATCGTTTATGTATCCGACCGCGATGGGCAAATGAACTTATACATAACCACACCCGACGCCGTTCAACAAACACGCCTAACAATAACTGCAACTGAAGATATCGACCCGCGCATCTCACCCGATGGAAGATATGTTGCCTTTGTCTCCACAGTGAATGACAACACGGATATTTATGTGCTGGATCTTACCACCCGCAACATCACGCGCGTCACCGACGCGCCGGAAAAAGACGCGTCCCCCTCCTGGTCGCCGGACGGCACTCAAATTACCTTTGAATCATTTCGTGATGGAAATATTGAGATCTACACGGTCAATGCCAATGGCTCCGGGGTGACGCGCCTGACGGACGATCCTGCCGGAGATAGCAACCCGGCCTGGTCTCCGGTTTCAAACGTGATCGCTTTTGTGAGCAATCGATTTGGCAATTCGGATATTCTGCTCCTCACTCCCGGCGGTTCCGTCTCCACTTTGACGACGAACGTCGCCCCAGACTCCGACCCGGCCTGGTCTCCCGATGGAAACATGATCGCATTCCGAACATCCACCGGCGAACTCTCGAACCTTTGCCTGATCGGTCGCGATGGACTTAATCAACATTGTCTGACCACCGCCGCATCCGAATATGGTTCTCCCGTTTGGTCACCGGATGGGCGATCGGTGGCCGCCCGGGCGCGCCAAAGCGCAGGCTATGGGATCGACGTTTTCAATATCCTTGACGGAACAAAACAGGAATTATTTTTAGCCGGCGTTGAGCCTCTTGGCGATCTGGTTTGGTCGCCTGAAGGAGCGCGGCTCGCCTTTCAAGCCCAGGCCGGGGGCGATATGGAACTTTACGTCGCTGTGGTTCGTACAAATGAATTTGCACGTCTGACCTCCATCATTGCCTATGATGGGGAACCAGCCTGGACAAACCAGTAAGGAAATATGATTGAGATTCAAAAGAGCCCGCCGATTCATTCGGGGGGCCCTTTTGAATTATTTTTTTTATTTTACTTGAAGGGTACTTCTATCCCCTCTGTGGGAATTGAAGCGGCATCCCAGTAACCGGCAAATGGTTCAAGGGTCAGGGTCGAGCCGCTCACACCGGCGGATTGATATCGATTAGTACCACCGTCTCCTTCGCCGCCACCCAGGACTGTCGGGCTGACCATCGAAAAGGCGGGGTCCGCGATCTTTCGTAGAAATTCAGGGTCGGGAGTGTTAAGGTGAACAAGCACGGTCAGTTCATTAACTTTTTCAATACCATCGTATTGAGACTTGGCTTTGCCATCTTCAGTCGTCTCACCTTTGAATCCCTTAAAGGCACTTGCCCATGCGGCAAACGCACCCGAGCCGTGTGAGGGGTTGGCTGGGTCAAACCAGCGGTTGAAATTGGCGAGCACCGCATCGGCATTGAGCGCCGCAGCGTCATGGAAGGAAACGGCGGCGCGCAGGTTGAAGATGTAATCAAGCCCATCATCAGAAACGGTCCAGGTCTCAGCCAGGGCTGCGACCAATTGTCCGTCTTTCACGCCAACCAGGCTTTCAAAAAGATAACCTGCCGCGCTACGGGCGTTGTCGCTGGTTAAGTTGGCAGGGTCAAATTGAAGCTCCACGAAAGGAGCTGGCACCTCGGCGGGTACGGTCGTGGGTTCAGTTGTTACCACCGTGCCACCAATTCCGCTGCACGCTCCAAGCAGCAGAGCGACAACCATCATAAAGCTGATAAACGGAATGTTCTTGTGTTTCATATATTTCTCCTCTGAGTTGGTTTGCGCCGTATCCAATTAAAGCGCATTTGATTCAAGTATAATACGAGTCATGCTTCCTGAGTCACCCCTGGTAACGATCGAAAATAGGTTGCGGTATTTACTCCCGGCAGAGATGTACGCCTTTATGTGGGGGAATCCCTCGGTGGAGATCATGGTGGACATCCATAAACATCTGCGCACCCTGCAGCGCATCCTGCAGGACTATACTTCGCGGCAGATCTCGTTCAACTCGCTCAAGCCGGGAGAGGTGCGGACGAACTGGCAATATGGCACCATGATGTTCACAGACCTGGCGGGTTTTACAAAACTGATGGAAGCCAATGCCGGCAAGGGCCGTGCAGGAGCCGAAGACCTTCTGGAGCAATTGAACAAGTATTTCTCGGAGATGATCGAGATCATCAGTAAATCCGGCGGTGACCTGGTCGAATTTACGGGCGATGCATTGTTTGTGCTCTTTCCAAAAAATGAAAAAAACGACGACGCATTACGTGCCGTGCGTGCCGGTCTTCGTATGCAAAGGACCATGAAGGATTTTGCCGGGATCCAAACTTCTTCCGGCGCAGTGAATCTAAAAATGCGCATTGGCATTCATACAGGCCGCTTTCTCACGGCAGATATAGGCACGCCGCGCCGCATGGAGCATGTTTTGCTTGGCAGGGATGTGCAACAGGCCAAACTGGCGGAAAGCCGCGGCCGCAATGAGAGCGTGAATTTATCTCAAAAGGCATACGAGCGGGTAAAGGACCAATTCCGCTTCGAAAAGGGGTTTGAAGATAAGGAGAACAAGACCACCTACATGCTTGTGGTGGATGACCTGAAGGAAGAACAACTTGGCGATTATGAGATCACGCCGTTGGGCAGGCGGCAGGCCAGTGGAGTTTTGATGACGCGCGACAAACAAGAGGCCTTGCGCGAGATCGTCAACCTGCTGAATTCGATTGAACCCATGGCGAGTTTTATTCCCGCCCCGGTGCTCTCCCTTTTGGTTGAAAGCGCAGCCAACCGCAAGATCCCGCCGGATTTCCCTCAGCCAACCATCATGTTCGTCAATATCCTTGGCCTGCCGGAATTGGCGGACCGGGTCCTGCCGGGCGAAGAGACCAAGCTGGCAACAAGTTTTTCCAAGATATTCTCCCTGATCAATGCGGCGGTTGAATCGCGCGGCGGTGTGCTTAAAAAAGTGACCTATCACCTTACCGGTTCGGATATCGTGATCTATTTTGGTGCGCCCACCGCGCATACCAATGACGAGATGCGCGCGGCTTCTGCGGCAGTTGCCATTCGTGAGGTCGTCATGAATTTCAAGCCGCCGACCATCGGGAACATCCAGTCGGAAGTGCACTGCCAGATCGGTATCCACGCCGGTCCGACATTCGTAGCCGAGGTCGGCGATCCGCGCGGGCGGCGCGAATACAATGTGCTGGGGGATACTGTGAATACGACCGCGCGCCTGATGAACCGCGCGCAAAAGAATCAGATCATTATTTCGGAACGCGTCAAACAGGCGGTCGAATCAAAATATGAATGTCAATTGCTTGGAGAGGTCTCCTTGAAAGGGAAGAATGCTCCCATGCCTTTGTATGATCTGGTAGGACAAATGGTCAAGTAATAAGTACGGAATAAAATAAAAACAGTGGACAGCGCGCACTGTCCGCTGTTTTTATTATTTTAGAGCATCGTAAGGATAACAAACCCAAAACGGGTAAAATGGAGGAAACGAAAGGATAGACAATATGGACGAAATCGAAAAACTCTGGAGGGCTTTTTTGGATTGGTGGGCGGTTGCTGTTGCGCTTGGAGGCGCTCTAGTGAGTGCCTATAACATTGTGTCTCAGTTATCTACAACAGGTCGTTTTGAGTTGAATGCTCTCGTCGCTATTGGGATATTATTTTTTTTAGTTTTTGGGTCAGTTGCAATCATAAAGGCTATTAGAAAAACAAGGGCGATGGAAGAAAAGCTAAAAGAACAACCCGGCACACACGTAGAATCCGAAAAGCAGACAGATGGTATCACAGCAGGAACTAATACTAATTCCCCAATTGTAAAAGTTGAGGGTTCGGGTGTTGCATCTGGTCATGATACTCATGTGCATCACCATTATGGCACAGAGAAGAAGCAAGGTATATCTAATCCGAAAATCGAAATTCAGAATGTTTCTGATTTTCTTAACCATCATGCAATAATAAGAATAATTAATCGAGAAATGTATACTGATCTTGAAGAACTTCGTGTTGAACTTAAAAAGATGCACTCTATTTTCAACGGAGTTAAATCTCCGGGTAGCTATCCTTTCAGTCCTGCTGCGTCAGGTTTTGATTGTGGTGATTGCAGACTAGGTTACGGCGGCGGAGCAAAAGATATTCATCTTGCAAATAATGAAGATCATAATTTGACATTTTTGACTTCCATTCCAATACAACCGCAAATGTATTATACAGATGGGCAAAGAGATGAGATTACTTACGAAATTGAGGTTTGGATACACGGTAAACTTGAGGGAAATCCTATAAACCCTCCTCTTCAGTTTTGTGGAAGTGTGAGCATTTGGAGGGCACAACAATCAACCGGCCAAATCTCTCAAGTGGAAATGATTCAAATTGAGTGTGAGGAATCATTCAGATGGTTGATGAGTAGAGGTAATAATGACTAAGAAAACTGAAAAGAGAAGCAAACAAAAATCCGGTTAGCTAACCGGATTTTTGTTTGCTTCTTCTTTGCTTTATTGTTTTATCCATCTCTTTTTAGCACGTTGGCTTTGTCAGGCCGATAATTTAACCCAAGTCGCCACATTGTAATCAAAATTAGAGTGTGTCTCCCTGAGGGAGCGTTCTGAGCGACCGACACTTGCGCCGCACTGCGTTCGTTGCAGTGCAGGTGAGGGTCTCGTACATTCGCGAGGAGGGATCCTTCGCTGCGCTCAGGATGACAATTTTGAGATGAGTACTAAGTATCTTTAGGTTTATCTTTTAACCTGGCATCCAGAGCGGACCAGATCCCGCCTGCAAGCGTGCTTCCGGCCTTTCGTCTTAAGTTCACTTTGTAGATGGCCTTTTCGCCCTCTCCGATGCGTGTTAGCCAGTACTGCTGGGTGAGGGTGGCGAGCGCACCGTTCAAATCGTCACGAGTCAGGCGGTCTTCCGCGGGCATGGCATCCATGGCCTCGCACAGCCGCGGATAGTTCATCTGCAATTCGCGCAGCATCAGTTTCATGATCTTACGCAGGGCGGGGGGCAGGTCAGCCAGATCGAGCGGTGTAATGCCGCCTTCCTGTTGTTTATCCTGTATTTCTTTATTTAACCGATCGAAAATACCGGGCATGTTAACCTCGTTTCTCAATACAGTTCAGGCATACTGATCGGTTCCGGCTGCGGCTCACATTCTCCGCACCAGATGACATTTGCCACTGCGAGACCTTTGGGCGTGTTGTTGGCTCCCACGAACATCGTAATGAAAGTGGACATGGTCGCGGCGTGGTCTTTGCATACGAAGCGCCCGCAAAAGGCGCAGGAGGCGCGCGCGGGTTCTTCACAATGCCAGCATTTCATGGTCTGCTCCTATTTCACCGCGAGAATGGCTTCAGCCACTCCGCGTAACCCCTTCGACCAATCATGGTCAGGATAGCGCAGTGAGAAGAGATCGCTACTGGCGTTCTCGGCGAGGTCGAAGGAGAGTGGCAGAACGCCCATCACCGGCGCATTGAATTTCGACTCAATATCCGTTTTGATGTGCGCGAAATCGTATTTGGGCAGGGCCTTGTTCACCATCAACATCAGATTGGGAACGTCGAGACTGCGCGCAATATCGATGGTTACGGAGGTGCCCTGAAGATCCTGGTTGTCTGGGCGAAGGATGATGATGAGAATATCCGACGTGGCAATCGATAGCAGGGTCTCTTCGTTCAAGCCCGGGTGTGTGTCAATGAACAAATAATCGAGATCGAATTCCTTGATCGTGCTTTGCAAGCCTTCGTTCAAAAGATTGAAATCGATCCCCTCCCTCAAAATATCACTGATCTCGCGTCCTCGAATGCTGGAGGGAAAAAGCCAGAGGTTCTTTCCCGTCAATTTGGCGCGGCCTTCTGCACCGCCGGTGTTCTCGCCAATCGGAAAGCCGATCTCACGGATGGTTGCTTTACCGTGTAAAAAGTCATTCATGGTTTTCCCCATCTTGTTCTCGTCCAGACCGAACAATACGTGAATGCCAGGCGATTGAATATCCGTATCCACGACGCCGACGCGGTGTCCACGCATGGCGACCTGCCCTGCCAAATTTGCCGTGGTATTCGATTTTCCTGTTCCACCGCGGAAAGAATGTATCGAAACGATCTTACCTTTGCTCATTGCGCCTCCGATAACTGCACCTGTGGATCTGGGATCTAATCCGATCGCTCTGCGCGCTTCTCGCGCAAGGCCTTCGCCTGTTCTTTCAACTTCGAATAGAATTCCGTGCTGGTGATCTCTTCGAACTCCTGCTTTCTGCGGACCTGATCGATCTCGAACGATAATTTTTCCAACTGTTGTTTCAATCCATCTTCACGCTCTTTCACTTTGGATACCATTTGAAAGAAGGCCGTAAGCAATTGGGTGGCCTTGTCATCGTCCGAAGCTGCATTTTTCAAACCCGGCTGTGTGTAATCAATGAACGAATAATCGCCCTCGGCGATCTTTTGCGTCCAATCGATCGCTCGTTCAATGTAAGTCGTGGAAAAACGAAGCCGGTTCGAATAACTGCGGATGATCGAGAGCGAAACATCCGGACGCTGATCAAGTATCGTTTGAAAAACGTCCTGCTTTAGCTCAAGCACTTCCGCGGCCTCCATTGCGATCACGGTCGCGGAGCGCGGAGCGCGGTCCAATAACGCCATCTCGCCGATCGTTTCGCCGGGTCCGCATTTGTTGATGATCAACTCGTCGCCTTTCGAGTCCTCGGTAACGATCTTTACCCAACCATCATGGATCAGGAAAAGCGAATCACCCGACTCGCCCTTGCGTATCAGGATGTCGTCCTTTGCCAGTTTACGCGTGGTCGCTTTTTGGGCGAGCACAGACAGGGCGTCATCCGAAAGGCCGCTGAACATGAATGTCTTTTTCAATTGGCTGAGGATATCCTGACTCATGGCTTTCCTTCCTCACTCTTGGATGTGTCTATGCGGTTGGTGGTGCGGTCCCACAACCCGCCTCCCTTTTGACCTGTACTTGATTCTTCGATGCGGGCACCGATCGCATCCCAGACTTTTACATCCTGTTCCAGGTACACCATCCGCACGAACATCATGCAATACGGACCGATCTGCTTGCGCAGGACGTCCATTTCAGCCGCCAGAGAATGGACGATCGCTTCGATCTCCCGGCGTTTGTTTTCGTTTGGCGTGGTATCCATTAATTTTCTTTTGATGCCGATCTCGGCCTGTTTGCGGATCATCCCTTCAACCAAAGGCACCTTGTGTGTGCCAAACTGCTTTGCAATGGGGGTTAGCATTTCCTGCAGGTCTTCGATCCGTCGAACCGCTACCGCTTCGCTTTTGGTCACCCGGTCTTGCGCGCCAAGTTTTTCCCCCACCCACACTTTTTGTACGTTCATGCCTCTTCGAATTGCATACCAGATCAAGCTCGCACCGATAAAACCAAAAATGATCGCAAAGATCAAGAACACTCCGGAGCTGACCATGGTATTGAACGCCATATGGAAGGACATTGAGAAGGCATACCCGAGCAGTATCAGAATCCAGCTTTTCCAGGATGGGTCGGCGCGCCGAGTAGCCAGGGCGGCACCGATCATGCCGCTGCCCGTTGCATGCACCAGGTTGGTCGAAAGCACACGCGCCACCGCAACTGCCAGGGCGATCTCGATATGCCCCATGATGTATTCATGATTTTCCACGATCGCAAATCCGATCCCCGCGCCGAACCCGTAGATCGCGCCGTCCACGACATAATTGAAATCGGCGCGTTGCACAAGGTAGATCAGAATCAAGGACTTCAGAAATTCTTCCAATATAGGCGCAATCACACGTATCTCGATATCACGCGATACCCAGCCTGCATCTACCAGGGCCGGATTAATACGGGCTGCCACCTGGTACGCGATGACTCCCCAGAGCAGGGTGGCCAGGTTGAATTTATATTTACCCGTCTTATAAAGGTCAGATATGCGGACAATGATCAGATAAATGATCGGGACGGTAGAGGCGAGCGCCAGTGAAATATATACCATCACAAAATCATACCTTATCCAGATATGACCTGCAAGCCTGAAATCTGACCAAATGCTTAATAAGTGGAAGCGGCAACAGCTTCAAACTGTTGCCGCTTCCTGTCAAAAACCAAATTTAGTAGCCGCGCGAACCAGGTTCCTTGGAAGGCGACCACTCAGACCACTTATCCGTGGATGGGTGGTTGGTAATCTCCTGGATCTCATTACCACCTTGCCACCATGTCGAATAAATATTCGGGTTGCCATCGCGGGTGGATGTAAATGAGACATCTGAACCAGTGCAATTCCAGGTCGGAGCGGAGTCCACACCGCCGAAATCCGTCAATTGATATTCAATGCTTGTCACCAGGTCATAGGTGAACACATCTGTGTTATCGCCAACTGTCACCTGATATGCAATGCGCTCACCTTCAGGAGACCATGACGCATTGCCGGCGTCTCCACCGATCGAGATTTGCTTGAAGGATTGTCCCTGCAAGTCTGAGACATACAAGTCCAATGTGCCGCCTGTGTTGATGAAGAAGGCCAGCTGTTTTCCGTTCGGTGACCAGCTTGGGAACAGAACATCCTGCGCAAATGATGTCACCTGGTATTCTGTGCCTGTGGAAAGATCGAGGATGAACACATTCCATGAGCCGGTACGGTTGGACTGGAAAGTGACCCAATTCTTGTCCGGCGACCAGAAGGCATTCACATCATCGCTCGTATCTGAAGTTAACTGCAATTCTTCTGCGGAATCCTTGTTCAACAGGAAGATGTCCCAGTTACCGTTGCGGTCACTCTGATAGATAACGGATTGGTTATCCGGACCGAACATTGCATTGATGTTATTCGACTTGGTGTTCGTCAACCGTGACTGCGATTTGCCTTCGCTGTCCGTCAGGTATAGTTCGAGGTTGCCGTTGCGATCACTCTGGAATACCACCGACTCGCTATTTACTGAACGGCTTGGGCGAGAGTCCATTGAGGTGCCGTTTGAGAGGTTGATTGGTTGCACTCCCTCCAATCCTTCGATCCCGTCCAATCGGAAGATTTCCAGATCCCCAGTGCGGAACGTGTGGAACATGATCCAGTTCGGGCACACTGGCGCAAGGCCGTTCTCGGTTTCCTCATATTCAACCGGGGGTGCAGGTGGCACGTTCGGTATTGGAGGAGGAGGAAGAATCGGAGGCGGAATCACAGGCGGTTCATTGGGAGGATTATCACCAGGAGGAGGTGGAACAATATCCTTTGGTGTGCAAACGGGGTCTACTTCACCCTGAGCTGCACGACAGTTGGCATGTAAGCTGCCGTTAACTGGATTGCCTTTTCCATGATCGCCCTGACCACAGGGAAGCTGGCCCTGATCAAGACATGGGTCTGAGGGATCTTCCTTTGAACCGCGTACGTCAACGCCATTCGGGTTTTGTACAGTTGTATCACCACTACCATTGGTGTCACCGCCTGATCCACCCGAGTTGCCGCCACCAGTGTTACCACCGCCGGAGTTACCACCGCCCCCACCGCCGGAGTTACCACCGCCCCCACCGCCGGAGTTACCACCGCCACCACCGCCAGAGTTACCACCGCCACCCCCCTCACCGCCGCCCTGGCCTCCGCCACCTTCCAACCCTTCAGCGGGGGCACAGGCAGATAGCAACAATGACAGAATGGTTATCAAGGCTGCAAGGTAAAAGAGCATGCGACCCAAGTTTGTTTTTTTATTGTGATTTTTCATATTCTCTCCTTTTATTGGTATCGAACTTTTTACAACGAGTTGATCTCAATCTATTGGTCAATGTGAAATAGTCAATGCGAGAAGCATAATCCTTTTGCTTTTACCTCCTTTCGCTAAATATTCGAATACGCAAGATTATTCTGCGATATAACCAAATCTATTTACGACGCGAAACCCAAAAGATAAAAAATATTACACCGGCTAGAACAAGGACCACAATAATGTTCTGTGATGGTGTGAGTGCGGTGGCGGTGGTCGGTGTTCCGCTCGTTACCAATGAGGGGATCAGGAGCACAAGCACCACGATCATGGCTACCGCCGCGAAGGCCATTCCATATTGCGGGCGGGGCAGGTTGGAACGCCACTCCGCTCCAAACCATTTTTCCCAGAAGGAGGGTGGACGCGATCGGCCCTCCTTGCGGATGCGTGCGTTCAAACGCACCTGCATTTGTTTGACCGCGGCTTCATCCAGCGAAGCAGGGGGGATGGCTTGTTGCAGCCGCAGGATCGTTTCCTCAAGACCGCGCAGTTCCTCGTCCACGATTGATTCGGTCCCTTTCAGCTGGCCTTTTAAGACCCGCTCGGTGAAATCCGCCAGGCGTTCATCTTGATCTGAAGGGGATAAGTCATTCATTCGTGTCATATTATTCTTCCAGGTGATTTCGAAGTGCAGTAATGGCCCGGCGATAAAGGGATTTTGTGGCTTCCAGGTTCTGGCTCAGCAGTTCCGCGATCTCATTGAACTGCAGGTCTTCCGCAAAACGTAAAAGGATGATCTCCTGGTAGTTTTCGGGCAGTTTGTGCAAAGCTTTTTGAATGAAGACACGCTCCTCCATCTTTTTGGATGTATACCCGTCCACTTTGCCGGAGGCCTCGGAGAGCGGCGCAAGCAGCGGCTCCTGTTTGCGACTGCGCTTCCTGTAAAACTCGGCCACCTTGTGATTTGTCAAGGTGCGAAGCCAGGTTCCAAATTGCGAGTCTCCGCGGAAGGAAGGCAATGACCTCAGTGCGGCGATGAATACCTCCTGGGTTACGTCCTCCACGTCATTTTCGGGAATTACATACCGTACGCGTTTGAACACGCTGGGCAGGTGCCGATGATATAACAGGTCAAATGCCTCCTGGCTCCCGTCCTTGAAATGCCGGATCAGGACCTCATCGCTGGCCGAATTGGATATGTTTTCCATAAAGATTAGTGGTAATCCAGTCTCAAAAAGGGTTTCCAGGATTTGTATTTACAAGATCGTAAGCTGGGGAAAAATGGAACTTGCCAGAATATATCATAAAATCGACCCTAAAAGCCGGGTTTTCACTTTCGATGGTGATGGACTATAATCAGCAAGGTTCCGTTTGATGTTTGGCAGGCCCAATTTACATTTGGAGAGAGACGATGCCCACAATTATTTCAATACACTCTTTTCGTGGCGGCACGGGGAAATCGAACACGACAGCCAATATTGCAGCGTTGCTCGCAATGGACGGTTTTCGCGTCGGAGTGGTGGATACCGATATAGCTTCTCCTGGTATTCATGTCCTTTTCAACCTCGATGAAGCGGATATGGCCCATTCCCTGAATGATTATCTGTGGGGAAAATGCACCATCGAACAGGCCGCCCAGGATGTAACCGGTCACGTGGGAGGCGAGATCAAGGGGCAGATCTTTCTGATACCCTCCAGCATCAGAGCGGGCGAGATCGCGCGCATTTTGCGTGAAGGCTACGATGTCGGCCTGCTAAACGACGGGTTCCGCGACGTGATCGAAAGATTGAACCTCGATTACCTGCTGATCGATACGCACCCGGGCCTGAACGAAGAGACCCTGCTTTCGATCGCGATCTCCAACGCGCTGGTCATCATCATGCGTCCGGACCAGCAGGACTACCAGGGCACGGCCGTCACGGTGGATGTCGCGCGAAAGCTGGATGTGCCGAAGATGCTCATGCTGGTGAACAAAACCCCATCCACGCTGGACTTTGAGGATGTACGCACGCGTGTGGAGCAGATCTATAACGCCAAAGTTGCCGCCGTGCTGCCTCATTCAGATGAAATGATGACCCTTGCAAGCTCGGGTATTTTCTCCATTCGTTATCCCGATCACATCGTGACCCGGGGCCTGCGCAGCCTGGTTGACCAACTTAAGGCCTAGGGCAATCTGCTGCTCGGGAGCATGCCATGAACGAATCACTTTTTGAAAACACGATCAGGGAGTTGGAGGCTCGTGCAGAGGATATTCGGCCATCGGATGTCGTCCTGTTCTCTGAACCTTTACGCGGCGCGCTGAATTTAATGATCCGGCTTGGGCGTTTCAGCCTTAGCGAACTTTCTGAAAAACTTGAATTTTCCCGTGAACAAACCCAACAGATCGCAGACCATTTGGTGGAGAGACATTTATTTGTCGTCTCGCGATTCTCGAATACCGCTGAACCTTATTACGAATCGCGCCTCTCATCATTGACCCGCCCTCTAGCGCGTCCTCCATCGGATATCTGGAAAAAGATAGATTAACCCTGTTTTCCCAGCAGTTGAACTGCTGGGAAAACTTTTTGTTCGGCTATAATGCACAACATGGCAGAAAAACTTCCCTCCAGATACGAAGAACTCAAGGCGCAGATCAACTTCCACAATTATCGTTACCACGTGTCGGATGCACCCGTTATCAGTGACCTGGAATACGACCGCCTGCTGCACGAACTCAAGGGGATCGAAGCCGACCACCCGGAGTGGATCACGCCCGACTCGCCGACGCAACGCGTGGGCGCCCGGCCTGCCGACCGTTTCGAAAAAGTTCGCCACCCCGCGCCCATCCTCTCGCTGGCCAACGCCTTTGGCGCGGACGATGCGCGGGCCTGGCTGGAGCGCGTTAAGAAACTTGATGACCGCGTAGAGAAGGCTCGCTTCGTGGTGGAGCCAAAGATCGATGGCCTCTCTGTTGTTTTACATTATCGCGATGGAACCCTTGTACAGGGCGCCACCCGCGGCGACGGAGAAGTGGGGGAGGATATTACATCGAATTTGCGTACTGTAAAAGCGATACCACTGCGCATCCCTATCCAGACCACGGCTGATAGACCGCAGACCACTAAATCGTCCATCGTCCCTCGTCCACCGTCTTATTTGGTCGTTCGCGGTGAAGCTTTCATCCCCAGCAAGGAATTTGAAGAACTGAATCGCAAACTCGAGGAAGCGGGCGAAAAGACCTACCTCAACCCGCGCAACACCGCGGCCGGCTCGTTACGTCAGCTAGACCCGCTGCTCACGGCTTCGCGTCCGATCACACTGCTGGTCTATCAAATCGTATATTCCCAGGGGGGCAAAGTCCCTACATCGCAGTGGGAAATCCTTGAATATCTAAGGGGCTTGAGCTTTCCTGTCACCGACGTTGCACGTCGCTTCGATGATTTCGAGCCCGCACTTGCCTATACCGAAACATGGAAAGAAGGCCGCGACAAACTGCCCTACGAAGCCGACGGCATGGTCATCAAGATCGATGATCTCGCTCTCGCGGCAGATCTGGGCTTTGTGGGCAAGGACCCGCGCGGCGCGATCGCGTTCAAGTTCCCCGCCAGGGAAGTGACGACAACGTTAAATGATATCGGCGTAGCGGTTGGCCGTACCGGTGTATTGACTCCATACGCCATGCTTGAACCTGTTGAAATCGGGGGCGTGGTCGTGGAACGCGCCACTTTACATAACTTTGATTACATCGCTGAGAAGGATATTCGCCTGCGCGACCGCGTGCTGGTCAAACGCGCCGGCGAAGTGATCCCCTATGTGATCGGTCCCGTCGTGGACGCACGTACCGGCAAGGAAAAAAAATATAAGCCGCCTACAAAATGTCCCGCCTGCGGACAGGCCGTGGAGCATTTCGAAGGTGAGGTGGCCTGGTATTGCGTTAATTCAGCATGTCCCGAGCAATTGGTGCGAAATGTGGAACACTTCGTCTCGCGCGGCGCAATGGATATAGTCGGGCTTGGAATAAAAATAGTGGAGCAATTGATCGAGGCAGGTTCGGTCAAGGATGTCGCAGATCTATATGCATTGTCGCGGGAAGATATTCTTGAAGCCGTCACGAAGAAAGACCGAAAAACAAAAGCTGAACCGCCGGGTAAGATCGCGGATAATTTGCTGTCCGCGATCAATGCATCCAAAAATCGGACTTTAAATCGTTTAATCGTTGCATTGGGTATTCATGGTGTGGGTGAAGTGATGGCAGGTGACCTATCCCGCGCCTTCGGCGATCTATCCGCTTTATCCAGAGCGGGCGTGGAAGATTTGCAACAGATCGGAGGCCTGGGGCCGAATATCGCCGAGTCTATTATGGATTGGTTCTCGCAGACTGCAAATCAAAAAGTGTTGAAGAAACTGAAGGCTGCAGGCGTGTGGCCGGTGTTGAAGAAAGATGAAAAGAAAGTTGTTCAAAATGAAGTAAAGCCGGATGTTTCT
>CAZSVR010000001.1:116639-155428 GCA_964610295.1 uncultured Anaerolineaceae bacterium
AAAAAAGAGGGTGCGCTGAGCGGCATGACCTTTGTGGTGACGGGTACGCTCGCAGGCTTCTCGCGCGATGGAATTAAAGAATTTATTGAACAAAATGGCGGCAAAGTGATCGATAGTGTCAGCAAAAAAACGAGCTATCTGGTGCTCGGTGAAAACCCCGGCTCAAAATTGGACAAGGCGCAATCGCTGGGTGTAAAAGTGATCGGCGAAAAAGAATTGCGCAAGCTGACTGGAAAATGAAGGATATTTTTATCAAATGGTTCACGGCATTCAATGCTTTTCTGATCCGTATCAGCGGGGAACGGATGGGGAGCAGGCTCGGCCCACAGATGATTTGCTTCTGCATACCATCGGACGGAAATCAGGTCAACCGCGGGTTGTTCCGATCGCTTATTTTCGGCAGGACGGGAGTTACCTGCTGGCGGGTGCGAATTGGGGAAAGCATCATCACGCAGATTGGTATTTGAATTTGATGAAACAACCGCGGGCAATCATCCAGGTCAATGGGACGGATATTTCCGTTAATGCGCATGATGCTCAGGGCGATGACTACGCCCGTTTCTGGAAGATTGTGACGGAGCGGCGCCCGCCTTATTCGGATTATCAAAAAACGACCGCGCGCCTGATTCCCATTGTCGTGCTACAGCTGCGCAAAGCCTGACGATAAAAAAATGGAAGAACAAGCAAGCGGTGGGACGTGCTTGATCGGTAACTAGACAGAAACTTTTCCCTCGACTAAACTTACGCCATTCTGTTTCGGAGGACCTTATATGAATCTTAATAATATCGACGATGCTGTGGCTCGCCGCATCCATGCACTGAATGAGCGCATCCGGATCGGGAAAGAGACTGATATATATTTTTACAACCAGCCCATTGAAGAAATCATGGCCGGGGCCAAAGTGCGCGTGAACGGCCGCGAGATGGGTATGTATGCTTCCTATAGTTATCTTGGCCTGATCGGGCATCCACGCATAAACGAGGCGGCTAAAAAGGCAGTCGATAAATTCGGTACGGGCACGAACGGCGTGCGCTCACTGGCTGGCACACTCACCATTCACACCGAACTTGAAGAGACGATCGCAAACTTCAAACATACCGAAGCCGCGATCACTTATACATCAGGCTATGCTACAAACCTCACTGTGATCTCGACGATGGTGGGACGCGGCGATTATGTATTCTCAGACAAGATCAATCACGCCTCCATCGTGGACGGTTGTCTTATGTCTGGTGCAGAATTCCGCCGGTTTCGTCACAACGACATGGAACATCTTGAAGGCCTGCTCAAGAACGCGCCCGCGGAGGTTGCCAAGCTCGTCATCGCGGATTCGGTCTTCAGCATGGATGGCGACATCATCGATCTGCCCAAGGTCGTGGAGTTGTGCAGGAAATACAATGCATGGTTAATGATCGATGAAGCCCATTCAATTGGTGTGCTGGGCAGGAAAGGCACGGGCATTGAAGAGCATTTTGGCCTTGAAGATGTGATCGATATCAAGATGGGAACGCTGAGCAAGACCATCCCCTCTGTGGGCGGTTACGTGGCAGGCAAGCAGGAAATCATCACTTATCTGCGCCATGCGAGCCGTGCCTACATCTTCTCTGCGGCGCTTCCCCCCGCTCAAGTTGCTGCCGCGAACGAAGCATTCAAGGTCATTTTGGATGAACCCTGGCGCATTGAAAGACTCAATGAAAACACGAAACAATTCATCGGCGGCCTAAAGGGCATGGGATTTGACACCCTGCTTACCGAAACAGCGATCGTCCCTGTCCTGTGTGTGGATGATGACAAGGCCTTCGCGATGACGCGCGAAGTGCAGCACAATGATGTATTCGTATTACCCGTGGTCTCCCCCGCTGTGCAGGAGGGCATGGCACGTTTGCGAGCCACGGTCACTGCCTCGCATGAGCCCCGCGAGATCGAACGCGCCATGGATGTGATCGGTATGGCCGGCAAGAAATTAGGATTGATCAAATAGATTTCAAGTAAAAGGAAAGACTTCCGGGTTCTCCAAGGACCCGGAAGTCTTTTGATTCTCACAAAATTAATAATTCCTGTAATGGTGTTGTATATCCCCTCCCTGAGAAATTTCTTTGAAGTGCTGCCCCTAAATGGAGGTGACCTGTCCATTGCTGCGGGCACAGGCGTGATCGTTCTGGTTCTAATGGAATTCGTCGAGTGGTTTAAGAGAAGGTAATTAGTGGTTGGTAAATCAAGTAATCCGTCTCATGCCAGGCGGGTTTCTTGATCTGACCTGGATCTTTTTTTGCTGAGAAAAATCAGACAACCTATGAGAACCAACGATTCGCCGATCAGGTATTTGTCATTCATCAACCTGCCCGCATTAGAGAAAACCACATCAAGGTTTATTGCGTCAGGTATACCGATAAAGATCATGCCAGATAGGACCAGGCCAAACCCAAGCCATTGAGTTGCTGCATGCAACCCTTTATAGCTGGAGATGAGCGCTACAAAAACAGGCAGCAACCAGACCGTATTCATGACATGCGTCAGCGGAGCAGAGAGCAGGATGACGGCTATGACGGCTTGCCAGTAATAGAAGTCTTTTGCGCGTGAAGGTGCGTCAATTTGAAAGAAATTAATTTGCCACATTAAGAATGTCAGACACATAACGCCAAAGATAATAAGTGAGAGTGTGGTGTGATTAATATTCCAGCCAGAGAGAACGAGATCGTCATGCAAGGGCCTTGCAAATGTTGCATTGCCCACAAAAACTAATACAGCTGCCTGATATATGTGCCCATCTTTGATTGTATGTCCGTCTGGAAGATCCTTGACCATGGTGTGAATTAAATCAAGTCCAAAAAGAGTGTCACCATGGTCTGGTTGACCATAATTTGCAATTCTTGGCATTTCATTGAATACATAATCTTTGAGATTCGATGTTCCGTTGTTTCCTGCCATGCTTCCCAGAATAATGACTGAAATACCCATAAAGAACCACTTAAGAACTTGCCAGCGTTTTCTGATGAAAAGAAATGGGATTATATAAATGGTGTGTAGTTTGAGCAGGACGGTAAAGGCAATCAGAAGACCTGATATTTTTACTTTTGACCTCTGCTCTTGGTTCATATAATAAATCGAGCCAGTCAATAAGAGCAAGGTTATCGCATCAATTTGGCCTCGTTCCAGGTGGGTTATCAGCGGATAATATAGGCAGACGCAAATTCCACATATCAGAACTTCGTCGAGCCTGTTTATGGAAAAGGTTCTTGATGTAATATATAAAGCCAATATGATCGAGCTGAGAGAGAAAATGCTCCAGATGATCTTGGCGTAAGCATATGGAATAAGAGCAATTGGCTGAAATAAGCTGGCTACGAGTGGTGGATACAGAAATCGACTATGCAGATACCCGTTTATCCCATCCCAGACTGGAGGGATGTGTCTGATATTATTATCATAAGGCGATAGACCGTGGTTTAAGGCCTCCCCGGCTGTATAGTATGCTGAGAAATCGACCTGAACGCTGTTGAGGCTGAAATCATATAGATGGTTTATCAGCCGAACAAAAGAGAAAATAAAGGCGATAACAAGAATTAGATCCTTCAGAAATTTAAAAGGCCGCTTGGGTAATGGAGAGCCGGGGTTAATTTTCATAAGCACTGTTTTGGAAAATCATTCTTGCTGCAACTGCAGGTGTAATCGTATTCGTGGTGATGGAATAGCGGAAGAGAATACAGGATGGTTTTACAATGCACTCTCCAAAATATCCGTCAACTCATCTGCATTCAACGCGATCGGGTTTCCCTTATAACTACTCGCTTTCAATGTCTTCCCTACTGCTTCGGGAATATCCGCCTCGCTCATCCCGTACGCGGAGAGCGCCGGGATGTTCAAGGCGTGCACCAATTCGCTCACCCAGGTAACACCGTCCAGCGCGGTCCCATTTTTATCGTCTGTCATAATTTGTGCGATCTCAGCATAGCGCGCCACCGCCGGATGCTCACTCGCGCGTGCCTGTAGGGCCTTGAGGTTCGCTTCCATCACCAGCGGCAACAAGCGCGCGCAGATCGCCCCGTGCGGCGCAAAAGACTCCCCGCGATGCAACATGCCTCCGAGTGGGCTTGCGAATCCATGCACAGCCCCGAGCGCGGCGTTCGTCAATGCCAGCCCACCGAAGAGACTCGCCAATGCCATGCCCTCACGCGCAGAATGATCTGCGCCATCCATATAGGCGCGCCTAAGCGAGTGCGCCGCATGACGAATCCCTTCACGGCAAATTGCATCGGTCATGGGGTTGGCCTTCACCGAAACAAACGGCTCGATCAACTGTGTGAGTGCATCGAGCCCTGAACTTGCAGTGACCGCGGGCGGCAGGTTGTAGGTCAATTCCGGGTCAACGAGCGCGACGCGCGGGGGCATCCACGCGCTTCTCAAACTCACTTTCATTTGATGCTCAGGTGACTCGAGGACTGCATTGCGCGTCACCTCCGTCCCGGTGCCCGCGGTGGTTGGGATGGCAAAATAAGGCAAAGGCGCGTTCACCAGCGCCTGGCCTTTCCCCACCACTTCCAAATAATCCAGCACATCGCCGGGGTTGGCCACGAGCGCGGCAATCGCCTTGCCCCCGTCCAGCACACTTCCACCGCCCAGGCCGATCACCATATCGCAAGCATGTTCCCGCGCGACTCTCACACCCTGGCGCGCCATATCGATGGTGGGTTCACCGCGGACTTGAAATTCGGTCCATTGGAGGTCTTGCGCGGTGAGCATCTGTCTCACGCGCGGGATCGCGTCCGAGGAGCGGCCACACACCAAAAGCGGACGCTTCCCGCTTCCTTCGACCCTTCGACCATGCTCAGGGCTAGTCTGCATCGCCAACTCGGATAATTTCCCTGCACCGAAGATAACCCGCGTCGCGGTGACGAATTCAAAAGAGATCATCTGTTTACCAATTCACGTCATCCGGAAAGATATTCAAGTATTTGATCCCCTGCCGCGGTTCAGCCATCATGTCTGCGACCGCGTCGCGCCAATGTAAATAATGTGCGGCCTCTTTATGGGCGGCAGAGGCCTGCACGGTTTTATACGCTTCCACAAGGATGAAGCGCGTCGGGTCGTCGGTTTGCTGGATCACATCAAAGCGCTCGATGCCTGGCTCTTTCACGCTGACGGCCGCATTCTCGAGCGTCGCCTGCTTGAACGCCTCCACGAATTCGGGTTTGACATGTACATGGACAAGAACGATATTCATCGCGAGCCTCCATCGAGCACTCCAAGCCATAATTGATATAACCCAAAACAGACCAACGCGATGGCCGAGATGCCCAACAAGGCGCGGTTCACCTTCGGCCCCACTCGCGCGGCGGGAAGCAGACTCTGCCAGCGACGTGTCAATGTTTGGGAGATCAGGTACGTCTGGAACGGTCCGGGTCCGGAAGCAGCGGCGAAACCCAGTCCAATGCCTTTGAGCAGATAAAACAACATCTAGGATTTTCCCACTACTTCGTAATGCACGACCCTGGGCTCAAATTCAAGCAGGAAGTCCTTGTCTTCGGGATAATATTTTGCCCGTTCCACATCCTCGCCTGCAAAGGCCTTGATGGATTCCAGGTCCTTCCAAAAGGTGAGGGTAATGAAGTGAGTGACATCGCCTTCAGTGCGTTCGAGGATATGAACGCTGATATTGCCCTCCACGGATCGATAATCCGGGATTGCGCGCGAAATCGTGAATTCGCGATACTCCTTGGCCTTCGATATCGGCACCCTGCCATGCCACATACGGGTAATCATTTCGACTCCTCTTCTGCAAAAACAATTTTTTTTATTTTCCCAACGCCTGCTTCACGGCTTCATACACATCCACAACGCCGTAGCCATAGGCGGCATTCGGTCGATCGCCTGTGAAACATCCAGGCGAAGCGAGGCCTGTGTAAGGTTGTGCGGTATCAATGATGAGCTGTTCGGTCCCGTCAATATCGCCGATCAGATCAGGTTGCGCGGACCAGATCAAAGCCACCACGCCCACCACATGCGGCCCTGCCATGGATGTGCCACTGTTTGTGCCGTACGTTCCCTGCGGCAGGGCGGAGAGAATATTCACGCCGGGTGCAACGATATCCGGCTTCATTCGTGCGGAGCCATCTGCAGTGACCGGGCCGCGGCTGCTGAATTCCGCCATATTCCCAACTTCATCGATCGCGCCGACAGAGAAGACAGAGTCATATAAAGAAAGCGGAGATTCAACGGTTTCACATAGAGGTCCATCATTTCCGGTGGATACGACCAAGAAGATCCCGGCGCTACGTAAATTATCGGCTGCGTCTTTCAAAACATTTGGATCACAGCCTTCCAGCGAGGGACATCCCCACGAGTTGTTCATGACGTGCACGGCCCTGGTAGGGTCGCCATCTGTAAATGGATCACCCCCATGCGGGAACGGCGCCAGCATGAATTGCATGCAATCCAGATACAACGCGGGGTTGCCCAGATTTCTATCGAGGTTCACACAACCGATCCATTGTGCCTTGGGCGCGACCCCGATCCCATCCGCACCGAGGATCGTCCCCATCGTGTGCGTGCCATGCCCGCCTTCATCATTCGGCGAAGTCGTGTCATCCCACGGATCGAACCAGTTGTAATCATCGCCCTGATTGAAACCGCGATACTGTTCGCGGATGGCGGGATGATTCCCGTCCACACCTGAGTCAGATTGCCCAACGACGATCCCCTCGCCGCGCACATTGAACTCATCCCACACTTTGTCCGCGCCGATCATCGAGATATTCCATTGCACACTGCCATGCACTTCTGTAAAGGGACCGGGCGTGGCTTCATCCGGGGGAACGGCATGCAGGCGCGGGCTGGGTAGGACACGATCCACTTCAGGGCGGGTCAACAAATAGAGGCGCACCAGAGTCCCGCCGCGCACTTCCATCGCATTTTCCAGATAATACGGCGTGTACTCAATGCCAACACTGTCAAAGAAATCGCGCAGGCTGGCCTGGGTGGTATTTGCATGTTCTGTCAATTGTTCGTAGGCCGCGTTCAGCCTGTCCTCGCGATCTTTGATGTTCGCAACTTTGGAAATATCCGCCTGATCCTTCATGATAACGAAGAGACGGTCGCCATAATTTCCTGGATGGCCGAACATGAAGAACAACGCGAGGATGAACAGCCACGTGACGCCCGTACCCGCCCAACCAACCGCCCGCCTCGTTCTGGGCCCTGAACCTGTTTTTATCGTCGAACGCAGGATCACCGCGATGATGCTCGTGACCCAACCGATCAACAGCGCGGCACCAATGGCTTTTATTGCAACGCCAAAGATGTCTCCGAGCAGGATCGTCAATTCGGTGGGGTCGAAGAAGGCCAACCCCGCAAACGTAAGCACACCCACCGCCGCGCCAACCGCCAGACGCGAAGGCAACAAGGCTGCGATTGCAAATGAGAACGCAGGTAGGAGAATAAGCAAAATGAGCTGTGAACCATCATAGCCGAGTGCGGAGGCCAGCAATGCGAGCGCTGCGCCGACGCCCACACCATCCAACAAAATATGTCCGGTTGTTGGGGGCATCAAGACCCCCGCGAGCAAACCAAAGGCCAGCCCTGCGAGTAGGCTGAGGAACACGTCACTGAAGGAACCGAAGGAGCCATAAATCGCCAAGGGTGCAATGCCGATGCCCGCGATCAGTAACCCAAACGGGAGCGCGCCGCGATCCCATTCGAGCGCGCCTTTGCGAACGCGGGTCACAACGAAGGCCGCGCCGCATGCCAGGACAATTTGCAGGATCGAGCCAAGCTGGTCGTAATTGGTGCCAACTGCCCGCAGCAGTAAGGCAGGGAATCCAATGACTGCTGCGCCGATCAAACTTGCGTACACTGGTTTGAAACGGTCATCTGTTGCGAAGCGCCATAAGGCGGCCGTGATCAAGGTCATCACAACTGCCTGAAGCGCCAGACCAATCGGCCCCGCCCAGGCGAGATTCCTAACACTTAAGGACACGATCGCGCTTTGTTCTGTAGACCATACAATGAAATGGTAAATGAATAAACAAAACGGCATCGGAAGTGCAAAGAGCAGGAAGATCACTAGCGCGGCCGTGGTCCGGTTTTGTGGTTCAGCTGTATTTGGATTGGATTCGGTCATGAAATTTTCCTCTTCAATCAAGTGACCCTCACTTGTTCCTTCTCTTTTTCATGCGGCCTTACATTGAAAATCTTAAACGCCCACTGTACAGCTGGCCCGATCAACAAGGCGAATACCAGTGTGCCAATTCCTGCCGGGCCGCCGAGTAACCAGCCGATCACCAAAACTGTTAATTCGACCGCGCCGCGCGCCATGCGCAAACTTAACTTTGTTGTGCGATGGATCGCCAGCATCAAACTATCGCGCGGACCTGCGCCCGCGTGCACGCCAATGTAGACGGCGCTGGCGAGGCCCTGTGTCAAAACGCCGCCGAGCAGCATCACGGTTTGCAGAAAATAATTATCCTTGATTGAGGGTAAAAGCCATAAGAACAAGTCCAGCCATGGACCAATGCTCAGGATATTTCCAAGTGTGCCCCAGCCAACCTGCTCGCGCAAGGCCAGCGCGAGGATCAAAACGGAAAAGCCGACGATCACGGTGATGGTCCCCACGCTTAAGCCGCTGATGGTCGCAAGTGCCACCTCGAACACAGACCATGTCCCTGTGCCGAGGCTCGATTCGATGGTCAACGCGATGGACAATCCGAACAATGCAAAGCCGATCTGAATGACCAGAAAATCACGAATAAAAGAATTCCAGCGAACAGGTTTCAGCATAAGTCTCCTTTGACCCGACGATGATACCATGCCGGCCCATTGCTGTTCTGCTTATGGTTTATTGATCGCAAGTACAGACGCCGGCACCAATCTCCTGCGCAGGCAATAAAACCGAATTACGTTTCATGCGCGCGGCCCTGAATTCCATTATAGGCTTGGTTGCGGTAAGATAAGCTCATGCCCATCACGATCAAACGCGGCAGGGAAAAGTCATTGGTTCGCCGACATCCGTGGATCTTTGCGAGCGCGATTCAATCCATGGATGAACCTTCGGCCGCCTCCGGTTCCACCGTTGACCTGCTTTCGTCCGAGGGACATTTCCTCGCCCGCGCATCGTACTCCCCACATTCGCAGATCCGTGCACGCGCCTGGACTTTTAATGATGAACCCGTTGACAGGGAATTCTTTCGTAAGAAAATTCAAATTGCAATTGAAACACGTCGAAGGTTGAAGGTTGAAAGTCATTCCGACTCTTATCGATTAATTCATGGAGAGTCCGATGGCATTGCGGGTTTGATCGTTGACCGTTATGACCATGTGCTTGTCTTGCAATCTTTAACGGCTGGTTCTGAATTCTGGAAAGAAACCATCTCTGATCTTCTGGTCGAAGAAACGGGGGTCAAAAACATCTACGAACGCTCCGATGCGGATGTGCGCGAATTCGAAGGGTTACAACCCATCAATGGAGTTTTACGCGGCTCCATCCTCCATGATCCATTAACCATCGTTGAACACAATTTGAAATTTAAGGTTGATATCCAACACGGCCACAAGACCGGCTTTTATCTCGACCAGCGCGCAAACCGTCAGCGGGTGGGCGAACTCGCCAAGGACCGTGATGTATTAAATTGTTTTTGTTATACAGGCGGGTTTTCTCTTAATGCTCTGGCAAATGGAGCGAGGTCGGTCTTGTCTGTTGACTCATCTGCAAATGCGCTCTCCATGCTCGAAGAAAATCTTTTATTGAATAATCTCCCCGCAGACCGGCATACCTCCCTTGAAGGGGACGTCTTTCAACTCTTGCGTAAATTTCGCGATGAAAATCGCTCGTTCGATATGATCATTCTGGACCCGCCTAAATTCGCGCCCACCTCTGCGCAAGCCGAGAAAGCCGCGCGTGGATATAAAGACATCAACCTGCTGGCGTTCAAATTACTGCGAAGCAGGGGAATCCTTGTCACCTTCTCGTGCTCTGGCGGCGTGGACGCGGCACTGTTCCAAAAAATTGTCGCCTCCGCCGCATTGGATGCAGGTATAGACGCGACCATCATTGAGCATATGTCACAGGGAAGCGATCACCCTGTCAGTTTGCATTTTCCCGAAGGCGCGTATTTAAAGGGGTTGATTTGTGTGAAAGGGTAACGAATTAAGGATTGATGCGGCGATTTGGCCGTCTAATATCTTATAGACGGCGCAAGATCAATATCAAGTCAACCTTTTGACATTCTCCGTCATTCAATCAGTAGGGTCAAGCACATTGGCAATGTCGCTGCGAGCGGTTTGTGCGAAGCAGTCTCCTACTAAATAAGAAAATCCCATCGAGGAGACTCTTCTCTTTAACCCGGGATTGCTCACCTGCGAGCCTCAAACGGCGAGGGCAACAAACGCACGAATTCCCTCGCGCACGCCGCAAAGCGGCAGTCCCGAGCGCAGCGAGTGGGCCTAGCGCAGCGTAGTGGGAGTGTGGCGCAAGCGTCGTCGGGAAAAACCACCCTGCTCGCAACGACATATCGAAGGGCTATCTAATAATTCGATCGTAGCGATAAAACTTGTCATCCCGCACCCATCCGCAACGTTCGTAAAGCCGTTGCGCCGGGAAATTATCCGTTGCAGTGCGCAGGTAAAGCCCGTGGCTATTTGATTCGGAGGCGAATTGTTCAGCGTGCTTCATCAATCCCTCACCCACGCTTTGCTTTCGCGCGGCCGGGTCCACAAAGATATCGTTGAGCAGCCACAAAGATTGCAATGCCACGGAAGCGAACAGTGGATACAGTTGAACAAAACCAAGTGCGCGTTCACCGTCCATGGCAAGGAAGATCACGGACTCATCCTTCGTCAACCGCTCAGAGATGAACCGACCGGATGCTTCCGGGTCTGAGGGCGCTTTATAAAACTGTCGGTAGGAGTCAAATAACGGTGCGATCAGGTCTGCGTGTTTTATTTCCGCTCGAATAATTTCCATTGATCTCCCTGTATATTAGCAAATTAAACTTTTGACATTCTACGGCCTTCAACTACTAAGGTCAAGCACCATTAAAATCTGTATTTGTGTCACCCTCCCGAAGGGTCTCGTTTGTCGTGGTAGAGATGCTTCGCTCACTTGGTCTCGGTACGCCGCTTCGCGGCTACTCGACCACCAGTGGCTCAGCATGACATGAGTCCATATCGGCAGATTTATTCGTTCTCGGATACAATCTTTTTGTTCACTTGCAGTTGCACTGCAAGTGGGATGCAGTGCAATCGCGAAGCATCCCAGTGGGACTGCATTCTAAACAAGCTATGATCAAGGAGACATAATGGATCTCAAACTAAAGGGGAAGCGCGCACTCGTCGCCGGTTCGTCGCGCGGACTTGGTCACGCGACCGCGTTGGCGCTTGCGCGCGAAGGCTGCAAGATTGCCATCAATGGGCGCGACGCGGCGAAGATCAAAAGCGCGGCTGAGAAGATGAGCAAGGAAACGGGCGCGCACGTGATCGGTCTCGCGGGAGATGTGGGCCTGTCCGATGTCCCCGGGAAATTGGTCAAGGGAATTGTGGATGCATTTGGCGGCCTGGATATCCTCATCACCAACGCGGGCGGTCCGCCGGTTGGCTCGATCGATTCGCTCGATGAAGCTGCCTGGCAAAAAGGCCTGGACTTGTGCTTGATGTCTCACGTGCGCCTGATCAAGGCCGCGCTACCATATCTGCGAAAATCGGATTCGGCCAGCGTGCTGACGATCACTTCTTTTTCCGTTAAACAGCCGATCGTAAACCTGCTTTTATCCAATAGCATTCGGTCCGCGACGATCGGGTTAACCAAATCACTCGCGCTGGAACTTGGCCGCGAGGGCATTCGTTTTAATTCCATTCTGCCGGGCTGGACGGAGACCGAACACGTGACAGAGTTGATGAGCGCGCGGGCGAATACGAACAGTACCTCGGTCGAAGAAGAGACGCACAAACAATCGGAGCTGAGTCCGTTGGGGAGGATGGGTCAACCTGAAGAGTTCGCGAATGCCGCGGTATTTCTTGTCTCCCCGGCCGCGTCGTATATCACGGGCGTGATGTTGAATGTAGATGGTGGCATGTATAAGGGGACGTTCTAACGTTCCAACGTTGAAACGCTAGAACGTTCAAACGTTGATCTTTCAAATGATAAAAATGGATAAACTTTCACGCCTCACGCGTAACTCGCTGATTATAGCATCCTTTTTTTTGGCAGATAAAGTGCTGGCCTTCGTGCGCACGGGCATCATCGCGCGGAAATACGCCGATTCGGTCCACATGCTCGATACATTCAATGCCGCGAATAACCTGCCGGATGTGCTCTTTGCGCTGATCTCGGGCGGCGCGCTGGCGATGGCCTTCATTCCGTTGCTCACAGAATATCTCACACTCAAAGACCGCGCCGCCGCGTGGGACCTGTTCTCGCGCGTGGCGAATGTCGCGTTTTTGGTGACCGCTTCCTTTGCAATTGTGATCGGTATTTTTGCAGAACCTATTGCAAGGCTGGGCATCGCGCCCGGCTTTAGCGAGGACCAGCTCCGTTTGCTGGCCGAGTTGATGCGCCTCAACCTGATCGGGACGGTCATCTTTTCCATTAGTGGATTGGTGGCGGCTTCGCTTCAAGCGAACCAGCATTTTATACTCCCCGCGCTTGCGCCGAGCATGTATAACATCGGTCAGATCTTCGGCGCCATCTTTCTTGTGCCGCGCTTCGGCATTCACGGTCTTGTGTATGGGGTCATCATCGGCGCGGCCATGCACCTGTTGATCCAACTGCCCGGGCTTTTCAAATTCGGTTTTCGCTGGACACCCTCGCTCAACCTGCGCCACACCGGCCTGATCGAAGCGATGAAATTAATGGCGCCGCGTTTATTGACCATGGGCGGTATTCAATTCATTGTGCTGGCACGTGATAACCTGGCCTCGCGACTCGATCAGGTGGGCGCGGTCTCCTCCCTTACATACGGCTGGATGATCATGCAGGTCCCTGAGACCGTTCTCGGGACCGCCATCGCCACCGCGCTGCTGCCCACGCTTTCGGAATACGCCGCGCGCGCCGATTGGGCCGGGTTCCGCTCGACGATCGAACGCGCCCTGCAGGTATTGATCTCGCTTACGATCCCCGTTGCGGCGGTGATGGCCGCGGGCATTCATCCGCTTGTACGCGCGGTCTTCGGTTTCGACGAAGCCGCAACCACTTTGCTCACATGGACGACGCGCGCCTATTTGATGACCCTGACCGGTTACACCATTCACGAAATTGCGGCACGTTCCTTTTACGCGCGCAAGGAACCGATGTTCCCGCTGTATGCCGTGCTCTTACGGATCGCCATGTTTTTAGGGATCGGTTTTGTGGGTTTGACATTTTTCAAGGAGATCGGCGCGCCGCTCATCGCCCTCGCCGAGATCGCGCTCTTGGTCGAAGCGATCATCCTTTTTACGTGGCTTTCGAATCGCACGCATCAACCCATTCACGTCGGGAGTGCTGTGTTCAAAGGATTTGTGGCAGCGTTGGTTGGCGGTGTGACAACGTATCTACTCGCCTTGTATTTGCCCGGAGGGGCGGTGGTCACAGCTCTTGCAGGGATGATCGTGGGTGGCATCGTGGCCTTGGCCATCGTCTGGTCTGAGGCAAAACTGCTTTTCAAGTTATAGCTGATTGTAGTGTCATTCTCCCGAAGGACACACCTGCACTGCGCCGCACTCCCACTACGTTGCGCTAGGCCCACTCGCTGCGCTCGGGACTGCCGCTTTGCGGCGTGCGCGAGGGACTTCGTGCGTGCGTTGCAGTGCAGGTGAGAATCCCCCCGCGGAGCGGCGGAAACCCCTTCGTCGCGAAAAAGGCTCCTCAGGGTGACACAATTTGAAAGATTTGAAGCATGAATAAGAAATTTAAACCCCATTTTCAAAGGGATGTATAATAGTCGCCATGTCTGAAAATATCGAACAAACACAATCGAGTCAACCGATCAAGAAGGACGACACACAACCGATCAAACTGATCAAGGAAGACGACACGCAACCGATCAAACCGATCAAGAAAACGCCGCGCTGGCGCTCGATCCTGATCGGTGTCCTGAGTTTCATCCTGCTCGTCGGGCTGGGTGGCTTTAGCGGATTCAGATCAGGCATCGGCGATCGCGAGTCCGCGCAAGAAGGAGTCATCTCCGGGCAACTTACGGAGCAATATCAATATGCGCTCGTGGATGTCCAGTTCGGTCGTTATGATGCTGCCAAACAACGCCTGCTGTTCATCATTGGGCATCAATCCGACTACCCGGGCGCACAGGATCTGCTTACCCAGGCCCTGGTGTTGAGCGTCATTCCCACCTTTACGCCCACCCCCACCCTGACCGCTACGCCGGATTTTAGCGGCGCCGAAAATGCCTACCTGCGCGCGCAACAACTCATCTCTGCACAGGATTGGCCCGGCGCGCTCGGCGCACTCGATACCATTCGCAAACTGGATCCAGGCTACAAGACCGCGCAGGTGGATGGCATGTATTACTTCGCCCTGCGCAATTATGGTCATGACCTGATCACCAGCCAGGGCAATCTTGAGGGTGGTATCTATCAGCTGACTCTGGCCGAGCGGTTCGGCCCGTTGGATAACACTGCCAACGGTCTGCGCGAAGGTGCGCGCATGTATATTTCCGGCGCGAGCTTCTGGGAATTGGACTGGTCACAGGCGGTCACTTATTTCACCCAGGTCAACAGTGGTTGGCCTTCGCTGTGGGATGGCACAATGACCGGTACACAGCGTTTCTATAACGCATCCATGCGTTATGGTGATGAGTTGTACGAAAATGAGCAGTTTTGTGATGCTTACGAACAATATCAGAACGCGGCGACCGTCGGTCAGTTGGATGCCACCGCGGCCGCACACTCCAACCAGGCCTTCATTCAGTGTTATCCTGCCACGCCCACCACCGGTGTGGTGATCATTCCTGCATCCGATACGCCTGTCCCCGGAGCGCCAACCGATACACCTGTCCCAACAGACACGGAAACACCTACTCCATGACATTGACCACACCTCCTTCATGGGTGCTGGCCATCATCTTCTGGGTTCACATGCTGGCAACCGTCGTATGGATCGGAAGCCTCGTGGCGATCTCCGTGCTCGTCCTGCCCGCCTCCACCCGCACCTTGAAACTGGCCGACCAGGTCAGTTTTATCGCGGCCGTTCAAAAGAGACTCGAACCCATCGTATGGTTCAGCATCGGCCTGCTGATCGTGACCGGGTTGATCCAACTGAGCACGAATCCGCACTATGATGGATTCCTCTCGCTCAGCACACAATGGTCACTGGCGATGCTGACGAAACATGTACTGGTCGCCATCCTGGTTGTGTTCAGCGCCATACAGACCTGGGAGGTGCTGCCTGCCATTCATCGGATCCTGTTGAAAAAGAACAAGGCGGATGCGGAGGAACTCGCCCGGTTGAACCGGCGCGAGACGCTCCTGTTGCGCACCAACCTGGTGCTCGCCGGTTTGATCCTGCTGGCAACCGCGGTTGCAAGAGCTTCATGAAAACATGATCGCCCGATTGGGCGATTTTGTTACTATGCAGCCCGAAATATTTCAATCGGGTTACCTGAGGTATCTTCCGGTTTGCGTCCATTCGGCATGGGACGCGCTGCCGAAGTTTGCGGGCCACTGAGCCACAGACTCAGGTCGCCGCGGGCACTCTCCCCTACGGGGACGATGTCGCAGAGGCTGTCCCCATCTGTTCGACGAGTTCAAAGCCGAGATGTATTGTATAAAATTCGAGCGAGGATTCCACTTGGTTAACCCTATATCGGAAGGTTGCCATAAATTCTCCTTTGAGAATTAATTACTGATGTTTTGCCGGGGACTCGACCGGCGGATCTTCCGTGCGGTCCAAGCTCGTATCGTCCCATGACGCGGGATCATTGAGCGACTCTAAATGTGTAAACGCGGTGACACTCGGGAACGCATGGCGGATATCCGCTTCTATCTTTTCCAACAAATGATGGCCGCGCTGGACTGTCCATGTACCCGGAACCAGCACGTGGAAGGACACAAACTGTCGTGAGCCGGATTGGCGGGTACGCAGCGCGTGATACTGTACTCCACCTTGTGTATAACGCTCCAGGATGCTTCGTAAAATGTTTTGCTCCTTAACCGGCAAAGCCGTATCCATCAGCCCCAATGCGGATTTGCGCACAATGCGGATCCCGGACCAGACGATATTGCCGCCGACGAGAAAAGCCACGATCGGGTCCAGCCGTTCCCAGCCGGTGAGTGCGACTGCACCGACGCCGACGACTACACCAACTGACGTCCACACATCCGTCATCAAGTGACTTGCATTCGCTTCCAGCGTGATGGATTGGTAACGCTTGCCAGCCTGCAGCAGGATCAGCGCGGCGATCAAGTTGACGAGGGAAGCCGCCATCGAAACACCCAAACCGACTCCGATCTGCTCAAGTGGTTTTGGTGTAATGAATCGGGGAACAGCTGAGAGCACGATACTTACGGCAGCAATCAGGATCAACGTCCCTTCGACGCCGCTTGAAAAGTATTCAGCCTTGCCATGTCCGTAAGCATGGTCTTCATCGGCGGGACGGGCGGCTATCGTCAACATCGTCAATGCCATGATCGCACCCACCAGGTTGACGAAGGACTCCAATGCATCTGAAAGCAGGCCGACAGAACCTGTCAGTAAGTATGCAGCGGTCTTTAGCGCGATCGTAATAATAGCCGCGGTGATTGAAAGCCAGGCAAAGCGGGTGAGGAAGGAACGATCTGTAATATTGGGTGTCATGATCTGGATTGATATTGTAGCAGAATTACCCCACTGTCTTGGCCTGCACACTGTGTTAGGCAGCGTCTTGCTTCTCGCCTCCGTCGTCTTGTCCTTTTCCTAAAGTTATCTGAATATGCTTTCCCCCATCCTTGTTGTAAACAGTGAACCAATAACCCTTCTCGACACGCTCACCGATGAGAACAACTTCAATCAGAAATTGATTCCCCACTAATTTGTAATTGATATGCCTCCAATTTTCGAAGAAATAGGAATCGTTATTGTAAGCATAGCAAAATTCCTCGTCTGGAAATTTCATGAAAAGGTCTAATCTACGTGGCGTTCCATTTGACAATATATTAGCGTTTATCAGATGCTGTATGTCAATTGATGTTTTCGGCTCATCCGAATCCGACCATCTTCCATATATCGGTCCAATCAGCAATTGCCCCCGTGAATCATAGTAGGTGATTTTCGCAGAGACATTTTTAGCAGCATTTTCGGAAGTCCTTCTTTCGGGATTGTTAGCAAAAACAGCCTTCACAAAAGTACCATACTCCATTGCCGAATATTGTCCAGATGGAGACCATTGAGATGGTCGCGTTCTGCGCATCCCAACATTAGGTATTATTTCCCACTCTACAAATTGAATATTTGGGATTTTGGAGTATTGTTCTTCTCGATATGTCCAAAGTTGCCATCACATTGCTGATCAGTAAATCAGAAAACAGACAAGTGCGGCCCATCTCCAATCGGCGAATAGTGGTGGCACATTTGCAATGTCAAAGATCCAGAATGCAGACGTAAGCAGCATGCTAATCACTGATACCCAGAATTGAATGCGAGAACTTTTCATTGCACTTATCCGGTGTCCAATTTTTCTATCTATAGCTGCTTAACGGTTTGCGTTCGCGAAGCATCGCTTGAGCGAAGCGTAAGATCCTGCCCACGAAGTGGGCACAGAGTGCACGCTGTGTTAGCTGGCATTCTTTTTCTTTGGGTCTAACAACTCTTTGGCAATTTCAGATGGAAACCAGAAATGTATAGGCTTGCAGGGCATCTGACTTAGATTTAATTCAGCTTTCGAAAGGCTTAAGTCTGGTTTGTTCTCAGCTTCTTCTGCCATAGTTTGATATTGCCATGCAATATCGTTCATCGATCCCAATATCCTGCGACTCACGGTTTTGCCAAATTGAACTTGGTCATAATGGCTTATTTCATTTCCGATTTCTTCGGAGTTTATTCCTATCATTCCCAATAGATTGGTGACTCTGAGACGGAATAGTGGAACCAAATTGTTGGATTCCCAAATTGGCATCGCCACAGTTAAAAGTGATTTCTCGTTTACGAATACTATGAGATCCCCCGAAACAGTGGGAACCAGGTTAGCGTACCAATCGCCTAATGTTGCCGTGGTCAATTCAAGTTTATTGGCTGGAACAATTCCTAAAAACTTCTGGAGTTTTTGAGTGTAACGCAGTGTAATCATTGCCACTATCCTGATTTGTGCGGCCTTGCATTACCTTGATGATCTATCCCGGCTTTCAAGTACAAAAGAATTTTATGAACAACTCTTTCGCAATGTTTTGGCCTTCTTCAGTAACAATCACTGACTTCGCCTTGCTTTTAGGATCGCTAATATATCCTTTTTCATGCAAACGATCCATTGCGTCCCAATCAAAGCTCTTCCAGGCCCTTACAATGTTTTGATCCCCAAGGAAGTTAAGATAAAGAAGAGCAAGGACAGCTTCATCAACTTTATCCCGGTCGTATTCCATAGTCATTTCCTTGATCATATATACAACGAAATCCTTCTGATGCCAGCTAACTAGGGTTATGCGGACAGTATAACCCCTTATAGACCGCCCGTATAACGTCCTAACGCCTTTCGGACGTTATACGGCCATAGATTAAAATTCACTCTACACAACACTCTCGGCGACCGTCTTCCCGTAACCCATCAAGGCCTTCACCATCTCTTGTGTTCTCCCCTCTGCATATACGCGTAAAACCGGCTCTGTTCCCGATGGGCGGATGAGCAACCACGAATCATCGGCCATGATGTACTTGACGCCGTCGCGCTGACTGACCTCATCCACTTTCTGGCCGCCGATCTCCTTCGGCGCTTTTTGCGTCAGGAACTCGGTCATCTCGGCTTTGGCAACGGGACGGCTCAGGCGCAAGTCCATGCGTTCATACAGTGCGGGACCAACATCCTTGAGCAGGTCATCCACCATCTCCACAAGGGATTTCCTTCCCGCCGCGATCATCTCGACGAGCAGCAAGCCCATAGCCGGGCCGTCCCCTTCCGGGATATGCCCCTTGAACGAGATGCCGCCTGATTCTTCGCCGCCGATGAGCACATCTTCCTTCATCATATAGTCGGCGATGTGATTGAAGCCGACAGGCGTTTCGATCAGCTTCAAGCCATAGCGTTTGGCCAAACGGTCGATCATGCGGGTGGTGGATACGGTGCGAACCACCGCGCCGCTCATGCCGCGTTTTTCAACCAGATACTTTAAGGAAAGCGCCATGATCTTATGCGGATCGACGAAAACCCCGCGCTCGTCCATTGCGCCGATCCGGTCTGCATCACCGTCGGTCACCACGCCGAAATTACCCATTCCCGAGCTGACCGCGCTCGCCAGCGGGCCGAGATATTTTGCGATCGGTTCGGGATGCACGCCGCCGAAGCCGGGGTTCATCTCGCCGCGAATTTCAGCGATCTCACAGCCTGTCCCTTGCAGGAAGGATTTGATCACGCCGCGGCCTGAGCCGTACATGGCGTCCACCACAAAGCGTTGGGGGTTATCCGCGATCAGATCCGTTTTGATCAGGGTACGCAGGTGATCGAAATATGCGGGCAAGGGGTTGAACTTCTGGATCAAGCCCGCCGCGCGCGCTTTTTTGAAGTCCATCAGGTTTGGACCACGCGCCTGCTCTTCATTGTCGTTGATATACACTTCTACGCGACGACATTGTTCGGGTAAAGCGGAGCCGCCGAACGGACCCTTTAACTTCACGCCGTTATACCGCGGCGCATTGTGCGACGCTGTGATCATCACGCCCGCGATGGCATTTTGATCTTTGACTGCATAAGAAATGGCGGGCGTGGGCGAATCGGATTGTGTCAGCAGGACTGTGAATCCGTTCGCGGCCAACACGCGTGCCACTTCTCCGGCAAAACGGTCTGAAAGAAAACGCGTATCGAAACCGATCACGATCTTTTTGGAGTCCGTCTGGCTGGTCCGATCCCAATGGTCGGATGCCACCGCGTCCGCGATGGCCTGCGCCACGATCCGAAGATTATCGAAGGTAAAACTGTCTGAAATAACGGCGCGCCAGCCGTCGGTGCCGAAGTGAATGGGCATGAATTCTCCATAATCCCTCTGCCCGTTGGGGAGCAACTAAAGGCGTGCTTCGCGCGGGGGAGGGTGGGGGTAAATTTATGGTGCTGGTGTGATCGCGGGTGTTGAAGAGGCTGCGAAGTTCGGTTCGGGCGTGGCATACTGAACAACGGATTCCAGTACCCAGCCTTCAACGCGTTGCCCATTGCGCGTGACGAAGACGTGGATCCACGCTATGCCGTTCACCTGTTTGAAATCCGGATAGATTTGCACGATCGAGCCGTTATCGAGGGTCATTAAATACTTGCCGTTCGGTGTTTGTCGCAAATTTGCACCGCCCCCTTCGTTCGCGTTGATCGTGCCGGAGATGGGCTGTACTTCGATCGTCAGTGTCGCTGTTGGTATTTGTGTAGCAGGCAGGGTGATCGCAAGCACCAACGGGGCCGGGGTTTGCGTGGCAGTGGGAGTGGGGGCATTATTTGTTTGCGCCACCTGTGTCAGGGCCACTGCGACCGTTTCTGTGAAGTCCACATTATTGGGTAATACTGTGGACGTGTTTTCGGATCTTACCGTTATTGTTGGGATGGCAAACAGGTTGGGCGTCGAGGAGGGAAACGGCAGGAATTGATTCGTAGGTGTGGATAAAGCGCCCGCCTGATCCGTGGACGGAGATCTTGGTTCCATAAACAAGACCAGCAGGATCACGAAGAACAGGGCCATGATCCCGCTGAAAACCATTCCACGGGTCGAGGGGCGGAGTTTTAAAGCAAAAAGGGTGATCAACCCGCAGAGACTGGCCAGTGCAAGATGTGTGAAAAATACGAGCAGGCCCGGCAGCCAAACATCCGGTAAGCCGGAACCGAGGCCGAAGCCCGATGCATTGATTGGCAAAAAGAAAAAGTATGCAATGATGACGCTTGGCAGGTATGGTTTTGCTTCCGAACGAACGAAGGACGCCACCAGGGTCACCGCGCCGATGACCAGCACGATCAGCTCGGGGATCCACAAACGCGCATGGATGACGACATTTGTAAGTGTGATGGGCAGGAAGAGGCGTGCGCCCAGCCCGGTGATCAAGCCGCCGATAAATACCAGGAGCGCGCTGATCAACAAGGCCATCAGGGTTTCAAAGAAGAAACGCAATTTGCCTGTCAGGATGGCGAGCAGGAAACCCACCCAGGGTGTCATCAGCGGAGCGAGCAAAATGCCGAGCAAAAGCACGGCTTGCTTATCAAGCAGATAACCAAGCCCGATGATCGCGCCGCACAGCAAGGAAAAAATGAATAGTTCAACAGATGGATAGGCGCGCCGCGCCAGCGCTGAAATCAGTGCGGCCTGTCCCTCCGCATCCGTGGGGATCATTTGCCGGCGCGTCACGCGCCTGCGCCGCGCAGGGATCGGCGCGTGTTCATCCCGTGGAGGGGAAGGTGCATCTGATGGAATGATGGGTTGGTCTGAGAACGACATATTTTTCTGCCACTGATTCGCTTATTTTATCACTTCCGCACCGCCGCAAAACCCAGACCGTTCGGTCCGACATGTGTGCCGATCACGCTGGTGACGTTCACGAACAGAATATCCCTGGGCACGGCCTGGCGCGCGTGAGACATCATTTCATCCAGCAGGCTGCGCGCGCGCGGCTCGGCATTGGTATGCAGAATGGCAAGCCGCTCATATTCTCCGCCTTCAAGCAGAAGGTCCAACATGCGTTCATCGGACTGTTTGGTTGTGCGCACTGCTCCGATGGCTTTCACTTCCCCGTCGATCAGTTCAATTAATGGTTTGATGGAAAACGCTCCGCCCAGTGCAGCCACCGCGCCGGGCACACGTCCACTGCGCTTGAGATATTCCATCGTATCCAACGCGGCACACACGCGCAGCCGTTTGCGCGTGGAGTCGATCGCATCCAATGCAGACTTCAAGCCTAATTCTGTTTCTTCGGCCGCGGCCACCACCTGGAAGCCGAGTCCCAGAGAGAGTGAGCCGCTGTCAATGCAGGTGACTTTTTCGGGGAATCGCTGCGCGGCCTGGCGCGCCACGTTCAGGATGGTCGTCAATTGCGACGCGGCGTGGATCGAAAGGATATGGTCACAGCCGGCCGAGAGCAGAGTCTCGTAGGGCGTGGTGAAATTTCCAATGGAAGGCGCGGCCGTGGTCGGCGGGGTTTGAAGCGAGGGCAGTCGTGTATAAAACTGTTCACGCGTAATGCCGATCCCATCTGTATATTCCCTGCCTTCCAGGACCAGAACGGATGAAACGACTTGTATTTCATGTTGCTCAACCAGATAAGCAGGCAGGTCCGCGGTTGAGTCTGTAACGATGCCTATTTTCATGGCTGAAGTTTAACATAATCGCCCGGGACGACCATGCATGAACTGACCATATACTTTTTCCCCATATGCATTTTGCTCTGCGCTGGGCTTAGCCCAGCGCAGAGCCCTTTTATTCAATTGAAATAATGAACTGATAATGCGGCTGGCCGCCTCCCTGCACTTCCACTTCCAGTGAGGAATATTTTGCGCGGATCAGGTCCGCGAGGCGGTTGGCCTCCGCATGCGTGGTGCCGTCACCATAAAACAGTGTGATGATCTCAGCCTCTTCCGCTTTTGCCTTCTTCAACAGGTCCATCACACCATTTTCAACGTTCTTTGCAGAGGCGATCAACTTGCCATCCAGCAGGGCGATCACCTGACCCTCCTTAACTTTCACGCCGTCAATTTCGACGGAACGCGTTGCGGTCGTAATCTCGCCGGTCTTGACCGTGCTCAAGGCCTTGTTCATCTTCTCGGCTACGGAATTCAAGTCGCCATCTGGAACGAGCGAGAGCATGGCAGCGAGCCCCTGCGGAACGGTGCGGGTCGGCACCACCACCACCTGCTTCACGGTCACTTCCCTGGCCTGGTTCGCAGCCAGAATAATATTTTTGTTGTTCGGCAGGATGATGACCTTGTCTGTCGGCAAATTCTCGAACGAACTCAAAATGTCCTGCGTGGATGGATTCATCGTTTGCCCGCCCGGGACGATCGCGGCCACACCCAAACTTGCAAAGATGCGGCTTAACCCTGTACCCGGTGAAACGACCACCACCGCGATCTGCCCGGGTTCAACTGTTGCAAACTGGATCTGTGAGGATTTTTGAATATCATCCATCTGCGCGAGCAGGTTTTCAATGGCAACCTTCGTGACCGTCCCAATGCCCATGATGTAATCGATCGGCTCGTAGCGTTTTTCAGTGGGCACATGGATGTGCATGCGATACATGCCATCGCCTTCGCCCACCTGAATGGATGTGCCCATTTCCTCAAGCCGCCCATAGAAGGATTTTAATTCCAACTGGCCGCTGGGAACAAAGTCCACGACCACTTCATAATCCTGGCCCGCCTCCACTTCTTCCAGCGCGCCCTGTAAATTCATTGCGGACATCGGCTGCACGCTCATCGTCGGCGTTTCAAGCGACTCGCCGTACACATGACGCAGCATCCCTTCGAGAATAAAGAACAGACCCTTGCCGCCCGAATCGACCACACCGGCCTGTCTGAGGACGGGGAGCAGTTCCGGCGTATTTTTGACCGCCTCATCCGCGGCCTTGACTGCCACTTCAAGGATATCGATCGGATCTTTCGCGGACCCTAAAGCGGCTTCGGTTGCCAGGGCAACTTCCTTGGCGACGGTTAAGATCGTCCCCTCTACCGGGCGGACCACTCCTTTATAAGCCGTGTCGCGCGCCTCGGCAAATGCCCTGACCAAAGTCTCCACGTCGAGGAGGGTCTTCTCATGCAAGCCGCGCGAGAACCCGCGCCACAACTGACTCATGATCACGCCCGAGTTGCCGCGCGCACCCATCAACGCGCCTTTGGAGACCGCGGCCGCCATTTCGCTCAGGTTGTGTGTGCCTGAATCCTTGACCTCGTTCCAGGCGGATTGCAGCGTAAGCACCATGTTCGTACCGGTGTCGCCATCCGGCACGGGGAAAACGTTCAACGAGTTGACGATCTGCTGATTCGTACGGAGCCACGTCAGGCCGGCGTCCACGAGGCGTTTGAGGGCCTGCCCGTCAATTGGCCGTTTCCGAAGTTTTTCGACGCGTGCAGTGTCCACACCCATGAGACTCTGGTCTCCTAATCGGTATAGCTGATCCGTAACCCGGCCACATGCACATTCACGGTGTTGACGCGCAGCCCCAGCGCCCTTTCCACGTGGAAGCGCACGGTGCTGGCCACGCTTTCAGCCACGGAGTTGATGCGCGTGCCATATTCGACAATGATATGGATATCGATATCGATTTCCTCGCCCTTGTAACGGACGGATACGCCACGTGAAGGTTCACGCGTGATGGTGGAGACAATGCCATCCGCAAGGTTTTTCGGTGCCAGTCCCACCACGCCGTAGGATTGCAGGATGGCATGATATGCGATCGTCGCGACCGCATTTGGCGAGATGTGGATCCCGCCCAGAGGTGTTTTTTCTGCGCCCATGGGTTCCTCGATTAAGGGGCTTTGCTGCCCCGTGAATTCTATAGTGTGCCTATTTTAGCATCTAATCTTGAGCAGGGTTGTGTTATATGGTAAAATCCCGTGCCTTTGAAAAAAGGCAATGGACATTGGAATTATTGTTCGGAAAGGATCTTTAAGATGGCTAAGTGCAATACCTGCGGCAAGACAACCACCTTTGGACACAACCGTTCCTTCTCTCTGCACGCGACCAATCGTAAATTTAAGCCCAACCTGCAAAAGGTGACGGTGATGGAGAAGGGCCGTTTGATCAAAAAGACGCTGTGCGCCAAGTGCATCAAAACGCTCGGCAAGTCTTCAGATTAAGGATTGTTTTCCACTCGCATCAAAGATCGCGGCCGCGCAGCGGGCTGCGATCTTTGTTTTAAGCCATGGACTCGCGTAACGCCCGGATGCCTTCAGCCACCCCTTGCGGATGTTTGAAAGCTGCATTGCCAGTCACAAAAGCGTTCGCGCCCGCATCCTTCATCAGCGGCAGGGTCTTCAGACTGATCCCGCCATCGACTTCGAGGTTTGCCTTCGAGCCCAGCGCAGTTAAACGCGCACGGATCTCTTTTACTCTATCCACCATTTCCGGCATAAAAACCTGGCCCGAATAGCCGGGATTGACGCTCATCACCAGAACCAGGTCGGCAATTGGCAAAGCGGATTCGATCGCAGAGGCCGGCGTGGCCGGTCTCAATGTGACCCCGGCCGTACATCCCAGGGATTTGATCTGCGTAATGGTCCTCACCAGGTCCGCGCACGCTTCAACATGGACGGTGATGTTGTTCGCGCCGGCCTGGGCGAAGGCCTCCAAATGTTTTTCCGGATTCTCGATCATCAAATGGACATCCAGTGGAAGTTTGGTGGCGCGCTTGCAGGCCTCCACAAAAAGCGGACCGACCGTGATGGTCGGCACGAAATGACCGTCCATCACGTCCACATGCAGCCAGCTCGCGCCCGCGGATTCGCACGCGGCGATCTCATCGGTAAGTCGCGTGAAATCCGAGGCGATGATGGAGGCAGCGATGATAAATTGATTCATGAAATGTCAGGGGGATCGATCCACCGCCATCGGGTGTGTTTTATCGAATCAGTGGGTTGTACGCGAAGTAGATCATCATCCAAAAGGGGATGAGTCCGCCCACAGCCAGCACGGCCAACAGGCCGAGGCCCACAGAGACCCAGTCAATGTCCTGGATGACAAAATCAGCTTCGGATGAGTCCTCAGATGGTGATTCGATCGCGATGTAACGTGTTGAAGTAGAGTCCGCTCGCGGCGCAGCAGATTGCACTCGAGTCTGAAGTCTGGTTGAAACTTCCGGTGGGTGAGCCGGCGTGGACACTTCACGTTGTGTGCCGAATCTTTGCAGCACGCGCCCAAGTTGATCGGCGGTCCGATAACGCGCGGCGGGTTCCTTGGAAAGCACCTTCATGACGATCTCTTCGAGCGCGGCGGGAATATCCGGGATGTATTCGCGGATCGGGATGGGGCGTGCGGAAACATGCAGGCGGGCGAGCTCGTCGGGAGTGGTTGCCGTAAATGGCGGTGTACCACTTAATAACTCGTAAAGAACAACGCCGAGGGAATATACATCTGAGGCAGGCGATGGAGCTTCGCCCTGTGCCTGTTCAGGTGAGAAATAGAGCGGTGAACCCCAAACGACATCCGTGCGTTCGCCGGGCGTGATGGTGGCGAGCGCGCGCGCGATGCCAAAGTCTGTCACTTTGAGACGGCCATCCGGTGAGACCAGCATGTTGTGCGGTTTGATGTCGCAATGGACGAGTCCCGCGCGATGGGCATACCCGATCCCCGCGCAGGCTTGAATGATGAGAGGGATTCCGTCTTCGATCGAAAAACGCCCGCGCTGACGGAGGAGATTCTTGAGGTCCTTGCCGGGGATGTACTCCATGACGATGAAAAGCATGTCCTCTGCAAAGCCAAAGTCATGCACGGTGACGATGTTGGGGTGCGAGAGATTCGCGGCGGCGCGCGCTTCCTGACGGAAATGATTTTGAAAATCTGGATTACCTGAAAAATCCTTTCGCAGGATCTTAATGGCTACATAGCGATCCAACATCAGGTCGCGCGCGCGAAAGACTTCGGCCATGCCGCCCGAGCCGAGTTCTTCGAGCAATTGATAGCGCTTATTGAGAAGCGTTCCTTCGTTCATCGCGTGGGATTATATCATTCAGGCAGTCCCCTCTCCCACTGGGACGTGTGCCCGTTAGGGAGCATCTAAAGGTGTGCTTCGCGAAGGCGAGGGTGAGGCAGAGATAGATGAGATTCTCCCTCAGGTATAATCCTCGCCATGCGCAAGGGACTTTTACTTTACAATCCAGCCGCAGGGCGGTTCCCTGTGAGGCGTTTCGTGCGCGGTATCATCCAGCCACTTAAGGAAGCGGGTTGGAGCATCGAGATCGCTGAGACGTTAAGCGGCACGCACGCGACTCAAACCGCACATCAGGCCGCAGGCGAAAAATATGAGGCGGTCTTCGCGATCGGCGGCGATGGCACGGTGGGTCAGGTGGCAAGTGGGTTGCTCAATACTGAAACCGCTCTGGCAGTGTTGCCGGCAGGTACATCCAATGTGTGGGCCATCGAGCAGGGACAAAAGGCCTTTAGCTGGTTCAATTGGTGGGCCTTGCGTGAGAATGCAAAACTGCTTGCAAACGTAAAACCGCAGCGCGTGGATATCGGTTTGTGCAACGACCATCCATTTTTGCTGTGGGCCGGCGTGGGGTTGGATGCGGAGGCCGTTCACAAGATCGAGCCGCGTCCGCGCTTCTTTAAGCACATGGCCGTGCCCCATTTCTTTGCAACCACAGTGTGGGAAGCCACCTTCTGGCACGGCCTTGACCTGCGTGTTTTTGCAAACGGACAATTGGTGGAGGGACATTATCTCGTTGCGGTCACGACCAATATTCGTCATTACGTAGGCGGGTTGTCCCTGATCTCGCCAGAGGCCTTCCTGGATGACGGTGAAATGGACATGTGGCTGCTCAGTGGTAACAACGTGGCGGATGCCCTCCGTCATTTCATCGATCTCGTAGCCGGCCGTCATCTCACATCCGATCAGGCGCGGCGCCTGCCTTTCCACACCGCGCGCGTGGAATCGGACGCGGCCTTCTCGATCCAGGTGGACGGCGATCCCATGCTTGGCGGTCATCATGCAGATATCATCATCAAGCACCGCGCGCTGAAAGTGCTCATGCCGGAAAACGCCTTACAATTATTGAAAGACCCGCAGAGATAATTCGATGGACTTGAGACCTTATTTGAATCGCTGGGTGATCCTCGGCGCGCTCGGCTTCGCAGGGACTTTGCTGCTCATCACCCTCATCACCATCGGCTGGACCTCACCGCGCTTCTCGCCTAACGTTGGGTTTGCTCCGGCTGACCTGACTATGATCCCCGCCCCGACACATACACCCAACGTCCTCCCAACATCCACGATCGACCCGTTGCTTCCCACACCCACCCTCGCGGCAGATAGCGTCGGTGTCGGTGGCTATGTGCAGATCAGCGGCACTGAAGGGGATGGACTTCGGATTCGTTCCGCGCCCGGCTTGAATGGTGAAACAGTTTTTCGCGGCGAAGAAGCGGAAGTCTTCATTGTGCGTGAAGGACCTCAATCTGCCGATGGATACACATGGTGGTATCTCGTCGCGCCGTACGATGAAACCCGTGCCGGCTGGGCCGCCGCCGATTTTCTCGCGGTGGTCCCCGCACCCTGATCGATGGAGTGATCAATGTCTGAAAAAGCAACCGGCGTAACGGCCAATAAAAGCAAAAGAGAATTTACAGTCACATGGGACGATAAACACGTGAGCGTCTATCCCTTTGGGTTATTGCGCGCGGCCTGTCCGTGTGCCGCGTGCCGCGGTGGTCACCAAAACATGAAGTCCGAGCCGGATGAAGATGTGTTTACCAAGCAAATGGAAGACTCTGCTTCCACGCGTTTGAGCAATGTGGTCGCGGTCGGCTCCTACGCGTTGACCATTGTCTGGGAGGATGGGCACGATTACGGCATTTACAACTGGCATTACCTGCGGGCGTTATGCCCGTGTGCGGAGTGTCGGGCGGGGAAATAATAATGCTGCTCAGGCTCTTCAAGTTACGCCTGTTTTCTTTCGCTTGATCGTAAAAAGAATTTTGTGATCTCTTCAGCCACAGCAGGCAGGATCGCCAGCCCAAGCACAACACCGCCTTCGCGCAGGCTGAGCAAATGAATATTGAAGATCGGCTGCAGGAATGGGATGGCGTACACCAGAAGCAGCAATGTAATGGAAAGTCCGACTGCATATTGCATATATTGATTGGAAAAGATCCCGATCTTGAACAAAGACGCACGCTCCGAGCGTACCGTGTATGCGCGGAATAACTCGGCAAGCGACAGTGTGATAAAAGCCATAGTCTCTGCGGCTTGGACATCCACACCGCGCCAATCATGCGCCAGGACGAAGGAAAACACGTTCGCGCCAGACGGGATGACTGCTCCTGCTTCGAGATGCCATGCCAGCCCTAAAATGAATGCACCCAACACCGCGCCTGTTTGGGCGAATGTCTGTACGATGATGCCGAGGCGCATTGAGCGGTTAACGATCGGTTCAGATTTGGCGCGCGGCTTTTGATCCATAATATCCGGATCGCCTTTCTCCATGGCAAGGGCCAGTGCGGGAGCGCCGTCTGTGATGAGATTGAGCCACAAGAGTTGAATGGCGGTGAGAGGTGCAGGCAGCCCAGCCAGCGTTGCGAGGAAGATGATCATGATCTCGGCAACATTGGATGAAAGCAGGAAGAACACAAACTTGCGAATGTTGCTGTAAATAATGCGGCCTTGTTCCACCGCGGCGACGATGCTTGCGTAATTATCGTCCGTCAGCACCATGTCTGCTGTTTCTTTCGCCACGTCCGTGCCGGTAATACCCATCGCAACGCCAATGTCTGCGCGTTTGATGGCTGGGGCATCATTTACGCCATCGCCTGTCATTGCGACGACTTCGTCGTTGGCCTGCAAGGCGTCCACGATGCGCATTTTGTGCTCAGGGGATACACGAGCAAATACATCTGTATCTTCAATGATGTCCTTGACTTCATCATCGTTAAGTTCATCGAGTTGCGCGCCTGTAATTACTTTCTTGCCGGGGCGCAGGAGACCAATCGTTTCGGCAATGGCTTTGGCGGTATTGGGGAAGTCACCTGTGATCATCACCGTACGGATGCCTGCGTGGCGCGCCTTTTCGAGTGCGGGTTTTACTTCAGTGCGCGGCGGGTCGATCATCCCCACCAGGCCAACGAAAACGAGGTTCCTTTCCAAGTCATCAGCTTTGAGTTCTTTAGGATCAGCAGGCACCTTCTCTTCCAAACGATAAGCAAAACCAAGAACACGTAAGGCGTCTTTAGTCATCGCATCATTGGCAGCCAGGATGCGTTCTTTTCCATCTTTTGTCATGGGCTGGGGATCGTCATCCATGCTTTGATATTGGGTGCAAAGATCAAGCACAATATCTGCCGCGCCCTTTACGACGATCACAGCCCAATCTTTGTGGTTTTCATTGTAAAAAGGGGATGGATCTTGCGCTTTTGGGTCGTGTACATCGTGGATGGTGATCATGCGTTTCCGCTCTGAATCAAATGGGACTTCGTTCTCACGTGGATAGGCATTATCAATTTCCAAGTGAACTGCCCCGGCCTTCGCTGCGGCTACCAAAAGGGCACCCTCAGTCGGGTCCCCGACGATGCGGTAGGTTTGCTGTGATTCGTTTGCACCTGTCGTTTCGAGGTGCGAGTCGTTATTCAACAGACCAAGCCAGAGGGTGGAAAGAATCGCAGGATATTGGGTCACATCCACTTTCGCGCCGTCCACTTGAAATTCGCCCACTGGCGCGTATCCAGTACCGGTCACATTTACAAATTGATCATCTGCCCAAATACGTGTTACGGTCATCTCATTCTGTGTGAGCGTACCGGTTTTGTCGGAACAGATTGTGGTCGCCGAACCAAGCGTCTCTACTGAGGACAGTTTACGGATAAGTGCGTGGCGCCGGATCATCTCACGCATACCCAGCGCAAGGGAAATGGTCACAACCGCAGGCAGGCCTTCCGGCACCGCGGCGATTGCCAAACTGATTGCAATGATAAATACCTCGGTGATTTCGGCTGCGTATTCTTTTATATATTCCAACGGGCTGCTGAATAAGCCGCCAATTTCCGTATAATTAATGAGTGCAACAATGAATACCACTGCGACAAGAATAAGCGCGCCAATACTTAAGGACCTGCCGAGCTGGTCAAGCCTTTTTTGTAGGGGCGTTTCCTCGGTTTCCACGCTTTGCAGCATGGTTGCGATCAAGCCGAGCTGCGTGCGCATACCCGTGCTGGTCACAACGCCGCGCCCGCGTCCATAATTGACGAGGGTACCCATGAAGGCAGTATTTTTTCTATCGCCAAGCGGCACATTTTTTTCGAGCACGGTTGCGGCGTTCTTTTGTACGGGGAGTGATTCGCCTGTGAGTGAGGCTTCTTCCACGCGCAGGTTCACCGCCTCCAGCAAACGCAAGTCTGCGGGAATGAAATTGCCTGCTTCAAGAAAAACAATATCGCCCGGTACAAGGTTGTAGCCCGGCACAGAATGACGCGCACCGTCGCGTAATACTTGCGCGTCTGGCGCGGCAAGTTTCTTCAGCGCGGCCAATGCCTGCTCTGCGCGGCGTTCCTGCACAATGCCAAGTACGGCGTTTAATACTACTATTGCCATGATGGCTGCGGCTTCCACGTAATCGCCAAGCAATGAGGAGATTACGGATGCAACGATCAATAGAATAACGACAAAGTTTTTCAATTGATCCCAAACCAATCCGAGAAAACCAGGCCGCGCTGCTTCGTTTAATTGATTGGGTCCATACTGCTCCAAACGCCTGTTCACTTCTTCAGAAGATAAGCCTTCGTCCAGGACTTCAAGGTGCTTCAATACATCTTCCGCTCTTAACGCGTGCCATTCATGCTCGTGGCGTTGTTCATTTATTATGTTCTCAGGCATAGCATCTCCAAAGGCTGGTATTCCTTGCGATTGTAAATAAAAAAAAGACCACCACGTTCTACGTGGTGGTCTTGCCAACGCTTTCAAGCGTATGGATCGCCGATGGCCTTCGGCCAATGTTATGACGACAACCCATCCTGCGAATTAAAGGAGTGCAGGCGGCTACTCCCCAACCAGAATTCAGTTTAATGCATAGGATGGAATGATGTCAAGTTAACAGGCTTGCATCTTATTTTCACGATGACGTCGGTTATGGAAAAAACACACTCTGAAAGATCGCTTTAAAAGGTTAATCGCTCAAGTGGGTTACAGAGTGCCGCACGCATGTGTGCCATGCGTATCTAAACTGGAAGTTTGAATTTTAGCCTGAAAATTAATTCAAAAAGCCTAGGGTCTGTATGCAAAATCTTTCTTGAGTGTCTTTCTCCCGAAGGACATCGGGACGATGTGAGGAGCGAAGCGACGAAGAATCTCGGATTTTGCCTGAAATCAACCCAAGAACGAGACTCTTCGCTGCGCTCACCGTTCGTGCCGCGATCAGCGGCGGCACGCCGGCCGTCTCGCCCCGGCGGACGCCGGGTCTCCCGGCCCGAACGGGGTGCGAGACGGCAGAGCGACACAATATTAATTTGCACACACACCCTAGTAATTAATGGGTCAAGCGGTAGAATTCATCATTAATAATATTCGAGGACTGGAAACCAATTTGAGACTTCGCCACCAACTGATCAACTTCATGTTCCTGCGCATCATCCTGAATACGGCTCACAGGATGGTGTATCCATTTTTGCCCATATTCGCCCGCGGCCTCGGCGTGGATATTTCCACCATGTCCCTGTTAATGACCGCTCGCTCGCTCATGGGTGCATCCAGCCCATTATTTGCCCCTATTGCAGATCGGCGCGGCCGCAGGTTCGGCATGTTGCTTGGTATGGTCATCTTCACGCTTGGCGTTGGGTTGGTTGCGATCCACCCAACCCTGTGGACTCTGGCCGCTGCGCTTATTCTTGCCATGATCGGTAAATACTTGTTCGACCCGTCCATGCAAGCCTACTTCGGGGACAGAATTCCGTATGAGCGACGCGGCACAGCATTGGCTGTCACAGAGGTCGCCTGGTCATTGGCCTTCATCGTGGGTGTGCCGGTCATGGGATTTCTGATCGCCAGATTTGGATGGTCTGCGCCTTTCCCCATATTGGCCGTGCTTGGACTGTTCAACTTTCTGGTGATCTGGCGAATGATCCCACGTGAAGATCTGCATCACGAAGCACCAACTAATTCCCTCGCCGGGTACCGGGCAGTGTTCTCGTCCACTACCGTACTCGCAGGGATTTCCATTACATTGTGGGCAAGTGCAGGCAACGAATTGGTCAACGTGATATTTGGCGTATGGCTGGCAGACTCGTTTGGATTAAAGATCGCCGCTTTGGCAGGCGCTTCTGCCGTGATCGGCATTTCAGAATTAAGTGGAGAAGGTCTGGTTGCGTTTACCACAGACAGGCTCGGCAAACCGCTCGCGCTTTCCATCGGCCTGATCGGCAATGCCCTGGCTTCCATCCTGCTCCCTTTCGTTGGGCACACGCAGGTCGGCGCGTTGATCGGGTTATTCTTGTTTTATATCACCTTCGAGTATGTTTTGGTCAGTCACATTCCGTTGATGACCGAACTCGTCCCATCGGCGCGGGCTACGGTGTTATCCATCAATGTCACAGGTCATTCCTTGGGACGCGCGCTGGGTGCATTTCTGGCTGTTCTTATCTATCGGCAATTCGGGTTCACATTTGTGGCTTTGACGACCGTATTATTCAATCTGGCCGCCCTTATGGCTTTACGATTAATGCTAAAACGCAGGTAATGGATTTCTTGCTGGCCGGCCTCTCAATATTGATAATCATTGTGGTACTGCTTTGGATTCTGGTCCCAGCGATATATGGATTGCCACCTGTTTCCACGCGGCGGGGAAGGATCCGCAGGGCTTTGGAATTAGCGAACCTGCAACCGGGCGAGAGATTTTACGATCTTGGCTCAGGGCATGGACGCGTGCTTGTGATGGCTGCGAAAGAATTTGGGGTAAGCGCTGTGGGGGTTGAGATCGGGCCGCTGCAATGTGCTGTCAGCCGCGCGAATGCCCTTTGGAACGGGGTCAGTTCAAGGGTCCGAATTGAAATGGGGAATTTTTATTATGCCGATCTAAGCAAGGCAGATGTCGTCTTTGCCTATCTCACATCCAAGTATGCCATCCGTTTGCAGGAGAAGCTCGAAAGGGAATTGCAAAGTGGAGCAAGGATCGTAACGATCTCCTTTGACTTGCCGGGCTGGCAGCCTGCGTTCTTTGACCGTGAAAACCTCATATTTCTTTATAAGAAATAAAAAAGACCCTGTCCGAAAACAAGGTCCTTTTTTACGAATGGCGTGGATTAAAAACTGGAGAGGCTGGAATTGATCAGGCTGAAGACGTTACCGATGATCGGTCCGAGAACCATCAAAGCAGCAATAACAACAATGGCAACCAAAACGAGAATCAGCGCATATTCAACAAGACCCTGGCCTTTTTCTTTGGGGGTAAATAACATGTGGGCAAATCTCCTTTCCTCGATATTTCCTGGGAAGACCTCCACAGGATGTTCTTATTTTACGTCGTCCTGCAAAAAAGGCAAGAGAGTCAAGGGGTGATTACCTAACAGTTATGTTAGTCTTACAAGAATGCAAGCAGTGCTTTCTTGAGGTCGGGAATCCTTACCGGGCAGATCTGCGCACAGCGAATGTCCTCCACGCTTATCTCGCATCAGGATATGCGGCCCGCTTGCAGATCGCGAAAAATCTGATCTTCGTATATGAGAAATAAAAAAAAGACCCTGTCCGAAACAAGGTCCTTTTTTACGAATGGCGTGGATTAAAAACCGGAGAGGCTGGAATTGATCGTGCTGAAGACGTTACCGATGATCGGTCCGAGAACCATCAAAGCCGCAATAACGACAATGGCAACCAAAACGAGAATCAGCGCATATTCAACAAGACCCTGGCCTTTTTCTTTGGGGGTAAATAACATGTGGGCAAATCTCCTTTCCGTGTTATTTCCTGGGAAGACCTCCACAGGATGTTCTTATTTTACATCGTCCTGCAAAAAAGGCAAGAGAGTCAAGGGGTGATTGCCTAACAATTATGTTAGTCTTACAGGAATGAAGGTGTGCATTTTTTGCCAGACGAACCCGATTGTAACCTAATTTCGCGCAATATATTTTTAATTCACCACTTTGCTGCAATTTGGTATCGAAAAAGCACCGGGATTTTTCCATTTGTAGAAGGTCACCCAAAGGGACTAGAAGATTCCCATTAATGCATCCTTAATGTGGTGCTCAAGGTTCATTTTTTTAGCGGCAATCTGTTTTCTGTGGTTTAATTCACTTGTGCTCATTCATTCTGCTTCCCAACTTCTTACTCTAGCAGGCGGTCCCCAACGAGGCAAAACCCTTGGCACACTTGGCATCATTGAAAACGGTGCTGTGATCGTACAAGATGAAAAGATCGTGGCAGTGGGGACAACCGAAGAGTTAAAGGCCGCGTATCCCGATGAAGCCACCCTCGACGCGGGGAGTTGTGTTGTAATGCCCGGGTTTGTTGACCCGCACACGCATCTGATCTGGGCAGGTGATCGCGCCGACGAGTTCGAGATGAAAATGTCTGGCACACCTTATCTCGATATCCTGGCGGCGGGAGGTGGAATACTCTCAACGGTCAAAGCCACGCGAACTGCGAGCATGGAAACCCTGATCGCGCAGACGCGTCCGCGCCTGCTGCGCATGTTCGCTCATGGCACGACCACTGCCGAAGCAAAAACAGGATACGGTTTGCAAACCGCGACCGAATTACGTTTGCTTAAAGCCCTGCTCATGCTCGATGATGAAGGTCCCCTCGATCTAACCATCACCTTCCTGGGTGCGCACGCCATCGCGCCGGAATTCAAGGATAATCCGCAAGCGTATACCGAGGAAGTGACGAACACGATGCTGCCGATGCTCAAAGAATGGTGGGAGACTCATGCGCCGCGACTAGCTCTTCCTTTTGTGGATGTCTTTTGCGAGGACCGGGCTTTCACCCTTGAACAGTCGCGTCAGGTGCTGACCAGGGCGCGCTCACTCGGCTTCCCGCTCAAGATCCACGCGGACGAATTTGACAATCTCGGCGGTGCAGCGCTGGCAACAGAATTAGGGGCAGCCTCCGCGGATCACCTCGTCAAGACATCTGATGCTGACATCGCCGCGCTGGGCAGATCAGATACAGTTGCGGTCGCGCTTCCATGCACACCCTTTGGGCTCGCCGAACGCGAGTACACGCCTGCGCACAAACTCATCGAGGCGGATGCCATACTGGCCCTCGCCACAGATTGCAATCCCGGTACCTCGTGGAATGAGTCCATGCAATTCGCGATCGCACTGGCCTGCCGCTATATGAAACTAACTCCCGCGCAGGCCATCGCGGCCGCGACGATCAATGCTGCGCACGCGATTCGCAGGTCGGACCGCATCGGCTCGATCGAAGCGGGCAAACAGGCAGATCTTTTGATCCTCTCTGTTTCGGATTATCGTCAGGTCGGTTATCGTTACGGAACGAATCTTGTAAAACAAGTCATCAAGCGCGGCCGGGTCTATTCAGTGGATGTAGGATATTACCGGACGGCTTAATTTTCACAGCGAAGAGGCGAAGATCGCGAAGTATTTAGGAGGAGGAAGCAGAGATGGCAGACATTGAGGCTGTCTCTACAGACGTTGTTGATTGTGCAATCAAAGTCCATAGGGCACTTGGGCCGGGGTTGCTTGAGTCTTCATATCAGCAGTGCCATGCCTACGAACTGCGAGAGCGTGGCAGGGACGTGAAGACCGAAGTCAAATTACCCATTGTCTACGAGGGTCAGCAAATTGACGCGGGATATCGGATTGACACATTGGTTGAACATCTCATCATCATTGAAAATAAAGCAGTCGAGACTCTCCTCCCAATTCATCAAGCCCAATTATTGACTTATCTAAAACTAAGTGGGTGTAAAATTGGCTTTCTTCTCAACTGGAACGTCAAACTCATGAAAAATGGTATTCGACGCGTTGTCTACAACCTCGCAGGGCAAGGAAGATACCCGCAAAGATAAGACACTAGCACCTATTCTTTCGCGGAAAATTAATCCCTCTTCGCGCTCTTCCTTTCTTCGCGGTTCGAAACCTTTAATTGGAGATATTTATGAAAATTGACGTTATCGGTGTTCCCATTGATCTCGGCGCGGATCGTCGCGGCGTGGATATGGGCCCCAGCGCGATCCGTTATGCCCAGCTGCAACAAAAGCTCGAAGAGCTCGGATACACTGTGCAGGATGAAGGGAATATTGAAGTGCCCATCGCCGAGATGTGCACGATCATGAATCCAAAACTTAAATATGTGGATTGCATCATCCCCATGTCGCGCCGCGTGGCGGGTGCCGTGGCTACCTCTGTGCAGGGAGGGCATTTCCCTCTGGTGCTCGGCGGTGACCACAGCCTTTCCATCGGCTCTGTGCGCGGTGCGGCGCGCAATCGCAAGATCGGGGTCATCTGGCTCGACGCACACGCGGATTTCAATACATACGAAACCACACCTTCCGGGAATATCCATGGGATGTCTCTTGCCATCCTGGCGGGGCTTGGCGATAAAAGCCTCGTGCAATTGTGGAATGAAAATGTTCCTGTGATTGACCCGGGAAAGATCGCCATCATCGGCGCACGCGACCTCGACCCCGGTGAAAAGGTCAACTTGCGCGGATCCGGCGCAATGGTCATGAGCATGGAACAGGTCGACCGCTATGGCATGGTCTCGGTTGTTGAAAAGGCCATTGAACATATAGGCCGCGATGTGGAAGGCATCTACCTTTCCCTTGACCTGGATGCGCTTGATCCGCAACATGCGCCCGGTGTCGGAACCCCCGTCCCGGCCGGGTTGACACAACGTGAGGCTCACCTCGCCTGCGAATTGATCGCTGAAACGGGAAAATTGATCGGCATGGACCTTGTTGAAGTTAACCCAATCCTCGATGTACACAACCGGACCGCCACCCTTGCAGTGGACTTTGCCCTCTCCGCCCTTGGCCGCCGCATTTGGAGCAGACATTCATGAAACCAACTCTTTCAGATATCGAGCGTCTTGCACGTGAAGCCGGCGCGATTTTACGTGCTGGATATGATAAGGAACATCAAGTCGATTACAAAGGCGTGATCGATCTCGTCACAGAGGTGGACCATGCCTCCGAAGCTTATTTGCTAAAAGAAATACAGACACATTTTCCCGGTGGACATATTCTCGCGGAAGAAAGCGGTGAGACCAAGGGTCAGAATGAAGACCTATGGTACGTTGATCCATTGGATGGAACAGTGAATTTCGCGCACAATATCCCCATTTTTTGCGTGTGTATCGCCTTCGCTTCGAGCGGGCTCAGCACAAGCGCTTCACGCGTTGACTTGAGCCTGGCTGCCGTGTACGATCCATTGCGTGACGAAATGTTTTCTGCCGAACGCGGCAAAGGCGCGCAGTTGAATGGAAAAAAGATTTTTGCATCCAAAACAACCGAACTGCAGAAAAGCCTGCTCGTCACTGGTTTTCCATATGATACCTGGAATACGAAGCAGGATAACTTCAAAAATTTTGAGAGATTCGCCAAATTAACGCAGGGAGTTCGCCGTCTTGGCTCCGCTGCATTGGACGGTTGCTATGTGGCCGCCGGTCGCTTCGATGGCTTTTGGGAACTCTCGCTCAAACCCTGGGACGTGGCCGCGGCCGCGTTGATCGCCGAAGAGGCGGGCGCGCGCGTTACCGCGATTGACGGCGGCCCGGATTACATCTCTCCGCCGCAATCCATCATTATGGCCGCGCCGGGGATTTATCAACAAATGCTGGATGGGTTGAAATAAGAAGTTATTTCTGGTGTCGCCCTGCCGTCTCGCACCCCGTTCGGGCCGGGAGACCCGGCGTCCGCCGGGGCGAGACGGCCGGCGTGCCGCCGCTGATAGCGGCACGAACGGTGAGCATAGCGAAGGGTCTCGCGTGGATTTGAGCCTACAAGGCTCAAATCCACGGGGATTCTTCACCTGCACTGCACAGAACGCACGAAGTCCCTCGCGCACGCCGCAAAGCGGC
>CAZSVR010000002.1:0-39662 GCA_964610295.1 uncultured Anaerolineaceae bacterium
AGCGCAGGCTATGGGGTGCGCCCACCGGAAGTCGCTCCGTTCATGGAGAAGCATGGCGTGAAGACCGTGGAACTGCTGGCCGACACTGGTTTTGCCGCACCCCACGCCTAGCAGTTAGCAGAGCTGGCGGAAGCAGACCCAAGACGCATACTAAGGTGATGGAGCTCATTGTCAGTACGGCAAATGACCCAAGCCTTCTGGGTGCAAGTATCCATCTGCTGTATGTGGGTCAGAAGCAAGCATAGAGAATGGGAAGGCCGCCCAACAAAGCGTGCACACCGTACCCACTTCGTGGGATGGTGCGGGGCGGCCTGACTGGTGGGATCCCTGGCGCCCGTGCGCCAGGATGGGCGATGGTCGCACTGGACTGCTCCCTCGCCCAATCGTCGCCATTTTCGAGCATTTTTCTGTACAATGAGCCTTGTCCACGCCCGCCTGGTTGTCGAGCCTGTCGAGACACACCAGCGGGTAACGCAAACCGTTGGGCAGACTGCTACCTCGGAGGAGATAAATGCCAAATTACATATGTGTAACTTGCGGACAGCAACACGCAGAGAGCAAGGAACCCCCTTCGCGATGTCCCATTTGCGAAGATGAGAGACAATTCATTAACCCAGACGGTCAATCATGGATCACGCTCGATGAACTGGCACGCGATCATCACAATGTCGTGAAATCGCTTGAACCTGGGTTGACGGGGATTGGGAGTGAGCCCCGATTCGCAATTGGTCAACGGGCTCTGCTGGTGCAGGCTGCCGGGGGCAATGTGCTCTGGGATTGCATCAGCCTGATTGATGAAGAGACCATCGAAGCCGTAGAAGCTTTAGGGGGAATCTCAAGCTTAGCAATGTCGCACCCGCACTTGTATGGAAGCATGGTTGAATGGAGCCATGCGTTTGGCGATGTGCCGATCCATCTTCATACCGACCAGAAGCCTTGGATCATGCGGCCTGATCCGGTCGTCAAGTTCTGGGAGGGAGAGAGCCACAAGCTGGAAGAGGGAGTCACGCTGTATCGTTGTGGCGGCCATTTCCAGGGCTCGACGGTTTTGCTCTGGCCGGAGGGAGCGGAAGGGCGCGGCGTGTTATTGAGTGGTGATACGATGTATGTGGCCCCGGATCGTCGCTACGTATCATTCATGTATAGTTATCCGAATTACATCCCGCTTTCGGCGGCGGCGGTTGATCGGATTGTGGAGAAGGTCGAGCCCCTGGAATTTGATCGGATATACGGTCACTTCTTCGGCCTAGTCATCGCGAGGGATGGGAAAGCAGCTGTGCGACGTTCGGCGGATCGATACAAATCGGCGATTAGAAGTTGAGATCATATTTCAACCGCCCAACAAATCGTTGCACGCGACCGCCTACCGTGCCGCGATTCAGAGGTTCTGGTCGTCGAGGTAGACTTGCCGGAGTGTAGCGTGTGAATCAGTCGGGTCTCGCCGTCAGTCTTTCGTCCTGTGCTGTCGCATCTCGCGCACGATGGTCGTTGGCGAAACACGGCGACGCGTGAACTCCGCCGTTGGGCAGCGTGACGAGCCCATCATGTCAGGGAGCGAGTTGACCGCCCGATCCTGTGACCCTCGTTTCACAACTGCGACCTGACAGCGCCGTAGCGCACAAGCCGCAATGAAGGCGACCAGTGTGAAATCTGATTATCCGCAACCTGTCGTCGTTCCGCCACACTCAGGCAAGGTACTGGAATTCCTCAGCGTTACGCACAAACTTACGAGTAATCAAACCGGCGGCGCGTACTATTTCTTCGAGTCGGTATTCGATCCCGCGAGTGGAAATAGGCTCCACGTGCATCGCCACGAAGACGAAGTAGTATATGTTTTGGAAGGTGCAATCGAGATCAGACTCGACAACTAAAAATTACAAGCTAGCGCGGGCGGTGTAGCACACCTACCCAAAAATATTCCCCATGCGCTCTACAACCCCTTGAAGATGCCATTAAGGCTGTTAGCCATTACAATCCCTGGCGGCCTGCAGGATTTCTTTGACGAACTGAGCGCCGCGATGAAAGGTGGTGCTATCGACGCTGCGCTGCACCGTGAAATATCTCTGAAGTATGGGATTGAATGGTTGGAGTAGACCGATTACAGCGAGACCTGCTTGCGCCGCCCAACACCGCGTACTGGGCGAACGCCAGCACTTTGCAGTCCCTACGCTTCGCTTCGGCGGTGAGGACTGCCGCTTCGCGGCCTGCCGCATTTCCTAGCATTTTTTGGTTGTCGAGCTTGTCGAGACACTAGCTTCTAGTTTTTTCTGCTCCCAAACATTGTCCACGCCCGCCCACACGCCGCTATCTCGCAGAGAGCATGCGGGACTTCCGCAAACCGTTGGGCCGAGCCTTTTCCACTCAAAAGCAAAGTCCATTCCACTTCCCCACCTCAAAAACTCTCGCCTCACACGGTCTCGCCGATTGATGGCCTTCGCCTACCTATACTTTGAGTTAAAGTGTAGGTATACTACCCAATCTATGGAACACATCCAAGGGAAGTGTTCAGTGATTCAGCGAATACAACATATGCCCCTTTTTGTGTAAGATCGACTCGCCCCCGTTGTAACTTTTAAAATTTTCAAACGAAGAGGCTGACGCAGTGCCCGAATTGACAACCGACTTTCAATCCCTGCCGGACGAATACCAGCAGGTCATTCGGCTGGCCCAGGATACTTACAAGATCACCGTCGCGCCACTGCAGCTCCTGGTTGGAGGCTGGTCAGGCGCAGTCGTCTATCTTGTCAGCGTTTCGGCCAATGAAACCAAGCGTGTCGAGCATTGCATCCTAAAACTGGATCGCAAAGGCCAGCAAGCTAAATCCGACGAGGTGACGCGCCACAATATTGTAGTGAGCAAGTCTACGCCTGATTTTGCCCGCCAGCATATCGCCGAGTTGGTCTTTGATCGCGTCGAGCACGAGGCCGCAATCGCGATCTTTTATCGCATTGCCGGTCAATCCCTGCTCAAGTATCGTCCGCTATCAAACTATGGACAACAAAGCCAGCTAAAAACCATTTTTACACAGACTAATCGCGTCCTGCTGGACGAGTGGAATGTGAATGCCTCCTTTGAGCAGGCAGTCCACTCACAGAGGATTTTGGAGAAGTGGCTGGGCTTTCGGCTGGATGCAGGTGGAAATATCGAACGCTTCTTACAGGAGAATTGTCGCGTCAATCCGGAGATTGCAGGCCTCCTGATAAACGGACATGTCTTTCCCAACCCATTGCTCCATGCGCGCAAGCCTGAACCGTGGGGCAAGACTCGTTCGATTGACATGGCAACAGGGTTCATCCACGGCGATCTGAACACCAACAACATATTGGTCAAATTCTCAGAGAACAATGAAGATCTCGAAGGCTATTATCTGATCGACTTTGCCCTCTTCAAAGAAGGCATGCCGCTGTTCTATGACCAGCGTTACTTGGAAATGTCCTATTTGATGCACGCGATGTCGCAAATCTCCTTTGCAAAGTGTGTCGATTTTCTCACGTTGATGGCCGTGGCGGATATCCCTGACCCGCATAGGGTGCCAATAGAAATGTCCGGGGTCGGCGAGGTCATTGCATCTGCTCGAAACGCGTTTGCCGAATGGGTTCAAGCGAATCATCCAAGCTTGCATGACGACCTGTGGGGTCAATACTGGCTGGCAGGAGTGGCGGCCGGTCTGACCTATACACACAAAGCGGGTCAGCCCGACGAAGGACGCCTGGGCGGGCTGATATACGCCGCCGCCAATCTCAAGCGTTATGCCGCGATTTTCAAGCTGCCACTACCAACCGAAGTTGAGCTACTTTACGATGTGAACCAACTCAACGTTGATTCTCAAGGCACACCGCAGGCAAAGAAACCAAAGCATAATCTCCCCTCTCAACCAACCCCGTTCATTGGTCGCGCAACCCAGATCGCCGCCATCAAAGAATTATTGTTGCGCCCAGACGTGCGCCTGGCTACGTTGACCGGTCCCGGCGGTACAGGAAAGACTCGTTTGGCGCTTCAAACTGCCTCAGAACTGACCGATCGATTCACAGATGGCGTTTATTTTGTTGACCTGGCCCCCATCCGCGAGCCCGAGGCCGTTTTCGCTGCCATTGCCCGAACGGTCGGCTTAAGGGAAACAAGTGACCGACCGCTGATCGATGAGATTAAGGCCCAGTTGCGGGCTCGAACGATGTTGTTGCTCCTCGATAACTTTGAACAAGTCACCTCTGCGGCACCCATGATGGGGGAGCTGCTTCAGGACTGCCCTCACTTGAAACTGCTGGTAACCAGCCGGGAAGCACTGCACTTGCGCAGTGAGCATATTCATCCCGTGCCGCCGCTCGGGCTCCCGGGTGCTGATCTGAAACAGAAGACTATCGAACAATTGATTCAGTATGAGGCGGTCCGGTTGTTCATCGAGCGGGTCCGGGCAGTCAAGCCAGACTTTGAAGTGACGAATGAGAACGCCCCAGCGGTCGCTGAGATCTGTTTCCGTTTGGACGGCTTGCCTCTTGCAATCGAACTCGCCGCGGCGCGGATCAGGCTGTTTTCACCTCAGGCCCTGCTTGAGCGAGTGGGTAGCCGCTTGAATCTGCTTCGCGGAGGGGCACGTGACCTGCCGGTTCGGCAGCAAACACTGCGCGACACGATTGACTGGAGCTACGAACTGCTCGACAGTGGTGAAAAGCGGTTGTTTGGACTGCTCTCCATATTCGCCAGTTGCACGTTCGAAGAAGCCGAAATTGTGGCTGGGGGAATCAATCATCTGGATGGGATGAGGATGGACATTCTCGATGGACTGGCTTCCCTCGTGGATAAGAGCCTGATTCGGCGGGTGAATCAAGGCACCGGAGAGCCCCGGCTGATCATGCTGGAAACGATCAGAGAATACGCTGCAGAACGGCTGGAACAGGACTCCGAGTTCAGCGCCACCGCTCGCCGGGCGTACGCAACCTACTTCGCTGACTTCACACAACGTCAGTGGGAACGCCTGACTGGCCAAGCTAGAGAGACAGCGTTAAGGGAGATGGAATCTGAAATCGAGAATGTGCGTACCGCCTGGCGCTTTTGGGTGGAGGAAAGGGACTTGGAGCAACTCACTAAGTTCGTCAATAGCCTGTGGCTCCTGTACGATGCCCGGGGTTGGTACCAGGATACAGTCAGCCTCACCAACGATTTGCTGAACGTCCTGGCTTCCACCCCATCCACACCCGAAAGCGTGCAAGAGGAGATTATGTTACAGACCAGCCTGGCCCGGGCGCTGATGGCAACCAAAGGATATACCGGGGAAGCCGAGCGGGCGTACGCGCGCGCCCTTGAACTTTGCGACAGCGCAGGTGAAATTCCCCAGTTATTCCCGGTCCTGCGCGGACTCGCCTCTTTTTACATCCTCCTCACGGAATATGAAAAATCAATACAGATGGGTGAGCGCATATTGCAGCTGGCAGAGCAACTCGATGATCTGGACATGAAGATGGAAGGGAATATGGTCTTGGGCTATAACCTGGCGTTTCTCAAAGATCCTCAGATCGGCTTGGATTACCTTGAAAAAGCGATTGCCTCGTACGATCTCCAACGCCAGCGCGTGGGGCGTCTCGGTCTTGGCCCTTATCCGGCAATGGTTAGTCTTACTGTATCCGCTTTGTTCCTCTGGATGCTCGGATATCCCGATCGCGCCTACAAACGCGCAGCCGATTCGATTCTGCTCGCGCGCAAGGTAAACCATCCTTATAGCATCACCTATGCCCTGTTCCATAATGGTTTGCTCAACGTATGGCTGAAGAATTATGAAATTGCCCAGGAGTGTGCGCAGGAAGTTCTGGAGCTCGCCGAGGCACACGGGTTTCGGATCTGGAGCGCAGTTGGCTCGTGCCTCCTCGGTGCCGCACTGGTGGGCCGGGGTTCAACAGAGAAAGGTCTCGCCCTGATCGAACAGGGGCTGGATGCTTACCGGGGCCTCAAGACCCCTCCTGTCTTTTGGCCCATGCTGCTTCATCTTTGTGCGGGCGCATACGGTGCGGCGTCGAGACCGGAGGTTGGACTGGATATGATGGACGAAGCGATAGAAATTGGATCTTCAAGTCCAGCAAGAACATTAACGTCAGAGTTCCTCATCCTGAAGGCTGCGCTTCTCCTGGTGCTCTCCTCTGATAACGCGGCTGAAGCAGAAGTTTTGTATCAACAAGCTGTGCTCAATGCCCAGGAAGTGCATGTCCCAATGCTTGAGCTGCGGGCTGCCATGGGATTGAGCCGCCTATGGCACCAGCAGGGCAAGAAGGCACAAGCCCGGCAACTCCTCAGCGAAGCCTATTCAAAAATAACTGAAGGCTTCACAACGGATGATCTGAAGGAAGCCACAGTGCTTCTAGCAGGTTTGTCGTAAACTGTGTCGTGCATCATGGAATTGGATCGTCACGAAATCGGCGTGGGCGCGACGAAGGAATTGAGCTTGCGCGTGAGCGTCGCCACGCTGGTGAGAGTCCTTTTCGAAAATCCCAGAGACGGTGCATTGATGCTTGCTTTGGAACGCAAAGCAACTCTGCACAAAGCCGAAACTGGGCACGTGGTCGATGTAAAGTCTCAACCCTTTGGCGGAGCGATCCGCATTCGCGATCTGATGATGCTACACGATCTGATCGGCGATTTTCACTTTGATAGCGAACGTTCCCGTTCCGAACAGGACTTCCGCATCTTTATTCGATCCTCAGATTGGGCAGTAGTCCGGGAGTTCTGCATCCAACATTTCAGCCGCGATGATGATCCAATTCTCGAAACCGACCCACGGCGGGAATTGGCTGAAGAGTTTGCCGATGCATTAAAGATCAGCTTGAAGCCAGATCAATACATCCTCAAGCCGATAGGAACTGTCGTTGAAGACGAACCAACTCCTACAGAAAACATCCATACCAAGGGTTATCTAACAGCCAGAGTTTATCGTATTTTCGAGGCCTACATCTCAGACTCTTCCCTGGCACATATCATGGTGACGAACAGTGAGAGCTTATCTCATCAGGATCTATGTGAGCTTGCATTGGAGGACGCTCAGAACGGTGGAAAAGGAAGGGCAAACGCTATTTTGACCCTACCGGCGAAACTTATCAGCGATGATTATTTAGCTATGCCACCCGAGACACGCAACGCACCCATTACATTTGAAGGCAATCGACTTGAAGATACCGTAACTGCGATTCTTGAAGGATTTACAGTACCAAAATACCGAAGACTGTGATGGTGGGAGCCGAATACCCGATATGAATGCGGCCCAACACCGCGTACTGGGCGAACGCCAGCACTTTGCAGTCCCTGCGCTTCGCTTCGGCGCTGGGGATTCGCCCCGCCTAAATGAGTTAATACTTGGCTTTGAGTTTTTTCTGCATCTCAAGCAGAGTCCACGCCCACCTGGTTGTCGAGCTTGTCGAGACACACACGCCACTATCCCGCAGAGAGCATGCGGGACTAACGCAAACCGTTGGGCGGCTCGTTGCCAATAGGAGATACCGAAATGACCAATCAAGTGATGCAAACCTTCAATTTCACCAGGAGTGATCTGGATTACAACCGCAGCGGGAAACTCTCGCCGTAGCAGCAGACACGGCTCACCGCAGGAGACGGCGGCGCAAGATGGTTTACCTCGTGATCAGCCTGATCCTGCTTTTCCTCGCCGGGGTGTTTACGACGACTCCCGTTCTGGTGGATGGGGTGGATGTGGAGGGGAAGGAGGATGAGGCGGCGTTTATCGCGGTAGGAGTGGCTATGTTCGGGCTGCCGGGACTGGTCTTGCTGTTCCTCGGCGTCAAGCCGATGTCGAAGATCAGCATCGAGCAGGTGCAGGGCAAGACGAAGGTGGCACGCGTCGAACACACAGGATTCAAGGGTGGCCACTACGTGAACACCGAGCTGCACATGGGCGATCGCATCTTCGTCGTGCCCCATGCGGCCTTCAGCGAACTGGAGGACGGCGCGACGTATTCCGTCTACTGCTGGCAGGGCGTCAATGAAATATTCTCGCTTGAGAAGCTGCGATGACTGAGGCCACGTCCAACACTCTGCTGGCGATCAAGTGCCGCTATTGCGCAGAAGGCTCAATGATTGTGGATTACGTCGCGCATATTTTTGAATAATTAGAGGTTTCCATAGCATAAAGCCGCCCAACAAAGCGTGCAGCAACTGTCTTTAAAAGCAAGGGCAAAAGAACTTTTAAAGTGAAAAGCAGTCTGTTTCAGGCCATGCAGATTTCCCTGAAAGGTTGCTGATCTCGCATCATAGCATTCAAGATCGTCAGCATCTTTCGCATACAAGCAGTGATCGCCACCTTCTTCTCCTTGCCTCGTTTCACTAATTGCTCATATTGCGCCTTGATCACAGGGTTGTATCTAATCGCGGATAACGCCGACATGTACAATACGCTGCGTACTTCTGGCCCTCCGCCTTTGGTGCTGCGGTAGCCGCGCTTTTTGCGGCTGTCCTGATTCATCGGCGCCACGCCTACCAAGGCTGCGATCTGCTTGCGATCCAATTGGCCCAGCTCCGGTAGATCTGCCAGCAAGGTCGCTGCTGTCACCGGCCCAATCGACTTGGCACTTCGCAACAACTTCTCCTGATCTTTGAAATCTGCATGCTCATTCATAAACTTGCAGATCTCTTCATCCAATCGCTCGACTTCGGCCTCCAGGCAGGCGATCACGGTATGAAGCGAGCCTTTCATCTCTGCATACACCGTCCGCAGGCGGTTTTTCTCGGCTTTATGCAGGTCTCCGAGCTGTCTGCGACGCCCCACCAACGCTGAAAGTCGCCTGCCTTCTTCGCTTTTAGCCACACCGTTCGTGCCGCGAACAACGGCGGCACGCCGATGCGAGACGGCAAACAAGCGCGGCTGGAGGTTCTTCCCATACTCCGCCAGGTTCTGTGCATCGAGCTCGTCTGTCTTCGCCAACAGTCCACGCGCTCGCGCATATTGTCTCACCCGCTGCGGACTGACCAATGCCACCGGCAAACCTGCTTCAAATAACCCGAGCACTACTGCTTCTTCGTATCCGCCTGTGGCTTCCACCACGATCAGTTCCGGATTGAGTTGACACATTCGCTGTGTAAATTCTGCGATGCCTTTCTTCGTGTTTGCTACCTGGGTAATCGGTTTCTCTCCCAGCACTGCCACATCCAGCCTATCTTTTGATACATCAATTCCAACAAAGTCTTCCGAGGTGGTTGCCATGTTTCACTCCTGTCTGTATAATAGAAATGCCCGCGCTAGTATTCGGTCTTCAAGACCTCCCAACTGCCGCAGGGAGGCTCAAATGGACAAAGGACATGGCGATCCTTGCTGCACGACGGTCTCGCTAGGACCTCTGGAGAATCGATCTGCCAAAGTGCCCCGCAGGGGTATGTCCTCCTCTATCATACTAGTGAACAAGTGAGGGCATTGTTGGGCGGCAGGCGCATCAGTTTCTCGCACTTTGGTGGCAACCACGTAGTCGCGAAGCAGCTGGTGGAGAAAGGAGAAAAATCCAGAATCCAAAAACTGACCTGTTCTCACATGGCGGATCGGGAACTATTGGTGCGACTTATCTAAATCGCACCCATTCAGAAAAGGAGTCTCACGATGACAGCAGCATTCGTTTTGATTCAAATAGCGGCATCGGCGGGCTGGGCAGACGCTCCCACACTCCATAGCGCCCTGCATGCCGTGGCAGGCGTGAAGACCGTGCACTTCCTGGCGGGACCGACGGACATTATCGCCTTCGTCGAAGTGGCGGACCAAATGGCGTTAATCGAGAGCGTGGCGAAAATTCGGGCCGTGAAGGGCGTGGCCAGCACAGACACGCGCATCGTCTGGCCTGTATAATCCGCACCAGTCAAATCACGGTTACTCAGGGAACGCATCGCCGCACGACCCGCGGGCGCGAGAAGGCTTGGGTCACTTACGCGGCTCGCGTCCGCGTCCCGCGCTGTCCCACCACTAAGAGGAAGTTCAGGCAAGACACTGCTAGGCAGCATTAATATCCACCCAATCTCGCGCATGATCACCGAGTGGCTGGAAGACTGAGAGAACGCCATGACACTGCGAGTGATGCACATCGCGGAAGTCGGGTTGCGCGTCAAGGTTTTACTCCGGATGGTAGCTTTCTATCAGGAGGTTCTGGGATTGGAGATCGTGCGCGCCTATCCAACGATCGTCTTTCTAAAAGTGGGCGAATTGGATTCACCGTTAGGTCGAGGTGGGCATCCCCAACTTCTGGTGCTGTTTGATCGCCAAGTACGGTTGGTTATCGACTTGACCACGCTCGATCATTTGGCATTCGAAATACCGCTGGAACAATATGATACAGAGCTGACGCGCCTCCAGAGGATGCGCTTTGAACTGGTGGAACGTGTCTGGAGCGGTGAATATGCCTGGTTGCGGGCCCGCTCGGTATTCTTTGATAATCCTGAAGGAAACACGATTGAATTGATCGCCCACGATCCAGGCGGGCGGTAGATGGCATCCCGCCTAGTATACAAGTCCGCCAGTTGGCTCATGAACGATACTGGGAAGGTTGAGAATCAACGCCGCCCAACTAGGCAATCAGTTGACCCGGGCGCAATTCCTGAAATAGTATAATGGGTAGATGAATTGGTTTGGATACGCAGTTTTGACTTCGATCGCTCTCGCCGCTGCCGATGTATGCGTGAAACTGGCCTCTGGAAAAATCTCTAACAGCATCGGCGTTTTGATCTATGGCACATGTACATTTCTTACCGGCGCGCTTTGGGTGGTCTGGGAGCGCGCCCGGGGTGAACAGCAGTTTGTCCAGCTTAACGGCATCCTGCCTGCGATCGGAGTGGGGATTGCCTTTGCCATGGTGACGATAGGTATATATGCCACATTTGGTGCGGGCGCGCCCATCTCGATTGCATCACCTATTATTCGTTTGGCGGGATTGCTCATTGCAAGTGCGGTGGGCATTTTGTTTTTTCATGAAGCGATCACCTGGCGTTATGCGTTGGGTGCTGCCCTGACCATGACCGGTATATATTTCCTCTTGACACGATGAATTACCGAAGACATATCTCCACCCGCTTGAATTGTTGCAGATGCAGATTGAAAAGACATACACCAAGAGTGAATCCCGTTTTGACGCAGGAAAAAATGAATTCTGATTGTTCTTAGAGGAGTAAAGTCCAAGATCATGCTTTTATTTCAACCACCTCCCACGACTCGTTACGATCTTCGTTTCACTATCGTCGGGATCCCGGTGCGGGTCCATCCATTATTTTGGGTGATGACCCTGCTCTTCGGAGCCTCATCCGGCGATTTTATCCACTTGCTAATCTGGGTTGCAGCCGTCTTTGTGTCAATCCTGGTTCATGAGCTGGGACACGCGTTGGCGATGCGCCGATTTGGATTGCCCTCGCAAATTGTTCTTCACCTTTCAGGGGGACTGACCGTGCCCGAACCTGCTTCGTGGGGAAATAGTTGGGCCAATGTCTCGCTTCAATCGAACCAGGAAATATTTGTCTCTCTCGCTGGACCCGGCGCAGGATTTCTTCTGGCTGCGCTTGTGATGGTTGGGGTCGTAGCGGCGGGAGGATCGATCATCATGACCGCATTGTTCGGCGTGATCCCGCTGCCAACAGCGGTGCTGCCTCTGGGTGGTAAAGTTGCGAATTTGCTTGCGATGACGCTACTCTGGGTTAATGTCTTTTGGGGACTGATCAATCTCATTCCCGTCCACCCGCTAGACGGAGGGATTGTTGCACGACATTTGTTGGTCAAAGCTGATCCATGGGACGGCGTACGCAAGTCTCTCTGGATCTCGGTTATCGCCGGGGCCGTTGTCGCCGTTGCAGGCCTCTTCCTCTTGGGTAGCATATATATAGCGCTTTTATTTGGGTTTCTGGCATTCCAGAGCTACCAATCGCTACAAGGTCGTTCCGGGATCGGGTTCTGATGATGGAGATGGGGAGATGCTTTAATTTCCGGACCACGGCATCTTAATCAACCTACTGGGAGTTGCTACATGTCACCGCTGCGGGTATATGTTCTGACGTTGTTGGCCATGATCGCTTTTGCAGGAAATTCCTTGCTCTGCCGATTAGCGCTGAAACAAATCGGTATCGACCCAGCTAGTTTCACCTCAATTCGAATCGTCTCTGGCGCGTTGGTACTTTGGTTGATCGTGAAGATCCGTAGTGGCATGCACAGCATTGCAGGGAGTTGGCCTTCTGGGCTTGCGCTTTTCGCTTATGCAGCCGGCTTTTCATTCGCCTATCTTAGCCTGCCGGCTTCGACGGGCTCGCTGTTACTCTTCGGCGCGGTACAGGCGACGATGATCAGCTATGGACTGTGGGCCGGCGAACGATTGCGAAGCCGGCAGGTCGCGGGTCTCATATGCGCGTTCGGCGGACTTGTTGGCCTTCTGCTGCCAGGGCTTTCGGCACCCTCCTTGTTGGGTTCTATATTAATGCTTGGTGCTGGTGTTGCCTGGGGAATCTATTCCCTGCGCGGCAGAGGCGCGAGCGATCCACTCGGCGTTACGGCGGGAAATTTCCTGTACGCTACAGCTTTCACAGCCGGGCTGAGCGTAGTCATGTTTCCATGGTCCTCGCTGAATAGCTTTGGTGTTTGGTACGCAATATTGTCCGGGGCACTGACTTCGGGCGTTGGATATGCCATTTGGTACACGGCCTTGCGCGGATTGAAAGCCACCAGCGCGGCCTCAGTTCAACTCAGCGTGCCGGTCATCGCAGCCGTTGGGGGCATTGTCTTCCTCAGTGAAACCATTACACTGCGCCTCGTGATCGCTTCAATTGTAATTCTTGGCGGCGTCGCATTGGTAATCTTCGACAAGCAAAGTCTCGGGCAGCGAAGTCGATTTGAAAATGCATCAAGATAGCGGTGGGGACTGCTCCGCGTCCGCTTAATATCGGACTATACTATGCCAAAAGAGGATCCCGATCTAACAGGTAGTACAAGCCTGGGCTAAGCTTGGAGAAGCATCCCGCAGACTTCCTCCACCCGCAGGGCGCTCCGCGGACGCAAACTGTGGGACAAAGAGAGATCTCGAGGACACTGACCATGCCGTTTTGGAAAGTAAGAAGGGAATTCAATTCGTGGTTTGATGTAAGAACATCAAGATCGTTCTAAGATCTTCCAATCCATAGTTACAGCTGGAGGAATCATGAAGAAAATAGGGATACGTGTCGCGGCCGTGGTGGCAGTTCTTGCCATCCTGTTTCTAGTTGGTCCCAGAACCAAAGTAGACTTGCAATTAAAGACTTTCAACCTGCCTGCAGATCTGGATCAATATTTGGCTCAATCAGAAGCTCAGTTTACAGATATTGTGCCGGGCACAGAAAAAACCATTGTTTGGGCGAATCCCACAAAAACCAAAACCCCGCTGTCCATCGTCTATTTGCATGGCTATTCTGGTACGCGGCAGGAAACAGCTCCGCTGAGTGATGAGGTAGCCGCCCAGTTGGGAGCTAATCTATTCTATACGCGCCTGTCAGGCCACGGCCGCAGCGGAGCGGCCATGACAGAACCAACGGTCAATGACTGGTTAAATGATACGATGGAAGCCTTCGAAATAGGAAAGCGATTAGGGGATAAAGTGATCGTGATCGGCACCTCGACAGGAGGCACGCTCGCCACGTGGTTGGCCGAACAGCCGAATACGGATGAAGTACTGGCTTATATATTAATATCGCCGAATTTTGCGCCCCGCGACCAAAATTCCGAAATTTTGACTTTGCCGTGGGCGAAGCAATTTGCGCCATTGATCGTAGGACCTGAGTATAGCTGGACGCCAACTAACCCTGGACATGCCAAATATTGGACCCACAGTTATCCATCAACCGCTCTCGTGACCATGATGGGCCTGGTAAAATTCGTACGCGAGTCTGATCTGGAAAGCATCGAAAAACCAGTCTTAGTGATCTATTCTCCCAACGACAAAGTTGTAGATTCCCAGGAAGTGGAACGAAGGGTTGCACAGATCGGGTCTGATATCAAGGAGATCAATCCCATCGCCGATAGCGGGAACCCTGAAAATCATGTACTGGCCGGAGTTATTCTTGCTCCAAATAATACTGCGGTGGTAAAGGCGCTCATATTGGATTTCATCTCACGATTGCAATGACCGTTGGAGATAACATTTTCCCGCAAGCCATCTGGATCGGGGGTTTGCTCATCGGCCTGACCAGCACCTTTGGGTTGTTCCTGCTCAACAGCCTATACAAATCCCGTGCAGTACAGCCCGCATGACCATATGCCCGAGTGAGTCTTAAAAGAACAGTCAAAATCGTTATGTTTTTGTTATCAAATTTGAATACTTCTTTTACGGCCTTGGGTTGTATAATCATGAAAATTTAGCGTCACATTAGCTCAATAAGGACGGTAACTCATGCGGAACTTTTTTGTTTTGACCCTTGCACTCGTCTTTGCTTTTGTCGGTCTCGCTACTTTCTCCCAACCTGCGGATGCAGGAAACCACCTCCAAAATGATGTTCTTGAGCAGGGTAGATACATCGCCACTATCGCAGGTTGTACATCCTGTCACACGCCCGATCAAGCTGAGTATCAAAATCCCCAAACCCTGACGATCGACCAGATCAAAACTCTCGCCTTTGATGGGAATGACGCCATCGAGACAGATAAATTCCTCGCGGGCGGACGTGCTTTTGACCTTGGTCCTGCAGGCGTTGTTTTTACCCGCAATCTCACCCCTGATGAAACGACCGGGATCGGCACCTGGACCGATGAGCAGGTCAAGATTGCCATCAAAACAGGCTTGAATGCAAAGGGTGAAACGCTTTTCCCAGTAATGCCATATCACGTTTACAACGGCATGGCAGACTCGGATCTGGCAGCTGTGGTTGCATTTCTGCGTTCCGTGAACTCGGTAAGCAACATAGTGCCGGATAAGACCGTGAACACTGCCGGCATGCCGACACTTCCCTATCAAACAGGGATCATTGCGCCGGACCCCTCCGACAAGTCCACACGCGGCGCATATCTCGTCAACAGCGTGACAGGTTGTACCGATTGCCACACTCCTGTTGATCCCGCCACAGGCGCACCCTTCATGGATAAATATCTCGCGGGTCGGCAACCCTACGAGGGGCCATGGGGAATTGTATACGGTGGCAACATTACGCCAGACTCCGAGACCGGCCTTGGCAAGTGGAGTGAAGAGGACATCAGACGCGCACTAGTATCAGGCATAGCCAAAGACGGGCGTAGATTAATTCTCATGCCCTGGTATGCATATGCCGCGCTTACTCCGCAAGACGTGGCTGCGGTCGTTTATTACCTTAAGAATCAACTTCCCGCGGTCAACAATGAAATTCCCGCCGCGGCGCTAAATCCCGATTTCGTGATCATGGCGCCCGAAGCAATTGCCGGTGAACCGGCTGGGATCGATCTAATCGGTACGCTCCTGCTGGCCGGAGTGGGTATCCTTGTCATTCTGCTCGCTACCGTTGGCATCCTTTGGTTCAGACGCAGAAACGGATAAGCATTTTCCATGCAACCACTTCAAAGACTGATCAAAGAAAAGTACCTCAACATTCAAGCAAAGCTGGTGTTCCCGCTTGCGGCCACCATCCTTGTACTCGTGGTTGTTCTCTCACCGCTAACAAATGCGATCATCCACGGGCGGATCGAAGATGAAGCGGATCGAAGGCTGGGCGAGATCGCCGATTCAGTTGGTGCGCTCATAGAGAACTCAGAAGTGCTCGCACGCAATAACGCCACCCTGCTGGCCAACCAAGCGGAGGTGACCGGTGTCTTTTTACAAAGCTCATCCGCTGGTCTATTAATAAAAATAAAGGAGGATTTGCTTCTTCAGGAACTCTCTTTATATACAAAGAATTTTAAGAGAGGCGACGAGGCATTCTTCTACGGGGGCCCCCCGATTACGCGGCGTCTGCAGGTTAGTGAAGACGCACTCCGCATACGCGAAGACTTGATCCTGAGCGCTTTGCAGGCGAAAGTGCCCGTTAGCGGGGTTGGCATTTCATCACAAAGTTCGCAAATTATGGGCGCAGCCTCTGTCTACGACCCGGAGACAAGGCAGCTTCTTGGAGTGGTCCTGACGGTCTTTTATATGGATCAGGCCTATATTGAAAACATCAGCAACATCATTGACACTGATATCGCCATCGTCAAGGATAATTCAACGATCATCTCTACCATCGATGAAGCCACAGGCTACGAAAAATTGATCAACGAAGGCTGGTTGGGGAGCGCAGATTTACCAGCGATAAATGTTGATTACATCGACGGGACTGAACATCGCCTGCTGGGACATCCACTTGTCATATCGGGAAATCAACAAGGGTCGGTTCTTGTCGCACAACCCATCGATCAATTGTTCAGCCTCAACCGCAGCATACAGCTTATTCTTTTCACAGTAACCGGTGTGTTTGCATTAACTGCCCTCTGGTTCTGGATCGCGGCCTTTCTTGCTTTTACCCGCCCTCTCGTTCAACTTACAGATGCAACCACCAATATCAGCCAGGGTGATTTCAACCAGCAGGTAAATGTTTCCTACTTCTTATTCAAGGACGAGATCACACTTCTCAGTGAAAATTTCAACTCAATGACCAACCGCCTGAACCAGCTTTATACCAGCCTGGAGGAAAGAGTCGAGCAAAGGACTAAGGAGCTGGCTGAGGCCAGGGATGAAGCGGTAGCCGCGAACAAGTCCAAATCGGAGTTTGTATCCGTTGTTTCGCACGAGCTTAAATCGCCGATGACCTCCATCAAAGGATATAGCGACCTGATGCTTTCCGGCGCGACTGGACCATTGAATGATAATCAAACGAATTTTCTGGTCACGGTCCGCAATAACGTCAATCGAATGGCAACGCTCGTTTCGGACCTCGCAGATATTTCACGCATCGAAAGCGGGAACCTGCGCATTGAGCCAAGAGCTGTTCCGGTTTGGGATGTGATCGATGAGGTGGTCACCTTGACAAAGACGCAGATCGAGCAAAAGCATCAAAACATTTCTGTTGATATTCCCAATGAGTTACCCAAAGCCTGGTGCGATCGCAACCGGCTCGCCCAGATCCTTACAAACCTGATCAGCAATTCGAACAAATACACGCCTGAGGGCGGTACGATCAAAGTGCAGGCCCATCAACAGGATGGCATGATCCGGATCAACGTGCAGGACAATGGTCTCGGTATGACACTTGAGGACCAGCAAAAGCTCTTCAGCAATTTCTTCCGCTCTGCAGATGTTCAAGTACGCGAGGCCCCGGGCACCGGGCTTGGGTTGAGTATTACAAAGAATCTAATAGAATTACAAGGCGGTAAAGTCTGGTTCGAGAGCGAGTTTAGAAAGGGAACAATATTCCATTTCACGCTACCCATACAGAAGGGATAAACCAATTCATCCTGCCCGGTTTTCGTAACATCACCGCCAATGAAACTCAAAAAAATTCTGATGTCCATTATCGTATTGACATGGTTCTCATCCTTCATTGAGTTGAGAACGTATCCATCCCCCGTATCTCCGCCCTTAAGTAACGACCATCAATACACAGAAAAAACACAATCCGTCAGTTTACCCCCGCCTGAAGGCACTTCAACTCCTCGGATCAGCTTGATGTTTACAGGCGATATCAATCTGGGTCGTTGCATCGCCAAAACCTCGATCACTTACAACGACTTTACATATCCATTTCGATTTGTAGCTGAACAATTGCGATCTGCAGACATCACGATCGGCAGCTTAGACAGTACCATTTCAGATCAATCACCTCCCATGTCCTGCCCGGACAGCATGAATTTAATCGGTCCTACTGGCATGGTGCAAGGATTGCAATTTGCAGGGTTCGATGTAATTACTGTAGCGACCAACCATATCAAGGACTGCGGTGAAAAAGGATTTGACTGCGAAGACAACGCATTTCTTGATACGATCAACAATCTTACGAATGCCGGCATAATACCGGTCGGGGGAGGCGAAAACTTGAATGCCTCGCGTCTGCCTGTGGTGATGGAGCGTCAGGGTATTCGCTTTGCATTTTTAGGTGTGAATGAAATCGACCAACGAGTTTGGGCAACGGAAAGCTCACCCGGCACCGCCCCACTTTCGCCGGAAATGATCGATCAAATAAAAGCTGATATTGCCTCAGCCAAAAAAATTGCCGAGGTAGTCATTGTTTTACCGCAGTGGGGAATAGAATACGCTTCGCATCCTGAAGAGATGCAGAGGCTCTGGGCACAGGAATTTTTAGACGCAGGCGCATCTCTGGTTATTGGCAACGGCCCGCATATTGTTCAGCCGGTGGAAGTCTTCCCAAATGGCATCGCAACCTATGCACTCGGGAATTTTGTTTTTGATCAAGGTCAGGATTATCGGCGGGAGGGCGTAGTGGTACATGCCGTATTCAACGGTGCACAACTCGAAAGCTGGAAACTCGAACCTGTCTCGATCAATTACTATACTTATCAACCCGTTTGGGCAGAAGGATCTGAAGCAAAGAAAATTCTGGAACGGGCAGCTATTCTCATCCAATAATATTAATGTAGTGGACCAGGATCTGGGACCATTCCCGGTGAGATAAAGTAATATCGCTTCTGGACGCAACATCCTGATCGCATGAATAACCCAAGAACAATTTCCCATATTATCGAACCACAACTTGTAATGGAAGGTGCAGGTGTTTTACTGCGGCGTTCCATATTCCCTCGCCCAAGCAATGAACACGATCCTTTTCTGCTCTTCGATCATTTCGCCTTCAACAAGCCCGTGGAGGGCCCCATCCGCGGCTTCCCGATGCATCCACATCGCGGCATTGAAACCGTGACCTATATGCTGGATGGCTCCGTTAATCACCGCGACAGCCTTGGTAACTCGGGCATGATCGGTCCCGGTGATGTGCAATGGATGACCTCCGGCCGCGGCATCCTGCATGAGGAAATGCCGCGCCGAGGCGAAAGCGGAGGCATTTACGGCTTTCAACTTTGGGTAAACCTGCCTGCGGCGCAAAAGATGAGTCAACCGCGCTATCAGGAAGTCAACTCATCTGCGATACCGGTTGTTGAAAAAGAGGGTGCAACCATCCGACTCGTGACCGGCGAATTGGACGGGATTCGCGGCCCTGTCACTGAGATCGCCGCCTCGCCTCTTTACATGGACGTGAGGCTGGCTCCTGCTTCGAAATTCACCTACCCCATCCCGCGCGGACATACTGCACTGGCTTATGTGTTTGAAGGAACAGGTGAATTCGGAAGTGACCCTCCGACGCTCCCATCGGTCGCAGGACAAGGCGTCGTGGAATCCGTCAGCATGGTCGTGTTCAACGATGACGGCGACCAGATCGAGGTTAAGTCCGAAACCGGAGTGCAATTTATGCTCATCGCAGGCGCGCCTTTCAAAGAGCCCATCGTGCCTTATGGACCGTTTGTCATGAATACCGTTGAGGAGATCCAGCAGGCAATAACGGACCTGCGAAACGGAACTTTCGTAAAATAAAACAAGGACGCATTTAGCGTCCTTGTTTTATTTTTAAACATGATCCGTCAGCGTTATACTCTGTGAAAATTCAGCTTCAAAGAAGAGAGGCAATATGCCGACACAAGTATTATATGGCCCGCGGCTGGGCAAAGAGGGCCAGATCAGGGTGGGCTGTTCCGCCATTATTTTCAACCACGAGGGAAAATTTCTGCTCACGCGCCGTGCAGATAACGGGCAATGGTGCCTGCCCAGCGGCGGACTCGAACCGGGCGAATCGGTTGAAGAAGCTGGTATTCGCGAAGTCTTTGAAGAGACAGGTTTGAATGTGCGCATCAAACGATTGATCGGGATCTACAGCAACCGCGATCAATTGGTGATCTATGAGGATGGGGCAAAGTTTCAAATCGTGGCCTTGCACTTTGAGGCGGAGATCATTGACGGGAATCCGGGTTTGAGTGACGAAACAACGGACTTCGGTTATTTCTCGATTAATCAGCTCGATGAGATGGACTTGATCCATAGTCACAGGGAGCGGATTCTTGATTCAAGAACAAAAACCTCTCCGGTCGTAAAATAAGAATCTTTTACAGGCAAGCAGTGTTTTCTGATCGAAATATACATCACGTGTGAGCTGATGTTCCGTCCATCGTCTGAAATGATGAATTCCATGAAAGAGCAACCCCGTCTCTCTTGAGACGGGGTTGCTCTTTCAAACCTGCCTCCACCACACACCGGTACACTCAGGCAGAATGATCCAGTTATTTTGCTTTATCTTATCTCCAAGTTCATCACCAAAAAAGAATCGGGATAAATACTCTGCCTCTTCCAGTGATTGAAATTTATAATCCGTGCGGATCCATTTATTTTGGAAACCAACCTCATCCAGCCATGGATAAAAATCTTTGAGATGATCAATATGGATCGGCGTTGCATTTCCCGTGCCAAATGATTCGAACAGGACGATGAAGCTGCCGGGCCTTAAAACGCGTTTCATTTCCTCCAGCCATCTTTCCAGTTCGTTGCGCCATGAATCTGGATTCCAGACCGCAAGATAGCTTACGCTCCAACCGGAGACAACGAGATCGGCAGAACCAGCCCCCACCGGCAATTGGCGATGGTCTGCCAAATCAACCTGCCAGTTGGTTAATCCGCTGACAATAAGTTTTTCGCGACAAACGCGCAGCATCTCTTCGGAAATGTCAAATGCGCGTACTTGAGAAACATGAGGCGCCAGTAAGCAGGCCAGTCGTCCGGTACCAACTCCGATGTCCACAACGCGGCGATCCTCAAGAGGCAAGATTTCCTGCAGGGCACGCAGAATATTCCCTTGATAGTCTTCGCGCGCGATCAGGGCTTCGTACTTATCCCCTTCGGTTTTATATATCTCTTCTTGTGTAGGCATATGATCATTGTAAAGGATAAATCCGCTATAATTGAAAAATGCAAACCATCTCGCCTTCCGCGCAAAAGATACAAGATCTAATAAAATCACTCGGCTATGACTACGCCGTGATCGAGCAGGCCGAATCCACACGCACGGCACAGGAGGCCGCAGACCGCGCCGGCTGTGAACTCGGGCAAATCGTCAAGTCGCTGATCTTTCGCGGCAAGACAAGCGGCAAACCTATTTTGGTCCTGACCAGTGGCGCCAATCGTGTGGATGAAAAACGTATTGCAGAGTACGCCGGTGAACCGATCGGCCGCGCAGATCCAGATTTCGTGCGAACAGTGACCGGCTTCGCGATCGGCGGGGTTCCGCCGATCGGACATACCGAAAAGATGGAAACCTATCTCGATGAAGATTTCCTGCAATATCAGACGATCTGGGCAGCTGCCGGAACGCCAAACGCCATTTTCGAATTAAGAACTGATGATCTGCAGAAAATGACCGGTGGCAAGGTTGTCCGTGTAAGGCAGTAATCGTATTTGCTCGTTGCGCGATCGTCGCCAAGGAGAAGGAGACATGGGACAGTATTTTGCAAAAAATTACACAGGCGCAGCGTTCGAGTTATATGGGACAGGGCATCTGATCGCCCTGGCCATCATCACTGTGGCCTGTTTATCATTTTTACATTTCCGTCATGCGTGGGGAGAACGGGAAAAGAAATACTTTCGCTATTCCGTGGGAATCTTCCTCATCATAGATGAACTGAGCTGGCATGCCTGGGCCGCCTATTGGGGCATTTGGAGTCTTCGGACCATGCTACCGCTGCACATGTGCAGTTTAATGGTATGGCTTTCGGCTTATATGCTATTTACAAAAAATTACAGTACATATGAAATCGTCTACTTTCTCGGCATTGGCGGCGCAACTCAGGCACTGCTCACACCAGATGCCAGTGGATATGGTTTTCCTCATTTTCGTGCTTTTCAAACATTTATTGCGCATGGCTTGCTGGTCGCCATCCCGGTTTATATGACGGTGGTGGAAGGCTACCGACCTACACCGCAATCATTCAAGCGCGTGTTCACTTGGACTAACCTCTACATGATCCCTGTTTTCTTCCTGAATCTGTTGATCGGGAGTAATTACCTATTCATTGCACACAAACCGGATTTCCCAACTTTGCTCGATCTCTTGGCTCCGTGGCCATGGTACGTGCTGGAACTGGAAGCAGTAGGATTTGCGATCCTATTCATACTCTACCTTCCATTTCTCATAAAAGATTTGCGAACAAATCAACAACCCACGGCTGTATAATCTACAGACCTGTAAGGCAGACGACCGTTGTCGCCATTTATTTGTGTTGCACACAAACAGCCTTTATCGTAAAATCACACCAAACCAACCCAAGGAGGCAGCATGACCAAAGTAAAAACCGATTCACGTCCCATGACCGAGGAAGCGGACTTCCTCCAAATTAAGGCCGTTGACCATGTGCACTTCTACGTAGGCAATGCCAAACACGCCATGTATTACTGGTGGAAGGCCTTTGGCTTCAGACCCGTTGCCTACTCAGGGCTCGAAACCGGCAACCGTGAATATGCTTCATATGTACTTGAATCGGGGCAGGCGCGCTTTGTTGTTTCTTCACCCTATAGTCCATCCAGTCCTGTGGCCTCGCATCATATGATACATGGTGACGGCGTAAAGGTTATCGCGCTGGAAGTGGACGACGCGGAAAAAGCCTGGAAAGCCACCACCGAACGCGGTGGCAGGTCTGCCTGGGCGCCGCGTGAAGAGAAGGACGATTATGGCATCTATCGCTCATCCGCGATATATACGTACGGAGAAACGTTACACGTCTTCGTAGACCGCGCTGATTACAAGGGCGTCTTTGCCCCTACGTACAAGCCCGTTCAGTACGAAGCAGAACCAAGCGGGCTTGCCGCAATTGACCATATTGTAGGCAACGTACAACTCGGCAAGATGGATCAATGGGTTAACTTTTATCATCAGGTGATGGGCTTTCGTCAACTCCTGCATTTTGATGATAAAGACATCTCCACCGAATACTCCGCGCTCATGTCCAAAGTGATGCAAAATGGCAATGGCCGCGTTAAGTTCCCGATCAATGAACCGGCAGAAGGCAGGCGCAAAAGCCAGATCGAAGAATATCTCGACTACTATCTAACGCCCGGCGTCCAACATCTTGCCATCATAACGGGTGATATATTGAAAACAGTTGGGCAACTTCGTAAGCGCGGCGTTGAATTCTTGCGTGTGCCAGACACCTATTACGAAATGCTTCCAGACCGCGTCGGCAAGATCAAAGAAGACCTGAAAACCATCAACGAGCTTGGCATTCTGGTGGATCGCGACGATGAAGGTTACCTCCTGCAAATTTTCACACGTCCCATTCAAGACCGTCCGACCATGTTCGTTGAAGTCATTCAAAGACGCGGTTCACAAGGATTTGGCAAAGGAAACTTTAAAGCATTGTTCGAATCGATAGAGATGGAACAAGAGCGACGCGGAAATCTCTAGCCTTCCATGCGTTTCGCCACCGTCAGCACGCCTCGCGCTTTAGCGAGACCTGCCCTTGTTTCAAATGACAGAGTCTACCCGCTCCCATTCGCGGACATGCAAGCCGTGATCAAGGCAGGCGCGCGGGCTGCAGCCAAACGCGCGGAACGAGAATCCTTTGCAATGGATGAAGTGAAATTCCACGCGCCGCTCGTGCCAACAACATTACGCGACGCCTACGCCTTTGAGCAACACGTCAAAACAGCGAATCAAAATCGCGGGCGCGAAGTGCCGGAAGAATGGTATCAGTTCCCGGTCTTTTATTTCACAAATCCACACAGTATTTTTGGGCCTGATGATATTATCCCTAACCCGCATTATTCGAACGCGCTGGATTACGAATTGGAGATCGCTGTGATCATCGGTAAAGGTGGACGTGATATCAAACCCGAAGAAGCAGCCGCGCACATTTTCGGCTACACGATATTCAATGACTGGTCCGCGCGTGATGTGCAACGCGAAGAAATGAAAGTTGGGCTGGGCCCTGCCAAAGGGAAAGACTTCGCCTCGTCGCTGGGCCCGCTCATTGTCACGCGCGAAGCGATTGCTGATAAAGCAGAAAACCGCGCAGGTGTGTACGATCTCAAGATGGCCGCGCGAGTCAACGGTGTTGAAATGTCCAGAGGAAATTTTAAAGATATGTTCTGGTCATTCGGCGAGATCATCGCAAGGGCATCGGACACAGTTGATCTGCAACCAGGCGACGTGATCGGCTCTGGAACTGTAGGCACGGGATGTTTGCTCGAATTGACAAAGGCGGAAGGTCCGTGGTTGAAGGAAGGCGATGTTGTCGAGTTGGAAATTGAGCAAATTGGTATTCTCAAGAATACGATCGGAAAGAAAAAATAATGAAAAGAACCATCTTTGTTCCAATGTTGGCTGTGGCGCTTGTGACATTCGCCTGCGGATCGAGCACCCTCTCAAATACTCCGGACCAATCCGGGGTGGAGACCATTGTAGCTGCTACCATGCACGCGCTTCCATCGTCTGTTCCAGTTTATCAATTTGAAAATGTTTCGATTTCCATTCCAAATAGTCTGGGGGCCGGCATAACGCCGGCCAGGACCGATGATGTGGAACTCCCGTTTATCAACCCATCCAACGGGCCAATGCCTCAACATATTGTTCTTGATATTAATGGGTATGCGATCGGGCGCAAGGCACGGATCGTGATATTCAAGGCGTCTGAATATTCTACGTACACGGATATAACTCAACAAGCCGTGACAACTTTACAGACCCAGCCATATCAAGCCGGGCAACCTATAGCGGAGGCCTTAACCCTTGGCCCGTTGAATCCGCAAGCAAAATCATTCTCCTCTCAAAATGGGCATGGACTCCGTTATATCACCGAGATTCTGACGGGGGTCGCCCCGGTTTCAAACGATCAGGTATTTTATTATTATCAAGGTCTCACGAACGATAGTTTGTATTACATCTCAGCCGCTTTCCCCATCAGTGCAGCATTTCTCGTCGCAGATGGTAATCCTGCTTCTGCTTTGCCCGTGGATGGAATAGCCTTCCCCAGAGATAATGCTGGCGCAGAAGAATTCAACGCCTATTATGCTGCCATCAGCGAAAGATTGAATACTGCTGACGCGGGCGTATTCCAGCCTTCCCTGGGTTCGCTCGATTCCATGATCCAATCCATATCGATCCAATAAAAGAAAACCCATGGAAAACACAAAGATCATCACCGTTCGATCCAAAAGTACGCATATCACCAGGCAGGAATTACCGAATTTTGAAGGGATCTCGGCCGCCTCCGCGGGATCCAAACATTTGTGCATGCACATCGTCGTAATTCCGGCTGGCGGCAAGGCCGTGGCGCACTATCATAATGGATACGAAACAGCCATTTACATCCTTCAGGGCCGCGCTGAAACGAAATATGGCAAAAATCTTGAACATTCCAGTATCAACGATGCGGGCGATTTTCTCTTTATCCCGCCGAATGTTCCACATTAACCGGTAAACCTGAGCGATACCGAAGATGTGATTGCGGTGGTTGCACGCAATGACCCGAATGAGCAGGAAAGCGTAGTGGTTTACAACCCATGAAGGAAGGCTATTATGAAGCATGAACTTTCGCGTGGCAATGAGGTTTACAGCAATGACGTGTTCCAGGTTTTATTGGAGTATGAAATTTCGCGTTCGGTGCGCTACCCTGCCCCATTGGCGATGCTTTATATTGAAATGACTCCCGCAGCAGGACTGGAAGAAGCAACCTTGCACGACGCGCCCAAGATCTTCACCACCGCGCTCAATACACATCTGCGCTCTGTAGACATCCCTTCAGGCACAGGCCGCGAATACAAGGTCTTGTTGCCCACCGCCAACGAAACAGGCCTGCGGACAGTCTGTGAACGGCTGATATCCGTTTTCAGAAACAAGTTCAACACCCCGAATGGAAATTCGATCGCGTTTTCGTTGAACATGGGCGCTGCATCTCATGCCGGGGGCGAATCCTTAACGCGTGAACTGCTCATGGAGAAAGCTGAAGCCGCCCTGAAACAGGCAAAATTAAAAGGGCCGAATACTTACGTGATGCTTTCATAAACAAAATCGTAAATAAGGAGTTCCTATGCCTTTCTACCATAAACTTGGAGAGATCCCCCATAAACGACATACACAATTTCGCAAGGCGGACGGCGGACTCTATCGCGAAGAATTAATGGGGCTGGAAGGATTCTCATCCATTCAATCCATTCTTTACCACAACTTCATCCCGCCGCGCGTGAAGAAGACCGAGGACCTCGGCCCGCGAATGCCCGAAACTGTGGATTTCGGTCCGATCCGTCATCGCGCCTTTGCGACGACCGATGCCCCGCCTGGGACAGATCCTGTTTCCGCGCGTATTCCGTTGTTGGCAAATAAGGACGTCATCCTCGGCATTGCACGCGCCGGCAAAAGCATGGATTATTTCTACCGTAACGCACAGGCCTACGAAACCTGGTGGGTGCATGAGGGAAGTGGCATATTGAAATCACAATTTGGGAATCTCAAATTCCGTAAAGGCGACTACATTGTGATTCCGTTCGGAACCACCTGGCAAATGCAGATCGACGGCAAGGAGGCGCGCTTCTTTACGATTGAGAATCCTTCGCAGATCGAGGCACCCAAACGATACCGCAACGAATTCGGTCAGATGCTTGAACACGCGCCGTATTCTGAAAGAGACATTCGCCTGCCCGAAGAATTGGAAACGCACACTGATCGCGGTGAATTTGAGGTACGCATCAAGGTTCGCGAGAGATTGAGCAAACATGTACTCGATCATCATCCATTCGATGTTGTTGGCTGGGATGGGTATCTCTATCCATGGATATTCAACATCGAAGATTATGAACCGATCACGGGGCGCGTTCATCAGCCTCCACCCTCCCATCAGACCTTTCAGGGACATAACTTCGTCGTCTGTTCATTCGTCCCGCGTTTATTTGACTATCATCCGGATGCCATCCCGGCGCCGTACAATCATTCAAACATCAACTCGGATGAGGTGATCTATTATGCAGAAGGCAACTTCATGAGCCGCAAAGGGATCGACCGTTGTGATATTTCATTGCATCCATACGGCCTGCCGCACGGCCCGCAACCCGGCATGACGGAAGCCAGTATCGGAATGAAAGAAACCAAGGAGCTGGCGGTCATGGTCGATACCTTCTATCCATTGCATCTCACCAAAGACGCGCTAGAATTTGAAAAACCTGAATACATGGACTCGTGGTTGGAAGGCGATGGAGAATAAATTAACGCCATTAACCTCGATCGGCATCCTCCGCTACATTCACCTTTCTTCCCACTTTAAATTACATGGCAATACAACTTCACACCATCAAAGATAAAACGTTTCTAAAATTTTGTGCGCGCGTCGTTAAGGATATGCAGCGGCTTCAGATCCCCGGCGTTGTCATTGGCGTCTGGCACAAAGGCAAGGAATGCACGGCAGGTTACGGGATCACCAGCATCGAAAATCCACTACCAGTTACGCCAGATACGCTCTTTCAAGTGGGTTCCATCAGCAAGACCTTCACCGGAACCATGCTCATGCAACTTGCCGAACAGGGAAAGATCAACCTCGACGCACCGGTTCGAAAATACATCAAAGACTTGAAACTGCGCGATGAAAATGTAGCTAAACGAGTCACCACGCGTCACCTGCTTACACATCTGGGCGGCTGGGTCGGCGATTACTTCAATGATTTCGGGAACGGCGATGACGCACTGGCGAAAATGGTGCAAGACATTGCCAAACTTGCGCAAATTCAGCCGTTGGGAAAAATATGGTCTTACAACAACACAGGCTTCAATATTGCATCCCGCATTATCGAAGTGATCACTCACAAACCATACGAGCAAGCCGCGCAGGAAATGTTGCTTGATCCACTCGGCTTAAAAATGACCTTTTTCTTCCCAAGTGACATTCTCATTACGCATCGGTTTGTCGTTGGACATTACGAGAAAAATAAGAAACTGCATGTCGCGCGTCCCTGGGCAATTGGGCGCGCAGGTAACGGCGTGGGAGGCGTGGTCAGCACCGTGAAAGACCTGCTCGCCTACGCGCGCTTTCAGATGGGTAATGGAAATCGCATCATCAAGAGAAAAACACTGGAAGCAATGCGCATCCCACAAGCGGAAGCCGGCGGACGCGGCAAGATCGGCATTACCTGGTTTATCCGTCAGGCAGGAAATCTAACTCGCTATAGTCACGGCGGCGCCACGCACGGCCAACAAGCGGTCTTCATGTTCATTCCAGAAAAAGATTTTGCGATGGCCATCCTGACCAACGGTGATGCAGGCGGTATCCTAAACGACAATGCGATCAGTTCCGCCCTGGAGTTGTATCTCAACATCAAACCTTCATTGCCCACCTCAAATCGACGGCCATCTACTGAACTAAAAGAATACATCGGCTCCTATCGCATCGGCACCGAAGCGTTCGATCTTAAAGCAAAGAATGGATATCTTACGTATCATCACATTCCACTTGGTGGCATTCCCACTCCAAATTCGCCGCCCGGCCCCGCCATGCCTCCCATGCAATTCGCCTTTTACGAAAAAGATGAGGTATTAGGCCTGGATGAACCTTTGAAAGATGTACTTGGCGATTTCATTCGCGACGAAAAGGGACGTGTAGAATTTTTCCGCGTCGGCGGACGCGCGCACAAAAAGATCGCATAACATGGAAATCAACCCGACAACACTCCCCCACCAATCCGTGTACAAAATTTTGACCGGCTCGGTCCTTCCCCGGCCGATCGGCTGGCTCTCCACGATAGACTTGCATGACCGCCCGAATCTGGCCCCGTTCTCGTTCTTCAACGCTGTCTGCTCAAACCCGCCAACTCTGCTTTTTTGTCCCCAGATCCGCGGGACAGATGGAAAGGCGAAAGACACCCTGAACAATGTCCGTGCGACTAATGAATTTGTGGTGAATATCGTTACCCGAGGATACGCTACAGGCAATGAATGCATCGTCCATTGAAGCGCCACCCGATCTCAACAAGTTTGAATATGCGGGGTTGACCCTCGCACCCTCCGTCTCCGTCAAACCACCGCGCGTGAAGGAAAGTCCCATTCATTTTGAGTGCAGGGTAAGGGAGATCATTGAAATTAACAACGAGCCGAGGGGAGGCTCCATTGTGATAGGCATGATCCTGCACATCCACACCGAAGATAGGGTCATGCTGGGACAGGCTAAAATTGATCTATCGGCGCTTAAGCCTGTTGGCCGCTTGATGGGAGGCGGATTTTGTCGCGTGACCGATCTGATCCAGATGGAGCGTCCTAAAAGTATCATCGGAGGAAATTCATGAAGAGCATCTCAGTCGTTTTATTTTTGGCGGGTATATTAATTTCATCCTGCAATCTTCCTGTCGAAGGAGTGACCGATCCGCAAATTGCCACGGCGGCTGCGCTCACTGTCCAGGCCGCAATCAACATTACACCACTGGCCAGCCCGGATGGCGAAAATCCGGTTACAGTGGATATCACCCCAACATTTTCCCAGGCCATGGCCAGCGTTGGTGAAGTGACGAATTGCCGCACGGGCCCCGGTACGAATTACGAACGCGTTACTCAAATCCTTCCGGCGGAACCAGTCCAGATCGTCGGTTTCTTTCCCCCAAATTACTGGATTGTCTCCACCAAATTAGGCGAGTGCTGGGTATCCGGCGAATTCACCACACCCGCAGGTAGTTTTGCGGGTGTGCCGACCGTCACCGCGCCAGCCACACCGCAAGGAAACGCCCCCGCAGCGCCGACATTCCCGCAAAAAGGATGGACATATTTCTGTTATGGCACAGGCTCCGCTGATATAACTCTTACCTGGAACGATAAGGCAACCAACGAAACAGGGTACCGCGTGTTAAGGAATGGTGAATTGATCGCAGAGTTACCCGCCAATTCCACATACTTTGCCGAGACGATTACACTGCTTTCAGGCCAAAGTGTAGGTTACCAGATCCAGGCGTATAATCCTATAGGCGAGACCAACAGCGCGGTTGCATCCATGACTTGTCCGTAGTTCCTCCGCACTTTTATCCTTATTCTTCACTAAGCTGTTCTTTGACCTTCTTGGTCTGCTTGCCGCGCTCGTCGGTGCGTAAAATGCGCTTGCGAATGCGATATGACTCAGGCGTTACTTCCAGCAATTCATCATCTGAGAGGTATTCAATCGCCTCGTCGAGGGACATTTGCCGCGGAGGCGTGAGGCGAATTTCCATATCTCCACCCGATGCGCGCATATTCGTTAGATGTTTCTTTTTGGATACATTGATGGCCAGGTCACCGCCGCGAGCGTTCTCGCCCACTACCATGCCTTCATAGACGGACACACCCGGACCCACGAACAACTGCCCCCGGTCTTCTGCGCTCTTTAGCGCATAAGCTGTGGTCGTCCCGGCCTCCCACGCAACAACCGAACCTTTTGTGCGTGATGCCATTGGGCCGGCTAATTCATCGTATCCATTAAAGATCGTGTGCATGATTCCCGCGCCGCGCGTGGAAGTGAGAAACTGATAACGGAAACCGAGCAAGCCACGCGTGGGCACGATATATACAATGCGCGTCATCCCCTGACCTACATCCTGCAGATCGATCATTTTGCCGCGTCTACTCCCCAGCATTTCCACCACAACACCGACAGTTTCAGCGCTGGTCTCAACATGGACTTCTTCGTATGGCTCGAGTAATACGCCGTCCTCCGCCCTGTGATAAATAACCTCAGGTCGTGAGACCTGGAATTCATATCCTTCACGGCGCATGGTTTCGATGAGAATACCCAAATGCAGCTCGCCGCGCCCGGAGACTAAAAAGTTTTCAGCAGAATCGGTATCTTCCACACGCAAGGAAACATTGGTGCGCAGTTCTTCATATAAACGTTCGCGTAGTTTGCGTGACGTGCTCCACGTGCCTTCCTTGCCTGTAAACGGAGAGGTGTTCACACCGAACGTCATGCGAACCGTTGGCTCTTCCACTTTGATGGTCGGTAAGGCCACGGGGCTGGCCGGGTCTGCAAGAGTTTCGCCGATGGCAATACCTTCGAGGCCGGCCAGTGAAATAATATCACCCGCTTTGACCTCGTCGATCTCAATTTTATTCAAGCCCTTGAAGGTATAAAGATAACGTACGCTTTCGGGCAGGATCGTCCCGTCCAACTTCATGCGGGCCAGTTTTTGCCCGGCTTTGATCGTACCCGCAAAGACGCGCCCGATCGCGGTCACGCCGCGATAATCGTCATAACCGAGCATGGTGACGAGAAGTTGCAATGGCGCATCCGGGTCCACTTTTGGTGGAGGAATATGCTTGAGGATGACGTCGAATAAAGGTTGCAGATCAGGCCCCAGGTCGGCGGTAAGACCAGCTTTCCCGGCAGTGGCCTGGGCATAGATAACGGGAAAATCCGCCTGGTCTTCGCTGGCGCCAAGTTCGATGAATAGGTCAAAGGTTTCGTTTAACACGCGTGCGGGTTCGGCGTCCTTGCGATCCACCTTGTTGATCACGACGATGGCTTTGTGTCCCATCGAAAGGGCTTTCTTTAACACGAAGCGGGTTTGAGGCATGGGTCCTTCGGCGGCGTCGACGAGGAGCAAAACACCATCCACCATATTCATGACGCGCTCGACCTCGCCGCCAAAATCGGCATGGCCGGGCGTATCCACAATATTGATCTTTACAGGTTGATTGGATGTGGGATCGATCAGGGAAATTGCGGTGTTCTTGGCGAGGATGGTAATACCGCGCTCGCGCTCGAGGTCGTTTGAATCCATTACACGTTCTACAACCTGCTGATTTTCGCGGAATGTATGCGATTGACCAAGCAGGCCATCCACGAGGGTGGTCTTGCCGTGGTCAACGTGCGCGATAATGGCTATGTTACGGAGGTCAGTTCGTTCGATTTGCATAGAGTACTCGTTATTGAGTGGTTTGGTTGAGTCGATATCAGCTATTCATTATTTGAGCCAACAGACGGAAGTGGATCGTCCACAATCAGCCGTCTGCGGTCAAAGGTTTTATGCACACAAAAACCCCCGACGGGAAAGCCGAGGGTTTTTCTTGAACACAGTCGAAAGATCGGCGTACGGGACATATATTATCAGATTGTGATGGATTTGGGTAGGGCCCTTTTTTTTTATCGTTCAAATATCATGGAACCAATGGTGATAAAGTCACAGAAGATGACTGCACCCAGGCAAATTGATTCGCCTGGCCAGGCACTTCAACCTGAAACCACTGACCATCCGGGCTTTGCAGCACGACAGGTGCCGTTTGGTTGACAAATAAAACTGCAACTACCGTTGAATCAACGGATGGATCGGCATACAAGTTAAGAACCTCAGCAGTGGCGTTGGTCACTCTTAAAGCTACAGGAGTGGGAGGCAATGGCGTATCTGTTGCAGATAAATCAGGAGTGGACGTAGCAGGAACAACCACGGTCAACCCAAGCAGACGGGCGTATTCGAGTGCATAAGCATTATGTTGCCGGCGAGCGAGCTCTGCGCCTTGATTCAAAGAGGTTTGGTCAGCGCCACCAAGAAATGCAACCAGGGTATTTATGACTGTATTCATATGCTTCAATAGAAGTTGCTTGAGGGCTGCCAAACAGGGGGGAACAATTTGATCCTCCGCAGCGCGCCGAATTCGCTGCATCTCGGAAATAACGGGTGGCAACTGATCCCGCGGGGTGTTGGTAGCCAATAACGAGGCATCGTCAAACTCACGCAGTAACTTATGGACTTTGTCCACTTCCCCCGGCACGGAATTTGATGCGCAGAGATCAGCGGTGCTCGTTATAGAGGGAATTGCTGTTGTTTGTGGACTGACTCCACAAGCGGAAATGAGCAACATTACCATAACCATTACAAATATCTTCATCAGCAAATCCGCTCTTCAAAATTGAAGAGGGACGAAACACATTCGTCCCTCACATTTGACAAATGCAGGAAATCAAGAAACTATTTCCTTACCAGAACAAAGGTCCCAGGAAAGTTTGTAGTAGCTTCGAACATGCCGTTTTCGGTCTTGAACCCGCCGTTGGAGACCAACTTGCCGTCTGAAAACGTGGCCGTTGAAAGGTCAAGCCAGTTTGAACCATCAAAATAAAGGATTGCAAAATCAAATCCGGCAATATCAACCGGGATTACGAAGGAAACAATCAAATCACCTGATGTCAACGGCTGATCGATGCCAGCCTCTGATAAGTGCGTCTCCATGGCAGATGTAAATACAAGATTTGTGGGCAACGCGCCCGGGAAATTCGCGCCAGCCTCTTCCACGTGGATTAAGCTGACTTGACCCAAGGTCGGACACATATACTTGACCTGGTCACCGTTTGCCAAAACCAGCACAGTACCGCTGAACTCCGTACAATTCAAATCAACAGGGTTGGCACCCCCAGCGAGGTTTATGGTATTTAGCTGCAGCGCTATGGGCTGGACCAAAACATTTTTTAATGACGAATTACCCGCCGGCGCGCCGGGCAGAACTGTACAAGGATAGGGGAAAGCCGCAGGTATGACCGTATTCGGATTATTGACCAAATAAGCTCCCAGGGTATTTCCAACCAGCGTCACTGAGTTTAATGCAATCGAAGCCGGATAGGTGGGCAGTGAAAGGCTGTCATCAAAACCATACTGGGCATTCGTGTTAAGGGTGCTGGAATTAATTGTAATGTTGCAGGCGGTACCCAGCCGGGCGCCGCTCGCACTACCGGTATTTCCGCTCGCGTCCATGTCGCTCAGGACGATATCTCCGTAGGTCGAGACCACCAGACCGTCGGATGAATTGTTGTTAAATACATTCACGCCGCCGGTGATATGTATGTTGACCAAACCACTGCCGGCACCGCTTCCTATGAACAGGGTCGCCCCGGCTAATGCGTTACCTGTAGCTGTGATATTTTGCAGATCGATGGTCCCGCCGCTACTGATGGATATATCCAGGCCCGCACCGCCATTGGCAATGAAAAAATTATTTCCGGTCAGGATTACCGAGCCCGTGGCAGTACCAAAATCTGTACCGCCCATCAAGTTATTGCTGGCAGTAATGTTGTCAATATTGATGGATCCATTACTATCGAGTTTCAGACCGGTGTCAAATTGAAAGAATGCGGGGTTGGCACCATTGTTGCTAAAGACATTCGTACCTGTTAATGAAATATTGCCGCTGCCCGTATTGTTCTTAAGATATGCACCGACATCCCCATTCCCCGATGCATTAATTTGATTTGCGCTTATGTAATCGTTTGAACGAACCACCAAGCCATCGTCAAGATTGTTGCTTATGTCGTTCGTCCCGGTGATAGTTACGGTCCCAGTCCCGCCAGCATCGTTGTGGACAAAGACCCCGTCGAGTGCGTTTCCTGTTGACGTAATATTATTCAAACCAATATTACCGGTTGTCAAGACATGCAAGCCGGTCGAGGTCGTATTTTGAACGATAATATCACTAACGAATACATCATTCAACCAATTGGTCACCGAAATGGCTTGAGAAAAAGTGGTGTTCCCGGTTATAGATGGATCGCCTAAAATGCCGCCAATCCAGCCTCCTTGCAATGATAATGAGTAATTCTTCCAATTGGTAAAAACATTCCCATCAATAACATCTGTGGTGGACGAGGTATCAATTCCTTGCTGGATCCAAATCTTACCATCTGCACCCGGTTCGTTGCCCGGCAACATTAGAAAGGCAATCAATGTTTCAAGGTTCGACTGAGAAGGTGTACACCCACCGGCACCGGGTGTCGGTGAAGGGGCTGTATTGGGACACCAGATGGGATCATGCAAAATGGCCTTGGTAGAGGGATCATCTTCATTCGCAGGCAAATCTGTTGCCTGTGGTATTTCCTGGCCGTCGCCATCAACTGCCGCATTGGCCTGTGGAGGCGGCAGGCTTGCATGTTCAGAAACTACAGCATCGGATGGCGGAGCCTGAATATAAATAGCACCGTCTTCCAACGAGCCATTTTCCATCATGGAAACCAAAAGCCCCAAACTCCCGGCAGAACTTGTACAATTCTCACTACTGGATGGTGTAAGGCCATCCGGGCACCACACTGGCTGTCCGTTCAACAACGCATTGGCTGCCATCTCGCCATCCAGAGGTAATGAATTTCCACTATTATCTAAAATAATTACATTTACCCCGCTTGTGCCCTCATTCACATCATCAGCTGCACCCTGATCAGTTGTTTGAGATTGCTCTGAAGAAGTATCGACATTATCAGATGAGCTAAGTTCGGGGATCCAAATTCTGCCTTGATCTCCCAGAGTGTTAGAGTTCAAATAATCCAGCAAAAGACTGATACTTCCAAATTCTGCAGTACATCCATGCTGCCCGGCGATAGGCTCAATGCCGATTGGACACCAAATGGGCATTGTGGTCGCTAACACATTTGGCGACATATTTCCCTCAGCTGAAATTCTCTGATCATCTTCCGATATTGCTACTTCCACCCCACTCTGCATAGAAGTTGCATCTTCGAGATTAACATCGTCAGAACCTACAAAAGAATTGGTCGAGCCTTCCTCAAGCGGAGGAGCATCCGGCGTGTCTGCTACCACCGGAGTTGCCCCCGGTGTCGGCACCTCATCATCCGCAAGAACCGCTGCAGGAAATGCTGATGCTAGAATTAATATAGCCACCATAAAAGGCAGCAATAGAAATGGGCAAGAACGGCGAGCTAAAAACATAATCTACTCCTGAACAATCAGGCAACACTTACGATAGATATTAAAGCATACCTAATTTATTATAATTCCCAGAGAGCCCTAATCATAGCTTACAAATCCGAAAGGAGATATAACCCTCCACAATCATTAGGAACGGGCTAGTAGTTTGTCAACGCTGATTGTATGATTTCGACATCGGCGGACTAAAGTCCTGCCTCAGTACGTGGAAGCCCTAACGGGCTACGAACCAGCCCCGCAGGCGGTGTGCTGAGCCTGCCGAAGCAGGCTTTGATGACCTGAGCGAGGACTTGTGCGACACTTGCGCCGCACTGCGTTTGTTGCAGTGCAGGTGAGCCCCCTTTAGGGTATGTCCGAACGAATTGAAGCAAAGATTCGTGATCGACACACTACTAGTCAATTATACAGCGCTAAGTTGAGAAAATTTGGGGGCTCGCGAACGCCAATACAAATGAAATGGAAGTGCAACCCTATGAAATCATAGAGAAAAGGGGATATCTTCACTAGAAACAAGGAAGGAAAAGCCCATATTTTCATTCATTGCCCCGATTGAAAATAACTTCACAATCTACCTGCGCGGCCCGCTTTATGCAAATCACGATATCCCCACCATACCTGCCAAATCAGTAAAGCAGCTTCCATCTGAATCTTGATAGACATTTTCGATTTTCCCCACCGCCGATCCGCAAAATAGATTGGCGACTCGCCAATCTTGAATTCAAGGCACTCAGCTAAATATGCCATCTCGACTTGAAAGACATAGCCATTGGATTGAATACGCTCCAACGGCATTTGCAGTAAAGTATCCCGTCGCCACATGCGATATCCTGTGGTCACGTCTCGAAAAGGTAAACCTAGAATACTCCGTGCATAAAAATTGCCGAACGCAGAAAGACCCTTTCGCCACCCAGACCAGCGCTCATCCACAGAACCACCCTGTATATAGCGGGATCCAAGCACAACGTCGTACGACCGAAGTTGTTTCGACATCTCTACCAACGCGGAAGGGTCATGGGAAAAATCCGCATCCATCTGAACCACAGCTTGTGCCCCCTCATTTAACACTCTCTGAAATCCATTCAAATAGGCCGAGCGTAAACCCATTTTCCCCGGACGATGCAACACCTCCAATTTTCCTGGAAATTTGTCACGTAAGTCATCAGCAATACGACCTGTACCATCAGGACTATTATCATCAACTACCAGAACTCGAAGATCGAGGGGCAACGAAAATAAAGCGGAGACCAGTCTGGGCAAGTTCTCCGCTTCATTATATGTAGGGGTGACAACCGTGATCTGCAAGTACGTCCTACCTCTTCAAGCGAAACAGCTCCGCTTTGATCTTATCAGCATCAGCATATTTCCCCGGGCTGACAGGGAGCTCCACCAGCTTTGCACTTAAACGATTTGATTGGTTCGCCGCCTGTTCACGATCTTTGATAGGGTAAAAATATGCCATAGACTGGGCAAGCCGCGAACCCAGTTTTTCGTTCAATGCGATTAGATTGAAAGAAGACACAATTAGAATAAAATCTGTCCCGTTCAATTGGCCGAGAAAATCTTCCGGCTTGCTGATTTCACGCATTGTGTTGACAATCATCAAGCTGATGGCTCGCAGAACATCATCTGAGGCGACAAAACCATGGGCTTCGCGAAATGAATCCATGTTTTCAATGGATACAAGCAGGATCGCCAGACCCTCTTTATCCAGTAATTCTGCCAGCATTTCATCGACCACAGGTCCTTCAGGAAGCCCGGTGACAGGATTTGTCAGCGACCCCTGGCTGACCCGTTTTAATGAATTGCGAACCCGTAAGCGCAATTCCTGGACATCCAAGGGTTTGGTGATGTAATCATCAGCACCCAATTCCAACCCCTGCAGGCGGTCGGCGCGGTCTCGTTTTTCCGTTAAAAAGATGATTGGGATATCCGCAGTCCGACGGTCGGCGCGCACGCGGCGGGCGACTTCATATCCGTCAATATCCGGCAGGCGAATATCCAGAATAATAACATCGGGATGGACGGTCTGACAGGAGCGAACGCCATCTTCCCCCCAATTGACTGTGAACACATCGTAGCCCTGAACGCGAAAATATGCGTTCAGCATTTCGGCCACATCCAGGTCGTCTTCAATGATGAGTATTTTCAGCTTGGCGTCTGTCACCACAGACCTTTGCTTGAGCTAGGAGATCGGTTCTTTTTGAATGATGAACTCGCAAACTGCGTCGCCAATGGCTACACATTTGGATTCATTCACGCGGAATTCATTGCCCCCAGAAACCCACTTGAGCGATTCTTGCAACAAGCCCGTCGCAACGAAACACACGGGTTTGTCTGCACCCGTGCGTCCCCAACAACATGGGCACTTGTGGATCGTCCAAACCCATTCAGTATCTTTCTCTTCCACGGTGGTTTGCTGATCACTTAATTGGGTGAAGATCTTCGCAAATGCAGGCAGACCAATCCTCAGTTTGGATTGAAGCGGAAGAACGACAAAGGCCAGATCCGCCGCTCCGGCCAGCGCACCAAAATTCCTCAATGCATCTGAAAACGTTGCCCGTCCGGCTCGCAGCGCAAGACCACGCCCACCGCGCGGACCATACATCTCTTCGAGCGCGGAACCAAGCGCAGTAAGTTCTGAAAAATCAAACCCCTTATCGAGGTTATCGGGAGGATAATTCTCAATGTAGTGATTCAATCCTCCAAGGTTCATAATGGCATTCAAGCCGTTCTTGCCCATCACCTCTTCCAGGGATTTAATGGTGATCAGACCAAATTTATTGGGGTAATACAAACCGCTTTTTTGAAGGGGGCTCATAGCAACTCCACTAGATCAGCTTCGCCAGATCTTCGGCGGCACGACGCATATCAAGGAAGATCAGGCCAAGTTTGGCCTGTTCACGCGCGAGAGCGGTGAGCACTGCTTCCTGTCCCACCGACATCAATACAACGTACCCTTTCACGCCCTTGATATACACTTGCTCAAGGGATCCGCGCCCCAACTCGGATGCAATTCTTTCACCTAACGAGAGCATGGCCGCAGACATGGCCGATACCCGGTCTTCTTCAACACCTTGCGGGAGGGCTGACGCAATGCTAAGACCATCCACACTTACGATTGCTGAAGCCTCAATATCAGGGGATGAAGCCTGCAATTCCCGTAGACGATCTACCATTTGTTGCGTACGATTTCTAGTCAACCAACCCTCCTCAAAAGGAAGCAATAAACAGCCCGCTATCGGGCGGGAACATCGCTAATATATAACCAGACTATTTTAGAACATGGCCTGCATTGTGTCAAGTTCGGTGGTCATAGTTTGCAAATTAGAAAACAAGCACCATGCTATAATCCAAAACCATGAAAAACTTTTTGACCCTGATTTTCATATCCCTGACCATAACAACTTCAATACAAACCGCTCATGCACAAGATTCCACGCTGCCTGCAGAACCACAAAGCGGTGGTGTTGTTTGTGAACCCGGTGTTTATCTATCAGAACCAGTGGAATGCCAGCCCTTGGGACCCTCCAGCTACTTGACCGATCTCGCACGCCTGGGAATGACGATTCCTCCAAGACCATTGCCCGCTTCAAGACCGGACCCCAGCCTGACTCAACTACCTTATCATTACTTCCACTTGGACAAGGACTATGTGCCGATATACAGCAGCCCCGGAGAAACAGGTTCCGGGTCACAACAATTTCCTCCCGGGTTTGTTTACGTCTCGTACATTGACCGCGTGGATCAGAACGGCGTGTATTACCTCATGCAAAATGGAGGCTGGATTCCCGGTAAGGGTGCGCGCGTGGGCGAAATATCCAGTTTCCAGGGACTGGTTTTCCACGCTACACCACGCAATTCGTTTGGCTGGGCCTTTGAGCAGATCCCTGTGCTGAGCGCGCCCGGCTACAATGCGGGCAAAACGGGCAGGCAGATCTATCCCTTCCAAACCATGAATATTTACACGACCCAGGTGGTGGACAACGAAGAGTGGTACATGATCGGCCCGGATCAATGGGTGGAGGGGCGCAAGGTTGCGCGCGTGATCCCGAATACTGCTCCTCAGCC
>CAZSVR010000002.1:39672-64059 GCA_964610295.1 uncultured Anaerolineaceae bacterium
GCCGGGAATTGGCACCAATCGCTGGATCGATGTAGACCTTGCCGAACAAACTCTTGCCGTATACGAGAATAATCAACTCATCTTTGCGACGGTGATCGCAAGCGGCCTTGAACCATTCTGGACGCGCCCCGGTCTCTTCCAGATCTTCCAGAAAAAAGAGTCTGAACAGATGCGGAATAATGATCCCTCTGATTTTTATTATCTCGACAACGTGCCCTGGACTATGTATTTCGATGGCGCGCGCGCCCTACATGGCGCATACTGGCGCACACGTTTTGGCTACCCTCAATCGCATGGCTGTGTCAATCTCTCTGTTGGCGATGCACACTGGCTCTATAATTGGGCCCACGAAGGCGATTGGGTATATGTACATGATCCATCCGGCTTAACACCCACCGATCCCGCGCTGTATTCGAGCGGCGCGTATTGACATCGATATACCCTCATGGTAAACTACTGCCCGCTTAATATATTGGTCCCGTGGTGTAGCGGCCTAACATGCGGCCCTGTCAAGGCCGAGATCGCGGGTTCGAATCCCGTCGGGACCGCCAGTAAAATAATCCATATGAAACAAAAAGGACTCTGCGTGGTAACGCAGAGTCCTTTTTGTTTCTATTTCGATGCCTCTTTAGCTGCCTTGATCACTTCGACATAATTCGGCTCTTCGCCGAGTACTGGCATATATTTAACATAGACCAGCTTGCCATCGCGCCCAACAATAAAAACGGCGCGGCGCAGAAAACGACGTTCCTTGATCAGCAGGCCGTATTTAATGCCGAAATCTGCTTCAAGGACATCTGACACAATCTTCACCTTGTCCACACCTGCTGCGCCACACCAGCGCTTCTGAGCCATCGGGAAGTCGGTGCTGATGGTGTAGATCACGATATCCTCGCTTAACTTTGCAGCCTCTTCGTTAAAACGGAGGGTTTCGCGGTCGCACACTTCAGTATCCAACGAAGGCACCGCGCAAAGGATAATGACCTTTCCTTTGGAGTCCTGCAACGGGTTCACGGCAGCCCAGCCCGGCACAACGGAGGTAAATTCAGGGGCGGTTTGTCCCACGGACACATCATCGCCGAACACTGTCGCAAATTTATCTCCAAGTTTAATCACATCAGTACGTACAGTTGGCATTTCTACTCGCTCTCTTTGCAATCAATGGATAAATTAACCGTCGGAACTCATTTGGTTTCAACCTGCAAATTCTACCGCAAATAATCAAGAAGTGTCTTTGAGGGCGGCGCGGTCTTACTGGATATGGAAACCGCTGGTCTTGATGGATATGCAATAAGTAAAAAAAATAACGCAGGTGTCCGGTACCACCTGCGTCGTTGTTCATCTGTCGGGGTGAGAGGATTTGAACCTCCGACCTCACGGACCCGAACCGTGCGCTCTACCGGTCTGAGCCACACCCCGATAGCATCCCCGCAAGGAGAAAGCGTGCGAATTATACCACCCGACCTTGGTTTGGCAAGCTGGGCTATGGATTCAGCATCACTTCCATCGTGTAAACATAAACATTTTTCTTCAATTCAGGGTCGCTGACCGAAAGCGCCGGGTTATCCTGTCTAAAAGTGAGGCGCGCCAGGGTAGGCTCCTTGACTTTATATGGCAGGGTGGTTTCAAAGGCTTCCGGGTCAACTCCCTTAAAGGTGAGCACGCGGGAACTGATCGGCTTGCCGTCCGGGAGAAGAAGTTCTGCGAAGACAGGTTGGTGATTGAACGGCCAAAAACGACCTTTTAGAGTTAATACACCGCCGAAGATATCATCGCCATTTTTGAGACCTTCGAGCATGCATCGCTCGTAGATCATGTTGCCCACAGGGTTAATCTGGCTTTCACCAATGGAATAAAGGAGCACGGGCATGGTGTTGAGCGTCGCAATACGATGGTGCTCGTCTCGGGAGCTGATGCGGATGTAACCCTTTTCAGAGACGGCGCGTATTTCAAATTTCAGATCAAAACTGCGATAATTGCCGCCCAGATTGCGCTGGACGCGCTCCAGTTGACGCTGCAGGAGCCGGCCATCTTCACCTAGCAGATCCACCTGAACGATCGCGCTTTTGCCGGAAACAAGCATAACCTGTAAATTGATCGGCGATATCAGGCTGGACATGGGCCCGGGCGAGAGAAACCGGACTTGAGCAAAATCAGTGAAACCGGGTTCAAAGGTCGGTGTAGCCGTTGCAAGTGGTGTTGATGGGATGGACGTCTCGGTTGGAAAGGATGTCTCGGTTGGCAGTACAGCTGCGGTCAATGCGTCAGCAGTTGCGAAGACGGCCTGACCTGTCAGCGCGACGGCTGTGGGCAGGTAATCGGGAGGGAAAGGCGTGGGGGCGGAGCCTGCTGATTGTGAGCAGGCAGATAAGAGCCCGAGCATGGATGCGAATAGAATCATTCTGAGTTTCATATCAATAAAGAGACGCCCTTTCGAGTGGGCGTCTCGTCAGGTCAATCCGCTTTACAACCCATAGATATCGCCATATTTTTTCGTCAGGTAGCGAACATATGGCGCGGCATCGATCTTTGAGCCGGTGACTCGTTGGACAAGGTCCTGTGGATCGTACTTATGACCAAAGACGTGGAGCTTTTCACGCAACCAGCCAAGCAACGAATCAAATTTGCCTTTGCGGATCTGGTCATCGAGGTCACCAATGTCTTTGTTGATCTTCTCCCACAACTGCGCGGAAACGAGGTTTCCAAGCGCGTACGTGGAGAAGTAGCCAATCGAACCGCCGGACCAGTGAATATCCTGCAAGACACCCTGGGCATCGTTGGGCGGTGTAACACCGAGGTAATCCTTCATCTTCGCCTTCCAGATCTCAGGCAGGTCCTTGACGGCCATCGTGCCGGTCACCATGCCGATCTCCAGTTCAAGGCGGAGCATGATATGCAGGTTGTATGTGGCCTCGTCTGCATTCATACGAATGAGGGATGGTCCAACTTTGTTGATCGCCTTGTAAAATGACTTCACGTTCACCCCATCAAGTTGCGAGGGGAATATCTTCTTCAATTCAGGGAAGAAGTGCTCCCAGAACGGAAGCGAACGACCCACGAGATTTTCCCACATGCGCGATTGCGATTCATGGACTGCCAGCGATGTGCCGCTGGCAAGTGCCGTGCGCTCATAGGCAGGGTTCACTCCCTGTTCATACATCGCATGGCCGGACTCGTGCATGGCGCTGAAGAGGGTGGCAAGCGGCTTGTTCGGCTCATATCGATTGGTGATGCGCACATCATTTACACTGAACGAGGTTTCAAAAGGATGCGGGGCTTTATCCTGCCGTCCGCGACTCCAGTCATAACCAAATTTGGTGATGATGGCTTCCCCGAAATCCCACACCTTCTTTTCGTTATATTTTTTATGAAGGAAATCATCCTTTACCTGTTTGGCAGAGCTGATCTCCCGGATCAATTCCACCTGCTTCGGACGCAGGTTATTGAAGATCTCCTGCACCTCGGCGGTCTTCATACCCGGCTCGTAGTCATCCAGCAAAGTGTCATAGGGATGATCGGCTGGCGGGAAGAACGAAACATATCTTTTCACCAATTCCACAACTTTTTCAAGATGCGGTCGGAAGATGGAGAAATCGGATTTGCCTCTCGCCTCAACCCAGGCTTCAAAGGCCTGGGTGGTGACGATGGCCTGCTCCGCAACGAACTCGGCAGGCACGCGCCTGGCTTTTTCGTAATTACGTGCAGCCACGCGCAGCATGGCAGCTTCATCCGAATCCCCGCCTGCAAATTCCTGCTTGAGATGCTCAATCAGCGTGCCGACTTCATCGGTAGTGGATTTTTCCTGCGCGATCTTGCCCAGTGTGGCAAGTTGCTGCCCGCGGGCCTCGCCCCCACCGGGCGGCATATAGACGTTCTGGTCCCAACCCAGCAAGCCGGCAGCATGATTCAGGTCAGAGACCTCTCCAAGAATTTTCTTTAGTTGATCGAGTTTTTCAGACATGCTTATCTCCAAAAAAATTTATGCGACTTTCCAACGAAGAGGTTTGTTTTGCAGGACGTTCAAAATTTCGGATGCGATATCATCCCCTGCCCGAGCCTGCGCCTCGGCAGTCTGTGCACCAATATGAGGAGAACCGATCACGCGTGGATGCAGAACTGCCTCCGTCTTTCCGGGCGGTTCCTGCGTGAAGACATCCAGCGCGGCACCTGCGACCCTTCCGCTCTTCAACGCAGCGACCAGGGCTCCTTCATCGATGATCCCACCCCGCGCCGCGGATACGATCCGCACACCGTCTTTCATTTGGGAGAAGGCCAGCCCACCAATCATGTCACGCGTTTGCACGCTCAACGGCAAATGCAATGAAATGAAATCGGAACACGCGTAGAGTTCATCCAGCGCGAGCGGTTGCGCCCCGCGCCGTTCGATCTCGTCGGCTTCGAGGAACGGGTCATACGCGACCACGTTCATGCCAAAGACAGCGGCGCGCTTTCCCACTTCCATCCCAATGCGGCCAAAACCAATAATTCCGAGCGTTTTTCCGTTCAGTTCCACGCCTTCCAGTGCCTCCTTGATCCACCGACCCTGCTTCATGGCTGAATCAGCGCGCGGGATTTCGCGCGCGAGCGCTAGCAAAAGGCCAAAGGTCAACTCGGTAACCGCCAGTGTGGTGGACACGGGTGCATTGACAACAGTCACGCCGCGTTCTTTCGCGGAGTCGAGGTCAATATTGTCCACGCCTACACCGGCGCGGCCAACCGCTTTCAGACGGGAACCTGCCTGTAGTAAAGCGGCAGTTACCTTGGTCTGACCACGAACGATGAGCGCGTCGTATTCGGGAATGATCTTGAGCAAATCCTCTGCGGAGATGCCGGTGCGGTCATCCACTTCTGCAGAGGCGCGCAAGATGGCCTGTCCGCTTTCATCCAGGCCATCTGTAATCAAGATTTTATGATCTGTCATGGGTTGATTTTATCGTAATTGAGCGAGATTTGACATCCCTCTCGTGGAGTATTTCCCGGCAAGTGTCATCAGTATTGATTTACGGACACTTACGATGTTCACCGACACCATCTACCAAAATTTCGATATCAGAGCCTTCCCGAATATCCACCTTCATCACTTCCGGATAATCCGCGACATCGAGATCATAGACCGTGTATTTACCGGGATAAAGCCAGGTTTCATTTTCAGGATAACCCAGGGAGGACGGCAAAGTGATCTCGCCGGGCAGAATATACATCTCGTGCTGGGTGCAATTCCTAAGGTAGGCGGCGACAGGCCAATCGGTGGAAGTGAAATCCGGCAGGGCGTGCAAATCACCCTCCACCCTGGAATAATTGGTTTGAACGGATACCCAGCCTTTATGGCCAGAATTCGGAATAAGGATCTGTACCCAACCGGAAAGTACATCGCGCGCGATCGCATCTGCGCGTGTGCCGTTGTACAGCACACCGATCGGGTTATAAGCCAAGTCTGGCCCGCGTCGAATAAAGAGATTTCCCTTTACCGCAGTGATGGTGACTTCCGGCAAAGACGTCGGTGCGGGAGAAAATTCCGTTGGAGTTGAAGTGGGCGTATCGAACTTTGCAGTGGGAGGCATGAATGACCCATTTTGTTCTTCTGTTGCGATCGGTTCAATCCCCTGCACAGGGGGAAGTGAAACAGGCGCGCCCAATCTGGCCCGAAGACAAGCCTGTGTGAATCCCAGGAGCAAGAAAGCGACGAATAGGATTCGACGTTTTGAGGTTTGTTCCAACATAAAAGTGCCTATTCGTGGCGTAAGGCCTCAACCGGCTCAAGGCTTGCGGCGCGGCTTGCAGGATAAATACCGAAGAAGAGACCGATGACAGTGGAAGAAATTGTTGCGATCAACACCGCGTCCATGGTGACGACCGGGGTGAAACTAGTACCTCTTGACGCGGCGATCTGGCCGACAATGAGCGCGATGGACCAGCCAAGTAGGATACCGATAAATCCGCCAACCAAACTAAGCAGGGAGGACTCGGTAAGAAATTGGAGCAGAATATCCCGTTTTCGCGCGCCGAGCGCTTTCCGCAGACCGATCTCGCGCGTACGTTCAGAGACCGAGACAAGCATGATATTCATGATCCCAATCCCGCCCACCAGCAGGGAAATCCCTCCGATCCCACCCAGAAAAATTGTCAGGACTCCGGTGATCGCCTCGAATGTCGATAAAAAGTCTTGTTGTGTGAAAACGGTAAAATCATCTGCGCCAATCGGTGTCCGATGTCGTTGACGGATGATATCCGAAATTTCATCCACAGCCAATGGGACGACTTCGGCAGAAACCGCCTGCACGAATATAATATCAACTTCATCACGCGAACCGCGACGGATAAGACGGGCCTGTGCGGTCGTGAACGGGATGTAAACCCCGTTGTCTTCACTTCCAAATGCGCCCCCGCCCTTGGCCACCAACACGCCGATCACACGGAATGGCTGTCCTTCGATCCGAATTGTTTCACCGACAATTCCGTCATGATGGCCGAAGAGATTATCCGCTGTCTCGGGCCCAAGCACCACCACCGACATGCGCCCAAGCGAATGCTCCTCATTTAGAAATTCGCCCTCAGACATCTCAAGATTACGGACAGTAAAGTATGCGGGGGTGACACCGATGATGGTTGTGGATGAATTTTCGCCTGCAAAAGTAACCGTGCCGATCCCCTGGAGCGCCGGAGCAACCGCGGCCACAGAGGACACGACCAACGGATCTGCAATTGCCTGCGCATCTGCAAGAGTCAATGGACGTTCATTATGCCCGCTTCTGGAACCGGGTCCCTGCTGTTGCTCCGGAGTGCCGCTAAAAACGAACAACAAGTTGGTCCCGATGCTGGAGATGGAACCGGTAATGGATGCCTGTGCGCCATTTCCCACCGCGAGCATGGCGATCACTGCTGCAACCCCGATCACAATGCCTAGCACCGTGAGGCCGGAACGCAATTTATTCCCGTTTAAACTTTCAAGCGCTTCGAGCAGAGCCTGTGAAAAGGTCATTTCTTTGCCTTCCCACCAGGTTCTGGTTCGGAAGAATCAAGCAAACCATCGCGCAAACGGATCACCCGCTGGGTCTGTCCTGCGATCAGGGGATCATGCGTAATAATGATGAGTGTTGTGCCGCGATCCTGGTTAAGATTCAGGAGCAGGTTGATGATCTCCTTGCCGACCTTTGAATCAAGATTGCCCGTCGGCTCATCCGCCATGACGATGGCAGGATCATTAACCAGGGCGCGCGCAACCGCGACGCGTTGCTGCTGACCACCCGAAAGTTCAGCAGGCCGATGCTTCATTCGGTCACCCAAACCGACCGCTTCCAACGAAGCCACGGCGCGTTCACGACGACGCTCCGCCAACCCGGCATAGCGCAATGGCAATTCCACATTCCCGATCGCGGTCAGGCGCGCGAGTAAATTAAAGCTTTGGAACACAAAGCCAACTTTACGATTGCGAATGGTCGCAAGTTGGTCATCGGTCATTTGACCAACAGACTCTCCGTCAAGAACATATTCACCGGCGCTCGGTCTGTCCAGACAGCCAAGCATATTCATTAAGGTGGATTTACCCGAACCGGAAGGTCCCATAATCGCAACGATCTCGCCGCGTTTGATCTTGAAAGACACGCCGCGCAAGGCTTCCACGTCGAACTCACCCATCTTGTAGGTCTTTTTCAGGTCGCGCGCTTCGATCACCCAATCCATATTAGCCACCGAAGGGTCCACCATTAACAGAAGGCGGATTCAAGATGATCTGATCCCCTTCCTTGAGATCGCCATCGACCAGCACGCTCTGAGTGTCGGACGAAGAACCGAGTCGCACCTTGACCTTGACAGGCTGGCCGTCAAGCAGGATATACACCACCCGCTCCGAATCCACCAAACGGACCGCGCGGTTGGGGATCAACAACACGTCCTGCTGTTCTTCCACCACAATATTGACGGCCGCGGTCATGCCGGGTTTTACTTCTTGATCGGCATCGGTCAATCCGACCGTCACCACAAAGTTGACAACGCCCTGAACCGTATCACCGGCCTGCCCCACTTCCATTACTTCACCATGATATTCCTTCCCAAGGATGGCATCGAAGGTTAATGTCGTGGTTTGACCGAGGGCGACATTGTTGATATCCACCTCCGAAACCTGAAGGTCAACAAGCAAATGCGACAGATCGTCCACACGGAAGGCCACTGTGCCGGCAGTAACTTGATCGCCCACCACTGCTCCGGCCTGAGTCACCGTTCCATCAAACGGGGCAATAATAAAAGCCTGGCTCAGGGTTGCCTGTACAGCGGCCACCCGCGCTTCGGCGGCGGCGACCTGTACAGGATCTTTTCCGTTCTTCACGCGATCATATGCGCGGCGGGCATCATTCAATTGAGCTTCAGCCAGCGCAAGTTTTTCATCGGCATCGGATATAGTTTCCTTATCGGCATAGCCCTTGTAATAACGAACTTTCGGAACGCCGTGATCCAGATAGGCCTCCGTGATGGTGATCCTGCCATTCAATTGCATGCGATAGTCGAAAGCCTTTTTGTAGGCACTTTCGGCCGCATCCAAATTCCGCGCAGCCTGTGCACGCGCCGTGTCTGAATTGAGCAGCTCGTCGAGAGCCGTTTGTGCGGAAGCTAGATCGGCCTGCGCCAGGATAATGCTCTGATTAAGCGATTGCTTGCTCAGGCTGGCCAGCACATCCGTACGCGCAACGCGACCACCGACATCCACATTGATCTTATCCACAATGCCATTGGTCTGCCAGATGAGCACAGCGCTCTGGTGCGAACGGACCGTACCCGTTGCGCCGACCGTTGCCGTTAAATTACCACGCGCTAAAGGCGTGGTTTGAAACAGGCTGGTTGTATCGCCGCCCCTCGCTCTGGCGATAATGACGATCGGCAGAACGACCGCGACCACCCCGATGATGATCCACGTCTTGCGTGAAAATCTTGCGAAGAATTGTTTCATTCATTTCCTCCAGAAATATGGTCAGCGCGTCGAATCTGCTTACACGCCCAAGTATTAGTGTATCCAATAATTATGGAAATATTGTGTACGTTTTGTAAACTCTGCCTCATTCTAATTCAGTGCCATACAATAGTCGAAATCCTTAAGCAATACATTAATAAATGTTTAATGAAAATGGGGACGATTGTCATCAGCCATTTTGACATTCAGGTGTGGTTTGCCGAAATACGGTGAATGCCATGGCCGTGCCCTGCGCTTTTGTTATAATCCGCCCCATGCTTCAACGCATCTCACGCGTGCTCGAGATCACACTTGCCTACATCATCTTCGCGGCGCTCTTCACCTACAGCAACCCATCTCTCACAGACCAGATCGAAAAAGTGCGTAGGTTCACGCGCAAAATTGAATTCAACTACATAACCTGGACAATGGACGCCGCACTTCTCAAACTTAAATCTGAGTCCATTGGCCTGCCATACAGGCTTGACGGCGAGAGCCAAAAACAGATTGTAATGGAATATCTGCAGGTTACCCAAACGGCACTGGATGGGGAATATTCCCTCGAAACGATCTACGCGGACGCGAACATTGCCGACAAGGAAGCCACCTCTGCAGACCTGCGCGCCGGGCTCGAAGAAACGTACGCGCGTCAACGTGAGCTCGCGCCGCTGGCCGAAGCTATCCTGCAAGGACAGGTCAGCGAGATCCTCGCGGAAGCCGGCCTGAGCACATTAGGTCAAGCCGTGCCGAATGTGCTTTATCACTCCACACCTCTGCCCTACGCACTGATCGTCTCACCCCGCGACCGCATCGAACAGACCGCGAACATTTCCCTCGATACAGAACTCACGGTGGATGCACAGGCTGCCCTTGAATCCAGCATAGATAAACACCTAACTGCCTCATCACTGGTCGTGCCCATCGGCGGAGTTGGCGTTTATCCCACCATGGTCATGCGCACTACGGACCTGCGGTGGCTTCTCAGCACCATCTCACACGAGTGGACGCACAACTATCTGACGCTGCGTCCGCTGGGATTTTTGTACTCAGACTCTCCTGAATTACGCACGATGAACGAGACCGCCGCATCCATATCCGGAGGAGAGATCAGCGCGCTCGTGCTCGGACGCTTTTACCCGGAACTGGCCGGCGCTTCGCGCCCTAACCCTGCGACTGCGCTCCGGGCGGGACTCAACCTGGTCTCTGCTCCGTTTGACCATCCCGAACCCGGGGATTTTCTGCGCCCTCCATTCGACTTCCGCGCAGAAATGCACGAGACGCGCGTCACGGCGGATGCGATGCTCGCCGAGGGAAAGATCGAAGAAGCCGAAGCCTACATGGAATCGCGACGCCTGATCTTTTTGCAGAATGGCTACCTGATTCGCAAGATCAACCAGGCTTATTTCGCCTTCTACGGTGCATATGCCGATGTGCCCGGCGGCGCGGCAGGCGAAGACCCGGTCGGCCCGGCGGTACGTGCCCTGCGCGTCCAAAGCGATACACTCGCCGATTTCATCAACACGATCGCATGGATGACCAGTTTTGAAGATTTGCAGAGAGCGTTAAATAAATAATATCACTGCAAGCCGGCCCTCTTTGTGAGCATCCGAGGAAAGAACGATGCAAATGAAACGTACTCTATTTATTTCAATGGTCTTCATCTCAGGTATTTTCATTCTGAGTGCCTGTACCTCAAAAGCAGAAGCCACTCCAACCCCGCCCATCGTTCTCGATCCAAAGATCATCCTTGAGACGCCCACGCCAGAAGTAACCTGCTCGATCGTATCATCTGAACCCACTCCGGCTCCGGAGGCAGGTTCATATTATCCACCTGTTAGTGGTACGGATTTTTCCTTCGGGCCGGCAGATGCGCCGGTCACCCTTGTGGAATATTGCGACTTTCAATCTCCGGGGTGCAGAAGTTTGTCCATCGCGATCGCCGCCTTAATGCAAAACCGCGAGGACCTGCGCTTTGTTTTTCGACCATTTCCCTTGATCGGGGTCACGGGCATGGACAAAACTGAAAAAGCTGTGCTGGCCGCGCTGGCGGCCGACAAACAGGACAAATTCTGGACGATGTACGACCTGCTCTTCGTCAAATACGATGCATGGGCAAGGCTGAATCCGGAAGAATTCAATTCCTGGGCCGTACATGAAGCTGAAGCTGTAGGGCTTGATGGGGATCGACTTCGGGTGGCAATGAATGCCCCTGAAACAACGACCAGAATGAGGTCCATGTACGAGGCGGCCAAGAAGATCGGCATGCTGGCAGTTCCGCTGATCCTTATCAATGGCGTACCCTCCTATCTACTCGATTATCAAAACATCAATGATGCGGTTGGGTTGATCGCACTTGGAAAAAAACAGTTTTCAACGTGCCCGCCGTTCAACGTCGACCGGTCGAAGAGATACACCGCCACGATCCACACTGAAAAAGGAGATATCCTGATCGAACTATTTCCCGATAAAGCACCACTGGCTGTCAACTCATTCATTTTTCTGGCGCGCCAGGGATGGTTCAACGGCGTGACATTTCATCGCGTGATCCCCGGGTTTGCCGCGCAAGCTGGAGACCCCAGTGGAACCGGCAAAGGAAATCCCGGTTATCTCTTCAATAACGAGAGCAGTGACTTGAAATACGATAAGCCCGGGATGGTGGGCATGGCAAATTCCGGGCCGGATACGAACGGAAGCCAGTTCTTCATCACCTTTGCACCAGCGCCACATTTGGAGGGCGGTTACACTCTCTTCGGACGAGTGATCAGCGGGTTGGAGATCGCCGAGCAGCTCACGCCGCGCGACCCCGCCCAAAACCCCAACCTTCCACCCGGTGACAAGATCCTGAGTGTGGAGATCGAAGAGAAGTAATGCAAACCTCGAGAACACACTGGCCCTCCATCATCGTCTTGACCGCGTTCGCTCTGGGCGTGCTCGTATTCCTGGCTTCAACACTGATCACAGGCATTACATCCATCGTTTGGCTCTTGGATGGGTCCGCAGATCCCTCAGGCAGCATGATCAAAAGCTTTGCCAGCGGGTTTGAGATGATCCTGCTCGCGATCTGCGCGTGGTTCCTTCTGCAAAGGACGATGCGAATAGACCAGGCAGATCTTTCCTTCCGGTTTCCATACTCTGGATGGCAAGCCCTCGCGATCCCCGCTATATTCCTTTTTTGTATCAGCCTGGGCGCCCTGGTTGCCATATCTGAAATCAGATGGTTGGGTTGGTTGATCCTCCCTTCGTTCACCCTACTTACAGTTGTGCTGCCCATATTTCTTTTTCTTGGCATCGGTACAAAAGACATTGCATTTGGTTCGCGCTGGAAAGCCTGGAGCACACTTGGGATGGGCATGACGATCGGTCCGCTGTTGATGATCGCACTCGAGATCCTGGTCCTGTTCGTTTTTGCGGTCATTGGAGTTATCGCTCTTGCGGAACAACCGGAGGCAGTTCATGAACTGGTCCGCATAGGGAAATTATTAATGCAGGAAGTCAGCGAGCAGACTGCAATCCAATTGCTCGCTCCTTATATCGTTAAACCGGTGACGATCGCGACCATTTTTCTTTATCTTTCGCTCAGCGTGCCTCTCATCGAAGAACTGTTCAAACCGCTGGCGGTATGGTTGTTTGCGAAAAACATTAAATCCCCGGCGAATGGGTTCGCACTTGGAATGTTAAGCGGCGGGGCCTTCGCGCTGGTCGAAAGTTTAAATGTAAGCAGCAATGGGAGTACGGGTTGGTTCGTGGTCGTCGCTGTGCGGGCAGGCACCAGCCTGCTGCACATGACAACTTCCGGGCTGATGGGCTTTGCCATCGTGGAACTCTTTCAGAGCAAAAAGTTCCGACGTTTTATTGCGACGTACCTGGCCGCGGTTATTTTGCACGGTCTGTGGAATGCCTGCGCCATCGGCGCTGGCCTTGCCTCGATTGGGGAGATCGTTGGGAGACCGGAGTGGATATGGGATCTGCCTGCCGCACTGGGTGGGATTGCCGTTCTGACCCTGGGCATATTTGTGGTGCTGCTCGCAGCGAATCGCAAAGTGCGCACCATGCTCCCGACCGCGCCCGAACAGGTGGCGTCCGCAGAGGGAGTAAAATAACTTCATGAATTATTCCTTGCTCGCGCGCGCAGGTGACCTCGCACAACTGGTGGGCCTCAGTCACAAACACTTCATTTTTACGCTTGCTTCCGGTTCGGATTTTCAAACCCACCGCGGCGTGCTCAAACACGACGACCTGATCGGCAAACCGTGGGGCTCACAAGTATTCAGTCACCTGGGTGCGCCGTTTTTCCTGCTCCAACCCTCTGTGGCGGACCTGCTGATCGACCTGCCGCGCTCCACACAGATCCTGTATCCAAAAGATATTGGTTTCATTCTGATGACCATGGGCATCGCGCCCGGTCAACATGTGATGGAAGCCGGCACCGGCTCCGGCTCCATGACGATCGCCCTCGCCACCGCGGTCGGCGCGGCAGGACGCGTGACATCCTACGAACAACGGCAGGACATGCAGAATCTGGCGCGCAAAAATGTGGAACGCGTCGGGCTGCTTGCGCGCGTGGACTTCAAATTGCGCGACATCCAACTGGGATTCGACGAGGCCGAAGCAGATGCGTTCTTCCTGGATGTGCCGAATCCATATGACTATATGTCCCAGGTGCGCGCCGCCCTAAAGCCCGGCGGATTCTTCTGCACGCTCATCCCCACCTTCAATCAGGTGGAAAAGACACTTTATGCACTGCGAAAAAATAAATTTGCGTTCGTTGAAGTGTGTGAAATATTATTGCGCTATTACAAACCTGAGCCTGCGCGCATCCGCCCAACGGACAGGATGGTGGCACACACCGGCTTCCTGATCTTCGGGCGCAGGATCGAACCCGCTTCAGACCCTCGAGGAAAAGAACTTGCCAATGAAGTTGGTGTCGGCTCGATGCAAGAGCAAGAGGAACAGGAATAAGGAGGCCTTTATGTGTCGCCGCAGACTATCACGTGTGATACGGAGGATGGGCAGGCAAAACGTCCTGCCAATGCTTCAGCACGCCAACCAATTACTCGCCCGCGGAGACTATGCCGAAGCCACGCAAGCCTTTGAGCAGTTGGCGCGCGGCGCTGAAGATCGCTTCTCTGAGCGCGCGCCTTTTCTTTATATGCAGGCCGGGCGCGCCGCCATTTTAGCTGGACAAGTCCAGACAGGCGTGGCCCACTTGCGGCGTGGACTGACCCTGCTGGCTTCGCAGGGACGATTTCCGCGCATGCAAATGCTGGGTCATCGCATGATGGATGAGCTGAATGAGCGCGGCTTAAAAAATGAGGCGACGGAGATCGCCGGTGTACTCAGCGCCAACCTCCCCCGGCACAGTGAATCCGAGCAAACATCGCCGGCCAAAAAACCCATCCTGCCAACCCATTGTCCATCTTGTGGAGGCTCGCTTCGCCCGGATGAAGTCGAATGGCTGGATCAGGTCACTGCCGAATGCGCGTACTGTGGAAGCCCGGTGCGCGGGGAATAGCGTATTGGTTCCGTCTGCAGTTAAACTGCAGACGGAACGCAGGTGTCATGCCCGATATTACTCAGGACTACATTTCCCAAAAACTACTCGCAGCCGGGCAAAACGGGGCCGACTCGGATGGTTATGCAGAGATCCCGGTCAAGCCGGATACGCGCTTAAAGGACGCGGCCGTACTTGTGCCGCTGGTCAATTTCCAGGACGAATGGCACCTGCTTTTCACGCGTCGCACGGAGCGAGTCGAGTCGCACAAAGGACAGGTCTCTTTCCCCGGCGGCGCCTCAGACGAAGGGGAGACCACGCCCGAACAAACGGCCTTGCGTGAAGCCAATGAAGAGATCGGCATGAAGCCGCAGGACGTCACTGTGCTCGGGCGATTGACCCGCATGGTGACGGTCAGCAGTTTTCGGGTGAGTACGATCGTGGGCGTGATCCCGTGGCCGTATGCTTTTAAGGTCGCAGGCATCGAAGTGGCGCGCATCTTTACCATCCCATTGCTATGGCTGGCGAATCGGAATAATTACTGGGAATTCTTCGTACCTGATTCGGAGAGATCCCTGATCGCGTATCATCCATACGACGGCGAATTGCTCTGGGGCGCGACCGCACGCATGACCGTGAGTTTTTTGAAGATACTCGAGATCTTAAAGTAAAACGCCGCCATCCTGCGATGGCGGCTTTTTCATTCGAGCGAAGCTCGCTATTTCTTCTCTTTCTCTTTCACTTTCTCTTTCTCTTTCTCTTTCACTTTCTCTTTCTCTGTTCCTTCTTCTTCCTTCTTGCCGCGTTCCACACTGAGTTCCGGCGCAGCAGCTTCAACCACAGCAACACCTGTGACCGGAGCGACGACTTCCACGGCTTCAACCTTGGGAGCGGTCGCGACCGCGACCATCACATCGCCATCCACAAGCACACGGATATTATCCGGGAGCACAAGGTCGCTCACATGAATGCCATCGCCGATCTGCCTGAGGGCTTCGATATCCACCGTAATGCGTTCGGGCAGGTCGGTAGGCAGGCCTTCCACTTCGAGCGCTTCCAAACCATGGACCAGTACGCCGTTGAAATCCTTCAGCGCGGCAGACACACCCACCAATTCGATGCGCACGTTCGCGCGGATCTTCTCGGTGAGGTCCACTGCAAGGAAATCCACATGAGTGAGATTGCCCTTGATGAAATTACGCTGTTTCTCGCGCACCAGGGAGGGATATTCCTTGCCGCCCAACTGGATCGTCACCAAGCTGGACGAAGAAAGCTTGCCGAGCGTCAGCCCCGCATTATGTGCATCCAACAGGATGGCAACCGGCTCCAGGTGACGGCCATAGATCACGGCTGGTAATTTTCCCGAGCGACGCAAGGCACCCACCTGCTTGCCGGTCACTTCACGTTTCTCGGCCTTCAATACTACTTTTTCCATCTTTACTCCTCGGGCGCCTCTCAGCGTGCTTCACACGGCTACCTTCACCCTATGAAATGATTATCTGCAACACTTGCAGCGCACTCCCGCTTCGCTGCGCTAGGCCCACTCGCTGCGCTCGGGACTGCCGCTTTGCGGCGTGCGCGAGGGACTTCGTGCGTTGGGTGCAGTGCAGGTGAGCGGCCGCGCCGCTGAACATTCGAATTCGTTTCGTCAGCAGTTAGACTGCTGACAATTATCTACGGCCGACCAACAGGCGGCCCAACAACAAGATCAACCCTGCGAACAAACCGCCGACCAATCCGGCGATCAACGCGCCGCGCGTATCCATGACCGTGGTTACATCCCCTTCCACTTTTCCGGATAACAGGATGACCGACTCGATTTTTTCGCCTCGGACTTCGCGCGCCGCCAGCACTCCTACGCGGGATTCGTTCAATTCCACGCTGCCCGCGACGACCGCGCCTGCATACCCGTTCAAAAAAATATTCCCAGCGCGGATCACTGCCGCTTCACAGTTCTGCATATCCACATTTTCGGCCTGCACGAGAGCCAGCGCGGAGAGATTCGAAGTCACGCGGTCAGACTGTACATGCATCGCAGCACTCTGATTCAGGTCCGCGTTTTCTGCATCGATACTCTGTGCGGCGCTCTGGTGCATGTGCACCGACTCAGCCCTCACCGTTTCCACGGCCACCTGGGAGAGATCAGTCACTTGCGGCTGTCCGGTTTCAGCGAGTTTGGTTGGTTCGGTCATTTGGCTTTCTTATTGACCTTCACGGCATAAAATGCGCCTCCTTGCGGAGGCGCACAGGGGACATGGGACTGCATTTTATACGTGGGAGGCGGATTCGTCAAGCCATATCCTAATGTCGTTGCGAGGAGGGTGCCCTTCCCGACGACACTTGCGCCGCACTCCCACTCCGCTACGCTGCGAGGACTTCGTGCGTTTGTTGCCCTCGCCGTTTGAGGCTCGCAGGTGAGCAATCTCTGGGTCTCGGCGAGGGGATTGCTTCGCTCACTGGGTCTCGATACGCCGCCTTCGGCGGCACTCGACCAGCGTTCGCTCGCAACGACGTGCGTATTTACCCGCGATTCTCTCGCATGGCTTTCGCCACTTGCTTCGAAGCCTCATCCTCGCGCTTTTCCAACTCACGGATCACATTCGCGTGATTTTCATCATCGCGGTTTTGGCTGAGCTTATACCCCGCGTCGATGCGTGTTACATGCACGGCAAAACCTACTATTCCTTTGATCTCTTTCGTCACAAAATCCTGCGGCAGGGACTCAAGCCTGTAGGAGCTTTGTGCTTCATGTCTCTTAACCAAACGGCTCAGCACAGAATACAACTCATCTCCTTCCAGCGGCCGCGCCTTTCCATAGACATGCATCATCATATAATTCCACGTCGGCACATTAACATGGTCATACCAGGTCGGCGAGACATAAGTATGCGCGCCCTGAAAAATGAGCATAATCTCCTGCTCACCAAGCGTCTTCCACTGCTGATTCGCACGCGACATGTGACCGTAAATCGTCAACTTGTCATTCTCGCCTTCTTCAATTTCTACTGGCAGATGAGTCGCGACCAGGCTCTCTCCATTATGAGATACAAGCGCAGGGAAATTGTTCGACTTCAGGAATTCTAAAATTCTCTCGCGGTGCTCTTCGCGATAAAGTTTGGGGATGTACATTCATCTCTCCTTTAATAACGCACAGTATAACCCGGGAATTACGCTATAATCCCGACATCTTAATCAATGGAACACGCATGAAACGTTATCTGCTCTTCACTGTCTTCATCTCCGGCATGACCACCCTCGCTGCGGAACTCGCCGCCTCGCGCCTGATCGGGAATGTCTTCGGCACAAGCAATTTGGTGTGGGCCAGCATCATTGGCTTGATCCTGATCTATCTCGCGCTCGGATACTTCCTCGGCGGCAAATGGGCGGACCAAAATCCAACCGTTGGAGCGATGTATCGCATGCTTGCATGGGGAGCGTTCACGCTGGGACTCGTCCCTTATGTCGCCGGACCCGTCCTCAAGTACGCAGCGAGCGCATTCGAAGCCTTGAGCGTGGGCATTATGGCAGGGTCATTCGTCGCGGTCTTGATCCTGTTCAGCGTCCCTGTCACATTGCTGGGCACTATCTCACCCTTCGCGATCCGCTTGCTGGTGGATGACACATCCAAGGCTGGACAAATCTCCGGGCAGATCTATGCCATTTCAACTTTAGGCTCATTTATCGGGACATTCATCCCAACCCTGATCACCATTCCGACCATTGGCACACGCCTCACTTTCCTTCTTTTTGGTTTGGTGCTGCTCGTGGTTACGTTGATCGGTTTGGAAAAATACGCAAGCCGGCGCGAAATGCTCAGGTTCATCTGGATGCCGGTCATCCTTGTCCTGGTAGCCGCGCTCTTTGCCGGGCAATCGCTAAAGAACAACACGGGGCAGGTTTACGAAACAGAGTCGGCCTACAACTATATTCAAGTGCAGGAGATCAATGGCTTCACACTGCTGCGTCTGAACGACGGGCAGGGTGTTCATTCCATTTATCATCCGGAGACCTTGTATTACAACGGTCCATGGGAACAATTCCTTGTCGGACCGTTTTTTTATGCGAACCGCCAACCCGAGGATGTAAAACGAATCGCGATCATCGGTCTCGCTGCGGGCACGGCTGCGCGACAGGCCACCGCGGTCTATGGTGATATTCCCATCGATGGTTTTGAGTTGGATGAAAAGATCGAGGAAGTTGGCCGCAAATACTTTCATATGGACATGCCGAACTTGAATGTGATCACTGGCGACGGCAGGCTGAACCTTGAACGAAGCCAGTACAAATATGACATCATTGCGGTGGATGCGTACCGCCCGCCATATATTCCTCCACACATGACCACACAGGAATTTTTTGCCATCGTCGCCTCCCACCTGACCGAGGACGGGGTGCTGACCCTCAACGTGGGTTCCATCCCCGGCGACCGCCGCCTGATCGACGGTCTTGCCACAACGATGGCCACGCTCTTCCCCTCCGTGCACATCATGGATATCCCCGGTACACTGAACACGATGATCTTCGCAACGAAGCAACCAACGATGCAGATAACCTTTGCCGAAAACCTGGTGGCGCTCGCGCAGGACCCAACTGTAAATCGCCTGCTGATCACGACGATGACGTCCACCTACGCAAACCTGAAACCAGGCTACGCAGTCAGCACCGTCTTCACCGACGACCGCGCCCCCATCGAATGGATCGTGAACGACATGGTCGTCAGTTTTGTACTTGAAGGCGGGCTGGAATTCTTAAAGTGAGTTCATGTCGTTGCGAGCCCTTGGTTTCGATACGCCCGTAAGAACGGGCTACTCAACCAGCGGGCTGGCAGCGACATAACCGATGAGAAATTGTGAAATTTAATCTTCCCATTATCCTTTCCTCTCTTGTTTCCCTCCTCATCCCGCTCGCCCTGATCGGGATCGCGTTGCGGATCCTGCTCACACCCTTGTATTACACGGTTGAATACAACATGCCCTATTTTCCGCCTGATGAATATGGTTTCAACAAAGAAGACCGCCTGCATTGGGCGCCCTTCGCGGTGAATTATCTGGTCAAGGATGCGGAAATTTCCTATCTCGGGGATCTGAAATTTGAAAGTGGAAGCCCGCTTTACAATGAGCGCGAACTCAGCCACATGGAAGATGTAAAGAACGTGGTGCTGGTTGCTTTACGCGTTTGGTATCTCACTCTTGCTATTCTTGTGCTGCTCGCCATTCTTGCCTGGCGAAGAGACTGGATCCCAGAATACCTGAACGGATTGCGCCGCGGCGGCTGGTGGATGATCGGCCTCGCCTCATTGCTTGGCTTCATTACAGGCGTTGGTATTTTGCTTAATCCTGATCTTTTCTGGGAATTCTTCACTCTTTTCCACAAACTGTTCTTTTCGGGAGATTCCTGGCTCTTCTATTATTCAGATACGCTTATCCGCCTTTTCCCCATCCGCTTCTGGCAGGATGCATTTTTGGCAACTGCGATCATCGCACTCGGAGGAGGCCTTGGGTTGGCGTTCGGGTTCAAACGATTCGTCCTCAGATAACTTCCGTTCTGCCCGCAGTTTAATCGCGCATCGTCCCCGAAGGGGGAAGCATCCCTGTGGGACTGCGGGCAGAACTTTCCAACAAGTGTATAATTCCAACCAGAGGAAAATATCATGTCGTTATCATTGGAAAACAAGGTTGCCCTTGTGACAGGCGGTTCGCGTGGAATTGGCCGCGCCATCGCCCTGGAATTCGCGGCGCGCGGCGCAGCGGTTGTGGTTAATTACCACAAATCGCCTGAGGCCGCCGAGGAAGTGGTGAAGAAGATAAAGGCCGCAGGAGGCAAAGCCGCCGCCTTTCAAGCAGATGTATCGGATTTTAAGCAGGCGGAAGCATTGGTCAAATTCGCCGTGGATACTTTTGGGGACTTAAGTATTCTGGTCAATAATGCCGGCATCACCCGCGACCAGTTAATTATGATGATGCCCGAAGCGGATTGGGACGTGGTCATCAACACAAACTTAAAGAGTGCCTTCAACTGCTCCAAGACCGCGGTGAAACATATGATCAGAAAACGAGTAGGGCGGATCATTAATATGGCTTCGGTTGCCGGTCAAATGGGCAATCCCGGACAGACGAATTATTCCGCCTCCAAGGCCGGACAGATCGGTTTCACCAAAGCATTGGCGCGCGAAGTGGCGGCGCGCAATATCACGGTCAACGCGATCGCGCCGGGATTCGTGGATACCGAGATCCTCGACGCGATGACCCCGGAAGTCATGGAAGCCGCGCTTAAAATGGTTCCCCTCGCGCGCAAAGGCAAACCGGAAGAGATCGCTTATGCGGCTGCGTTCCTCGCCTCTGACGAAGCCGCGTACATCACCGGCCAGGTCCTGGGTGTAGATGGCGGCATGGCCATGATGTAAGGAGCAATGAATGGAAGATACACAGGGCAAGACAACCGTTTCACCCGAAGTGCTGACCACCATCGCGCGGCTTTCTGCACTGAGCGTGCCCGGTGTCAGCAGGCTGGCTCCCGTCTCCGCAGGGGTAAATCGCCTCTTTAAACGCGGAGCGGGCGACGGGGTCCGTATTGAAACGGAAGGGAATGTCGTCTTCGCAGACTTGCATCTTGTCCTCAAGCAGGATGTCAATGTCCGCGAGGTCAGCCGCAACATCCAGCAAAATGTTACGCGCGCCATCCAGGAGATGGTGGGCATGGATGTTGGACATGTGGATATTCACATCGAAGATATTGATTACGAGGATCACGAGGCCTGAAAGCATGAAACCCCGAACCAGGGCGCGCGCGCTCGCCCTGCAAGCACTTTACGAAATTGACCTGTCGAACCACCCACCCGCTGATGTATTTAAATCACGGCTGGAGGAGACTTCGCTTCCCACTGGCCTGGCCGAGTTTGCGAGGCAGATCATCTTCGGCGTTCTGCCGCTGAGGGAGGACCTCGATCAATTAATCGCAAAGTATGCGCCGGAATGGCCGCTCGATCAAATTGCCGCGATCGACCGCAACATATTACGGCTGGCGTTTTGGGAGTTCGCAGTGCAACGCGAGACCCCTCTCAAAGTGGCCATTAATGAAGCCGTGGAGCTAGCCAAGCTTTATGGTTCAGATTCCGCGCCGCGCTTTATCAACGGCGTACTCGGCACGCTCGCAGATCACGAACACGAATTACAAGAGATCCTGAAGAATAAGGCGGCCAAGATCGCCGTGAAAGTGGAATCATAAAATGGAATTTCTCGGCATCGGCATAAACGAACTCGTATTTATCCTGATCATCGCGCTGATCGTGCTCGGCCCAAAAGACATGCAAAAAGCGGGAAAGACCATCGGCAAGTGGATGCGCGACATCATCACGTCCGACGGCTGGAAAGTCTTCCAGCAGACTTCGCGTGAATTGCGGACCTTACCGAATCGACTGATGCGCGAAGCGAACGATGAAATCAACCAGATCAATAACGAATTGAATAACGCAGGTAATCGGCCCGGCAACTCGGTTCAACCTCCACGCTCCCAGCCGCTGAATTCCGCACCTGCCGCACTCCCGCAAAACAGGATCGCACCGCCAAAATCAGAACCCCAAACAAAAGAGGACAACCAGCAGAGCGATGCGTAATTTTTTCAGCGGGCTGTGGCGAGTCCTGACCTTCCCATTTCGAATCATTTTCAATATCGTTGCATTTCCGTTCCGTGGGTTGGCGCGTTTTCGAAAATTCCTCAACACGGAACCCGAGGAGCGCCCAATCTCCGAAGTGTTCATAGACCTGGCCACAAACAAGGATACACGCCAGATGATGTGGGACCAGGTGGAAGCCCTGCGCATGCATCTGCTGCGTGCACTGCTCGCACTTATGTTAACCGTGGGGATCTCATTTCTTTTTACACAAAAAATCATTGACTTTCTCGCACTTCCCGTGGGTGGTTTGGATCAATTGAAAGCCATTGAGGTCACCGAGTCTGTCAGTGTTTTCATGCGCGTTGCATTGCTTTCCGGCATCACACTCGCGATTCCCTACATTGCTTTTGAACTCTGGTGGTTCGCCGCGCCCGGGCTTCGGCCCCGCGAGCGTAAAATGGGGCTGGCCGGAATTCCAATGGCGTCCCTTTTCTTTTTTGGGGGCGCGGCTTTTACGTACTTCCTGATGCTACCCAGCGCACTGCACTTTCTGATCAACTTCATGGGGATCAAGGCAGAACTGCGGCCACAATCTTATTTCTCCTTCGTTACCGGGTTGATGTTTTGGATCGGTATCTCCTTTGAATTCCCGCTGGTGATCTACGTACTATCCGCGATCGGCATCATTAAACCGCAAATCCTCGCCGAGCAGTGGAGGCTGGCGATCGTTATTATCGCCATTGTTGCTGCAGTCATCACCCCCACCATCGACCCGGTCAACCAGGGACTGGTGATGGCCCCCATGATTTTGTTATACTTCATCAGTATCGGCCTCAGTTATGTCGCCTACGCCGGGCGGAAGAAGGCCAATACCGAAGAGCAGAAGGAAAATCTTGAAACAGCAGCAGGTTGAAGCGGCGTGCGAGGCGTCCGTCTTCCCGAGGAGATAGAATTAGTATGAAAACCCAACCATCCCATTTGCGCCGCATCCTGTTTACAGGGCTCGTGCTGGCCCTGGCAGGGCAGGCATGTACTTTTTCCCTATTTGAAATCCCCAGCGTTCCTGGCACTTCCACACAGACCCCGGCACCGATCTTTCCATCACTCACGCCGCTCCCTGTGGCGCAAACAACATTCATTGTTACACTCCCTGAACCGCTTCAGCCGGGTGAAACGCTCGCGCTTGCGATCCTGGATGAGGTAACCGGGCTTTCATTGAATGCCACATATTACCCGATGTCTGCACGCGACGGATTGACTTATACTGCGGTTTTGCCGCTTCCATATAATTCGGTCGTGAAATATAGATATGTGCGGCGTGGCTCATCTCAGGTGGCGGAGGATACGACTCTGGGTGGGGCGATACGCTATCGCCTGTATTTCGTGGTCGGCCCCGGCGAGATTCAGGATATCGTGGCAGATTGGTTAGACAAATCGTACGCGCGGCCAACCGGAACGATTCTCGGACAGGTGTTCAACTCCGATACCGGTTCGCCCTTGCCGAATATGCTGATCAGCGCAGGGGGACTGCAATCGATCACCGATTCGGCCGGCCGCTTTGAATTGACCAGTCTTCCCGTTGGTACGCATAACTTGATCACCTACGGCCTCGACGGTCTTTACCAGCCATTTCAACAAGGCGCAGCAGTCGGTGACTCAAAAGTTACGCAAGTGGATATGCGCGTGAAGCCAGCGCAAGTCGTGAGTATTACATTCACGGTCAGCATCCCATCTGAGACCGTGCCCGGCGTGCCGGTAAGAATTGCGGGAAATTTGTTGCAATTGGGCGATACCTTCGCTGACCTGCAAGGCGGGCTGAGCACAAATACAGACCGCATGCCGGTGATGAGCCTGCAGGCAGATGGACGATATTCCACCACACTGAGCCTGCCGGTTGGCGCTTACATTCAATACAAATACACACTGGGCGATGGTTTTTGGAATGCAGAACACAAAGGAGACGGTCAATGGGTCTTACGCGATTTCATTGTCCCAGCTCAAAATACGATCTTTCAGGATCAAGTTGAGACCTGGGCGGCCGGCAGCTCGTCCCCGATCCTCTTTGAAGTGACAGTTCCCTCTGTAACCCCGCCTGGTGACATTGTTTACATGCAGTTCAATCCTTACGGCTGGACAGAGCCGATTCCCATGTGGCCGCTCGGCAACAATCGCTGGGCATATAAACTGTACAGTCCACTTAATATGTTGGGCTCATTTAGCTATCGTTACTGCCGGAATGGCCAATGCGGGAGCGCCGACGACGCGGAAACATCCGCCCCATCGACAAGTGGACGACAGGCATTTACCAGCCTGACCGGACAGGATATTCAGGACTCGATCAGG
>CAZSVR010000002.1:64069-108815 GCA_964610295.1 uncultured Anaerolineaceae bacterium
GTGGAAATGGTATGAGAACCCGGAGCCGGTCACATTGGTTGGAGCAAGCATCACACCGCGCGCCAATTTCATTGCCGGCGTGGAATTTCAATCCACCTTCCAACCCAACTGGTCATACTACGCGCCCCAGGCCTTCGCCAACACACAGGCGCTGGGAGCGAATCAACTTGTGCTCACTCCGAGTTGGACGTATTCGAGCATATCTCCGTTGACTTTGAATCCGGTGCCCGGAGAGGATCCTTTGTGGATCGACTCAGCCATCATGGTCTCACAAGCTCGCGCACTGGGACTTAACGTGGCCCTCTTCCCGACGCCCAATTTCCCCGCCCCCTCGGACGCTTCGACCTCGCCCAGCACAAACTTTTGGCTGAAAGCGCAACGCGATGCCCAATGGTGGCAGACATGGTTCAAGCGCTATCGCGCGTTCGCGGTCAATTATGCAGACCTTGCCACTCAAACCGGCTCACAAACCCTCATTTTGGGCGGCGATTGGACTGCGCCCACCCTGCCCGGTGGAAAATTACCGGATGGCAATCCCGCCAACGCGCCGGCTGATGTGGAAGCCCAGTGGAAATCCATCATCGCCGAGGTGCGAACCCATTTCGGTGGGAAGATCTACTGGGCGTTGCCATATACAAAAGCAAACCTTGAAACGCCCTTGAACTTCCTGCAGGATGTTGACGGAATTTATCTACTCTGGTCCACCTCGCTCTCCACGAATCCAAGCGCCACGAAAGCGGATTATACGAACGAGGCCGCCAGAATTCTGGATAACGAAGTTTCACCTTTGGTATCCCTGGTGAACAAACCTCTCATCCTTGCCATCGCCTATCCCTCCGCGGAAGGTGCGGCCAGTGGATGCATCGCAAATGGTACAGGCGGCTGTTTGGATCTGACTGCCTTGAGCAGGCCGAATGCGGACATCGTCTCTGTAAACTTGAACCTGCAAATTCAGGCGGATATTTATGAAGCCATCCTCAGCGCGGTCAACGCGCGCCCGTGGATCACCGGTTTCGTCAGTCGCGGTTATTATCTCCCGGTCGCCTTGCAGGATAAATCCGCATCAGTTCACAGCAAACCCGCGGCCGATATCCTTTGGTACTGGTATCCCAGAATGTTGGGACTGGTTCAGTAACCTCAACAACTCGGTCAGCGTGCACATAACCGGGGAATCCGGCCAGGCCTACCACAAGCATTATGATTACATGACTCCATTATGGGCCGGCATCCAGTATTATCCGATGTGGTGGGAACAAGACTCCATCATCAACGACGCAGAAGAACATTTACAGTTAGCGCCATAATAAGTTGTCTCGCATTTGAACTGCGAAGGCCACAGTAATCGAAGTGACAGTCACCTTCGCGCTATCATCCCCTTGGAGGAAGGTGACTCTCACTTTTTTACCCGGATGGCAACGATTCCGGCGGCGCTCAATCCGAGATAACTCGCCAGTAGGTCGATCAGGTCGAATGTGCGAGTCGCAAAAAGCTTTTGCGAAAATTCTTCGAGCGCGATCAACAGCGCTAGGATCAAACCAATCGAAAACGCAAGCAGTTTTGGAGTTCGATCCGGAAGCGAACGAATGAAAGCCAGGGTGATGAAAAAATTCAGGAGACCAAAGAGTACAAAGTGCCCTAGCTTGTCGCCATTAGGAAAATCATAGATCACACGGATAAAACGGGGTAAATGATCTGTGTCCGCAAGGATAATGATCGAGATAATAAAAAAGGAAAAAAGAATTGCAACGCGCTTCATAATCAAACAGGGCGGGCTTTCACCCCGCCTGCGAACTATTTTGCTGCCTTTGCTTCACGTCGTGCCTGCCACCATTCATACGCCATTGGCATGACCGAGATCAAAATAATGGCGATGATCACGAATTCAAAATTCTTTTTCACCCATGGAATATTTCCAAAGTAAAAACCGGCCAGTGTAAATAGGGCCACCCATGCAATGCCGCCTACAAAGTTATAGGTGATGAAATACGTGTACGGCATCTTGCCGATGCCAGCTACAAAGGGCGCGAACGTCCGAACAATAGGTACAAAACGCGCAAGAAAGATCGCTTGACCGCCATGCTTTTCAAAGAATGCATGAGTCTTATCGAAATATTCCTTCTTGATCCATTTGATGTTATAAGCGCGCTCGCCGAGATAATGACCGATGGAATAATTAGCGGTATCGCCGAGAATGGCCGCAAGCATTAACAGCCCCACCAGGTACCAAATATTCAACGAACCCAGTGCCGCGAAGGTACCCGCCGCAAACAACAACGAATCGCCGGGCAGGATGGTGTTACAACAAAGCCCGTCTCCATGAAGATCACCAGGAACAAAATGCCGTATGTCCACGCGCCATATTGACTGATCACGCCTTGTAGATGTTCGTCCAAATGCAGGAACAAGTCGATCAGAAAATTTACAAACTCCATTTATATGACTGCCTTTCATTTATTTTCTTCAACGGGCGCAGATTATACACCGGTTTTCTGATTGACTTCGATCTGGCTCAGCCACTCGCCTCCGATCAAAAACAACAGGCTGCCGATCGTTCCCATTCCAAGGTTCAATGAGCCGATCGTGAAAAGATACCACTCCCGCCACATGCCGATCAGTTGTGCGACCGCAAAACCCAGAACACTTAATCCGAAAAACAGCAACAAACGCCAGCCATTTCCGCCGCGCACGAAATGATAGAGCGCGCCATAGAGTAACGCGATGAGGAAGCCAAGGAGAAAATTGGGCAGGGTCATTTGATCACCACGATCCTCAGATCATTACGTAATAAATTCAGCTTTTCGGTTTGGGCGATCGGCAAAATGCTACTGGATAATACCGCCGCCGAACATCACATCACCTTGATAGAATACCGCCGCCTGCCCTGCCGTCACATCCCGGACCGGTTCATCAAACTGGACCTGGACGTGCCCCCCTTCCAATGGGCTGACCCATGCCTCGACCTCTTTCGCGGTATAGCGGATCTTGACCTGCGCGTGAAATGGCTCTCCTGGCGTTTCACCGGAAAGCCAGTTGACGTCGCGTGCGGTCAATTCAGTAAAGCCTAGCTCTTCCTGTACGCCAACCACAAGTGTATTGTTCGCTGATTCTTTTGTGATGACATACAGTGGCACCGGCGAGGCAATACCAAGCCCTTTGCGCTGGCCAATGGTGTAGTTCACCAGTCCGTTATGCTGACCGATCACATTCCCTTGACGGGTCATAATGTCACCGGGCTTGAACATCTCTACTGCATTGCGCTGCAGGAAGTTGCGATAATCATCGCCGGCCAGAAAGCACAGGTCTTGAGAATCTTTTCGTGAAGCAGTTGATAATCCAAAAGATTCGGCGATCGCGCGAATTTCAGGCTTGGGATAATCGCCTACCGGGAAAAGCGCGTGCCTGAGCTTGGCCTGTGTGAGCACATGCAAAACATAGGATTGGTCCTTGGAGTGATCGACCGCACGCAAGAGCTGGTGTTGACCATCCTCTGTCGTCTGTCGTCTGACGTAATGCCCGGTGGCCATGTGATCCGCACCCAGGGCCAGCGCGTGATTGAGCAAAAAGGTCCAGCGGATCTGGCGATTACACATCAAACACGGATTTGGTGTTTCGCCGCGCGCGTATCCATCGAGAAAGTACTGTACAACGGTTTCGCGGAAGACTTCCTTTGCGTCGATCACATAAAAGGGAATATCAAGTTTTGCCGCGACGCGGCGCGCTTGCTCCATCGAGTCCGGCGTGCAGCAGCGGTTCGACTCTTCCTTGCCCGGTTCGGACCACAGCCTGAGCATCATCCCAACGACCTCGTAGCCCTGCTGTTTGAGCAGGGCCGCAGCCACAGAAGAATCCACACCGCCGGACATGGCAACAACAACTTTTGACATAGTGAGCCTGATTATAAACGAAAGGCTTTCCCCTGACCTGCGTACTTTAATGATGGAAGTGTCTGAACCCTAAGATAATCTAATGTGTCACCCTGAGCGACACTGCGCCGCACTCCCACTTCGCTGCGCTAGGCCCACTCGCTGCGCTCGGGATGCTGCGCGAGGGACTTCGTGCGTTTGTTGCAGTGCGGCGCAAGTGTCACTCCCTTCGGTCGTTCACATCGTCCCGATGTCCTTCGGGAGAATGACACAGGGGAAAGTTTTGCGGCTGATCTTATCCACAAACCTGCGTGCCTTGCTCACCAGTTCGAGGAACTCTTCCATCTCATCATCACGGAAAAGAAATTCATTCTCCCGGTCCGCATGTTCGTCGACGTCATCCATCGAGCTTTCGTGCGCCCAATAGCTCTCCGACCGCTTTTTCGACTTTCCGCAGTGCTTCGTGAACACTTCCATCTGGCAAACTACCCTGCGCCATATTGGGACGTCCGCCGCCTTTGCCGCCGATTCCTGTGATGAGGTCGCCAGCCTTGAGGCCGCGCTTGACCAGGTCTTCGGTCACCACTGCGATGACAGTTGCTCCTGTTACGAGGACGGCCGCTCCCGCTTTGGGATATTTCTCGCGGAATTTATCCGCCAACATACGCAAGGTCTCGTCATTTGAATCAGGAATTTCCAAAGCCAGTACATTGACATTTTTCACTGTTTGTACGTTGAAAAGTTGCAAGTTGAAGGTTGAAAGAGCCTGTTGTGCGTGAAGAGTCGCAAGCTCTTTCTTGAGGTCAGAGATTTCATTTTGCAAGGATTCGACTTTGGCAGGCACTTCTTCCACAGAAGACTTCAACGCGCCTGCAGTTTGATTGAGGGTTTTGAAGTGTTTGTTGATGAGTTCGTAAGCGCCACGGCCTGTGACAGCCTCGATGCGGCGAATACCTGCCGCCGCAGAACCTTCACTAACGATGAGGAACGCGCCGATGTCGGAAGTGCGGTCCAAGTGCGTGCCACCGCAAAGTTCGTAGGAATATTTCTGCTGCCCGCCCTGCTCCGTCGGGGGCTTAGCCCCTGACGAGCTTAATATTGAGATCGTTCTTACTGTGTCACCATATTTTTCGCCAAACAAAGCCAGCGCGCCTTCCTTCTTGGCTTCTTCTAGTGACTTGGTTTGTTTAACAACAAGCATATCATCAGCAATGGCTTCATTGATCATCTTCTCGACGCGTTCAATTTGTTCTGGGGTCATGGCATCTGGCTGGGTAAAGTCAAAACGCAAATGGGTCGGCGCGACGAGCGAGCCCGCCTGACGGGCATGGTCACCGAGGACCTCGTGCAAGGCTTTGTGAAGCAAATGAGTCGCCGTGTGGTTACGCATGATATTGTGACGACGGGTCGTGTCCACTTCGGCGGCGGCTTTGTCGCCAACTTTGGGATGACCAGAGATGACCTCGCCAATGTGGACAATCACGCCGGCAGATGCACGGCGCACACCGGTCACTTCGATGTGCCAGTCGGGTTGTCCATTTGCTCCGTCGGCAGTTGAACTGCCGACAAAACGCGAACTGATAAATCCAGTGTCATTGACTTGACCACCAGATTCAATGTAGAAGCCGGTTTTCGGCAGAATGACTTCAACCTGATCATCGAGCGAGGCAGAAGCAACCGATTCGCCGTTCACGATGAGAGCAAGTACCTCACCTTCAACGCGCGGACTATTATATGGGTCGTACTCAACCCCATCTTTGCCAAGTTTTTTCTTGGCCTGTAAATCTTTCAAAATATTCGCAAAGAACTCTGCATCTTCGCCGCCGAGTTTGCCCATGGCTTTTCCGCCGCCTGAGGCTTTGCTGTGTTTTTCTTTCGCGAGGCTAAAGCCGGCTTCGTCCACATCGAGTCCCTGTTCGCGGGCGATGTCACGCGAAATTTCAAAAGGCAAGCCGTATGTGGCGTACAAGTCAAAGGCCTTATGACCGTCGAGGGTGGTTTTCCCCTTCGACTGGCTCAGGGCGGCGTTTTGAGCACGGACTTCCGAGAGTAGATTCTCTAAATGAGCAGTACCAGCTTCAACGGTCCGTGCGAAGCGGATTTCTTCGCGCGTCAAATTATCCAGGATAGTGGCCCTGTTCTTTTCCAGTTCCGGATAGAATCCGCCATATTCCGCGATCACCGCCTCGGCCACTTTTGCGAGGAACGGCTCCTGCAGGCCGATCTTCGTCCCGAAGCGTGCTGCGCGGCGGATGATCATGCGCGTGATGTAGTTTCGCCCGCCGTTACCTGGGACGACGCCATCGGCAATGAGGAAAGCCGCGGAACGCGCATGGTCGCAGATCACACGATACGGCGTGAAATCCGCGAGCATTTGGGCTTCGGTATGGCCGGTAAGGGAACGCAAAACATTGAGTGAACCTTCGAAGAGGTCGGTCTTGTAATTGGAGTCCACGCCTTGCAAAATGGCAACGATGCGCTCGAAGCCCATGCCGGTATCCACATGCTTGGCGGGCAATGGCTCAAGCCGGCCATCTTCAAAAAGGTTGTATTGAATAAAGACGTTGTTCCAAAGTTCAAGATAACGCGTGCACTCGCCATTCACACCGCATACATGCTCTGTACCGCGCAGGTTGTCGCGCTCTTCGCCGAGGTCAAAATGGATCTCGGAGCATGGCCCGCACGGACCAAACTCCGCCATCTGCCAGAAGTTTTCCTTGCGGCCAAAAAACAAAACATGTCCGGGGTTGATACCGGGTTGCTGTTTCCAAATATCAGCAGCTTCGTCGTCACGCGGAATGTCGCCTTGGTCGTCTTCGAAACAGGTGGCATAAATCTTATCCTTGGGCAAACCCCACACGTCGGTGAGCAACTGCCACGACCAGGCGATCGCGTCCTTCTTATAATAGTCACCAAATGACCAGTTGCCGAGCATTTCAAAAAAGGTGTGATGCGCGTCATCGCGGCCCACGTCTTCGAGGTCGTTGTGCTTGCCGGCCACACGCATACACTTCTGCGAGTCGACGGCGCGTTTGTAGGGGCGTGTGTCGGTGCCGAGGAACACGTCCTTGAACTGCACCATGCCCGAGTTGGTGAACAGCAGGGTCGAATCCCCACCCGGCACAAGCGACATGGACGGCACAGCCGTGTGTCCGTGCTCGACGAAGAAGTCTATAAAGGTCTGGCGGATTTGGTTGCCTGATAATTTCTTAGTCATTTATGCTCCAATAGTCAAGGTCAAGGAATTATACCAAGTGAGTTATGAGTTGGAACGTTTAAACGTTTGAAGGTTGGGAAGCTGGGAAGCGGTGGTCGAGCAGAAAGAAGTCCGCTGCAGCGGACCCAAATACAAAATTCATGAATTTCTCTTGTATACTTGGCAAAAGGAGAATCTCATAAGTAGGGAAAAGTGTATTGAGGTCAATTGCGGCTGTCAACGAATTTATGGAGCAAACGACCGAACTCTGGAATCAACATGAACGCCAACCTTTACCACATTCGCAGGCAGCCAGTCATTGTGGGATTTATTGTTGATTTCTATTGTCATTCTGGAAGTCTCGTCATTGAAATTGATGGAAGTCTCCATGATGAACAGGAACAGAAAGAAAACGACATCAAGCAAGAGAAAGCGCTAAAGGAAATGGAATCGCGAATTTTCCGTTTTAGGAACGAGGATGTAGTTGAATACCTTCACGCTGTTTTGAGCAGAATTCGAGAACTGCTAACAGGCTAATTCTTCCTTCTCCCGCTTCCCATTTTCCCAAGGTTAATTTTCCTTTGGGGAATTAGCCCAAGATTAGATAATCAGTGTTTGTGAAAAAATTCCTAAAATTGTATTTTCTGGAAAAACCCATATACTGATTTTATGTAAATTACCTTATCGGATTTTCGTGATCAGTCATTGAGGTGAAGCACATCCACGACATATAAGAATCTATGCACTCTGCAACCGTAACTACCCGTTGATTTTGTTGCAATATGCGAAACCTTTGCACCGATCGAATCGGAATCCAACACCATTCTTAAGGAGAACTTCATGGAAGCCCTACAGCAATTCGGAATAAGCCTGATCCAATCAATGCAGACCATGAGTCCGGCCCTGGACGGGCTCATGAACTTCTTCACCTTTCTTGGGCGTGTTGAGTTCTATCTGATCATCATCCCATTCTTATACTGGGCAATAGACAAAAGGGTGGGAATTAGAGCCCTGTTGATCTTGCTCTTCGTCGATGCGGTCGGTGATGTTTTCAAACTCCTCTTGCATCAACCGCGCCCTTATTGGGTGGGAGATGTCAAACAATTGACGGAAGAAGCGACTTACGGAATCCCTTCCACGCACGCCAGCGATTCACTTGCCGTCGGTGGATTCCTGGGTTCCCAGTTAAAAAGAACCTGGTTCTGGGTGGTCGTTATTCTTGTACTTTTCTTCATCGGATATTCGCGGTTGTATCTGGGCGCCCATTTTCCACATGATGTGTTGTTCGGTTGGTTGATCGGCGCGATCGTTCTATGGGCCTTTTTGAAGTGGGCCGATCAAGTATCGAGCTGGGCAAATTCGAAAACTTTGTCAACCCAGATCGGAACGGGCTTTGCTCTTTCCGTCGGCTTTATCCTGATCGGGCTGCTCTCCCATGCCCTCATTGCTGGAACACCCGATACCGGGCCCTGGCTGAGCTTTGCAACAAAGGCTCGCTCAATCAGTCAATTTTTCACTCTCTCGGGAGCCTTATTTGGGGCAATTGCCGGATATAGTTTGATGCGGCAATCTGCGCGTTTTCAATCCTCGGGAGATTGGGTTAAACGCGGGCTCAGCTACTTATTAGGAATGATAGGCTTACTTGTGATCTACATCGGGCTGGATGTCGTCTTTGCATCCTTCGCCCCCGATCAGACTATTCCGAGGTATGCGTTGCGCTACATCCGATATGCAACTGTCACGCTCTGGGTGACCTTTGCCGCTCCATGGATATTTCTCAAGTTTAAAATGGCTGAGGCTGAGACCTAATGGATCCTCGATTCATGAAAAGGAATTTCAATGGCCCTCACCATCGATCCTGCCAAAGATGAGATCCGCGCTCTTAAGAAAGCGATCGATTGGCACGGGCAGCGCGTCCTTGAGATCGGCTGCGGTGATGGACGCCTGACTGTGCGGCTTGCCTCTCTTCGCCCGTTGAAGATCGAGGCCCTGGAGCCGGACGCGAAACTCATCCGCGCAGCGCGCAAGGACCTGCCTGCGCGTTACGCTAAACGAATCCACTATCAGATCGGCAGTACGGAACATTTAAAATATCCGCAGAACACATTTGACATCGTTGTGTTTTCATGGGTACTCTGATGAGTAGCGCATGAGGGTATGGTTCATGCCCTTCACGAGGCTCATCGCGTCCTCAAACCCGATGGCATACTGATCGACCTACGCCCGGCACCAAAGCATCGCCGCCTAGGGTTGGGCGATGGAACGCATTGGCAATTGGTCGGTGTGATGCGGGAAAAGTTCGACGACGATCTCGCCGCAAATCGTGCGGTGGCTCACGTACTGCGTGAAGGTCTGTATCAGCGTGAATCGCGAATTGACTTCGATCTCGACCGCGTCATGGACACAATCGCAGATTTTCGGGTCTGGCTTGAGGATTTCGTTCAAGTGGGAAAATTACCCGCCCACGAATGGCTGATCAAACGACTCTTAAATGCGCAAGAGAGACAAGGCACGCAAGCGAAAATCGCTGTGCGCGGCCCGCTCATGATGGGGCTGTTGAGAAGGCTGGGAGATTAAGAATCCGATAATTTGACAAACGGGGGGTATTGAATTTGAGGTAGAATTGTTGTATAGTAGGCTTGATTTTGGCTATTAATTGCGATAGAACCATCAACCCATAGAGACTGGAGGAAGTAATGCAACCACAAAACCCCATCGAGAATGTGGAGATCAGTGGGAAAGAGAACCCCATGTTCGACAATGACTTTGGCGGCCTGCCCGGCCTAAATGCCGTGCTCGCGCAGTCATCTGACCCACCCACCGGCGACTCCCCGAAACCTGCGCCCACGCCATCGTCAACACCCCCCTGGACGCCGACGCCGTCGCCCGCTCCTGTATCTACCCCCTCGTCAATGCCCCCCTGGACGCCGACGCCAGCGCCGAGTCCTGCATCCACACCCACTCCCTCACCGGCAACGGGAGCAGCTCCCAAACCAAAGGCAAAACCGAAGGCAAAGGCTAAAGCCAAGCCGAAGGCAAAAGCTAAGCCAAAGTCTAAGGCCAAAGCTAAATCCAGGGCCAAGGCTAAACCCAAATCAAAGCCCAAGGCTAAGGCCAAAGCCAAGAAACGCGCCCCAGCCAAGGCAAAACGAAAATCATCACGGTAAATTGACAAAAATCAAAACAAGCGATCCATGCGGATCGCTTGTTTTGATTCCCAATTTCTCGATTTAGATCAGACATAAGCTGGTCCCGCTTGAGGAATATCAGGCTGAAATAACGGCCAAATTGACTCTTGTTTTCAATGGACATTATGTGTATAGTATTGTTGTACGCAAATCTTATCAATTGAGGAGACCCAAATGTATGCAGTGATCCGTAAATATACGTTTGACGCAAAATCGGGCCAGGCGATAAATACCAAGGTAAAGGAAGGTTTTGTGCCTCTCCTGAAAAAGGCTCCTGGATTTGTTGCTTATTATTGGATGGATACAGGCGCCGGCACTGGCGCCTCGATGAGTGTCTTTAATGACAAAGCTGGTGCGGAGGAATCTGTACGCATGGCTGCTGACTTTGTCAAAGCGAATCTGGCGAACTTATTAAGCAAACCTGAAATAACAGAAGGCGAAGTAACCGCGAACGCTTAATTGCGGGTTTTTCCACTTCTGTCAACAAGTATGGTAGCCCGACCTCTATGGTCGGGCTAAATAACTCCCGGCCCTTGAAATATAGACCGAACTAAAGCGGGGTGAGGCGGGGAATGAGGCAAAATAGCTCCTGAACAGGGCCATCACCCAAAAGTTCTATTTCAATAGCAAATCGTTAATTATTCCGCGTTGTTCGTGTACAATATCTTTTAAGAATAGGGAACCTATGCGAATTGCTTTTATCTCTGACATTCACGGTAATTTTACGGCGCTCAAGGCTGTATTGGCCGATCTGGATGCGCAAAAAGTGGACCAGATCATATCACTCGGCGATACAGTCACGCTCGGCCCTCAACCCCTTGAAGTGATTGCCAAACTCCAGGAGTTGAAATGTGTGTACATTAAGGGGAATCATGATTGGGCAGTATTAGACCCGGACCAAGCTATAAATTATCAGATCGCAGAACACCTTTTACCTGACCTACAATGGTGCAGGGATCGGTTAACCCGCGAGAACATCGAGTTTATCAATTCTTTCCAGGCAACCTACGAGTTCACTTTCCCAAATGGCGTGTCGGTTCTGTCCTTTCATGGGTCGCCACTTTCTTCCATTGATCTGATCCAGGCCACAACCCCCCCTGAAGTTTTGGATCTGTATTTTGACGGCCAGACCGCGGACGTATTTATCGGTGGACATTCCCATATTCAAATGCATCGGCGTTACGGAGATAAGATTGTCTTGAATTCTGGAAGTGTAGGGAACGCGTTCATGTATGCGTATGCTCCGGGCTTCGTGCCAAGTTTATTGCCCTGGGCGGAATACGCCATTCTTAGCCAGAAAGACCAATCCTTGGACGTTGACCTGCGTCGCGTATACTTCGATACTGACGAATTGCTGAAGCTTGTTACAGAAAGTGACCTGCCAGGTGCTGAATGGTGGCTGAGGCAGTATCAAAAACAGGGTGACAAGGCAAGCAGATAATGCTCGAAAGATCGCCAACGATGGCGGTCTTTTTTCTTTCATCTTTCATTTCCCCGTGCTATACTTTTTCATCTCAACACCAGAAGAAACGGGCTTCGAGTGTTTTCAATGGCTGGCAGAAAGAAGATCATTATGACCATTACTGTACTCAAAAATGCAACCATCATCGATGGAACAGGAAATAAACCAATTGAGCGCGGACTCGTCCTCTTGGAGAATGAGCAAATTATATATGTTGGCAGGCCTGAGGATTGGAAAAAACCTGACGACCAGCCCATTAACGAGATTGACCTTACAGGTCGCTACATCCTGCCAGGTCTGATCGATTGTCACGTCCATATCGCGGCTGAATGTTTGCCGGATAGCACACTTAATGGACCCTGGGGATGGACATCGCTTGTGATGCTGAAGCACGCGCAGAATACTCTCGCAGCAGGTATTACCACTATTCGCGATGTGGGCGGCAGACATCATCTCGAATTTTCTTTAAGGAAAGCAATCGAAACAGGAATGTTCGCCGGGCCGCGCATGTCACTGGCGGGTAAATTACTTTCGATCACATCCACGGGCAGCCAGTGGTACGACGGCATGTATCGCGAAGCAGACGGCGTGGACGAAGTCCGCAAAGCGGCGCGCGAACAATTGAAAGCCGGTGCGGACTTGATCAAAGTACTGGCGACTGGCGCAGTGCTGGCTCCCGGCGAGCAACCCGGTGCGGCGCAATTTGAATTAGACGAACTACGCGCCGCAGTGCAGGAGGCCGCGAAAGTGGGAAAGATCGTCGCAGCACATGCACACGGGATCGAGGGAATCCGCAATGCGGTGGAAGCAGGCGCGAAGACAATAGAGCATGGGACCTACCTGAATAAGGACCCACGCGTCATGGAGCGTATGGCAAAAGAGGGAATATTCCTTGTCCCAACTTTGAAGGCGGGCTTTGACGTGCTATACGGAAACAAGCCCGGCATCCCCGATTGGATCATAGAGAAAAGCAAGCAAACCCAAGGGGATGCCCTGCTTTCATTACGCCGCGCCCATGAAATGGGTGTACTCATCGCCATGGGAACCGACGCGGCAACGCCATATAACTTTCACGGCGAGAACGCCATGGAACTTACATACATGTCTGAGGCGGGGCTGTCTGCGATGGAATGTATCGTGGCATCCACACAAAATGCAGCGCGTGCCTTGGGCTGGCAGGACAGGCTCGGCACACTTGAGACCGGGAAACTGGCAGATTTAATCGTAGTGAAAAAGAATCCACTTGAAAATTTACGCTCGCTTGCAGATCGAACGAATATCGAACACGTCATGCAGGGCGGAAAATTCGTGACACGCCGATTCGCCAGCGATTCGGGAATCCCTGAGGAATTGATGGCCAGCGCCTGGGTCTGTTGCCAGGCATAATCGAACCACAATGCAAGCGCCGATCTCTCATGCTATACTACTCAGGAGTAGAAAATGGCTGAAACAAAACACGGTTATCTTGTCCTGGCAGATATCAGCGGCTACACTGGCTACCTCGCGCAGGTGGAATTGGAACACGCGCATGAAATCCTTACGGACCTGCTCGAATCCATCGTTGATCATTTCAAGGCCGTCCTGACCATCTCCAAACTGGAAGGGGATGCTGTCTTTGCGAACGTGGATGAAGAGAAGATCGCCCGCCCAGAATCATTGCTGGAGTTAATTGAAAATACTTATCTCGCTTTTCGACGTCGGCGCGATTCCTCCCAACGCGCAACCACTTGTGCGTGCCGCGCCTGTCAGAATATGAAAACTCTTGGACTGAAATTTTTCGTCCATCATGGTGATTACATCGTACAGAATATATCCGGAATCCGCGAGCTGGTTGGCTCTGACGTTAACCTGATCCACCGCTTGACGAAGAACCATGTAACGGAAAACACCGGTTGGAACACCTACCTGCTTTTTACCGAGGCGGCCATGGATTGTATTGGATTACAGCTCGAAGGACTCCATCGAGGTGAAGAATTCTTCGAACATCTCGGCAGAGTTGAAACGCAGACCCTTAACCTGCTCCCGCGCTATGATGCCTTGATTTCAGCTCAGAGAGTGACCGTCCCGCCCGACCAGGCAGATGTGATCACTTCGCACGAATTCAACGCGCCCCTCGCCATAATTTGGGACTGGATAATGGACATCCAAAAACGCAATGAATCGATGGGCGAAATGGGACACTGGAAGATCATCGCGCGCAACAAGGGGCGGACGGCAGCCGGCGCCGCCAATCACTGTTCACACGGTAAAGGTGCATCCACAGAAACGATCCTGGATTGGCGTCCCTTTGAATATTCCACGGCTGATACTGTGGATGGCAAGGCTATGTTTCGCGAAATGCTCTTGTTCACGTCATTGGATGAGGGCAGACGCACACGCGTTGAATCCCGAATGCAAATGCTCAAACCCCTACCGGTATTTATCGCACGGTTTATGGTTAAAATGCAATTCAGGCGGATGAATCCTTACAAGAAGTGGTTCACCCAAATTGAGGCGTTGCTCTCGAAGGAAAGCCGTAGTTAAGATATCTCGAAATTATTACTGGTTAATAAACTCATTTCCCGCCTCAACATGCGAGCAGGCGAAGGCAAACTTGCCTCCGTGCTTGTTGGTCTACTTTAAAAATTCAAACCTATTCAGATGGAGGTAGTTCCGGCATGCGCCATTCATTCAGCACGAACCTGCTGACCCTCGTTTTCGTCCTCTTGTTCACATCCGTCGCCTGCTCGACGATCACACCCTCAGCCGAACCCGATCACACCTACCGATATGACAACCTCCCGGTTGCAGGCCAGGAGGATGATGCAATTGCAAAATACCGCGCCATCTCACAGTGGGGAAAAACAAATATCGCATATTCCTTCATGAATGGCACCGGCAAAATCAGCGGGGATACTGAACAGGACCTCGTGCGTGCAGCCTTCGCGCTCTGGGCTGAACAGACCCCGCTCACATTTAATGAGAGTTCTGATGCGGCCCAGGCAGACATTCTCATCGAATGGGCAGTCGGCGACCACGCTGACGGCGATCCCTTCGACGGTCCCGGCGACGTGCTTGCCCACGCATCCTATCCCAATCCGTATGATGACAGGCCGGTCTTTTTACACTTTGATGACGCCGAACGCTGGGTGAATAGTGATACCCAAAACGTGGACCTGCTCACGGTGGCCGCGCATGAGATCGGGCATACCCTCGGTCTCGCTCATAGCAGTGACCCCAAGGCGCTCATGTATCCTTCCTATTCCGCTCCGCATCGCTCCCTCGGGACGGATGACATTGCTGGGATCCAATCTTTGTACGGCCTGGCCGCACAGCCTGCGGATGCTCCCGAAGCGCCGCCACAAGGCGCATCCCCGCCGACCAGTGCCAATCAGGATAGCGACAAGGACGGCATCTCCGATCAAGATGAAGTTCTACGCACGGGTACAGATCCGAACAAAAAAGATACGGACGGTGACGGACTCGGTGACGGAGTTGAAGTATTACATCGAATGAATCCGCTCAACCCTGACATGGACAATGACGGCGTGAAAGACGGCCAGGAAGTGGCACAGGGAAGCGATCCATTCTTCCCGGACCAGAACACGTCCCTCTCTCCCGAACTCAGCCAGCAGGTGAGTGATTTTCTCACCAAAGCCATCGAACTGCAGATCAAAGCCTATCAAGATGGAGATCCTTCCATCGCCTCCTCGATCCTGTCTGGCGATCTGCTCAAGACACTTGAACAGGATATCGCCTCCCTCAACCAGCAGGGATTTGTGCAAATCTCCGAGATCGATTATTACAAAAGCTATATCGATGATATCCGCATACTTAACGACACAGAGATCGAAGTGGATTCCTGCGAGGTCTGGTCCACGAATATCTATCGCCGTTCAGACGGCTCGCTTATACAGAACACCGAACCCAGGCTTTTACCGCAAACGATCACGATCCAAAAACTCAATAATGGCTGGTTCATCACCGACGTCAGGTTCCTGGATGCCCCGGCTTTTTGCAATCCATAAGATCGATGAACAAATTGATCGTCATCGTCGGCGCAAGCGGCGTGGGCAAGACCACGCTCGCGAACGCTCTGGCAAAACGCGGCAGCTTCGATCTCGCGCTTGAACAACATGGTGGGCGACCTTTTCAGGCACTCTTCAAACAGGATCCGAAATACGCGCTCCACAACCAACTGGATTATCTGCTCTATCGCGCTGAACAGGAGCGCGCTCTGCGCGAAGGAGACAAACCCGCGCTTATGGATGGCGGCCTCGACCTTGACTTCTATGGATTTACGCGACTATTCCACGCGCGCGGCTGGTTAGATGATGCTGAATTCGATCTGTGCGAGCGCTTCTATTCCTTAACCCGCAGCCTGCTTCCCCTCCCAGACTTGATCATCGGCTTGAACGCCTCCACACAAACCATAACCGAGAGGCTTGCTTCCCGAAGCCGCATCAACATCGCCTCTACTGAGGACGCGGGCATGTTGGCTCAATTTATCGATGAATGGCTGGACTCTCTTCCCGAAGAAAAAGTATTGAAACTAGATACTACTAACGAAGGAAAAGATTATCCGCAAAGCATCGAAGCCATCCTGAATAGGATCGAAACTTTATGATCATCATCATGATGGGTGTGGCCGGCTCTGGCAAGACAACTATTGGTCAATTGCTTGCATCCGAACCCGCTTGGCCTTTTTTCGAGGGAGATGACTTTCATTCGAAGGCAAATGTCGAGAAAATGGCGCAAGGGACTCCGCTCAACGATGAAGATCGCGAAGGTTGGCTCACGGCCATTGCAGATCAGATCAAGCTATTGGAAAGAGATTCCAGCTCCGGGGTGATCACCTGTTCCGCACTCAAAGATTCGTATCGCAAAAAGCTTTCGAGCGCTGCCAAAGATGTAAAGTTTTCTTTCTACGCGGGGATTATGAACCAATACGTGAACGGCTTGAATCGAGAAAAGGACATTTTATGAGATCAACCATGCTGAAAAGTCAGTTCGATACTTTGGAGGAGCCCGAAAACTCGATGGATATTGATATTAAGGATACGCCGGAGAAAATAGTTGATACTATTATTCAAATAATAAAGTGGCAATCAATTGTGGCCGCAACCTACTGTATAATGCCAAGTTAGGCAATCAAGAATATGAATAATAGTCGGCCTGGGCAATTCGTGTTCAACAGCACCTCAGAGATTATTTCTGAAATCAATGAATTGATTCACGGGAATCTGGACAAGAAATGGATGGCTGATGGATGGAAGAAATTAGAGGCTAGCATCTCAGCCGAAGATGTTCACCCATTAATAACCACAGCATTCATGGCGCAGGAACAGATAAATAGATTTATTGATGAGGATAATTTTGGAATGACTCCTGAGATTTATGAACTCGCAGAGCTCGCGATAAAGATCAATGCCCTCAAACGTAAAAATGTGCATGGGTTGCAAGCAAGATTATTGAAATTGACATCATATGATTTTACGCTTTATCGTTCTGCGCGTTATGAAATACAAATAGCTGGCATGCTGCTGTTGAGGGGACATCAGATTGAATTCATTGAAGAGGGCAACACTAAACAACCCGACATTTTAGTGATAAGCCAACAGGGCAAATGTGAATTTGAATGTAAACATAAAGAGCCCACGGAAGATCAATTGGATTACGTCAAAAGTATTTACAACAACACACAGACGGCTAGAAGGCAATTTTCGAAGAAATGTCCAGGCGTGATTTCTATAGAAATTAATCACAGTCGTTTTGATGAGTTTCAGGCCGAAAAGGAGAGGCTCGAACAAGAGCTAATTAGAGCTAGGCGTAATAGCACCTCGATTTCAGCAATATTACTAACTTCAAAGATAGATTTAGAGGAAAATGGCGATTATGTCTATAGACACAGGGTTGCAGGCTTTCCAAACACAAATGCTAGATATCCCTTGCCTAATTGGTTAACTAATAATTTGGTTAGTAACTGATTACCTAACATAGCGTGCACCCGACTAGAGGGATTCGTGTCTGTAAAAAGCGAGGATTCTACCCCAGGCATTTTCTGTATAATGAGCATTATCCACGCCCATTCACCGGCGGGTAAGACTCACCGTTATAAAAACCTATCTATTCCTCATCATCTCTTCGAGATTCTTCTTCACCTCGGGCCACTCGGTATCCAGAACGCTGTAAAAGACCGAGTGACGAAAATATCCGCCCGGCAGGATCATGTGGTTACGAAGCACGCCTTCCTTCTTCGCGCCGATGCGCTCGATGGCTTTCTGGGAAGGTTCATTGCGCGAATCCGTTTTCAATTGCACGCGGATCGCGCCGAGCTCCTCGAACGCGTGGCTCATCAAGAGGTATTTACATTCGGTATTCACTGCGCTTCGTTGGAACTCAGGTCCGTACCATGTTCCCCCAATTTCCAGCCCGCGATCATGAGGCATGATATTCAAATAACGCGTCGCGCCTGCCACGCGGCCTGAGGCAAGATGGATCGCCACAAACGGCACATCCGCAGTGCGGCCAAGAATTTCCTTTACCCAGTCCCGCATATCGGCTTCGGTGTTCATTTCTCCATACAACATGTATTGCCAAAAACTGTGTCCCACGCCGATCTCAGCAAGGCCGGGGATGTGCGCCTCGGTCATCGGCTCGAGCCGCACGTGTTTGCCAGTCAATACAAGGGGTATTACTTCCATTATTTCAACCAGTCCTCTTCTTTTTGATCCTGCGAAGGCAAATAAGGCATCTTTGGCCCATCCACACCAAGAAGTTCTGCGAGCGCGGCGCGCATCGCGGTACGATCATCCCAAAGATATTCGGTCTTGCCAAAGCACATGGATTGTTCATGGCCTTTACCACAGGACAGGACAATGTCCCCTTCTTTTGCGAGACGAAGCGCGAATTTGATGGCTTCGCCGCGATCAGCGACTCGCCAGAACGTCTCCCCCTCGATTCCTCCTCTGGACCCTTCGACTCGCTCAGGGCGGCGCCTTGCGCCTGCGGCCATTTCCTCGAGAATACCTTCCAGCGACTCGGTGCGCGGGTCTTCGGCGGTCAACACCGTAAGATCAGCTAACTCAATCGAAGTCTCTGCCATCATGCGGCGCTTCTCCTTATCGCGCAATCCTGCTGAACCAAAGACTGCGATCACGCGTCCCTCTGTCATTTTTCTTGCTGCTTCGAGAGCCACTTTCAGCGCATTGGGCGTATGTGCAAAATCAACAATGGCAATAAAGTTTTGCCCCAGATCAATACGTTCCATTCGCCCCGGGATTCCTTCGAGCGAAGCCACGCCACGCGCAGCGATCTGCGGGTCAATGCCAAGCCCACACACGGTTGCCGTAATCGCGGCAAGACAATTCGAGACGTTGTACCCGCCGACCAGATCGCTCTCCACAGCAACACTGAAATCTTTAGAAACCACGGTAAATTTAATCCCGGAAGAACCATATTGCACATTCTCGGCGCGAACATTGGCAAAATCCTGCAAGCCATAACTCAGTTTGTTTGTCTTAACAAAATCATTCAAGAATTCAAAGGAACGGTCATCGCGATTAATCACACCTAAACGCGGATTCCCTTGCGGCTTTTTATGAGTCCATTCCAAACTGGAGAATAATCTCGCTTTCGCAGCACGATAGTTTTCATAATTGCCGTGTTCGTCCATATGTTCATGCGTGATATTCGTGACCACACCAATATCAAATTCACAGGCATCCACGCGATGCTGTGCCCAGCCATGAGACGTGGTTTCAAGCACAACGTGGGTCAAACCGGCATCCACCATTCTGGCAAGGTAATTCTGCACATCCTGCGCGTCTGGGGTGGTGACATGGAACCCGGTATCCAAGACGTCATCTCCGATGACGGCATTAACTGTTGAGAGCATGCCGGCTTTGATGCCGGCCGCGACCAATATCTTATAAATGAGATTGCTTGTTGTGGTCTTGCCATCCGTGCCGGTAACGCCGATCACTGTCAGCTTGCGGGCCGGCCAATCGTAAAACGCGGCAGACAGCCACGTCAGGGCTTGACGCGGGTTTTCGAGTCGAATGTATGGGACGGCAAGTCCAGTTAGATCGCGCTCCCCGACGACGGCAGCTGCACCGCTCTCTATGGCTTTTTGAATGTAATCATGCCCGTTGGAAGATCCACCCTGCATGGCTACAAAGAGATCGCCGGGCATTACTGCACGGCTATCAATTGAAATTCCACGTATGGATGTATCGGTCAAATTCCCCGGATGATCAAATGGGAAATCGCGAAAGATGTCTGTTAGATGTTTTTGTGTTTGCATGATAAATAAAAGAGGGTTTTGACTATTTTACCGCCAAAACCCTCTCCCAATGTCGCTGCGAGGCGCTCTTGTTCTTTGCCGAAGCAGTCTTCTAATTACAGGGGATTGCTTCGTCGGGAAGAGCAAGAGCCCTCCTCGCAAACACATAAGGAGCAATGCCGCTTACACACCGGCTTTCTCTTTTGCCATTCTGCTCTTGAGCATCTTCAAGCGGAAAGTTTCTTCGCGCTCGCGCTCCTCGAGCGAACTAATAATAAACTTGACCGTATCTTCATAGTTCGGGATGAAGATGTGCTGCAACGCATTCACGCGCCGCTGAGTCTTGCGAAGCTCGCCGGCCAGGCGCCAGACGGCAGTCACTAACATGGATAGCTGCGGCACGCGCATGAGCACTTCACGAAAGCCCGCACTGGCTTCATCGAGGGCGGCGTTCGTATCGCCCGGGCTGTACAGTAATTTATGCGGTTCGCCGCTGGATTGGATCACAGGGATGGGAACACCCATAATGCCGCGGGACCTGATCTCCACCTCGACGGTTTTGCTGGCGGCAAGGGCGGCCCATTCCACGTGTTCGCTGCCCAGGGTTAACTGGGCTTTTTCCAGCGCGGCATAGGCGCTTTCAAGCAATTTCCAAACTTCGCGCTGGATGCTATCCGCTTCTTTTGCAACACGGATCAACTCTGCAGTCAGCGCTTCGCGTTTTCGATCCAGGATCTCATACCCCTCACGCGCAAACTTAAGGTCCTTTTTAACGCGGATCAAGTTCGTGCGGGTGGGAGCAAGTTTAAGAACCGCCATCTTCACCTTTATAGTATTTTTTGATCTCTTCGAGGCTCACGCGGGTAAGCTCCGCCTTTGGCAGCATCGAAAGCAGGCGCCAGTCAATTTCAAGGGTACGTTCGATGTCCCGATTTTCGGTGGGACCCTGCCCCACGAAATCCTGTTCGAAGGCACGGCCAAACTTCAAATACTGCTGATCGACAGCGCTTAGTTCTTCTTCACCGATCACGGAAGCCAGCGCGCGGATATCCTGCATACGGGCATACGCGGCATACACCTGCGCAGTGACACGCGGATGGTCATCACGAGTGCGACCTTTGCCGATACCGTCCTTCATCAAACGGGAAAGGCTGGGCAATACAGTAATAGGAGGGTAAATACCCTGATAGTACAGATCACGTCCAAGCACGATCTGACCTTCGGTAATATAACCAGTCAAGTCCGGTACTGGATGTGTGATGTCATCATTCGGCATGGTCAGGATCGGAATCTGGGTGATCGAACCTTCGCTTGTGCGAATACGCCCGGTTCGTTCGTAAAGGGACGCGAGGTCGCTATATAAGTAGCCGGGATAACCCTTACGGCTTGGCACTTCACCGCGCACATTGGAGATCTGGCGCAGGGCTTCGCAGTAGTTGGTCATGTCGGTAAGGACGACCAGCACGTGCATGCCGCGTTCGTAAGCAAGATATTCAGCCAGGGTCAAGGCCGCGCGCGGAGTAATCAAACGTTCGACCGCGGGATCATCCGCAAGGTTGAGGAACATCGCCACACGCGTCAACGCGCCGCTCTCTGTAAATGATTTACGGAAGTAATCTGCCACGTCATGTTTGACACCCATGGCGGCAAACACGATGGCGAACTGTTCTGCATCTGAGGGAGGACTTCCAGCCGGAGTACCCAGGGTTGCCTGACGCACGATCTGTGCAGCGATCTGGTCGTGCGGCAAACCTGCGCCCGAGAAGATCGGCAACTTCTGGCCGCGCAGAAGGGTATTCATTCCATCAATCGTGGAGATACCAGTTTGGATATAGTCCCGTGGGTAGACACGGGCAGTCGGATTGATCGGCTGGCCATTCACATCCATGTATTTATCCGTCAGAGGTTGAGGACCACCGTCAATCGGACGTCCCAGGCCGTCAAACACGCGGCCAAGCATTTCCTCCGCAACCGGAACATGTAATGTGCTTCCAAGGAAGCGGACACTGGTTCCGTCGATCGAGAGGCCGGTGGAGCCGGCGAAGATCTGAACGACCGTTACCTCTTCACCCACTTCAACGACGCGGCCGCGCCGCAGACGTCCCTGCGAATCGGTAATATCCACGACCTCGTCATAACTGACATTCGGCGCGCCCTTGATCATGACGATCGGGCCTTCAATAGTGCCTACGCCGAGAACTTCCTGTCCGCCTTGTACACTTATTTCACTCATTTGTACTCCGTATCCAATTGAGTCATTTGCTCGTCAATTGTTTTTTGAATTTCATCCATCTTTCCCAGTTGGTCATTCTCGACAAGGGTCTTCATGCGGATGAGTGTGCCAATGACAGGCAGGTTACGGATCACCGAAATCGACGCGCCGTGCTTGATCACACGAACTGCGCGGGAATGGAAGTACAACATCAACTCCAACATGCGGATCTGCTTCTGGATCGTTGAGAACGCATCGACAGGATCCATGGCATTTTGCTGTAGGAACCCTTCGCGAAGGATACGCGCGGTTTCAAGGATAATACGCTGTTCATCAGGAAGCGCATCCGGACCCACCAGCTTGACGATCTGCGAAAGCCGGCTTTCTTCGCTAAGGATCTCCATTGCTTCGGTGCGCATCGCATACCAGTCTTTGCCGGAATTTTCCTGCCACCAACCGGCTACATCCTGAAGGTATTCGCTATAGCTATCCAGCCAGTTAATGGATGGGAAGTGACGAGCCGAGGCGAGCGATTTATCCAGCGCCCAGAAACAACGAATAAAACGTTTGGTATGTTGTGTAACCGGCTCGGAAAAGTCGCCGCCTGGAGGCGAAACAGCACCAACGATGGTCACAGAACCGTTCAAACCGCTGAGCGCCTCAACGTAGCCGGCGCGTTCGTAAAACTCTGCGAGACGGCCAGCCAGGTAAGCGGGATAACCTTCTTCAGCCGGCATTTCTTCCAGGCGACCGGAAACTTCTCGAAGAGCTTCCGCCCAGCGGGAGGTTGAATCCGCCATCAGCGCGACGTGGTAACCCATGTCGCGATAATATTCTCCAATGGTAATGCCTGTATAGATGCTGGCTTCACGAGCCGCCACCGGCATATTCGATGTATTCGCGATCAGCACGGTGCGTTCCATCAAAGGACGACCCGTGCGAGGATCCACAAGATGTGGAAACTCCTGCAACACTTCGGTCATTTCGTTGCCGCGTTCGCCGCATCCGATGTAAACGATGACCTCTGCATCTGCCCATTTGGCAATGCTATGTTGCGTAACCGTTTTCCCGGAACCGAAGGGACCCGGAATACCGGCGGCGCCACCCTTTGCAACCGGGAAGAAAGTATCCAGCACACGTTGACCTGTGATCAAGGGGATGCTCTGGCCAAGTCGGGCGCGCAACGGGCGCGGACGACGAACAGGCCAGCGTTGAAGCATGGTCAATTCGATCTCGCCTGTCTTGGTCTTTAGTTTGGCGATCGCTTCCTCGATCGTATACTCTCCAGCCGCTGCCACCCATGTGATCGTCCCGGAAAGATCCGGCTGAACCATCACCCGATGCTCGAAGGTGTCAGTTTCCATCACGGAGCCGAGGATCTCCCCGCCGTGCACCACCTCGCCTGATTTTGCCTTGGGCGTGAACTTCCATTTTGTTTTTCGATAAAGCGGCGTCAAATGTACGCCGCGACCGATAAATGAACCGGTGCGTTGTTCGATCACCGGCAATGGTCGTTGAACTCCGTCAAAAATACTGGTCAATAACCCGGGACCCAATTCAACCGACAACGGTAACCCGGTGCCGAAGATCGGCGCGCCGGGGCGCATGCCCGAAGTCTCTTCATAAACCTGCGCAGTGATAACATCGCCGTCCAGGCCGATGACCTCGCCCACAAGATGCTGGTCACCCACTTCAACGAGTTCCAACATTCCGACGTGGCGAGATCCGCGCGCGCGCACGACCGGGCCGTTAATCCATGTCACTATTCCGACTTGCTCACTCATCGCGACTCTCCCATCAGCTTTTGATAAACCGGGGAACGCAGCTCGTTCTGAATATGGTCCAGGCGGTTCTCAAACGTATTGTCGTATTTCAAACGCCCCTCGGCCGCTTCAACGATCAGGCCCGTACCCTCTTCCAATGGCTTATCAATCGTGATCTCAGCCTTTAATTCTTTGGAGACTTTGGCAATCACACCTTGTTCCAATATTTTTTGGGTTTGCTTGTCGGCCCTAACTTTGGCCTTGTCGACATTCAATTGAGATATCCCTTCGCGCAACAATTGAGCAACAATCTCTTCATAATTTTTCTCTTTTTGTATCGAGGTTAATTGTTCGCGTGCGGCTTTAAAGACATCATCCAATAACTTTTCGCGACGTCCCAACTCCAGAGTGCGCGCCTTTAATTGACTGGTCGCGACGAACTGACTGCGAACCCGCTCAGCCTCCTGCTTTGCCTTTTCCAGGACCGCTCTGCGTTCACTCTCTGCCTGATCCCTGGCGCGCTGCCAAATGGCATCTGCTTCGGCCTTGGCATCCTGCTGGATCTGCTCAACGTCCGCATTGGCTTCACTAAGGATGGCGCGTTCGAGGGCGTCGATGCTTGCTTCGTCTGCTCTCATAGGTTGATTAATAAACCTTTCTCCCGCTCAATGTTAACGGGCAGGGAATGATCACAATTTGATTCCGATTGCTTTCAGTACAATATCGCTCAAGGCGGGTTGATCAGCTCCGACACCCAGCGAGGACGGAATTTCAACAACTAACGGCACCGTGCTGCGGAGCTTGAGATTATCCATGCGAGCCTGGATCAGGCTGGCCACATCCTGGGTTACCAGGATGATGCCGGGGCCTTTGGATGCCAGGGCACTGTCGAGTGCCTGGTTCGCCTCATTCGCAGTCTGGACGACCTTGCCTGCGACCCCGACAAGCGAAAACCCCAAGACCGCCGCTTGATCCCCGATCACTAGGACCTTCATGATTTCTTACCCGAACAGAACCAGGAAGGCAATCAGCAAACCGTAGATGGCAACACCTTCTGCAAGACCTACGAAGATGAGCGAACGGCCAAGCGCTTCAGGCTTCTCAGCGATCGCACCGATCGCTGCCGCCCCGGTACCGCTTACCGCCACCCCAGCTCCGAGGGCCGCCAAGCCCGTAGAGATGCCTGCCGCCAGGGAAGCATACGGATCAGCCGCTGCTTCCTGCGCGAATGCACCTGCCGCCAGAACTGCCTCAGGCGAAACGAGCCAAACAACCACCACACCCAGCGCCATCAAAATCAGTACCAGGTTGTAGCCCTTGAAGGCAAATACCAGATCCTTTGCGGCTTTTACCGGGTTATGACTGCGCAGGCTCACAAAGTACATCACAACGGGAGCCAGAGGTATGAGGGTTACGAGTGTCACAATAACAATTTTGATCATCTTTCTTCTCCTTTTAGATTATCGAATATTGCTTGTATGGTAATTCTGTTACTTTTCTTGCGCAGTCGCGAGAGCAAGCGGCTCATAAACCGAGCCTCCGCCTGTAAAGAACTTGCTGAAAAATTCATAGTAATGAAGGCGCATAGTCTGAATGGCTACAATGAAGCCCTCCAACATAATAACGAAGAGATTCCCGAATACAACCACTGCCCAATATATAGTTCCTGCCTCCTGTCCACCGCTCAACAGCCTTGCTATGACAAAAACCGCTCCGGTGAAACCGGCATGAACGATGGCAAACGCACCGACGCGCACATAGGACATGGTATTGCTGAACATGCTGATAAACTTCTCGAGCAATTCGGCGGCGGACTGGATTGCAAAGATTCCAAGACCTCCCTCAATCAACGGGTAGTGACCTTCCATCCAATGTTTCAAGGGTTCAGAGAAGATAACCGCCACCAGCACCCCTAAGACCATCAGGATCTCAGCAATCACAATGATGTAACCGGGAAATATCGGATGACCCAAAAACAAATTACCAACTGCCTGCCCAACGATGGTCAAAAACGACAAATACAAAATCCAACCGGCAAGTCCATTAGAGTCAAAAAAGAACCGACCCCAATCCCGCGCCCTAAATGCACTGTAGAGATTGAGCAACATACCAAAGTTGAGCAGTACAATTCCAGTTCCAATGGCGATACCAAGTATCTGGATGATGTTATGCATTGGCTGTATCAAAACGAATCTTCCGAAAAAGGGATGATGTGGCAGAACCTCTTCAAATCCGAAAATACTGCCGAAGATAAAACCGAAGACAGCCCCTGACAAACCGCAAGCAATTAGGAGTCCCCCAAGGCTTGCGCCACCGCGTAAGGCAGGTATCACTTTGCTGGATAGTAACAAGCCAAAGGCGGCCAACACGAGCCCATGGCCCACGTCACCGAACATTGCACCATACAACAAGGGGAACGTCACTGCGATCAGAACCGTCGGATCGATTTCCTCGTAGCGAGGTCGTGCATAAGTATTAACCAATAGCTCAAAGGCGCCGAGGAAGCCTGGATTATGCAAAGCAACCGGGATATGCTGATTCCCATGACCCGTGCGCTTCGACGTGCGCGAATCGACAATGATGCTCTTGGAAACCTGTCTGAGCTGTGCCTCCAGCGACGCGCTCTTCGAAGAGGGTACCCATCCGACGATCAGATAGGTGTAATTCAGCTTGCCGTAATGCGCCATGGCATCGGCCAAAAGGCGGCTGGCACGCACACGCCAGAGCAAATCCCTCAGCTCCTTCTCGTGTCGTTCGCGCAATTTATCGATCTTGAGCTTATGCTGTTCAACCTGCTCGGTGGCCATCTTAACCGAATCATTGAGCGAGGCGATCATTTCAGACGGGGTGCCATTCTGCACATCGCCGGAAATGTCCAATGGATTGAGAAATGCGCTGCGGGCAGCGCGTTCGAGGATATCGGCATTGGCCCGGGTCCCGGTCAGCCAGACGATCGCATTCTCGCGGTCCTGGTTAAGGATCTCGAGCACGTGTGGAGTGCGCGAAAGGCTGGTCTTCATGCGCTCGATGTTGGCAACCGGCATCACGCCTAGTGTGGAATGGATATAGCGCGGCTGCCGCAGAACGCCCAGATCCAGACCGCTGTCAGCGATGGGCTCCAGTTCGCGGAGTTGATTCTGCAACTGTGTGATCTTCTTCTCGTTGACCGTCAGTTGGCCAGTGGCATCCCTGACTTCCTGCTCGATCTGATCCACCCGCGGACGGATCGACGCGATCTCGAGCAGTTCTGGTTGCGCCGGCAGAGGCAGGCCGTCTTCCACCGACAACGCCTGCATGATCACGACCAGCTGGCGTTCGAGCAAGGCATACTCCGCAGCGCGATCCCGCCATGATTCGGTCGCTTCCACGCCAACCTGCGAGCCCACGTTGCTGGTATCGATCTGCTGAAATATGCCCCGCCCTGCCAGAGTTCGGGTCACGACTAATAAATCCTTCTCAGGGACGATCAACTCCAGTTCAGTCATCTCTTCCGGAAATAACATCAAACCTCCAAAATAATCTACGGCATCAGGCCGCGGTTTTTTCGTTCGGACTCTCGCCCATCAACAAATAGGGCAGGTATTCTTCAGCCGGCATTTGTGATGATTTGGCTTCGATCAAGACGGTCAAGTCCTGTAGTTCGAGTTCGCTCAACTGCACCAGCGCCAGCGCCAAGCCAATCGTGAACGGATAGCTGGTAAAAATCGAGATGAACAGCTTGCGCTGGCGGCGCTGTAACTCCAGTTCGAGCTTGGGCAGGCCACGCTCGGGGTCCTGGAGCAAAGCTTCAACGTTGCGCAGGCCGGGATAAAGGCGCTCCACTATACGGGCCGCGTCAGCACCGGCTGCTATCGCGCGGATGTCTTCATCCCGAACGTGATGCCCGAACGGCAGCGTATAGTTGATCACTTCCTCTTCGGAAAGATGATAATAGCTGTGGTAACGCAAAGCCCACATCAGGTTTGTGACATCTACCACGGCGCCGATAATGCGGATTGCCTGGGTGTGATCCAAGCCCGGAAGCTGGGAGGCGGCGCCCCACAATTTGCGCCAGTAGTTCAGGTCGAGTGCAACTTCAAGCGGAAAAAGACTTTGCTCGCTGGCATAGCGCTTTATCGCTTGCGTCAGCGTTTCGTAATACGGGGTGCCTGATAATTGCGCAACCGCGGCTTCTATATTTCCCGCTTCCAACATTTGCTGCGCAGGAAGAACAGAGAGGGAGCCAAGCGGAAAAAGGACATCCTCGATCTGCTCCCAGGTGGAGCCAATCACGATCCCACGCAGGACTGCTTTCAGGTTGCGAACTTCGAAGTGCCTTAGGAACTGAACCAAAAGCGCGCGAGCGTGCCCGGGCGCGGAATGGATGACGGCCATGTAAGCGTCGGCCACCTTGCGCTTGAGCTGCGCCAGCGTCCGACGGGCGGTCAGGACTTTGTCGTCCGTCACGGTCAGGTACGGCCCATAAGCCGTGGTCTTGAGCACCGTAACCAGCGCGGGCAGGCTCACAGCATCGCGCAGCAGGGCGACCTGCTGCGGAGTCAGCAATTCAGAATACATTATGCGGACACGAGAGTGAATGGCTGCATATCCGGAAACGCCGTTTGCCATCTTTACTCCCGGTTTACGACTTGTTTTAGGACGTAAGCAACCGCCTTATCAAAATTCTTCTTGGCGGCGGCCTCCATTTTTTTGGCTTTCTCTTCGGCTTCAGCCAGGATTCGGCTGGCCTCTTCCTTGGCCTCAGCTTTGGAGATCAATTCACGGGCTTCATTTTGCGCATCGGCACGCGCTTTTTCAATGAGTGCCTGGGCTTCCTGCTCGGCCTGTACCGGCAACTGCTCTGCATCACGAACGGCGGCATCATAAACTGACCGCGCTTTTTTCTCGATCTTTAGTACTTCCTGAATGTTTTGATCGTTCATAATAATATGAGCCTCATCCCGAAAAATTTGGGCGTCCAAGATGCGCCATTCTACATTAAAACTGGTTGACAATCAAGGCATGATTTTCAGGAATTCTAGAATTTTCGATTGCGCCATATATCACAATTCTAACATCCTGACTTGGTTTGGTCAATGACGGCTTGAATTAAGAAACCGGGATGGGATAAAAACCCGCAACCTCTTCCCTTGCTGTACCCTGCCTTCTGGCTAAAATAGATTGAGCGCGCCCGCGTTTGACCAACTGAACCACGGGGCAAAGACAGTGCCAATCAGGATCACGCCGATCGTCAGCACCACCAAAGCGATCGCGTAGGGACTAGTCAGCGGGATGGGATGATTCTCCTCATCTTCGTTCGGCATACGATAAAGATAAACATACTTCATGGCATTGAGATAGTAGTACGCGCCAACAACCGAGTTGATAATGCCTACAATGACCAGCCATGTATATCCGGCCTGCACACCTGCGGCAAAAACAACAACTTTCGCCACGAAGCCACCAAACGGGGGCATACCTGTCAGTGAAAGGAACGCGGCCAACATCATCAACGCCAGCAAAGGATTGCGCCGGCTCATGCCTGCATAGTCCTTGATGTCGTCAAGGCCCGTGACGCGGCTGAATGCCATTACAACACCAAACGCGAGCAGGTTCGTTGCAATGTACGCCGCGAGATAAAAGACAACGCTTGCCGCGCCCAATTGACTGAATGCCACCACGCCGATCAAGGTATAGCCTGCGTGTGCAACAGACGAATAAGCCAAAAGACGTTTAATGCTCGTCTGTGGAAGCGCGAGCAGGTTCCCGACTGTCATGGTGATGGCAGCGAGGGCTGCGAGAGTCCAAGTCCATGTGTGAATATATTCGGGAGTATCTTTGAAGGCAAAAGCTACAAAGAAGAAGCGCAGCAGCACAGCAAAGCCGGCGGCTTTAGAGGCAGTGGAAAGGAATCCCGCCACAGGTGTGGGCGAACCCTCATAAACATCGGGTGCCCAAAAATGGAATGGAACAATTGTTACCTTGAAGCCAAATCCAACCATCACCGACGCGATAACGCTGAACACAAGCAGGAGCGAGATATGCCCTGCCGCCAACATTTCCGCAAGTTTATAGATGTTAGTAGTCCCCGCAAAACCGAAGATCAGGCTAAAGCCATACAGCATGACCGTAGAAGCCAATGTGCCGAACAGAAAATATTTAAAGCCAGCTTCAGTTGAGCGTTCATCAGAGACGATAAAGCCGGCCAGGATGTAAAGTGGGATCGACGCGGTCTCAATGGAAAGGTAGAGCATGACCAGGTCCGCAGAAACAGCCATCAGGTTCATGCCGAGAAGCGAGGCAAGCAGCAGCAGATAAGACTCGCCACGGCGTCCGGCTTTTTCATGATCCATCAAAAGGAGGGCCGTCACCGCCCCTGCAAACATGAATAATATTTTGAAGAAGAAACCGAGCCAGTCAAAGCGGACCGTTCCGCCGAGAACGGAGGTTGGTTGACCCGGTTGACCAAATAACAGACTAATCATGATGGAGACGAAAAGTCCGCCAGCGGTGAGCCAGCCAACGTTACGGCGATGTTCTTCCTTCCAAAATGGCTCAACGATGAGAATGAGCATCCCAAGGACGAGGATCAAAATTTCGGGGAGGATGGAGGCGAAAAGTTCTGAAGTAAACATTATGCACCTCCCGGATATAGGATATTCAAAATATATTTCACGCCCGTCTCCATCATTGGCACGATCACAGAGGGCATGACGCCGATCACGATCATGAAGAAGCACAGCGTTCCAATCGCTACTTTATCCAATACGGTGACATCTGTGATATGCCCCTCAAGCTTTTCAGGCATTGGGCTAAAGAACACCCTGCGAACCACAAGCAGAATATACGCAGCAGTGATGACAATTGAGATACTTGCAATAACCGCCACCAGCCATTGTCTGCCCCACACGCCCATGAAGATGGGCAATTCCGCAACGAAACCGGAAAAGCCGGGCATGCCCATCGAAACAAGTCCACCAATGATGAAGCCAAGCGCAGCAAACGGCATGGCTTTGGACATACCCCCGAGCTCCGGCATCTGACGCGTATGCGCACGATCATAGATCATCCCGGCCACCGCAAAGAACAGGGCCGTCATCACGCCGTGCGAGAACATTTGCACACCTGCACCCAAAAGACCGTCATGATTAAGTGTGGAAAGACCCAGCATCACCAGACCCATATGCGAAACCGAAGAGAAACCGATCATATATTTCATATCGGTTTGGACAAAGGCAATATAGGCGCCATACACGACTGCCACACATGCAAAGAACATGATAAGCCCCGACCATTGTTTCGCGCCTTCGGGCAGGAGCATAATCCCCACGCGCAACGCAGCAAATGCGCCAAGCTTCATCAGCACGCCTGCATGGAACATGGAGACGGCGGTCGGCGCGGCCACGTGTCCATCCGGTGACCAGTTGTGGAAGGGCCAGATGCCACCCAATACTGCAAAGCCAAGAAAGACTGGCAGGAACCAGATATATTGGAAGGTTTGAGAGAAGCCGGCTTTTTCCATTTGAAGCATGTCAAAAGTGTAAAGCCCTGTGTTATGACCGGCCACCCAATACATGGCAAGCACACCCACAAGCGCAACTACTGAACCAATGAACAAATAGAGAGTCAATTTCATCGCAGCATATTCACGAGTCTTTGCCCAGCCCCAAATGGCGATGAGCAAGTACATTGGGAACACGGCGATCTCGTAGAAGAAGAACAACATGAACAGGTCAAGCGAGACGAATACACCGAACACACCCCAGGCGAGAATAAACAGGAAGGCAAAAAATTCGCGCGGCCGATCTTGAATGCCGGCCATCACATGCTTATCGTCATCGCCCCATGAGATCAACACACCTGTAAACATCACAATGCCGGTGAGTAAAACAAGCGGTGCGCTGATGCCATCCACACCGAAATACAGGCTAATGCCCAGGGCGGGCAGCCAGTTGTAATGTTCAATAAATTGATATCCCGTCATATCGCCGCGCAGGTATCCCAGATATACCCATGCGGAAAGGATCAGGTCGATCACTGCGGCGCCAAGCGCGACCGCGCGGACTTGATTGTTCCGTTGTGCAGGCATCATCAGCATGATCACGGCTGCAAGGATGGGAAGGAAAGTGATGATACTCAGGATGGGAAAATTCATCATCCACCTCTTAGAACAGAGCCACAACGGCTTTGTTGATTACGTCCAATATCCACGCGGGCCATACGCCAATGACAAGCATCAAGGCCATCAATGGAATCATCACGATAATCTCGCGTGTGTTGATCTCGGTTAATTTATGCTCGCCACGCCCAGCGGCCCAATGTTCATTCAAAGGACCCTGCAAGACACTCTTGATCCCCTTGAGAATGTAAGCGCCGGTAAAGAGCAAACCAAGCATGGAGATCGCAGTGTAAACAGTCAACAGCGGATACGAGCCTCGCACTATAAGGAACTCGGAAACGAAACCGTTGAGCCCGGGCAAGCCCAGCGAGGCCATGCTGGTAAAGATCAGAATGCCGCCATAGATCGGAACAAGCGGGAATAATCCACCGAACTCATTCAGATTACGCGTATGCGTGCGTTCGTAGATCACACCAACCAGGAAGAACATGCCGGCCGCAGACAATCCATGATTGAACATCTGCAGGACCGCGCCCTCCATGGCGATATGCGCGTCGCTCGTGCCGGACGCCAGGCCGGCCGCGGCGATACCGAGCACCACGAACCCCATATGATTCACGGATGAGTACGCGACGAGTCGCTTGAAGTCTGTTTGGGCATAGGAAGCGAACGCGCCGAAGACAATAGCCGCGACAGCAAGGAAAGCCAGCGCGCCTGCAAAGATCCTCGCTTCAAGCGGATAGAACGGGAGGACAAGTCTCAAGAAGCCATATGCGCCAAGCTTGAGCAAAACACCCGCGAGGATCATGGAACCGGCAGTTGGCGCTTCAGTATGCGCGTCGGGGAGCCAGGTGTGGAAAGGCCATACAGGGACTTTAATGGCGAAGGCAATCACGAATGCCCAGAATGCGATTGTCTTGACCGTGTACACAGGCATACCGAGTAAGGCGGAACCGGGATCCAGCGAATTCCAACGCGAGGAGAGGGCAACCAGGTCATAGGTCCCGAAAAGAACGCCGAGCATTTGAATCCCAAGCAATAACCCAAGCGATCCGCCCATGGTGTAGATCATGAACTTGAGCGAAGCATAATTCCGATTCGCGCTTCCCCACTGGTTGATCAGGAAATACATCGGGACGAGTCCGATCTCCCAAAAGACGAAGAAGATCAGCAAGTCCAGCGACATGAATACACCGAGCATACCTGTCTCAAGGAAGAGGAACAGCATCATGTATACTTGCACGCGGTCACTTACGCTGAACGAAGCGAGAATGGCAAGCGGCGTGAGCAAAGTCGTGAGCAAAACCATCGAAAGGGAAATCCCGTCTATACCGAGGTGAAGGGACGAATGAATGGCCTCATACCACACATGGCTTTCCTGGAATTGAAAGCCTGTTTTGTTTGGATCAAAGCTATTCCAAAGGATCAGCGTAAGCACAAACGGAATAAGACTCGTAATCAGCGCGAACCAACGAACCAACCTTAAGTCTTGACTCGGCAGGAAGAGTATAACCACTGCCGCGATAGTTGGGACGAACAAGATCAGGCTGAGGAGGTGAGAGGAAATGAAATTCATCTTGCGCTCCTATGCCAGCAGGAAGTAGTAGATTAAGCCGCCCACTGCAAACAGCAGAATGAGCGAAAGGATCAGATATTGCTGAATGCGTCCCGTTTGAATGGAACGAAGGTTTTTACCGGTCCACCAGGTTACCTCAGCAGAACCATCCCCAAAGAATCTATTGATCACGGGTAGGTCAAAGTAATTACGAACAATTGAACCCAAACCTTGTGTGGCGGGACCAAAGATGTGAAGAAGGCCATCAATCACACCCTGATCGATGAATTTATAGACAACGTTCTCGGCGAACCAGTACGCAGGTTTGACGAATAGGAAATCGTAGATTTCATCGAAATACCATTTGTTCTTGAGCACATCGATTTGCAATTTATCCTGCTCAGGAGTTTGGACATTGCGATATACAAGATAGCCAAGTCCCAGGCCGCCGAGGGCGACGACTAAAGATGTTGCTAACGCAATCCAGTTAAAAGGAACAGCCTCAGGATGTTCGGTCAGCGTTGAGCCTATAAATTCGTGAAACCAACTGGGCGATAACTGCAACCCTAGAAAATCTTCAGGAATACCGACCCAACCATAGGCCACGGCAAAGACTGAAAGCACGATCAGCGGAGTTGTCATCGTCCAGTGTGTCTCCTGCGCGTGTTGCGCGGCTTCGGTGCGCGCCTCGCCAAAGAAAGTCAATGTGATCTGACGCATGGTATAGAATGCGGTCAGGAAAGCCGCGCAGGCGAGAGTTGCAAAGATGATCGTATGTCCGTGACCGAACGCGTCGGCAAGGATCTCATCTTTGGACCAAAAACCTGCTGTTATAAGTGGGAAACCAGAAAGGGCGAAGCCACCGATCAAGAATGTCCAGAAAGTAATTGGCATTTTTTTGCGAAGACCCCCCATGTTAAACATATCCTGCGGGTCGACATGTTTGCCGGTGTGCAGAACCCCATGCTCCATGCCGTGAATTACAGAGCCGGAGCCTAGGAAGAGCAGGCCTTTGAAGAACGCATGCGTGACCAAATGAAACACGGCCGCGACATAGGCATGAACACCGAGTGCCGCGATCATGAAACCAAGTTGTGAGATCGTCGAATATGCAAGCACGCGCTTGATGTCATTCTGGGCAACGGCGATCGTCGCCGCGAACAACGCGGAGAATGCACCAATAAAAGCGACAATTGCCATCGTCTTTTCATCGAGGCTGATAAGCGGGAACATGCGAATGACCGCGTACACACCCGCTGAAACCATCGTCGCCGCATGGATCATCGCGGAGACCGGGGTTGGGCCTTCCATCGCATCGGGTAACCATACATGTAACGGGAATTGTGCAGATTTCCCGACTGTGCCAATGAAGAGCAATAAACCGATCAAGCCTGCGGCGGAAAGTCCAAACACGCCGCTTGGGATAATTGCCAGTGTATGCAAAATTTCTTCTGTGAATATCTCGCGAAAGGAAAGCGTGCCTGTCACGCTATAAAGCAAGGCAATTCCCAAGAGCATGATGACATCACCAATGCGTGTGGTCATGAAAGCTTTTACTGCCGCGTCGCGTGCAGATTCTTTTCCATACCAGAAGCCGATCAGCAGATACGAGCATAGACCCATGATCTCCCAACCTACAAACAAAGTCAGCAAATTATCAGACACTACCAGAGTCAACATGCCAAAGGCGAACAAACTAATGAACGCGAAGAAGCGCGAATACATCGGTTCAATTGAAGATACGGTATATTTGTGTCCGTGTTCTTCCACGATCGCGCCATGAGGCGGCAGACCTGGATGGTCGTGATCCCCTGCGGGATGCCCGAAGTTGTGATAGCCGACACTGTAAAAGAAGATCATCAAGACTGTCCAGGCGACGAAGAACAAGACCGTCGCAGAAAGCGGGTCAATTAACACGCCGATCTTCAACCATGTATCGCCAGTCGGCAGCCAGTTGATCGAAGATTCAAAAGGATGCGCGCCAAGATCCTCTGTTTTGATCGCATTCCAGAACACGATCATGCTCCCCCACCACGAAAGCAAAGCCGCGCCTACCCCCACTGTGTGACTCAGTGCCTTGTTCCTGTTTGTAAATAACACGATCAGGAAAAACGCAAGTACCGCAGGGAGTGGGATTAACCAAATCAATAGCTCAGTCGTCATCAAGCCTCCACAACGTCCCCTCATCCCCAACCCTTCCCCCGCTGCGGAAGGGAGTTCCTTCTCTCTTGGGGAGAGGGTCAGGGTGAGGGCAAACGTTTATTACCACTTCAATAAATCGAGTTCGTCCGCGATCACCGTATTACGACGGCGATAAACAGAAATAACCAAAGCCAAGCCAACTGACACTTCAGCCGCGGCCACCGCGAAGACAATGATGGCAAAGACCTGCCCGGCCATCGCGGAAACGTCACCGTACCGCCAGAAGGCAACAAGATTGATATTCACGGCATTGAGCATTAGCTCAATGCCAAGCAGGATCGCGACCGCGTTCCGGCGCGAGAGCGCCCCGAACAAGCCAATGCTGAACAACGCCGCCGCCAGAATGAGATACCAGGAAAGTGGGATCATATCTCCGGCCTCCTATTTACGACTGAACGCAACATACACCGCGCCCACCATCGCCGCGAGAAGTAAAACGGAGGCGACCTCGAACGGCAGGACGTACGCATTGGGTGACACCAATTGGTCACCGAGTTGACTCACCGCGTCAAAACCAGAGGGGATGGCTGAGGCTGTTTTCGAGAAACCACTCCAACCCCGAAGCAGGAGAACGAGCCCCACAAAGGTCGAGACCGCCACTAGTGCGCCGGCCCACCAACCTCTATTCAACTGCGGCGCATGATCGCGCAAATCCTTGCGCGTTAGCATCACTGCGAAGATGAAGAGAATGGCGATCGCACCGATATAAACGACAACCTGCACCACGGCGATAAAGCCTGCGTTGAGAAGGGCGAAGAGAACTGCCACGCCGAAAAGCGTGGCCACCAGCCACAAGGCGGCATGCACCAGGTTGCGCGTGGTCACGACCATTAGACCGGAGAGCAGCGTCACGGCTCCAACGATCAAGAAAATGATTTGTTCTGCTGTCATAAAAATCCTTTGGTAATAGGTAGGTAGTAAGTAGCAATTAGAACTTGGAGATTTTATTTACCAATTATTATTTACTAATGACGTGCATCTGTAACCCGTTCGACTTCAGTAAGGGCAGGCTTTTTTACACCTTCCCGCTTTTCACGTTCACTTCTGCTCACAGCCCGCGCGATCTCCAACGCAATAAAAGCGAGAATGACGTTCGAGAGGAACATGCTGAGCGCGTACACCCAAATGGAGCCGTCGCGCAGAAGCGCATTCAGCAGGGCGGTCACCATGAGAAGGACAAAGGATAACGGCGTGAGGAATATCCAGTTGAACATGAGCATCTGGTCGATGCGGATGCGCATCATCGTATATTTGATCCACATGATGATCCAATAACCAAGCAGGGCCTTGATGAGAAAGATCAAGATCGCCAGGAACGGGCTGACCTGCTCCAGGCCAAAGAAACGATATCCACCGAAGAACAGAATTCCCCAGATGCCGCCGAAGGTCATGGCATGCAGCAACTCGCCCGCGTAGAACATCCCGAACTTCATGCCCGAATACTCAGTGTTGAAACCGGCCACCAATTCCGATTCACCTTCGGCAAGGTCGAAGGGCGCGCGCCCCAGCTCCGCGATGATGGCAACGAGGAAGATCAACGCGCCGAGCGGCGAAAGGACAAAGTACCAAAGCTTATCCTGTGCTTGAATGATCACATTCATGTTCATGGAACCCGCGAAGATCGTGGGGATCAACAACATGGTCAGCATGGGAATTTCAAACGACACCATCATCGCGACCTGACGGAACCCACCGATCAACGCGAATTTATTATTCGATGACCAGCCCGCCATAATAATGGAGAGTGCGCCGATCGCGCCTGCCGCAATAAGGAACAGCACACCTACATTTAAGTCCACGCCGAGCATGACCGGAGCAATTGGCACCACGGCCCACAAGATCAATACAGACATCATCGAAAGGATCGGCGCAAGGTTGTACACCACCTTATCCGCGTCGCCCGGGGTGGTATCCTCTTTGATCATGAGTTTAATGATGTCCGCAAACGGCTGGATCAGGCCGAACGGGCCAACCCGGTTTGGGCCGAGGCGATCCTGAAAGCGAGCCACCACCTTGCGTTCGATCCACACAAGGAAGATATCCAGCACCATTAACAGGGTGAGCAGCAGGAGAACGCCCAGGAAAGCCACAAGCACGTGGGCAAAAACCGCGTCCATGCCCCAGCCTGTCAGCAAACCTTCCAGCCAGTCTGCGACGACTTTAAGAGGGTCATTCCAAAAATTCATACAGCACTCCTGTACACAAAGAAAAGGCTGAAAGGAAAAATCCAATCAGCCTTCTCTCTTAATTTCAATTACCTAAGCCCACTCCAGCATCCCTTTGCGCCAGGTATACACCAGGCCGACAATGAGGATGGAGATGAAAATGATCCCTTCCACAACGGCGAACAACCCAAGTTGACCGAGTCTTACCGCCCACGGAAAGAGAAAAACAGCTTCCACATCAAATACAAGGAAGACCAGCGCAAAAATATAATACTGAGCCTTGAACTGCACCCACACATCACCAACGGGTTCTATTCCACACTCATAAGTTGATAATTTAACGGGATTGGATTTCTTCGGTCCAAAGATAAAACCCGCGGCAATCGCGCCAAAAGGTATGATCACCCCGACAATGAAAAATAACGCTACGTAAAGCCACTCATTCATTTAACTCAACTCCGTCGTGATTTTTCCAACAGCGGCCAAATTGTACCATACAGAACAAACGCCTCTCATAAAAGTTTGTCAAATTTTTAGGTGATATTCGTCATATATTTACACTCTCCCCCTCAGCTCGAAGCGTAGATCGGCAAACGAATGCCCTCCCAACAAAACCTACCGTTTCCTCCTTCTGAACAAAAACTTCAATATATTTTCCAAAAATGGGAAGCCAATCACACCGCCCACTACCGACCCGATCACTCCGGATGTGCGCGCGATGTTTACCGACAGCCCGAAGAAATCCACGGCCTCGATCTCGATGATTTGGGCTGAAACAGCAATTCGGCTTTCCTCTCCTGTTGACTTATCCGCGAAGTTCAAATGCAACCAGACCGTACCGCGATAAACTCCCGTCGCCTGCGGGCGAATGCTCCAGTAAAACGTAACAGACTGTCCACGCTTTAGCGGCTCAAGAATTGAACCGGGCGGGCGTACCTGCATACCCGCCATATCCAGGCGGGCCTCGGCAGTGACATGATGCGTTTGATACAAATCTGGAATTTCGATTGTCTCGCCAACGACAATATTGCCTTCAAGCTGTGCAGTTGGTGTGATATTCCCAAGATCATCCACTTCAAGCGTAAGAATGAGAATGTCGGCTTCCACGCCTGCGCGCATTTTAGGCGGATATTCCAAAGTTAAGCGGCGCATTTCGGGAATGGCGGGTGACACTGCGATCTGGGTCGGTTGAATATCTGGGGCGACAACCGCTTGCGTAGAAACTGGCACAAGTAAAGTCGGGGCCGTTTCTGAATCGGACGGAGCAGACTCCCCAGCACTACCTCCACATGCAAAGGAGGCAAAGCTCAGTGCTAACGCGAATAAAGGCAGGAATATATTACGGCGTGAAAAAAGTTTACGGGTCATGGCATCTAACAAATTTCCAGCGTCTATATTTTTCGCTCTTGCGGGGGCTGAGCCCCCGAAAAGCCTTACGGAAGTTGCATTTCACTTGGAGAGATCGGCTGGACGCGTGTCTCACGCGGGTTGGGCCAATACCCCCACACTAAAAGTGAGAGTGAAGCGGCCAGAATGAGGATGGCAACAATCAATCGAATATTTTTTTTCATGCTATTTCGATCGTACATCCTTGAGCCAAACAGCAAATTCAGCCGAATCCATTTTTTCAACAGCCCTGCCCCAGCGTTCAATCGCCATGCCCCAAAAGTCAAAATCGATCGTCGAGATCTTCGCCTGAATGGCGGCCCACAGTCCCCAGCCTACGTCAGACAGGATCATGTTCAACTTCATGCGCCCGAGCATGTTCGGTTTTGCCTTTCCAAAATATACCGCGCAGACTTCATTGATCTGTTCGTCATTGAATTGCATTTCCTGACAGGTATTTCCCAATTCAAAGGTCGGATCGTTGTTGCCGCCGTACTCATAGTCGATCAGCCAAAGTTGGTTGCCATCATCAATATAATTCTCGGCAAGCAGGTCATTGTTGCATGGGACAGTCGGCAGTGGATCAAGAGACATCGCTTTTTCAATTTCCACAAAAGTGGGGGTTCGTTCCTGATACCCGTCAGGGATCTTTATATCGCGCTCGTCGCACAACTTAAGATAATACTCTGTGAGGCGGAACATGTTGAAGTCCGTCAAGAAGCGAGGCCCGGCATGTAGAGTCTTAATCGCATGCGCCATTCGCGTCGGCATACCGACGGCATTCAACAAATCTTTGGACATGGTCTTGCCGTCAAGGAATTTCAACACCATGATGTTGTATTCAGGCAAATGATAAAGAACCTGTGGGCCAACTCCTGCTGCTGCCGCAGCTTTACTATTGTGATATTCATTGTTGCGATCAATTGCAAGCAATTCCGTACTTTCGCCGGGCACCCGAATAAAATAAGGTATCCCGTCCACGATTACCTTGAAATTGGAATTGGTCAACCCGCCTGAAAGTGGCTGGATGGAAATATCTTTGCCTTTCCAATCTTTTATTTTGGCAACGGCTTCTTCAATGATTGACATAATCACTCCCTAGCGATCCACTTCTTCAACGTCGGTATACCAGCGGACGCGCGTGCCAACCCGATCCCGAAGCTGCCAGGCCAAAGGCTTTGACATTTCCTCAAAGGTAAGCTGGATCTCGCGTAGGCGATGCAGGACAAGCTCGCGCTCACCCATCGAAAGATCTAGGTCCTCATGGATCACCATATCTTCGACGCGCTTCAAGTTGATCGAGGTGGTTTTGTATAACCCCCAATCCTGACCACACAAATACGCAATATGATCGAGGTTGATCTTGCCGTCGTCGTCTTTGCCAGTTTCGTTGTATAACAAAATGGATGTTATATCCAGCGAGTCCTTGCGGTTGAGCTCAACAATTTGAGCTTTGGATAAAAGCAGTTCAGTCAGTGGAATAGTGATCGGATCCAGATGAAGGCGGTCTTCGAGAGGGATCTTGTGACACATCTCGAAATCGCCGACGAAGACATCGATACGCAGGCCGGTTTCCTTGTCGTAATAGATCTGGCGGCGCGAGCCATTCAGCAAATTAAATTGCCGGTTGGGGAGGAAGCCGATCTCCTGCATAAAGGCTTCGAACTCGCGACGCTGTCTCTTTTGCACGACAAAATCAAGGTCGGGATACTCGCGGATGAAGATCGGATGCCCGCCTTTGTTGTGCGATTGCACGGCCAGCCCGCCGATCGCGCGCAAGTGGATATTCTTCGCGCTGGCCGCCTCGATCAGGCGATTCATCTCGATCACGATCTCGGGTTGTTTAACCTGCATTATTCACCTAATAAATAAACCTGACAGGTCTTCAAAGACCTGTCAGGTTTTCTTGATTTATTTACTCAACAGGGATTTCGGCCTGTACCTTGTCGAGGTCGATACCTTTGCTCTTGCGATAGGATTTGAACCCGAAATAAATGACCGCGGCCAATACATAATTGGCAAGCATGTAGATGATGGATGTACCGTTCTTGTATCCAGCCTCATTGATGCTGTAGCCAATACCGTAGAGCGCGTTCGGATCGAGAATCCATTGATAGAGCAGGAAGAGCAGGAAGCCACCAAAGATCACTCCCGCCACGCTGATCAACGGAAAACCCAGCACATTATATTTGGCGATCGGGGAGGCCTTATAGAGATCGGGCTTCTTGTATGGCAGGATGATCGCCGCGATGGTTGTGCCAAGATAGGTCACTGCGATCACCAGTGTGGAACAAAGCGTGAGCGATTGGAAGCTGGCGATATTATACGCAAATAGATAGGCGACAACAACCGACGGAACGACCATCAAGAGCAGCGCGTAGATCGGCGTGCCAGTGCGTGGATCTAATTCTGCAACCTTTTCAGGAAGCAGGCGGTCGAATGCAGCCGCAAAGATGACGCGGGTGGATGAGAGGAAAACAGTACCACTCCAGCCAAACCACCACAGGCTCATCAAAACAACAACGAGCAATTGTACAAGCTTGTTGGTTGTGAGGAACGCGGCCAGCAAGGCAGGGTAAGGCCACACAGGCAGGGCAGGTGCGTCAGTTGTAAAACCCCAGACGTAGTTCCACCAGGCTCCCCCGGCCTGGACGTAAAAGTCCCAACCAATGGTCTTGCCAATGGCGTATAAAAGCAGGATGCCAAGCAATGTTGTCGCGCCAAGAGCAGTGCCCATACCGGTGATATTACGCTTAAAATCGGTTGCGCCGCGCACTTCACCGTACAGGGTCGCGCCCCAGTTAGGCCACAAGTTGAAAAAGACGAGATACGGCAAGGTTAGGAAGATCAGGCCGATGGTGCCCCCGGTGAGTGGAAGCGCCGCGCCCGCATTTGTCCCGAGCGCGACCGTCGCATCGTAGACGCCGGGTGCTGCCCCAAACATGGAGGTCGCATTCGATTCAAGCCCCGCTTTGAAGGCTTCGTGCGAACCCGTCAGCAACATCACGATGACGATCAGCAATCCCAACATACCGCCATAAAAGGAAACCTTTTGAATGCGCGCATAGGTCTTCATACCCAGCATAATGAAAACACTTACAATGATGAGTGTAAGGATCGAGGCCGTGAACGCGCCATTTTGTGTACCGGCAAACCAAAGTGCCAAGTCTTTAGCACCCAGGACGCCAAGCAGAGGCACCAGCACGATATGACGGAACATATCGCCATACAGTGGAACCCATAGCCACAAAATGAACCACCATCCTGTGACCGCCAGAATGAAGCCGACTCCGCCGCCAAGGATGCGGCTTTGCCAAACATAATCGCCGCCAGAACGAGGCATCACGGCGATCAAGGCAGCATATACAACGACCTCAAAGAAAATGAACACCGCGCTCACGATGAGCGCATTGATCAACCCACCGCCGAAATAGTACATCTGACTAAAACTGTACAATCCGAGGGTAATCAGGTTGATGGAAAACAACGCGTAGATAAACGCGTCCATGACCGACCACGAACGTACCAGGCCGGTCGCCTTACGGACAAACAAGTTGCTCATAATACTCTCCTCTGGTTGAAATATTATTATGTAGAAGCGTCCATCCCAGGCTTGGTCGAAAGACGGATACTCCCACGGTTAACCTGTTGTCAAAACGTAGCTTTCGATCTTGTTCGTTCCAAGTTTTACGATCGCGCCGAGCAGCGTACCCTGCTCATACATCGAGCCGGGGTTTATGCACAATGTTTTTCCGATTCGCGTTGAGCCGCGGCCTTCATGGATATGTCCGTGCAGGCCCAGTAATGGTTGGGTTTTCTCTATGGCCTCACGCAAAGCCGTGGACCCGACGGGTTTCAGTGCCTGACCGGCCAGCACAGGGCGCAGGTCTTTATCTAATTCTGCCGCCTCATCCAAATTGGATTTATACGGCGGCACGTGAATATTGAAGATGGAATTACGGGGGTCTTTGAGTTGACTGGTCATCGCTTCATAGCGGACCTTGAGCTGGTGCTCGTCCTCTTCACGGTGGGTATCCCAGGGCGTTCGGTTGGACCAGCCCGAGGCGATCATTTCGTGGTGGTCGTCAAGGGGAGTCACCTGCCCCTCTACGAGAAGCACGCGTCGGCTGGCGCGAACGATGTCGTCCACCTCATCCATATCGTCGTTGCCGGGCGAGCAATAGACATTCATATCCGTGCCTTCGAGTTTTTTATCAGCGAGGTCCATCCACTGTTGAACGACCTTGAGCACTTCCTGCAAAAAGATCTCGCTCACACGATCCGGGTCCTTGTCGAGTTCGGCAAGCTCATCCGGGTCCGTCAGGTAGGGATAATAGCCGCGGCTGCGCACGCGCTTGACCAGGTCGGCGAGTTCCTCGTCGTTCGTAGGTTCAAACACCTGTTCAAGTAAAGTGACGCGGTAGTTTTTACCCCCCTGATGCACGAACGGGACAACCGCCTTGCCCGTCATATCGCCGCCCAGGATCAATTTATCGGCGTCGTAAAATTTTCCTGCGCTGAGAAATTTGCTCCAGCAAATATCCGACCCGTGAATGTCTGTTGCGAAGAAGAGTGTGGTCACATGCAAATCCTTTGGCTGAGAGATGGCTTGCAGAGGTGCTGCGCCTTTGACCCTTTAATTATACCCCCCGAAAAACGGATTGCACCAACTTGTTAACAACTGTTGCCTGCCTTATGGCAGGTTTAACGAGCAGAATGAAGGGGGTGAAAATCCTCCGCTTTTCCATCTACCGTGACCTGTTCGAACAAGGGCTCATCCCAGTATAGGGTAAAACCGCCCGAAATACCCTCGACGTATGCCTATTCGATCATTTTTTGAATTCTCGCCTGCTGTATTGTATAATGTGAGCAATCACTCTTTATAGAAGGAGCCTCCCATGGAAATCAAAGTCTCAACCGAAAATGCGCGAGTACCCATTACAGTAATGCATATTGATGGAAACCTCGATTCCGCAACGTACAATTTATTTCAGGCGAAAGCTGACGAGTTGATCAAAGGCGGCGCGCGCTTTATCCTTGTCGATCTGGCGCATTCGCCCTTTGTGAGCAGTGCGGGCTTACGCGCATTGAATCATATATTTAAAGAACTTCGCGCCATCCATCCTGATTCCAACCTGGGTGAAGAAGAGTTGAAGAAGGGAATAAGCGCGGGCACCTACAAATCCCCTCATCTGAAACTGGTGAATCTTTCCACGGAAACCAAAACGGTATTCAATATGAGCGGCTTCGACATGTATATAGAAATCTATGACAACTTAAAAACAGCCATCGCATCTTTCTAATCCGCAAAATGATGCGATCAGATCGCATCTGTTCCAGAAGCAGATTAAGAGCTTGCCACAAAAGCGCGCTCTTAATCATTAGATCTGTAG
>CAZSVR010000002.1:108825-145408 GCA_964610295.1 uncultured Anaerolineaceae bacterium
TAGGCCTGGGCATGTCAACATCGGCAAACTGTCTCCGTAAGGTCAACCGTCCCTGGAGCGGATCAATTCTTGATTGTAAATTCGTTTAGAAAAGAGTAGGGATAGAGGAGTACGGGTATGGCGAAAAAGTCATCGTCCGTAAGCAAGGCTATTAAGCAGGCGAAGCAAAAGGCGCAGCCGCCCGCAAGGGTTGCCGCAAAAGCGGTGAAGACCCAGGGGGCGAAAGCGAAACGGGTTAAACCGAATCAGCCGAAAGTCAAATTGGATGCAAAAAAGAATGTAACGCGTTTCAGTGTTGATGCAGAACGCCAGGTTAAAATCCAGAAGGCGTTGTATGAGATCGCGGATGCCGCCAGCGCCGTGCGCGACATGCAGTCGTTCTATAAAAAGCTGCATAAGATCGTGGGGAGATTGATGTATGCAGAGAATTTCTCTATTGCACTCTATGACGAACAAAGCGATCTGATTACCTGGCCCTATTATGTTGATACAGTTGACGTTGAACCATTGCCACCTGCAAAATTATCGGATTTCCATGGCGCTACTGGCTGGGTTCTTCGTCACGGAAAAACCGTCGCTGATGAAGATGGTAGTTGGGCGGCGGCAAAGGCGCGTGGCGAAGCGCATGAGGTTGGCTCCGACTCAGTGGGCATTGCCGCGCCTCTCAAGATCAAGAGCAAGACGATCGGCGTCATATTCGTTCAGAGTTATATAAAGGGTATTGGTTACCAACCTGAAGATATCAAGGTCCTTGAGTTCGTCGCCCAGCACATCGCCACCGCATTGACGCGCGCCCGTGCTATTGAAGAGACACGCCAGCGCAATAACGAACTCGCCATCCTCAACAGCGTAGGCGAAGCGATGGCAAAGACACTAGATGTCAAAACCGTCACCAGGATCGTGGGCGAAAAAGTGCGCGAGATTTTCAGAGCGGAAATTGTCGGGATTCAATTGTTCGACGCGCAAACGAAACTAATACATTCTGCCTACAATTTTTGCGACGGTCAATATTATGATGCCGAACCGCCCTGGCCGTTGGGGGAGGGAATGACATCGAAGGTCATTATTTCCCGTCAGCCGCTCCTGCTCAATACCGTGGAGGAAATGAATGAGCATGGCGCAATCTCTTATACCACTGCGCCCGCTGGTGGTGAAGAAGCTCAATCGTATTTGGGCGTTCCGATCATAGTCGAAGATAGCGTTGTGGGTGTGGTAGCCGTGCAAAGTTATAAGCCAAATTCACTTGACGAAGATAATTTGCGCCTCCTGCAAACGCTTTCCTCAAACATGGGCGTCGCCATCGAAAATGCGCGTCTCTTTGAAGCCGAGCAGCAGCGCGCCGCGGAACTTGCAGTCATCAATAGTGTGCAGGTAGGGTTGGCGTCCAAGCTGGATTTTAAAGGGATCATTGATCTTGTCGGCGATAAACTGCGCGACATATTTGACGCACAAGTCACCTTCATTGCCCTGGTTGACCATGATACAAAGATGGTGCAACTCCCCTACTACGTGGAAGATGGGAAACACTTTAACGAAGAACCTTTTCCATTGGGGGCAGGTCTTACTTCTCATGTGGTCGTTTCTAGAAAGCAACTCATTATCAATGAGGGCTTCCTTGAGATTGCAATAAAGCTCGGATCAAAACCCACAGGAAGCGGAAAAATATGTAAATCCTGGGTGGGGATTCCGATCATCGTTGCCGAGCGAGTGATGGGCATTATCAGTCTGCAAAACTATGAGCGCGAAGGGGCCTTCCCCGAGTCGGATGTGAATCTGATGACAACGATCGCATCAAGCCTCGGCATCGCCCTCGAAAACGCGCGTCTCTTCGATGAGACCCAGCGCCTCTTCCAGGCCGAGCAACAGCGCGTGGCGGAATTGCAGATTGTCAATTCCATCCAGCAGGGACTCTCAGCGAAATTGGATTTTCAATCCATTATTGATCTGGTTGGCGATCAGGTGCGCGCCATTACGAAAGCTCATAGTGTCTTTATCGCGCTATACAATAAAACAACCGAATTAGTCTCATGGCCCTACTGGGTTTTTGGGGATGGGCGAATCGAAAGCCCATCAGAGCCATTAAGTAAAAATATTACCCGCCGCATTCTTTATGCCACCGAGCCACTGAATCTTGGCACTGCAGAGGAGATATTGGCGCATGACGCAATCCCGCCCGAAGGATTTACTGTCGGAAAATCCTGGTTAGGTGTGCCATTTTCCATAGGGGCTGCCATGCTCGGCGCGCTCACTATCCATGATGAGCATGAGCACGCCTTCAGCGACTCGGATGTGCGCTTGCTTCAAACGCTCGCCAACTCGATGAGCGTCGCCCTCGAAAACGCGCGTCTCTTCGATGAAGTACAAAGGAAGAACGTTGAAATCACGGAAGCGCTCGAACAACAAACCGCGACAAGTGACATCCTGCGCGTCATCGCCGAATCGCCAACAGATGTTGAACCCGTACTCAACGTGATCTCTGAACATGCCCTCAAACTGTGCAACGCAAGCTTCAGTGCGGTTTATTTATCGGATGGCAAAACAATCGAGATGACATCCGTGCGCGGCTTTAACGAAGATGCTGTAAAAGTCATTCAACACGGCTACCCGCGCCCGCTTGATCGAAACGGAGGATATTCCGCGCGCTCCATCCTCGACATGACAATAGTACAAGTGACTGATGTTCAATCAGACCCTGATGCTCCGCAAATAGCCCGAGACATCGCCCATGCACAAGGTTTTCGAAGCGCTATGTTCGTGCCTATGTTGCGCGAGGGGATCGCCATTGGCGCAATCGGTGTAGCCGGACAGCAGGCTGGTCCGTTTAGCGAAAAGCAGATTAACCTGCTCAAAATCTTCGCGGATCAAGCCGTGATCGCGATTGAGAACGTGCGACTCTTCAACGAGACCAGCCGCCTGCTCAAAGAGACCGAGCAGCGCGCCGCCGAACTCGCCATCATCAACAGCGTGCAAGAAGGACTCGCGTCCAAGTTAGATATGCCATCCATCTACGATCTCGTCGGCGACAAGATCCAAGAGATCTTCGACAACAAGGGCGTCGCAATCGTTTCTTATGATCATGAAAGGCGTCTGAATCAATATCGCTACGTAAATGAAAAGGGAAGGCGCTTTGAAGTTGAGCCGAATCCCTTTACAGGCTTTGCGTATCACCTCATAAATACGCGGCAGCCATTGCTCATCAATGAAGATGTTCAGACCCGATTCGCTGAATTTGGCAGAACAACTCTACCGGGAACCGAGCTCTCCAAATCGATTCTTGCGGTGCCGCTAAGCACCGGCAGCAAAGTAACCGGCGAACTCGTGATCTATGACACGGAGCGCGAAAACGCGATTAGCGAGTCGGATTTGCGGCTACTCCAGACCCTCGGCAATAGCCTGAGCGTGGCGCTCGAGAACGCGCGTCTCTTCGATGAAGTGCAAAAGAACAATGTCGAGATCTCCGAAGCCCTCGAACAGCAGACAGCCACGAGCGATATCCTACGCGTCATCGCAGAATCGCCCACCGACGTTCAACCCGTGCTGGATGTTATCGCGAAACACGCCGCGCGCTTGTGCAATGGCGTTATTTGTTCCGTATATCAATACGACGGAAAAATGCTGTACCTTTCGGCTCATGAGGGATTTACTCCTGAAGCAGTGGAGGAAGCACGCCGAGACTATCCGCGCCCGTTGGATCAGGAAGGCGGGGTGTCCGCGCTTACCATCATGGAGCGTCAGACCGTGCACATTCCCGATGCCTGGCATGACTTGCGCGTCCCCGAACTGAGCCATCGCTTCATGAAAGCGCTCAACGTTGACAGCCTTCTCTTCCTGCCCTTAATGCGCGAGGGAGAAGCGATCGGCGCCATCGGTGTTGGGAAATCTGGAACAACGCCGTACACAGAGAAACAAATCGAACTGGTCAAAACATTTGCAGATCAGGCGGTGATTGCCATTGAGAATGTCCGCCTTTTTAACGAGACCAAACGCCTGCTCCAAGAGACCGAGGATCGTGCTGTCGAACTTGCCATCATCAACTCCGTGCAAGAGGGGCTTGCCTCCAAACTGGATATGCAGGCTATTTATGATTTGGTCGGCGATAAGATCCGCGAAATATTCGATGCGCAGGCGGTCATCATCAGCAGCTATGACCACAGCACCGAAATGCAACATTACAATTACGTCATCGAAAAAAACCAGCGATCGCATCCCGCTCCTAAGCCTTTCTCAGGGATGGCTCGCCACATGATCTCGGAGCGACAAGTAGTACTGATCAACGATAACCTGGAACGCCGCGGTCCTGAATTTGGTTTATATCTCATCCCTGGCGACACCGATTGGGCCAAGTCGGCCGTATGGGTGCCGCTGATCGCCGGTAATATGGTGAGCGGCTTGATCAGCTTGCAAAATATGGACCGAGAGAATGCCTTCAGTGAATCCGATGTGCGCCTGCTCCAAACGCTCGCCAACTCTATGAGTGTCGCGCTCGAAAACGCGCGTCTCTTCGATGAGACTCAACAACGCAACGCCGAACTCGCCATCATCAACAGTGTGCAGGAAGGATTGGTCAGTAAATTAGGTGTCAATGCCATCTACGAGCTGGTAGGCGAAGAGCTGCGGAAGGTGTTCCCGAAATTTGATGTCCTCCTTGGTACCTATGATCCAATGACCGATATTGCCACAGCGCTTTACATCATGGAACAGGGCAATCGCCCTCAAGTTGAGTCTCATCGAAGAATTGAGCCGTTTAAGGTCGATAACGTCGGCTTTCTTGGTGAATTGCTGCGCACAAAAAAAACGATTCTGGTCAACGAGAATATGGCAGCAGAAAGCGCAAGGATTGGCAGCATAACGGCAGGTACCGAGGTGTGGAAATCTGCGCTCTTTATTCCGTTGTTAGTAGGGACTATTGTTCGCGGGGCTGTAATCCTGGAGGATATGGAACACGAACATGCTTTTTCTGATTCAGATGTTCGTCTGCTTGAGACCATCGCCAATAGCATGAGCGTTGCGCTTGAAAACGCACGTCTCTTCGACGAGACCCAACGCCTCTTGAAAGAGACCGAGCAACGCGCGACGGAACTCTCCGCCATCAGCGCGGTGAGTCAGGCCTTGGTGGCGGAAACTGAACTGGATAATATGATCCAGCTCATCGGGAGTCAGATGCGGGAGATCTTCAACGCCGATATCGTCTACGTGGCTCTGCTCGATCCGCAGACAAATCTCATTCACTTCCCATATCAAGTCGGCGAATCGTTCACCACATTAAAACTCGGAGAAGGACACACGGGCAGGATCATCCAAACAGGCGAGCCGTTGCTGATCAACAAGGATTTTGATGAACGCAGTAAGGTGATCGGCGTGACAGGCGTGGGCAGGGAGGCCTTATCCTATCTCGGTGTGCCGATCAAAACAGGCAAGGAGACCATCGGCGTGTTGAGCGTGCAAAGTACTACAACGGAAGGCATGTTCAAGGACGATGACCTGCGCCTGTTGACGACCATCGCCGCGAATATCGGGATTGCCATTGAACACGCGCGGCTGTTTGCCGAAATCCAAACGCGCAACCGCGAGATCACGGAGTCGCTCGAACAACAGACAGCCACCAGCGAGATCCTGCGCGTGATCGCGAGTTCGCCGACCGATATTCAGCCTGTACTGGATGTGATTGCAGAGAGTGCCAGAAGGCTGTGTGATGGAGTCTTTAGCGCCGTCTATCGCACAGATGGGCAACTCGTTTATGAAGCGGCTCAGAGCCACTACACACCTGAAGCCTTGGAAGAATCTCATCGTTCCTATCCCGCACCGCTGGCCAGAGATCGCCTGTCTTCGCGCGCCATCCTGGATCGCTCCATCATCCATATTCCAGATATGCAGAACGATTCCTCTCTCCCTGAAGTTACACGCCGGTATGTCAGAGCGCTCAGGATGAACTGCATAATAGTTGTCCCGATGATCCGTGAGGGGGAAGCGATTGGTTCTATTGGAGTTGGCAAACAAACGCCCGCGCCTTTTGCAGACAAGCAAATTACCCTCCTGCAAACGTTCGCAAGCCAGGCAGTCATCGCCATCGAGAATGTGCGCCTGTTCAACGAAGCGCAGGAAGCCCGTGCCTCCGCCGAACACGCCAACCAGGCCAAGAGCGCCTTCCTCGCCAACATGAGTCACGAGTTACGCACGCCGCTGAACGCCATCATTGGTTTCACGCGCATCGTGAGAAGAAAAGCAGAAGGCGCGCTCCCCGAAAAACAAACCGGCAATCTCGATAAAGTCCTTACCAGCGCCGAGCATTTGCTCAACCTGATCAATACCGTGCTCGATATTGCCAAGATCGAAGCCGGCAGAATGGATGTGCAAGCCTCCAACTTCAACATCAACGCCCTCGCTGATCTGTGCGCCAACACGGCCACGCCTTTGCTCAAACCCAATGTGCGCCTGGTAAAGGATATCGATCCCTCGCTTACCATCGTCCACTCCGATCAGGATAAGATCAAACAGATCGTGCTTAACCTGTTGAGCAACGCGGCCAAATTCACGCATGCAGGCAAGATCATTTTGCAAATGCGGCGCGCAGAATCAAACCTCATCGTGAATGTGACAGACAGCGGCATCGGGATAGGCGAAGAAGCCCTCAACCGCATCTTCGAAGAGTTCCAGCAAGCCGATACCAGCACCACGCGTCAATATGGCGGCACAGGTCTGGGTCTCGCCATCAGCCGCAACCTGGCGCGCTTGCTCGGCGGGGATTTGACTGCCAGCAGCGAACTTGGCAAAGGCTCGACGTTCACCCTCACCATTCCGATTCAATTTGGATATAAACCCGCAGCACGCGCGGACGTTGAAACTGATTCCGTCCAGGACGCGATCCCGCATCCCGAAGCCGACGCGACCAAAAAACTCGTGCTCGTCATTGACGACGACCCCGACGCGGTTTATCTCCTCCAAGAGAACCTCCACCAAAACGAGTTTGAAGTAATCGGCGCGCGCAGCGGAATCGAAGGTCAACAAATTGCGCGTGACTTGAAACCGCAAGCCATCCTGCTCGATATCCTGATGCCCGATAAAGACGGCTGGCAAGTGCTCCACGACCTGAAAGCGGACTCGATCACAAAAGACATTCCCGTCATCCTGCTCACCATCGTGGACAAGAAAGCGCTTGGCTTCCGTCTCGGCGCCGCGGCGTATTTATTGAAGCCGCTTGATCCTGTGGAAGTGTTGGACGCGCTCAAGCGGGTCACCGCGCAAGAGGGACGCGCCCACAAACACGTTCTCGTGGTGGACGATGACCCACACGTGGCGGACATGCTCGGCCAACTGCTCCCCGAATCAGAATTCAGGTTAGCATCTGCTCCCGACGGCGTGGCAGGCCTGGAGGCGATAGAAGCGAATCGTCCCGATGTGGTTCTGCTCGATATAATGATGCCGCGTCTCGACGGCTTTGGCGTCATCCAAAGCCTGCGTGCAAATCCCAAAACGCGCGACCTGCCCATCATCGTCATCAGCGCAAAAGACCTCAGCGACGACGAATCCGCCAGGCTGAAAGAAAGTGTCGCATTCGTCATGCGTAAACAAGGCTTTGACGGAGACAAACTCGTGCAGGAAATTAATAGAGCGCTGGAAAAGAATTAGAATTCTGGAGTCCGACGGCAAGCCGTCGGACTCCAGAATAGTACGGAGACTCCCTTGAAAACCATCTTAATTGTGGAAGACACTGAGCTGAATATAGACCTGCTCACGCAACTGCTGGAAGATGATTACAGCCTGCTGGTGGCAAAAGACGGCGCGCAAGGCGTGACCATGGCACAGCAAAATAATCCCGACTTGATCTTGATGGATATTTCACTGCCCATCATGGACGGCTACGAAGCCACGCGAAAGATCCGCGCGACGTTGAAATCCACGCCGATCATCGGACTCTCCGCCCATGCCATGCAAAACGATGTGGACAAGGCCAGGGAGGCAGGTTGCAGCGATTACATGACCAAACCCTTCGATGAAGAATTGTTATTGAAAAAAGTGAAAGGGTTTTTAGGATGACGGGCCGAGCCCGCATCCTGATCGTGGACGATGAGCCCTTCAACGTGGACTACCTGGAGCAGGAACTCGCTGAATTGAATTATGACACCATCGCCGCCAATAACGGACAGGAAGCCCTGGACAAAGTGCAAGCCGAAACCCCAGACCTGATCCTGCTGGATATCATGATGCCGGGGTTGGATGGCTTTGCAGTCCTGGCAAAGCTGAAAGCATCTGCTTCCATGCGTGATATTCCCGTCATCATCATCTCCGCCATGAATGATCTCAAAAGTGTCGTCAAAGGAATTGAACAGGGAGCGGAAGATTATCTCCCCAAACCGTTTGAGCCAGCCTTACTTAAAGCCCGCCTTACGGCAAGTTTGGAAAGGAAAAGTCTGCGCGATCTGCAACAGATTTATCTAAAAGGTATGGAACGTGAACTGGACATTGCTCGTGAAATCCAAATGGGCTTCCTACCTTCTGAATTGCCAAAAGTAGATGGCTGGGAGATCGCCGCATACTTCAAAGCGGCCAAAGAAGTGGCGGGTGACTTTTACGACGCCTTCATACTCCCCGATGGCAACCTCGCGGTAGTCATAGCAGATGTGTGCGGCAAAGGCGTGGGTGCAGCCCTGTTCATGACCTTGTTCCGCAGTCTGATCCGAGCGTCTTCGACAAGCGATCATTTCACGGGTGAAAAAGAAAAAACTACCCTGCGAGCTGCAGAGCGACTGCTACGTTCGATCACCCTGACCAATAACTATATCGAAGAGACTCATGGCGACACAAATATGTTCGCCACTGTTTTCTTCGGAATTCTTGATCCAACAGATGGCAAACTCACGTATATCAACGCCGGGAATGAACCGCCACTCATTGCGAGTAAGAACGGCACCCTGACTGCGCTAGGTCCAAGCGGACCCGTCGTCGGCGCCATCCCTAAAGCAAATTTTTCCGTGAAGGAGATCACGCTTCAAAATGACGATATGTTCGTGGCCTTCACAGATGGCATCCCGGATAGCAAGAACGGGGATGATCAATTCTTCGGCAAGGAACGCCTGCTCGCCTTACTGCGTGTCAGCGACATATCCGCCACAGACCTGCTTAATAAGATCGGGGCTCAATTAAATGAATTTAGCGGGGCCTCAGAACAGTTTGACGATATCACTTTAATGGCCGTAAAGAGAATTGATTAAGAGGTATTTCAGATACTCCACGTGCTCCCACTGAAGAAGCGGGGCCGCGATCCAAAGTTGTGCGAGGTTCAGGAATATGTACCACATACGCACTGAAAACCTCTAGCCCTCAAGTTGATTGATGACCAGAGTATAAAAGGCAATGGTTAACCGCGGATTGTGAACGAGTTAAGGGTGAATTAAAGATTATTCCCTTGTATGGCGGGGGTATAATTGGCCTAGATATGCTAAAAGATATTGTAAAAGTCAAACCATTAAAAGACTTTCACCTGCATTTGGAATTTGAGGACGGTGCACAAGGCGAAGTGGACGTTCGTAAACTCGTCAAATTCAGGGGTGTATTCGAACCGCTGAAAGACGCAACCTTCTTTGCCAAAGTGGATGTCAACCCCGAATGGGGAACCGTCTTCTGGCCCAACGGCGCTGACCTTGATCCAGACGTGCTGTATAGCATGGTTACTGGAGAGAAAATTCCAGAAGTAACATCGGTTGCAAGCAAATAAGACAATCAGGAACCGCGTCATTTAGAACGCGGTTCCTTTTAGCGGAGGGCAACACAGTGAAGGTCTTCCCTTCGACACTCCCTGCGGTCGCAGGGCAAGCCTCAGTTTCACCTACCTTGATTTGATCGAACATCGCAAAGCCGCGCATGGCACCGCCTGGGCTAAAGCCCGTGCTCAGTTCTTGGAAGTCCTGCGGACTCACACCCAGCCCGAAGGGCTTCCAGGTACTGAGGCAGGATTTTAATCCGCCGAAACACCGACCAACAAGGGCCAACACCATGAAAGTCTTCATCACACCCTAACCACGAAGGATATTGAAAATGCCAAATGGAAAACCTGGGGACAATCCAATAACAGATACCATGATCCACGGAATGCATCCATTTCCCCCAGATTTAGAAAAGCTCATTATCGAATTGCAAAAGCTAGCACCATATATTTTCAATTCTCTGGAGTGGGAGCCCTTCAAGTGGGAACAAGGAAAACACTTGAACGAGGCAAAAGAGTTAATCGAAAGTCTGATAAAGAACTATGGTGATCCCACTGCTCATAAAACTCTAATTGACGCATACAAGCAGAAAATTTCAAATGATCAATAACTTCATGCCTCAATAAACTCCTGAACCCTTCCGCACCCAAGTGAGCAAATAAACTGTGAGCACTCTATGACAAACGAAGAATCCAACTCCCTCTATTACTCAGACTATCTCGAACTCGACAAAATTCTGAACAGCCAACACCCCAAAAGCGGCCATCTGCCAAATGGGGCCGGCGATGAAATGCTGTTCATCGTCATTCATCAGACCTACGAATTATGGTTCAAGCAGATCATTTACGAATTGGATCTGGTTAGGAACGTATTCACTCAGGAAAATATCAACGACAACTCTGCGGACATGAGCAATGCCGTCCACAAATTGAAGAGGGTCGTCAAGATCCTGGAACTGCTGAATCATCAAGTGGATGTCCTGGAAACCATGACCCCGCTCGACTTTCTGGAATTCAGAAATTATCTCGTTCCCGCCTCGGGTTTTCAAAGCCTTCAATTCAGGCTGATCGAAGCGAAACTCGGATTAAAGATGGAGCAAAGATACAAGGCCGATTACTACAAACACACGCGCCAGGGAGGATTTACAGAAGGCGATCTTGAAGCGATCAACCAGGCCGAGGCTGCAGCCACCTTGAAAGACCTGGTCATCAAATGGGCAGAGCGAACGCCCTTCTTCGATGCGACATTATGGAAAGATTATCAAAGTTTATATCATTCCGATAACACCACCACAGATAAATTCTGGCTCGACTATAAAAGAATCTACCAGGAAAGCCTGTCCACGAACGAAAAGGGTCGATTGGACGATTGCGAAAAAGTGTTCATCAAAGATGGCCGTGGAGAATTCCCCGCGGCCGCGATGCGCGCTGTACTTTTCATGATGCTATATCGGGACCTGCCCATCTTTCAACTACCATTTGAACTGTTGAACGTATTGATTACGATTGATGAGTTGCTGTCCAATTGGCGCTATAGGCACATCCTGATGGTACGCAGAATGATCGGCCTGCGCGTCGGCACAGGCGGCACCAGCGGATCAGGTTATCTCGAAGGCGCATTGAATCAACATTACATCTTCAAAGAATTAACTGAAATCGCCACCTTCCTGGTGGAAAGAAGCCGGCTTCCCGAATTGCCGAATGCGGTCAAGGAAAAAATGAGATTCAACGCCAGATAAGACATGTCGTTGCGAGCCGTTCTCGGGCGAAGCAATCTCCGGTTTAGTGTAAACCTTTCGTCGAGGAAAGTTTTCTGTTTAGGCGGGGATTGCTCACCTGCACTGCAACAAACACACGAAGTCCCTCGCGCACGCCGCAAAGCGGCAGTCCCGAGCGCAGCGAGTGGGCCTAGCGCGGCGGAGTGGGGGTGGGGCGCAAGTGTCGTCGCTCTGCTCCTCGCGACGACATCACGTTCGCTCGGATTTTCTGATCACCAATTTCAACCCGGCCCACACCGAGCTGACTGCGCACACTTTAATATCCACAAACCCAAGCGGCAACGCGATCTCACGGATCGTATCTTCTGTAATATCCGTGAGGATTTTTGACGCCTTCTTCGGCCACGACACCCACACGAAACCATCCTGCTTTAGTTGATTTCGGAGTTTCGAAAGTGTCCTGTCTAGAAACATCCTTTCGGTCGTGAACACATGCGCGGCCGCCACTGGCTGGCTGGTCTTCGTGATCAAGGACACGCCCTTTGGCAAATCCCCCAACCATGATTTATATTCTCTCGGCGCGTTAACGCACAAGAGTTTCAGAGGGGCCTTTATCCCAAGCTTCTTTGCCAGAGGCGTTCCAGAGTAACCCGTATCTGCCATGCAGTGAATTATACATGCCTAGCAAACATGATTATTTCGCAGTATTTTCAATCTGATCAAAGGTTTTTCCAAAGATCAAGCCGCGGACATGATCCGAACCGAGGAACGAGTGTGGAAATCCCAAATCAACGGGGCTGGTTTCATTCAGGCGATTGATCTGATCGTTCGTCAAATCGAAATTCGGACAAGCAAGATTGTCCTTCAATTGTTCTTTACTCCGCGCGCCGATGATCGGGATCATATGATAGGGTCTCTGGCGTACCCAGTTGATGGCAACCTGTGAGGGTGTGCATCCAATTTCCTTTGCCACTTCCATCATCACAGACGCGATGGCTTTGATCCGTTCGCTGGTATCCTCCGAACGCTTCGGCTCATCGGATGCTGAATTGTATTTTCCGGTTAATTCACCACCCTCCAATATGCCCCAAGCCAGGTAAGACATGTCCATCGCCTGCGTCATCGGAAGAATATCGCGCTCCGGCGCGCGGCTGGCAAGGCTGTACTCTCCCTGATATGCCACAAAGCGAGACCAGCCTCTTAAATCCGCCAGCATATTCGCCTGCGATACCACCCATGCAGGCGTATCTGATATGCCTACATAAAGAACCTTGCCGGCGCGGACGAGATCGTCCAGTGCGCGCATAACCTCCTCAACTGGAGTCATCCCATCCCACATGTGAAGCCACAACAGGTCAATGTAATCCGTGCTAAGTCTTGTCAAACTGTCTTCCACCGATCGACGCATGTTTTTGCGGTGATTGCCGCCGAAGTTCGGGTCGCTCGCGCGTTCATTTAACGTGTATTTGGTCGCGAGCACAAAGTGATCTCGGTCACCCTTGGTAAACTCGCCGAGGAACTTTTCGCTCGTGCCGTTTGTGTAGTTGTTGGCTGTGTCAATAAAATTGCCGCCCGCTTCAACGAACGCATCGAAAATCCTGCGGCTTTCGTCCTTCGGCGCGCCCCAGCCCCAATCATCGCCGAAGGTCATCGTGCCGAGACACAATTCAGAAACCCGCAAACCGCTGTGACCAAGCAATTTGTAACGCATAAATATCTCCTATTCTGTCTTCCACAGCCTCGGCAGGGACTCGATCTTTTTCCAACCCGCGCCTTCCTGCACGCGCTCCACGCGCAAACCCGTGAAATACGTGTCGAGCACGGCGGCGCGTTCCTGTGCGAGAGGCGGACTGCAATAATCCTGCTCTTCCCATACAGCAACGCCCTGCTCCTGCGCTTCGAGGCGAGCATTGTCGAGACCATATTGCAGCGCCTGCCCGAAGGGCTTCATCCTTTTGATCTCGCCGCGGTCCAACCGGCTCCGCAACTCAGCGAGCAGCTCCTTACGAAATTCGGCTTTCACCAGATAATACGCCGTGTGTTCCTCCTATCTTTTTTCAACCGATAACTGAAGTTCGGTCACATATTGCTTCGAGTCATCTGCAAGGTATGTCGACGGCAGATCAAACCCCAAACCATCCGCGCCGAAACGCAAATAGACTTCGCGAATGGGACCCGTCATACGATAGTCATTCGCCTCGATCCAGTCAAGCAAAGCATTGTACGCCTGATAAAGACTTGAATATCCACCTGTATGAACCACACACGCCACGTTTGACATGCGCGGCATCTGACGTACGCGAATCACATCACCATCGGGGATCGAATATTGCGATGGGACCGCCACCTCTGCATCAATATCCTTTTCACGATATTCCGCGTCATAGTAAATCGCAAAAGGCGGCTTATCGGCACGCGCCTGCTCATATCGAGCGACATATCTTTCCACTTCAGCAAACATATGCTGGATACGGTCATCGTCAACAGCAACTTCCCGATAGGTGGCAACCAATTCCGACTCAAGGTCGCGAAGAATTACATCATACGCCTCGTTATTTGTCGCTTTATCCATCTGACGGATTCGCGCCTCCAGTCGCGCCAAACGCAGTCCTTCAACTTCCATCTCCTGTTCAATTTCCGCTCGCTTGAGTTTAAGCATCCCCAGCAACTGATCAGACGACAGATCTTCATCCAACATCCCTCCAATCTGCTCCAGTGAAAAACCCAAATCGCGCAAAGCAATGATGCGATTCAAACGCGGCAACTGATCCGCCGAATAATAGCGATAATTCGTAAACTTGTCTATTTGCGAAGGCGTCAACAGACGCAATTGATCATAATGACGCAACATACGCACGGACACGCGGCTCAAACGGGAAAAATCACCAATCTTGAACATACGCCTAATATACACTCTCACACCGTGTCAGAGTCAAGAGGCGATAAATTGGAGAAAATGAATCGCCATCCATTATGATCAAACGGATGACTCGCTGGCTTGACCCTTTTCCAATCGAAATCCCCGCCGCTTTCCCTCCCAGACTCTCATCCAGCGTGGCAGGATCGAACCCGCTATAATATAAATATGTCTCAGGCCGGTCGCATGGCGTTGCTTCTAAGTTTCATTGCAGTCTTCGCGGCTTTTTGGATTTCAGAAAATGTTTATGAACGCATGCCGCATGTGGAAGATGAAATGGCGTATCTCTGGCAGGCACAAGTCTTTGCACATGGTCAGGCTGCCATTCCTTCACCAAGTCACCCAAAATTACTGGTTGTTCCATTTGTAGTGGATTATCACGGATTACGCTTCGGGAAATATCCACCGGGTTGGCCATTGTTGCTCGCCCTCGGTGTACTGACCGGGATGACTTCCTGGATCAACCCGATCCTGGCAGGGTTGGGAACCTGGTTCACATTCCGACTCGGACAAAAGATCTTTGATGATCGCATAGGACTATTGGCAGCGGGTTTGATGCTGACCTCCCCCTTCTTCCTACTTAATTCAGGATCCCTGCTTTCGCATCCATGGTCCTTGTTTCTCAGCCTCACACTTACCCTGGCCTGGTTGGATCTGTTCTTTGATGACAGCAAATCTTCAAACCCGATCATGGGATCCCAGAAATACCCAGGCACCACTCCCACCTGGATCAAGACCGGGGTTGCAGGACTCAGCCTCGGGGTCCTCGGATTGACCCGTCCGTTGACCGCAATCGGTGTGGGTCTGCCTTTCTTCATTCATGGGTTGGTCCTGCTACGGCGCAGTGAGCGGACGATCCGCGCACAAATATTGATCATCGGGTTGATCGCCGCAGCAACAGCGTCCCTCTTGTTTTTATGGCAGTTTGTTCTGACCGGCAACCCCACAGAAGACCTTTACGCCTTATGGTGGGGATACGATCATTTGGGCTTCGGCAATGGAATTGGCACACAAGCCGGGGGGCACAATCTGTTCTGGGTCATTAATAATACGGTATTAAGCCTGATGGCTGGAAGCAGGGATCTTTTTGGCTGGGGAAGCGTTTCATGGTTATTCATCCCCCTGGGCTTATGGGCCGCACGCCGCAACCGACCCATTGAGCTTGTAATGAGCATACCTGCAGGAGTGATCCTGGCCTACACAATTTATTGGATAAGCCCCAATCTTTACGGCCCACGCTACTACTATGAAGGTATTTTTAGCCTGTGTCTTTTGACCGCGGCGGGCATCTTCTGGCTGGCTGATCGAGCAAAAAATCCCAGTGTTCCCATTCTGACCTTGTTCCTGATCGGTTATAACTTGTTCGTGTATTTACCCCATCGGCTTGACTCGATGCGCAACTTATATGAGATCAACCGGGCTCAACAAACACCCTTTCTGACAAAGGAAGCCCGGGCGCTTACTCCCGCACTGGTCATTGTTCACACCCAAAAATGGACGGACTGCGCTGGTTTGTTACCTCTACAAGATCCCTGGCTGACCACAGCATATATCTTTGCCTGCGATTTGAATTCTACGGGCGAAAAAATCAATCAGGCTGATTACCCGGATCGCAGAATTATCCACTACTATCCTGATAAAATGGAAATCTTTTTATCCCCTCAATCATAAATGGTTTATCCATAGATAAGCGCCTTAATTTCATGACACACTGGCTTGACCCTCATTCCCTCAACACTTCCCCACTCGAAAGTCTCGGCCTCGCTCCACTCGTCGCGCAGACTCTTATCCGCCGCGGGTTTCTGACCCCGGATTCTGCCCGCGCTTTCCTGCACCCCGAGACACACCCATCTACGCCATTCCCGGGAATTGAAAAGGCAGTAGATGCTATCCAATCGGTGATTCGCAAGGATCAGCCGATCTGCGTATGGGGAGACTTTGATGTGGATGGACAAACCTCCACCACCCTGCTGGTTCAAACGCTGCAGTCGATCGGTGCGAAGGTCATTTATTACATCCCAATTCGCGGCCGGGAGAGTCACGGCGTTCATATTGAGAGTCTCAAGCCGATCATTGATAACGGTGCCAAGTTGATCATTACCTGTGACACCGGCATCACCGCACACGACGCGATCGATTACGCAAATTCCCGCGGAGTGGATGTAGTCGTAACCGACCATCACGATTTGGGCGAAACACTTCCAAATGCTAAGGCGATCGTTAATCCCAAATTACTGCCACCGGAGCACACGCTCGCAAATTTAGCGGGGGTTGGAGTTGCATATAAGCTTGCCGAGGCGATACTTGATACTCGATATTCGAATGTCGAATCTCAAATATCGAGTACCGATGTACTTGATCTCGTCGCCCTCGGCTTGATCGCGGACGTGGCTTTGTTAAAAAATGAAACACGCGCATTGGCACAGAAAGGCATTAACGCCTTACGAAACACAGCTCGTCTCGGTTTGAAAGTAATGGCGGAGTTATCAGGGACAAATCTCGAAACGTTGACCGAAGAGACGATCGGTTTTACCTTCGCACCCCGCCTGAATGCGCTCGGTCGTTTGAGTGACGCAAACCCCGCAGTGGAATTATTGATTACGAAAGACTCTGCGCGGGCACGCGTCCTGGCCGCCCAGATCGAGGGATTGAACGCGCAACGCAGATTATTGACCAGCCAGGTATACGAAGCCGCGGAAACACAACTGCGGGATCATCCCGACCTGTTGACCGAACCTGCGATCGTCCTGTCACATCCCAACTGGCCTGGCGGCGTTGTGGGCATTGTGGCGAACAGACTCGTCGATCGTTATCACAAGCCTGCGATCCTGCTGAATGAATCGGATGACGGGATCATGCGCGGGTCGGCGCGCTCAGTGGAGGGACTGAACATCACGGAGGCCATCGGTACGCAAAAGAATTTCCTGCGCGGATTCGGCGGACATCCAATGGCAGCTGGGCTTTCATTTCCGACGGACAAGTTGACCGAATTTCGAAGAGGTCTGGGCAAGGCCATTGAAAAGCAACTCGGCGAAGTCGTGCGCGCAGAGTCTGCCTTACAAATCGACGCGTGGCTTGAGTTGGACGAACTTACTCTCGAATTGGCAGATTCACTCGAGACTCTCGCTCCCTTCGGCGCTGGGAATCCATCCTTGACGCTGGCGACGCGTGGTCTGCGATTGAAATCCGTTTCAACGATCGGGAAAACAAAGGAACATCTTCGTTTGTTGGTTGAAGACGAAAGCGGGAATGGTCAAAGCTTATTATGGTGGGGCGGCGCGGGAGAGGAATTACCGGAAGAGGGAAATAAATTTGATATTGCTTATTCGCTGCGCGCATCCGCGTATCGCGGGCAGAAGCAGGTATCTGTTCAATTTGAAGAGTTTCGCATGTCGGAAGCTAAGCCCATTGAGATCAAGAGATCAAAACTCGAAGTTGTTGACCGACGGCTCCAAACGACGTTCAACTTGCCACCTTCGACTCTTACTTGGGCAGAGGGCGCGGACATCGCAAAGGGTAAATCACGTCTTGAGTTGCAGCAAGCTGAGGAATTCGCCATTTACACTTCTCCCCCATCCCCTGCTGAATTGCAAAAGGCGTTGGCAATTGTCAAGCCAAAGATAATTTATGTGTTGGCCATTCCACCTGCCGAGGAAAAGCCAGATGATTTTCTGAAACGCCTGGCGGGCTTATGCAAATACGCCATCAATCAACGGAGCGGGAACGCGGACATCCAGGGACTGGCGGCCGCAATGGCAGCGCGCGAAGCCGCGATCCGCATCGGTCTGGAATGGCTAGGGGCAAGCGGGCAGGTCAAGGTCCAGGTTGAAACAGAGCAGGTCTTGTTATCCGCAGAAAAGGCAGGACCGAATCCCTATTTGCAAGCAGAGTTGTTCATCGCATTGAAGGGGATCCTGAATGAATCCTCCGCATATCGAAAATATTTCGCAAAAGCGCAAGCAGAGTCTTTGTTCGAGTAGTACATCCCTAAAACAAATTACAATAATCCCATGAAACGAAAACTTCCCGAACATGGCTGGTGTTTTGTGTGCGGACACGACAATCCGCACAGCATCGGGTTGACGTGGCGGGTGGATGATGAAGGGATCATAACCTCCGAGTTCATATTGAACCAGGCGCAACAGGGTCCGCCCGGACATGCGCATGGAGGCGCGTCCGCTGCGATCTTGGATGAGGCGATGGGACTCGTCGTATGGGCCGCGGGACATAAAGTGGCGGCAGTGAAGCTGGAGATCAATTACCACACACCGCTTCCGCTTGCCACGGCTGTATCACTCGAGGCGCGCATTACACAGATGGATGAACACAAGATCTTCTCAACAGGTCAAATATTCCTGCCCGATAAGACCGTGGCTGTGAGCGGGAAGGGAATTTACGTAGTTGCGCCGCAATTGTTCGAGAAGACAAGATTAACAGGCGATAACAATATGCGGGACGGCAGCCACGGCAAATCCAAGAACAAATGAAAAAACTTGCACTTTTCTGCCTCGCCTTTCTATTGAGTGCATGCCTGACTCAACCCACTCCACCAGCCACCTCTACTACCCCTGCCCCGGTCATCATCACGGCTGAGGACAATCCGTACGCGCCAAAGCCAGAGGACAGCAATCTGCGCGTCGGAGGTGTGATATTGACTTCGATCGACCTGACGGAACGAATAGATCTCGCACCCGCGCGCGTGGAATTGAATCTCTTTGGTTCGCTGCCCAGCGTCTGCAATGAATTACGGGTGAAAGTCACCCCGCCAAACGGGGGATATCAGATCTTTTTTGAAGTATACAGCTTGATAAACCCGAACCGGAATTGCGAGGATGTTTTTCAACAATTCGAGGCCAGTATTTTGCTTGGCCTGTATTCCGCGGGGACCTACACGGTTTGGGTGAATCAGGCAATGATCGGAGATTTTGTTGTTTATTGACGGGGGCCAGTGAAAATTCTCTGGCTCAAATTTTTTGCTCCTGCCTGCTGATCGCGCCGAAGCGCGCGTTCGTCAACCTTGCCAGGTCATCCACCGGTAATTGGACATCCAATCCACGCTGACCAGCGGAGATATAGATTTGCTCAAATCCCTGCGCGGCTGAATCGATCACCACTTGAAAACCTTTGTTGATCAACGCCAGAGGCGATATTCCGCCTGCCCGCAAGCCTGTCAGTCCCTCTGCTTCGCGCTCAGTTGTCAAAGACATTTTCTTTTCTCCCAAAAACACGGCCAATAATTTCAAATCCACCCTACGTGGACCGGGGATCACCGCAAGCACAGGTTTTCTTTTTTCACGTGTGGTCACGATGGTCTTAAAGACCTGTTCCGCGGGCACACCCAGCATGTGAGCGGCCTCCAGCGCGCCAAGTTTTTCAGCGGGTAGTTCATGCGCTTTATATTTAACTTTGTGGGCATCCAACAATCTGGTGACATTGTTCATGACGGTCATGGCTGATAAGATCCTGTACGACATTATAAACAAGAACAGGAACAGACGCCGCCTCTTTCCGGGGCTTCACGACCTGGCTCAACACGGGCGTTCAGCGGTCTACGTGAACGTTCTTGTTCCAGCGTAGTACAATTAACTGGATGAAATCCTCAACTTCCGCGATCCCTCTCGAAAAACTCCTCGAGCAACTTCCCGATAACTACACCGTCACAGACCGGGAACTGGTCATGCGCGCCTTTCGCGTGGCGGAGGAAGCGCATCGCAAGCAAAAACGAAATTCCGGTGAGCCGTACCTCAATCACTGTGTTGCGGTTGCAGGCATCCTAGCGGAATTAAATGTGCCGCCCGAAGTTGTGGCGGCGGGCCTCCTGCACGATGCGGTGGAAGATACCAACGTCACACTCGCCGACATCCGCCGCGAATTTGGGGACACCGTAAAAATACTTGTGGATGGGGTCACAAAACTTTCCCACCTGCCGCGCGTTTCGCGGGGAGACCAACACGCAGAGAACAGCGGCGATAACGGAGACGAACCTCTCGATCCAGAGGACACGCCTGCGCTGTTGGGCCGTAAGGAGGACCTGGTCTCTGAAACCCTGCGCAAGACATTCCTCGCCATGGGGGATGATGTACGCGTAGTGCTCATCAAACTGGCAGACCGCCTGCATAACATGCGCACGCTCGGTCACATACCTGAACACAAACGCAAGCGGATTGCACGCGAAACGCTGGATATCTTTGCTCCGCTGGCAAATCGACTGGGCATCTGGCAGCTCAAATGGGAACTCGAGGACCTCGCCTTTCGTTACGTCAACCCGGAAAAATACAAGGAGATCGCCGCACAGCTCGCGGGACGCAGACCGGACCGCGAGGACCAGTTGGAGGAGATCAAGGAGAATCTGGTCAAATTGCTTGAGAAGAACAACATCAAGGTTGAGATCAGCGGGCGGCCGAAGCACATTTATTCCATCTATAAAAAAATGCAAAAGAAGGGCAAGCCATTCGATCTTGTCCGGGATGTGCGCGCCGTGCGATTGATCGTGCCGGATGTGCCTGCGTGTTATGCCGCGCTCGGCGTGATCCACACCACCTGGCGGCCGATCCCGGGCGAGTTCGATGATTACATCGCGGCGCCCAAGGATAACTTTTATCAATCCCTGCACACCGCCGTGATCTACGATGACAAGCGATCTTTGGAGGTGCAGATCCGTACGAATGAGATGCATTTGAACGCCGAATATGGCATCGCCGCGCACTGGCGTTACAAGGAGGGTGGCAAGGCTGCCGATAAGAATTACGAACAACGCATCAATTCATTACGTTCCATGATGGAGTGGCGCTCAGATGTAAAGGATGCGACCGAGTTCGTCGACTCCATGCGCAGCGACGTATTCCAGGACCGCGTTTACGTCTTCACCCCGCGCGGCGACATCATTGACCTGCCCGCAGGCTCCACCCCGATCGATTTTGCCTACCACGTCCACACCGATATCGGCCACCGCTGTCGCGGCGCGCGCATCAACGGCAAACTGGTGCCTTTGTATCAGGAATTGAAAACGGGAGACCAGATCGATATCCTCACGACCAAACGCGGCGGACCGAGCCGCGACTGGTTGAATCAAAATCTGGGCCTCGTCAAAACCCAGCGGGCCCGTTCCAAGATCCGCGTTTGGTTCAAGAAACAGGAGGACGAACAGAATCTTGCACAAGGCCGCACTGCCGTGGAACGCGAGATCCAACGCCTCGGCATCAAGGATCTTAATTATGAAAGCATGGCGCGTAACCTCGGCTACAAGTCAGCCGACGATTTTTTCATCGACCTCGGTCGCGGCGACCTCTCGCTCAATAAGGTGATCCGCGAGTTTTCACAGACCAGCGAGAGCGAAGAGATCCTCAACGCGGGCTCAGTACCGCTCCCGGACCAGACCTCCACAGACGCAATTGATGTGGTCGGCCTCAAGGGCATGCTCTCCAACATGGCGCGTTGTTGCAACCCCATGCCCGGAGACCAGATCGTCGGCTTCATCACACGCGGCCGCGGCGCCACCATCCACCGGCAGGATTGCCCAAACATCCTGCGCACCAAAGACCGCGAACGTTTATTACAAGTGGGCTGGGGGCATATGGAACGCACCTATCCGATCCCCATCAAGATCAAAGCCTACGACCGGCAGGGCCTCGCCAGCGACATCACCGCCCTGCTGAATGGCGAGGGCGTCAACATTCTCAATATCACGGTCAGCGTGAACAAAAGCCTCGCAGACCTGCGCCTGATCGTGGAAGTAAAAGACATCAACCAACTCAGCCGAATTCTCACACGCATCGAAAATGTCCCCAATGTACTGGAAGCCGTGCGAACCAATCCAGGATAAGTTATAATCCCGCCGCCTCGAGCATGTTATCAGTCAACGAAGCGCGCGAGCGCATCCTCTCCCATTTCCAACCCGTCGCAACAGAATCGATTCCGCTGATTGCGTGCGCGGGCCGCGTACTTGCGGACGACATCGCTGCGGCGTATGACCTGCCCCTCTTTGACAACTCCTCCATGGATGGATTCGCCATGCGAGCCTCAGACTCAGCTTCCGCCGCAGCCGCTTCACGCGTGACCTTGCGCGTGGTCGCCGATATAGCAGCGGGATCGGCACCGAAAGTGACTCTGGCCCCAGGCCAGGCTGCACGCATCATGACAGGCGCGCCACTCCCGCAAGGCGCAGACGCGGTCATTCCCGTGGAAGACACGGATTTCGAATCGCGCCATGCAGGCACAGCCGCGCCGAAGGCAATTTCATTCACAAAAACCATCAAGGCTGGTGAAAATGTCCGTCTGCGCGGCATGGACCTGCGCGTGGGCCAGGTCGTTTTACAAAAGGGACGCCTGCTCCAGCCGCAGGATCTTGGCCTGCTTGCCAGCCTGGGGATCGCGCACCTACCCGTATTCAGGAAACCGCGCGTGGCCCTGCTTTCCTCGGGCGATGAATTGCTTGAAGTGGACGCAGCCCTTGAAACAGGGAAGATCCATGACTCAAATTCATATACCCTCGCCGCGCTGATCGCAGGCACAGATTCGGATGTTTTGCGTTTGGGGTTTGCAAAAGATACGCGCGCGTCGGTCACCTCCTTATTTGAAAAAGCTGTGATTGAAAAAGTGGATTTGATCCTCTCATCTGCCGGCGTGAGCGTGGGCGCGTTCGACTATATTAAAGAAGTGATCGAATCTCAGGGCAGATTGGATTTCTGGCGCGTCAACATGCGGCCCGGAAAACCACTGGCATTCGGCGAATATCGCGGCGTGAATTTTATTGGCCTGCCGGGCAATCCTGTTTCGGCGTTTGTGGGATTTGAAGTTTTCGTGAGACCTGTGCTCGGGAAGTTGAGCGGCCGTACGGACGGAAGCAGGTTGAAGGCTGGTGCTGAGCCTCGTCGAAGCATCCGAGTAAGATGCGAAGAACAGATCGAGTCAGATGGACGTGAAAGTTATCTGCGCGCCAAAGTCCGCCAGGAAGGTGGCGCCTATTTTGCAAAATTAACCGGCCATCAGGGCTCCGGAAATTTGCTGTCTTTGGTCCAGGCAGATGCTTTACTAATTATCCCCGCTGGTGTAAAATGCGTGCCTGCTGGTCAGGAAGTGGAAGCCCTGCTGCTGTGAGGCTACATGGATAAATGGCTATACCGCGCGTCGAGCGCACTTGTCATCGTGGGTTTGCTGGTTTCGATCTACATGACCATCTATAAGCTGACCTCGAACGACTCGATGTGCCTCGGCTCCGGCGATTGTCACACGGTGAACGCCAGCAGTTATTCCGAAGTGGACGGCATTCCTGTGGGTGTGATCGGTATGACTGGTTATGCCGCCTTATTGACCACACTGTTCTTTGAAAGGCGCAAGGCGTTCTTCAGGAAGTACGGAACGCTCCTGTTCTTCGGCATGTCGCTGACCGGATTTCTTTTCACGGTCTGGTTGATCTTCGTCGAGATCGTTTTGATCAAGGCCCTATGCCCGTTCTGTATTACGTCGCAGGTCGCGATGACCAGCATTTTTATTCTGGCGGTCATTCGCCTGATCAGACAGCCCTAATCTCAGGAGGAAGTGAAATGCCCCGTATTAAATGTCACTATGTAGACTGCGTATTCATAGATGAAGGCGTTTGTTCCGCCGCGGCCGTGGAGATCGACCCTGACGAAGGCTGCAAGACCTATACTCCGGCCGAGCAAACCGCCTCAGGCGACGAATGGGACGAGGACGACGAATCGGAAGAATGGGAAGAAGATGACGGGGACGATGATGACGATGAATGGGCCGACGACGAAGACGAGTTCTAGCCGCGTTCACGCCTAACTGAAAATTGATCTTACAAAACAGCCTTCTCAAAACGAGCAGGCTGTTTTGCTTCAAAGTCGAGCTACATCGCCGCCGTCCTATGGGGATGCTACGCGACGGACGGCGGCTTGAGCTTGTGAAGCGGACAGCGCATGCCGCCGCTGAACGGGAAGCTGCCGCTTACGCAAACCCTTAAGCGCGAGCGAATTGATACAACAACACCCCAGCCGCAACGGACAAATTCAATGAACTGACGCGTCCCTGCATGGGAAGGGCAACGGTCACAGCACAGGCGGCGCTTTGCTCCGGAGAAAGTCCCTTTTGTTCGTTGCCCAAGATCAATATCCATGGCTCTTGTGGAACGAGGGTGTGATAATCCACATCGGCATGTGCGGACGTTCCGATCAGTTGATATTTTCCCCTGCGCGCCCAATCAGTGAATTCGTTGAACGAGGTTTGGATAACAGTTTTCCAGAATAATGTTCCCATACTCGCGCGCACGACGGTAGGATGATATAGCTCCACGCCGCCATCGAGCAGAAAGAGCGCGTCCGCGTTGACCGCGTCCATTGTGCGCAGGATGGTTCCTACGTTGCCAGGGTCCTGCGGAGAGACCAACGCAACCGCGCGCACGAATGGCTTTAGGTCTTTGAGCTGAGACTTCTTTTGATGAACGACCGCGAGGATGCCTTGAGGGTTGTCTTTGTCAGCCAATGATTCCAGCACTTGTGCAGTAACCGGCCGAGGCGTGAAAGAGAGGCGCGTGATCAAGTCGTGCGCGAAAGGGCTGGTGAGCAAGCCAGACGCGTAGAGTATCTCCTTCACATCCCAGCCTGCTTCCACCACTTCACCTACATGATGAATCCCTTCAACAAGAAATAATCCGCTTTCAGCGCGCGCTTTCTTCTGACACAATGCGCGCGCCTGTTTGATAAGCGGATTGCTCGGGCTGGTTATCAATGACTTGTGCATAACCTGATTGTAAATGATTACTCACCAGCCGCGACGACGAATAGCGTTCCGCTCATGCCCGCCTGCAGATGACCCTCGATTCCACAAGTGATGGCATATTGGCCGGGTTCACCTGGAGCGACAAACGTAGTGGTGGTGCTCTGACCGGATGCAACCTCCACCTGCCAATAAATGTTTTCCTTATCTTCATCATCAAACTTGTCCCCCGCATCGCTGCCTAACTTGAAGATGACGAAGTCATGCTTCACCGCTCCGTTATTGGTGGCGGTGATGGTGATCTCCTGCCCCGCCGGAACAGTGAATTCATCCGGCGTGAATGTGAATTCCACCATATTGACTTCAAGATTGGTGGTTGGTCCGCTTTCGCCACAGGCTGAAAGGGTTACCGATAGCACAAGTAAAGTTACAAGAAGGAACAAACGTCTATTCATCGATTTCTCCATATTGGTATTTACCGCTTCTCTCATAAATTACTAAACTTTTCTGAACGATTTACAAACTAAATTCAAACTTCTAGTCTAGTTAATTATGCGGTACTGCGTAAGATCGCAGTGAGTGTACTCAATTTGTTCACATTTTTCAACGTGTGATTTTGGTCTTTCAAAATCATCCGTTTGTGTGTACACTCAGTCGAAAATTCACTTTAACTTCAAGAGATGAGGATATGGACGCAATCTTATTTCAAACAATCAACGGTTTGGCTGGCAAAATTCCCTGGCTGGATACTTTTATGATTTTTTCAGCTAAATTTCTTCCCGTAGTATTTATCATGGCTTTTGTAATTCTCTATCTTATCAACCAAGCAGGTCAACAACGTGGAGCATTTCTCGCAGGTGTATCAACGCTGATAGCTTTGGGTATTGCACAAATTATCGCGTTTTTATATCCTCTACAAAGGCCTTACTTGACAGATACCGCTCATCTTCTTATCGAGCGCAGCAACGATCCATCATTTCCAAGTGATCACGCAGTCTTTGGCTTTGCGATTGCTACAATGGTATGGCGGTACAACAGAAAGGCAGGAATCATTTTTATATGGTTGGCCGTATTGGTAGGATTTTCCAGAGTCTATGTGGGCACCCATTATCCATTGGATGTTGTCGGAGGTGCAGCATTAGGTATTATCGTAAGTTTGATTGTTGACAATCTCGCCAGACAAAACAAGATCAACACCCTGCTTGATAAAATTTTTGAAATTCTGTACAAATGGCGGGTAGCTCTCAAACCAGAGTAAGCTGTGATAAAAATAAAATCACGTAAGAACTCACCTTACGCAGTGTCCTTCTGAGCGAAGCGAAGAATCTCTGCTTGCAGGGGTGGATTCCCTTCGCGCACCTGCACTGCAACGAACGCAGTGCGGCGCAGTGTCGCTCACCTCGTCCCGATGTCCTTCGGGAGGGAATCACGGTTAGGTGCGTAAGGTCAGTTAAGAAGTTAGGATAAGAGAATTATATGCAACCAGCCTGCTACAAAGTAAAATGCAACGTGATTGAATTGCACCATTCACGAAAGAGGAAAATATGAATAGGCAAACACTCTTCACCAAAATCCTTCGCCAGGTATTTGCCATAGGAATTTGGGTAAAAGGATTCGATGCAGTTCTGGAAATCATCGGCGGGTTCATTTTTCTGCTGGCAAGCAACCTCACGTTAAACCAGCTAATCATCGCGCTTACAGAGCACGAGCTGATTGAGGATCCACAAGACAAAATTTCCATTATATTACGTCAAGCTGTCGCACATATATCAGCAGACGCACGCATTTTCGGAAGTGTATATCTCATCGGCCATGGCCTTACTAAACTATGGTTGGTAACGGGATTGCTGCATGGCAAACGCTGGGCTTACCCAGCCACTATCGGATTTTTGTGTCTTTTCATTGCCTACCAACTTTATCGCATCAGTTATCATTATTCACTTGGATTAGTATTACTAACTTTTTTCGATTCACTTTTTGTGTTCTCGATCTGGTATGAGTATCAACGTCTCAAACACCCACGTGATGACAAGACAAATCATTGAAGCAATGATATAATCTCGCCGCTAATAAAAGGAGCGAAGCGAATGACGGACAACCTGTAGTTAACCAAGTTTTTCAGGGCACCACCCGCTGTACTCTGTATGGCTTCAGCCGAGGCTGGCCCTCGGTTTTCGTTTTAATAACTTATGGGCGACCCGCCATAAGCATTGAGAGATGCACAGTTGCATCAATGCATGGCAGGCCATCAAGAAAAATAAACTTGAAGGGTCGCCCTTACCACACGACAACATCTTGCTTACTGCTCAGCACCTTTACAAATCCTACGGCATACAGCCCATCCTTCAAGACATCTCATTCAGCATCAGCAATGAGGAGCGCGTCGGTCTCATCGGTCCGAATGGCTGTGGCAAGACCACGCTCATGCGCCTCCTTGCAAATCTGGAACAGCCCGATTTGGAATCTGTCGTTTCGACACACCTCGGTTTAAGGATTGGATATCTTGCTCAAGGCATGGCCTTCGTTGAGGGACAAACGCTTCAATCCACGCTCGGCGGGGAGAGGACGTATCACTGAACGTTAGTTTATAATATCATCCATGAAATCCCTTCGCTGGCTGGTATTCGCGCTGACCTTTCTCTTGTTCGCCTGCCAGGCCAATTCTCCGTCCACCATCGCGATCATAGACGGCAAACAAAATTACTCGATTGAATCGGCGGAACGCGTGCCGCTTGATTTGCTTACACAAGCCGGAGTGGTTCCCCAACCCTTTGACCGGGTTCTTTTGAACGGGATGCTGCTGCCTCTTGACCAGCCTCTACCTGAAACCAGTTTTATTCAACTGCAACTCCGCCGCGCCATGCCGCTGACGATCAACTCACCTCAGGGACAGCAGGTGATCCAGTCCTCCGCGCTCAATGTAGGACAGGCCCTCACCGAAGCAGGGTATCGATTCTATGCCAGTGATCTGCTCGAACCGCCTGCGAATACTCCCATCAGCGGGCCAATGACCATCACGATAGCGCCGGCGCGTGACATGTCCATTTTCGTCGGGGATAACGTTGTAAGAGTCCGCTCTTCGGCTGGGACGGTTGGGGAGCTGCTGGCTGAGGCGGGGGTCCCGCTGATCGGGCTGGATACCAGCTCTCCGTCTGAGAATGAAGCGCCGCCTCCCGATGGGCAAATCCGCGTGGTGCGCATCTACGAATCAGTGAATGTTTCGTTGGGGCCGATCCCATTCACGACCCAGGTGATCGAGTCTGCGGATATCCCGCTTGGACAGCAGGAGACTATCCAACCCGGCGTGAACGGTCTCGCGATGATCCGTACACGCATCCGTTATGAGGATGGCCGCGAAGTAGGCCGCGAAAAAGAAAACGAGAACGTGATCCGCGAGCCGCAGACGCGTATCGTTGCAAGCGGTTCGCAGGTGGTGCTTGCGCCGGTCCCGGCCAATGGCATCCCTTACGACTACTGGCTTGCGGTGGATATGTATGCAACGGTCTATTCCCCATGTCAATCCGGCACGGGTGGATGTTCGTATGGAACCGCCAGCGGCGCACGCGCCGGTAAAGGCATTGTGGCTGTGGATTATTCCATCTATAGTTATCTCGCGGGGATGCAGGTATACATCCCCGGTTATGGCCTCGCAACCATCGGCGACACAGGCGGCGGTCCGATCATTGAATCCTCGCTGGGGGTGCCGCGCACGAGATGGATCGATCTGGGATTCAATGAAGGCGAAATTGTAAATATGACGGGCTGGGTGACGGTGTATTTTCTTGCACCCGCACCGGCAGAGATTCCATATTTTCTAAGATAAAAAATGGGACCTGTTTCATCCGCAGTTCAACTGCAGATGAAACAAAGAAAACAAACATGACCCGCACGCAAAAAACGATCATCTCATTGCTCTCACTCATCGCATGTGCGTTGGTGGGTTTTGTTGTTTACTTTGCGCTCCAGACTTATCAAGCGTATGCCGTGCGACCGCTGGGTCCATCCGTGCCGCAATTCACGCCGCTGAGCCTGCCCGCGACATGGACTAGCACGCCAGGCACTCCGATGAGTTCGATCGGCGCAGTGACTTTGGCGCCCACCTTCCCGATGACTGCCACGAACACTCCTGCCCCGATATGCGGCGGAACGGGAGTGATGACCGTGCTCGCGGTTGGCGCGGACTCGCGCTCCGATACCTACCAATACGGATTGGCCGATGTCATACGCGTCGTGCGCGTGGACTTTTCCTATCGACGAGTGACGGTGCTCGAATTCCCGCGCGACCTGTGGGTGGAGATTCCTTATATATCAGATAATATCAACGGGCAGGATCACGAAAAACTAAATCAGGCGTATTTATACGGCCAGCCCGGCGATGGCTTTAAGTATTGGGATGATCCCAGTGCGGGTCCGGGTTTGCTGGCGCTTACTTTAAACGTCAACTTCGGGGTGGTAACAGATCATTATATTTCCGTGAACATGCGCACGTTCGTAAACGTCGTCAATGCAGTGAACGGGATCGACCTTAGCGTGCCCACTGAAGATTATGCCCAAAAGACCGGCCTTCCCGTGGGTCTCCATCACCTGAACGGCGATCAAGCCCTTAAGGTGGCGCGCAATCGTACGGAAGGTGGCTTTGCCCGTGTCGAAAATCAAAACCTGGTCTTATGCGCGCTCCGCAAAAAATTAACCAGCCCGAAAGTGGTCACGCAGATCCCTGATCTGCTCAGCTCCTTTCAAGATAACATCCTGACAGACCTCTCGCCACAGCAACTCAGTCAATTGGCCTGTCTTGCCACTCAACTACCCGCCGGAAATATCAAGTTCGTCAGTTTTCCGCTGAACCTTTTCAAAAATTCACGCATCTATGATCCCGTCTTTGAAAAAAATGTCTTTATCTTCGATGTTAATTTCAATACATTGCGCGATTACGTGGCGCGCTTCCACGCGGGCACCTGGCCTCCGCCGAGCACTACCGCCACTACGGGGGATAACGAAGAAGGATCGGAAGTGATTTGCGAGTGAGTCACTACTCGACCATTCCCCCGCTTAACGCGCGCGCCCTTCTAAAACGACACGGTTTGCGCGCCGATAAAAAACTTGGGCAAAATTTTTTACAGGACTCCTTTGCGCTGGAAAAGATCGCGCGTGCCGCAGAAATTCAGGCGGATGACTCCGTTTTGGAGATCGGCGCCGGCCTCGGCAGTCTCACCCGCTACCTGGCCGTCTCTGCTCAAAAGGTGCTCGCGGTCGAACTGGACCCGGACCTGCTCGGCCCCCTTCAGGCAGCCATCGCCCCGTATCAAAACGTACAGGTCCTGCAGGGTGATATTCTTAAGCTCACCATTTCAGAATTAATCGACCAGCCCAATTACCTCGTTGTCGCGAACATCCCATATCACATCACCTCAGCGATCATCCGTCATCTGCTTGAAGGCCAGCCCAAACCGCGCAGGGTTGTACTTACCGTTCAAAAGGAAGTGGCGGAACGTATCTGCGCGAATGCAGGAGATTTAAGCTTGCTGGCCCTGAGCGTGCAAGTGTACGGCAAACCACAAATCGCGGCACACATACCGGCGGAAGCATTCTTCCCCGCCCCCAAAGTGGATTCTGCCATATTACGGATCGATACTTATCCAAACCCGCTTATTCCAAATGAATTGCTCGAAACCTTTTTTAGCTTGATCAAAGCCGGCTTTGGCCAGAAACGAAAAACGCTGCGTAATTCACTCTCCTCTGGTTTGCACGTTCCGCCGGCCGAAGCCGAGGCGTTCCTTACACGCGCAGGCATTGATCCCAAACGCCGCGCAGAAACTTTGTCCATTGAAGAGTGGAAGGGGTTGTGTGAAGCAAATTAATCGTGTTATACTTTTATTGAAATAAGTATAACAAAGGAGAGAAACATGGTTCTTACAATTTCAAACAAAGGCTGGGTTGTTATTCCTGCTGAGATGCGAAAAAAATACAACCTCACCCCCGGCACGGAAGTAGTGATTGTTGATTACGGCGGCGTGCTGTCCATTGTGCCTGTCCCAAAAGACCCAATTAAGGCAGGGCGAGGCTTCTTAAAAGGAAAGCCGTCCATGTCTACGGATCTGAAGAAAGACCGCGAACTTGAAAAAAAGAGGGACTTGAAGCTTGCCAATCGCTAAATTGCCAGATTACGTGCTGGACGCGTTTGCTTTTATCGCTTATTTGGAAAACGAGCCTGGGGCCACTCAAATTGAAAAAATCATTCAAGATGCCGGGGCGGGCAAATGTAATGTATTCATATCCATTATCAACCTCGGAGAAATTCTTTATGGCATTGAAAGAAGATACGGGTTCACTAAAGCGCAGGATACGCTTGCATTAATTACAAAAATGCCCATTGAAATTCTCCTAGCAAACAATCAAACCGTGCTTGCCGCGGCGCACATCAAGGCAAATCATCCAATTTCATACGCAGATTCTTTTGTCGTTGTCGCTGCGCAAAAGATCAACGGCATCATCATGACAGGCGACCCGGAGTTTGAAGAAGTTGCCGAACTCGTACAAATTGAATGGCTGAAAAAAAGAAGCTAAGAGTGAGTCATTGCCCAACACGGCGTACTGGGCGAACGCCAGCACTTTGCAGTCCCTTCGCTGCGCTTCGGCGGCTGGCCGGGCGCGGCTTCGAGGAGCAGATTCCACGCTTGGAGAGAATCCTGCTCTCAAGTAGAATCCTCGCCAGCCGCCGCTATCCCACTCGGCTACGCCTCCCGAATTCATGGGTGGCTGGCGCAATCCGCCGAGCGCCTAACGCAAACCGTTAGCCGCAACAAAATTGACATGGAGAGTGTTATGAGTTGTAAATCGTAAAAAGGAGCAGAGAATGAAAACCGCAGTTTCAAGATATCCTCTTGTTTCATTTTTCGTAATGGCTTTCTTGTTCTCGTGGGTTGCCGTTTCGCCGCTGCTTCTCGATCACACATTTCCGATCGAACCATTTCAGATATTGGGTGCACTGGCAGGGCCAACACTTTCTGCTGTAATAGTCATTGCAGTTGCAGAAGGGAAGGCAGGTTTGAGGACATTCTTCAAACGCTCCATCCAATGGAGAGCAGGGATTGTCTGGTGGCTGATCGTACTGTTCGGTATTCTCGTTTCGCTAAATATCGTCGCGGTCTTTATTCTCGGCACATCCATCTTGACCGGGTTTTTCAAGAACATCGGTCTCATTCTCCCGACCTATTTGATTACACTAATTGTGGGCATCCTCCTCGGGCCTCTTTGGGAAGAACCAGGCTGGCGCGGGTTTGCCCTGCCGCGCCTGCAAGCACAATTCGGGCCACTCGTTGGCACAGTTATCCTCGGTGTGCTGTGGGCGTTATGGCACATTCCAGGCTATCTTGGCGGATGGATGCAGTCGGGAATCTTTGCTCTAATCGTATCCAGTGTCATGTTTTCAATCATGATGACCTGGGTCTACAACAACACGCGCGGAAGCATATTATTGATGATCCTTCTGCACTCTTCCAGTAATGCTGCGATTTCTATTGGTGGCAAAGTGCTGCCAGCAAATTTGTCCGAAAGCATGCATTCGCTCGTGTACGGCGGCTGGATCCTAGCCATCACCTATACGATCATCGCGTTGGTTGTCATTTTGGTCACACGCGGCAAATTGGCGTACACGAAAGGGTGATGTGACCATGCTCCAATGCGGCTAACCAGCGCATACACCCGACACCCGCCTACGCCCCGCTTCGCAAACGGCTGACGCGCACCGTTAGCCCGCTTGGTGCAATCCAATCAAGTCAGGCGCATACCCGTGCTATCAAATCAAGAAAGGCGAAATTAAATGGCAAATGCTGAACTGTCCCGTTATGCAGGCTGGTCGGCTTTAGCGAGCACCATAGCCACGATCTTGGGCCTGGTGACGTTCATAATGTTCTTTACTCTAGGCCAACCTTGGGGCACAATTAACGACCTCACAAGCGTAGTTCTGGCGCTTTCGATATTACCTGTTTTGCTAGTGCTCCACCACCTACACCGCCTAGATGCTCCCATTATCAGTCTCGCCACATTCGTCATAAGTTTCTTCGCCATGCTCGTCGCGCTTGTGTTCCAGACCCTGCTCATCATCAGAGTCATGGCATATGCACAAACCGCAGTTGTCGTTCCAGTCTCCTTTGGCTTATTCGGCGCAGCGCTAATGGTCTATGGCTACCTCGCCCGTGCAATTGGGTCGCTGCCTCGCAGATTGGCTTTACTGAGCATCCTTGCTGGGGCAGGCTATGTGGTGGTGATAGCAGGAATCATCCTGGGCGGACAAGAACACCCGCTAGCCGCGATCGGCGGCTTGACCGCCGTGATTTGCTATCCTATCTGGGCCATTTTGTTTGGCAGAATTCTCTTATCAGGCAGATTGACAACGTAGAGCGATATGCAACTTCAGTGCAATGCTCTACATCGTGCCTCTTTTCAAGCGCAGAGCGCGCGCTAACACCGCCGTGCAATCCTTTGGCAGTGGGGACCGCGGAGCGCCCCGCTAAAACGGATTTATACTACGCCCAGATCAAAAAAGCCCCGCGAATTTCTCCGCGAGGCTTTGTCGTAAATCATCAATCCCAAATCGAAAATCGATCTAGGTGCCCTCTTCCCACGAACTGAGATACTTCAGCTGCTCATCGGTAAGCAAATCTATCTTGATGCCCATCGCTTCGAGCTTCAGCCGGGCGATCTCCTTATCGATATCGTCCGGCACGGAATAAACCTTTTTCTCCAGCTTATCCGCGTTCTTCGCCATATATTCAGCAGAGAGCGCCTGGTTGGCAAAGGACATATCCATCACCGAAGCAGGATGCCCTTCGGCAGCAGCGAGGTTGATCAAACGGCCTTCGCCAAGGATATTGATCTTACGTCCGTCTTTGGTCACATACTGCTCAACAAACGGGCGGACGAGATTGGGCTTGTCCTTGCACATCTTGGCAAGCGCGGGGATGTTGATCTCCACATTGAAGTGGCCGGAGTTCGCCACGATGGCGCCGTCTTTCATGGCTTCAAAGTGCTTGCCATCAACTACATTGATGTCGCCGGTCACGGTGCAGTAGATATCGCCGATCTTCGAGGCATCCAGCATCGTCATGACTTCGTAACCATCCATCACAGCTTCGAGCGCCTTCATCGGATCGATCTCGGTGACAACTACGCGGGCGCCCATGCCACGCGCTCGCGAAGCCAGGCCGCGCCCACACCAGCCATAACCAGCTACAACAAAGACCTTGCCAGCCAACAAAACGTTGGTGGCGCGAATGATCCCGTCAAGGGTGGATTGGCCCGTGCCGTAACGATTATCGAAGAGGTGCTTCGTCAATGCATCGTTCACCGCGATGATCGGGAACTTCAGGATATTATCGGCCTCCATCGCTTTGAGACGAATGACACCTGTCGTCGTTTCTTCCGTACCGCCGATCACTCCATTCAACAACTCTTTGCGCTCTTTATCGGAGAGTCCCTTTGCCCAACCGGCAAGGGATGGTTCCAGCTTTTCAAAGCGACCCATTTCGATGAAGAACAGCGAAGAGACCAGATCGGCGCCGTCGTCCATGGTCATGTGCGGTTTGTGTTCCAATGCAGCGCGGATGTGCTTGTAATACGTCACATTGTCTTCCCCTTTGATCGCATAGGTGGGGATCTCATATTGATTGACCAGCGCGGCGGCGACGTCATCCTGCGTGGAAAGCGGGTTGGATGCCGTGATGACAATGTCCGCGCCGCCATCCTGAAGCGTAACCATTAGGTTGGCTGTTTCAGTCGTGACATGCAAACAAGCCGAAACGCGCAAGCCATTGAGCGGTTTTTCTTTTTTGAAGCGCGCGCGGATCGAGCGTAAGACGGGCATTTCACGTTCGGCCCAGTCCATGCGACGGCGACCGCCTTCGGCCTGATTCAGATCTTTTACATCGGAACTACTCATATTGCTCCTTTATTGGTAAATCGGTTTGCGGACTGATGCTTCGACAAGCTCAGCACAAGCGTCCGCACCCCGATACAATATTTATTATTTTACTTCACCAATACATCTAACTTTTCATTGTCGTCAAAATGATTGCGGAAACGTTCCACAAATTCTTTTCGCGTATAGCTATGACTTTGCGGACCGCGTTGTTCAAGGCAATAGACCGCGGCGAGTGAGCCGACTTCACCACATAGCTTCCAGTCCAGACCGTGAGCATAGCCGGTCAGGAAGCCGCCACGGAAGGCGTCGCCTACACCGGTGGGATCAACGATCTCGTCTTCGGGAACGGTCGGAATATGGACCACCTCATTCCCGGTGTACAGGTCCGCACCGTCTTTGCCGCGTGTAATCACCAACACTTTAACATGCTTAAGGATTTGATCCAGATCCCAACCTGTTTTATTGGAGATCAGATCGAATTCATAATCATTACAGAACAGGAAGTATGCACCTTCCATGTCGCGCGCCAGCTCAATCCCTTCCAGCCGCAAAACCTGCTGGCTCGGATCGTAAAGATATTTAATGCCCAACTCGCGCGACTCGGCCGCAAATTTCATCATCGCATCCGGTGCATTGGGCGAGACGATCACCAGGTCCGGTTTCTGGTCCAACTCTTTCAGGGATTGTGTTGCTGCCACGCCCATCGCGCCGGGATAAAAGGAGGCGATCTGCGCGGAGGATTGGTCGGTGGTCGCAAAGAAAGATGCCGTGAACAAGCCGGGCATCACCTTCATCAAAGTTGTGTCCACGCCTTTGGAATCAAGCCAGGCGCGATAGTCGCCGAAATCTTCACCGACTGTGGCCATCACACGCGGTCGCTCGCCAAGCAGCGCCATGCTGTAGGCGATGTTCGGCGCGATACCGCCGCGCTGTTTGGACATTGAGTCCACAAGAAATGAGAGGCTGATGGAACCTAAGCGTTCAGGAAGGATCTGTTCCTTGAACAAACCCGGGAAGGTCATCAAATAATCATAGGCAACGGAACCGGTCAGCAGGATGTCCATTTAATTTCCTTATCGCAGTAAAAGGCGCACTCGCAGGAGTGCGCCAACGTATCGTCGAACGGGCGAAAGTTTATCACGGGGTATTGGGAATGTAAAGTTCTCGGGTTGACAATTTCCTTAGGGATTTTTCCGTACCGCCTTCGCCAGATTGACCTCGAACGGTGGAACCACCACCCCATTTTCGGTAACAATGCCCGTGATGAGCCGGTTCGGTGTTATATCAAATGCCGGGTTGCGCGCCTTTGCATTTTTCGGCGCGATCGGCTCTCCCTGAAATTGAATGCCAAGAACTTCATCAGGATTCCGCTCCTCAATTGGGATCAGATCACCGTGCGCAAGAGCTAAGTCAACGGTCGAAGTTGGTACCACGGCGTAAACAGGAACGTCATTATCGTGCGCGGCCAGCGAGAGCATGTAGGTCCCGATCTTATTCGCCACATCTCCATTGGCGGCGACGCGGTCTGCACCGAAGAATACTTTTTGCGCCTTGCCAGCTTTCAGGAAGTAACCGGACATATTATCGCTGATGATCTCATAAGGGATGCCATA
>CAZSVR010000003.1:0-12729 GCA_964610295.1 uncultured Anaerolineaceae bacterium
TATTGAATCGGTCGTCTCTTCGATGCAGAGTGCGGGCATCTGGTTCCGCAACAATGTCGTCACCGGCCCCGGCGGCAAACAGATCGTGGCAGAAGACCCTTCCGGTAACCCGATCGAGATATTTCAGCCTGCCTAGGTATTGATCAACAGGAAAAGCGCATAATGGAATTTGTTCTATGGAGCTTTCATTCCGGGGGTAATGGCATTTGTGTCGAAGCGTGGCGTAAATGGCACATTCCACCATGTAAGCGAACAGCATTTAGACCGCTAGGTAGGTGAGTATGTTTACCGATATAACAATCGCGAAATGAATGAGAGTGAAAGAGCAAAAAAAAGGCAGTAAAGGCCACGGAGGGTAAGAGGCTGGTTTATAAAGATACAATCAAAAAGGTTGGCGATTAGCCAGCCTTTTATGCCCTATTATATACCTCATCATGTTTCCCTATATCCAATGATTATATCACTCCCTCACTGTCTCTTATCCCATACTTAAACGTAAAAACATATCCCAAAGATATATGCCCTTCCCAAATTTCAGGTTTACCCTCCATTTTCCTAGTTCGTAAAGAAGGATGATGAGGATTCTCAACAAACAATTGAAATTTCTCACGTGCTGCTTTTTGGATGTCTAAAGGAAGAGCGTTGAATGAATCCCAAAACCTATGAGCGGTTACGTGCTTCATTGCGAGCTATTGCTTCATCCATTGCCGCGAGAAAATCAATTCCTGTTTCGTGCATAGTGAATCGCCCTTCATTCAAGTCCGCAATAGCTTCTTCATGGCGTCTCTGCCATTCTTCTGTCCAAAACCAAGCTTGGCTGGCATTAATTCCAATCCATTCGTCATCCAATTTAAACACTGCGCTCGCTGTGCCAGTCGGTAGAGAAACGGTTACATCATCTTCTTGAGTAGATCCAAAATCGCGAATGGTCAATCGTAGCACATTGCTAGTCGTGTTAGCCAACATCTTTGTCCTCCTTTTCTCTTTCTTCGAATCCTTTTAGATTCTTGGACAATACATCAACGAATTTTTTCATAGTTTGAGAAGTGACTACTATTTTGGCTATTGGTTTGATAATAAGTTGATCTGGAATCTCATCCTCTGATTCAGCCAAAATTAGGGGGGGTGTCAGGTGTCCGAAAATTATGTGAAATTCCGACTCTCCGCCATGTGTCACAATTAATTGATTGGAGTATAAAGTGGGAAGCTCGTCTGACGAATCCCAAATTAAACGAACAACTTTACCCTCAAGTCTAGCTTCTGTTGGCCTTTTTGCTACCATTGATTTTTTTCTCATTTTCCTTTGGCATTGGCTTAGTCTTTAACAAAGCCTCTAATACATCAGTAAATGGTGCGCCCTAAAGGCTAACGGGCTTTTCTGCCCCAATGTGGTATTTCTTGCTTTCTTTCACTTTTTTTATTGAGATTTGGCATCATATAAGCCTTCCGCATATGTGAACATACGTGCTATCAATTGGTGCTAGGATAGCCGATGATTATAATTATTTCATTAGCTAATTGCAAGTTATTATAAGCAGGAATTAAGGGTGATCTATTTTTGCAAGCCCCCTGCAAGGGTCGGCTGGAATCGGTCATTCCCACTAAAAATCTAATGTACAATCCCAGCCATGCCATTGCTGTGGATCTCGCTCGCATTCCTCACAGGGATCATCCTCGCGAGCATTTTCTTGCTCCCTGCGTGGGTGTGGGTCGCTATTTCCGTTTTTATCCTGCTTCTCTTCATACTTTCGCGTGTTCTTCCCCCTCGCTTTTCCATTCCCTATTCACAATTCACTCTTCACCCTTTCACATTCATCCTTGCGGTCTTCCTCGTCCTCGGCGCGTGGCGCTATCAGGCCGCGCAGCCAAATATCGACGCGTTCCACATCGCCTTCTATAACGACCGTCAGTATGAAATGCTGGTGACCGGCACATTGGATGAGCCGCCGGATGAGCGCGACCTGTATACCAACCTGCGCATCGATGTTGAAGCCGTTGACTCGGGCAGCGGCGACCTGCCGGTTTCCGGTCTTATCCTCGTGCGCGTCCCGCCGAACCAGCCGTATGAATACGGTCAACGCGTGCGCGTGCGCGGCGAATTGAAAACGCCGCCGGAAGACGAAGACTTTTCCTTTCGCGATTACCTGGCACGCGCAGGCGTTTATGCATACATGACCAGCGCGGAGGTCACGACCCTGCCCGGCAACGGTGGAGCTTTCTTTAAGACGCAGGTCTATAAACTAAGAGGAAGGCTGCTCGAGAATACCTATCGTCTCTTTAACGACCCGGAAGCCTCGCTGCTGGCGGGCATTTTGCTCGGCGTGGATACCGGCCTGACCAGCGAGTTGCAGAACGCGTTCAAGAACACCGGCACTGCGCACATCATTGCCATCTCCGGTTTTAATATCGCCATCATCGCGGGCATCTTCTTCGCGATCTTCAAAAACCTCTTCGGCGAACGATTCGGCGCGCTCTTCGCCGTCCTGGCCATATTCCTGTATGCCTTTCTTGTCGGTGCAGACCCGGCGGTCGTGCGCGCCGCGTTCATGGGAAGCATCTCCTTGTTTGCACGGCAGGTCGGCAGGCGCAATGCCGGGTTGAATGCACTAGCGGTGGTTGCATTGATCATGGCAGTCATCAATCCACTCGTGCTCTGGGATGTGGGCTTTCAACTTTCATTCTTTGCCACGCTGGGCCTGATCCTGTATGCCGAGCCGTTCTCGAACTTCACCAATAATTTAATTACCAGGATCACAAAAAAAGAGTCAAGCACACTCACACAGATCATAAATGACAATGTTGTGTTAACATTCGCCGCACAACTGACCACCCTTCCGATCATGGCCTATCACTTCAAACGCATCTCTCTGATTTCGTTCATCGCCAATCCGTTCATCCTGCCGGCTCAACCGGCGGTGATGATCCTCAGCGGGCTGGCGGTCTTCGTCAGCCTGGTCATCTTTCCGCTTGGTCAACTGCTCGCGTGGATCGCCTGGCCCTTCGCCGTTTACACGATCCGCATTGTGGAATTCTTCGACCGCGTGCCGCATGGGACGATCTATCTTGGGGATTCATCCCTCTGGCTTGTGACTCTCTTCTATATTGTGCTTCTGGGTGTGACCTTTGGCTGGTCGCAGCTAAAGGACATGATCTTCGCCCTTGAGTCACGCGCCCGCGCAGTCGCGTTGACCGCGACCCTCGCCTTCATGTTCATTTGCACCATTTTATTGTGGCGCTCCACGGCGAGCGCGGGAGATGGTCAACTGCATGTCACCTTCCTGGATGTGGGTTCCGCAAACGCAGTGCTCATTCAAACGCCTGAAGGACGGAATGTTCTGGTCGATGGCGGCTCGAGCACATCGAAGCTCTCGGATGAACTCGGCAGAAGGCTTCCTTTCTTCACCAGAAGGTTGGACTGGCTGATCGTCGCCTCAACCAATGAAGATGATCTCTCTGCCCTGCCGCGCGTGATGGAACGATACCCGCCTGAAAATGTTTTGTGGAGCGGCAATATCCAGGCTTCCTTCTCCGCGCAAACGTTGGATAAATATTTCGCGGCGCGCCGCCTGCCCGTCAGCCGCGCGCAGGCAGGCCAGAGGCTGGAGCTGGGTGAGGGCGCCTTCATCGAGGTGCAGGCCGAGGGTCCGCGCGGAAGCGTGCTTCTCATCCAATACGGAAATTTCCGCGCGCTGCTTCCCGTCGGCGTGAGCGAAGGGACGCTTGAGTCGCTTGAATATGGAAATGTCATCGGCAAGGTGGATGTGCTTTTGCTCGCAGATTCAGGCTACGCGCCGTCGAACCCACCCGACCTATTCGAGAATTTAAATCCGCAGTTGGTGGTGCTCAGTGTGGCCGCGGGCGATAGCGACGGCCTGCCCACGCAGGATGTTTTGGATTCGCTCGAAGGGTATTCGTTGTTACGAACGGACCGCAGCGGCTGGATCTCGGTGACCACCGATGGAAAGGAGATGCGCGTGGAAGTGGAAGGCGGGGAGTAAATGGGAGTTATCAGCTCTCGCCGCAGTCCCCGGCGGCGTCCCACAGGGATGCTTCGCGAAGGACGCCGCCAGGAGCGATGCATATTTATGGGAGAAAAGTACCCTTTGCATATAGGGATGTAATGCTAAAATACTGCCTACAAAAAAATCGAGGAGAATGTCATGAGATCAATACGTTTTAAGTGGATCGTTTCCGTCGCGGCGCTTGCGGTAGCAACGCTGGCCTGTGCGACTCCGGATATAGGCTCATTGGTCAGCTCATTACCCAGTGATGATTTTTCAAACAGCAGCAGCGGCTGGGGCACCGGCATCGACGAGAAAAGTTCTGTGGAATATGCAAACGACGGCCTGCAAATGATCGTATACCAGCCGTACTATGTCAGCTGGTCCACGCCTGGTTTGGAGTCCTACGAAAATATTCACATTGAGGTCAGCGTTCGCAATGAGAGCACGGACCCGGAAGCCGTATTCGGTATTGTGTGTAATGAACAGGGCAGCACGAATTCCTTTTATTACGTGGGCGTTTCCGTGGATGGATATTACACCTTCATCAAATCTGCTGTTGCGAAAGATGATGAATATCTCAAGGAGGGCAACTCGACCGTGATCTCTGAGAGTTCATCGCCCATGCGGGTCGGCCTGGATTGCGCGAACGGATCACTGACTTTATATGTGAATGGACAAGTGATCGACAGCGTAAGCGACTCCACCTACACGAGCGGTGTGCTCGGACTCTTCGCCGCCAGCCATGATGAACAGTCCGGCGCGAAGGTGACCTTTGACGATTTTGCGGTGACCAAGCTCGGCGAGTAAGGGATTCTACAAGCACAAACATAATAAAGCCCGAATGTAGTTTGGGACGCGGACGAACGCGGATGGGCGCGGAAAGCGGAAAAGTGAAAAAAATCCGCGTTTTCCGCGCGCTCCGCGTCCCATTTGCTCTTAAAACAAGGTTGTACCTGTGAAGGGTGAGATCAGTTGAGCTGGGGTAGCTTTTCCTTTAGAGGCGTGTTCTAGTTTTATATCCACTTAACCAAAGGAGGATTTATGAATGCCACGGAAGCATCAGCAGATCAACCGCGTATGAGTCATTTGAAGCAGGCGCTGCTCTCCTTATATTGGTTCGGCACAAACGCACATTGGACTGCAATATTACTCATCACACTTCCAAAGCAGTCTTTTCTGATCGGGGGCGATGCGGTAAAAGGACAGACCCTCGGAACGGTCCTTCTCATTGGAGCGTTTGTTTCCATGGTGGTTGCTCCGCTTTTCGGTGCATTAAGCGATCGCATTAACACGCCCTGGGGGCGTCGCCGACCCTGGATCGTGCTCGGCACTGTTATGAACGTGGTTGGCATTTATGGGTTGATCCACTTCCCACGTCAAAACGACCTATCCTCGTTGCCGTTGTTCATCGTGGCCTTTATGTGGGTGGAGTTCTGGAACAATGTCGCCACGGCACCCTTCTCTGCGCTAATCCCGGACGTCGTCCCGCTGAAGCAACGTGGTAGCGCATCCGGCTGGTATGGATTGATGAGCATGTTGGGCAGTTTTGCAGGCGGGATCAGCGCGTTGATCTTCACGCGCAATGGCGAAACCGATATTGTTTCCATTTATTATTTTGTCGCGGCGGCTTTGTTATTTGGAATGCTGGGAACGGTATTGTTCGTGAAGGAACCAAAGGTAACGCGCCAACCTCCGCCTTTCATCTGGGGGGAATTTCTGCGCGGGCTGATGTCTCCGCTGCGCGATCATGATTTCCGCTGGGTCTTCCTGACGCGCTTCCTGATGGTCATGGGGACATACACAGTTCAGGAATTCCTTCAATACTTCATGCGCGACGTGGTCAAGGATTTTTCGATCTTCGGACACGTGCTGGCGACGAACGCAGAATCTGCCGTTTCCTTCTTCATCATCGGCCTGTTGGCCGGTGCGATCATCAGTTCCCTCGCGGCGGGGATTCTATCCGACCGCTTCGGACGCAAGTTCATGGTATATGTCTCGAGTGCGCTGCAGGCGATCGTCCCGATCGTGTTCATCTTTTTCGCACCGTTTGGATTGGTGGTGGGACTGGGAGTGGTATTCGGACTCGGGTTCGGCGCATACCAGGCCGTGGACTGGGCGCTCGCCAGCGATGTACTCCCTTCACAGGATGATTACGCCAAAGACATGGGTGTGTGGCATGTCGCGCTGACGTTCCCGCAGGTGATCGCAACACCGATCGCCGGCTTTATGCTGGACCGCTTTCAGGTCATCGGTGCGCAGCACAGCGCGCCCAACCTGGGCTATTCGGTTATTTTTCTTCTGGCAACCTTGTATTTTATTCTTGGCACGGTGATGGTCAGGAAAATTAAAAAGGTAAGATAGAAAACGAGTTTCGTTTTATCCCATCAATAATTTGAAAGCCAGCCGGGCATAGTGATCAGCATTTTCTGCACATATCTTTTCTCATGGATCTCGAGCACATTGGGGTTCTCGGCATTGAACTTCAGTACAAAGATCGGGGCCATGTCCCTGCCGAAGGTATAGAAATCCTTGTTGATCTTTTTGATGACGCTCAGCGTGGAGGAACCGATGCGTGCAGCGTACAGCACCCCATCCAGACTGCAATAGACCCAATATTTATCGTCGGGTGAAACCGCATACACCCCTTTTGTGAGCGGACCGATCTCATATTCCAGTCCATCCGTGCAGCGCAATACGTGGACGAAATCACCCTTCAATGTGTCGGTCACACTGATTACAATTCCCGGGCACGATGTCCATGGAATTTTTGTCTCGGTCGCGGTGGGAGCAAAAGCAAAGAAACTGGTGCTCGTTGGGTTGGGTGTACTGGTCTGGGTGATCGTTGAAGTCCCCTGCGAGGTGGGATGCAGCGTGATGGAGGGTGTCAGGTCCACGCCGGAGAGTTCGGAAGCAGCTTTTTGACCCAGTCCGTAAATGAAGCGTCCCACAAAGAACAAGGCAAAACCAAAGGCCAGTATTCCAAAAAAAGATACCAGCCAGCGCATCCAATTCGCTGTGTGTGCAGGAGCAGGATTTTGCGGGTTGTTTGCCAAGTCTTTATCCTCTCAAAAAAGATTATAACAAACGTATTCTCATCGGATGTATAATCCTCTTAGTGGTTAATCATAAATATTTGCAGGAGGACATCTCGAATGTCACAGGCTTTCACCATCACAAAAACCGACGGGCGGGTCACCATCCTTCACCTGAGCGGTCATTTGGACAGCCAGGCCGAACCCGGTGTCGTTGAAAGTGCGCGCCAGGCACAAGGGACAGGCGTGCGTTTCCTGCTTGCAGACCTAAGCGGTGTGGAGATGATCACCAGTGCCGGCCTGCGCGCCCTGCATAATGTCTATAAAATATTCACACCCCATGATGCGATCGAAACCTGGCATAAAGAACATGCGGACGAAGTGTTCAAATCCCCTCATTTCAAACTGACGGGTGCATCGCCAGAGGTCCATTATGTGTTGAGTATTTCCGGTTTTCTGCAAAACATTCCGATTTACCCCAATGTGCAGGAAGCACTGAATTCCTTCCCCAAATAAGTATGAGACCTGTGTTGCTCGCCGGCGGCGCGGAATTCGGCGGGGACATGTCCGAGCCCGACCTGCGTGCCATGGAGTTGGCCGGGGGACTTGATGCAACTATCTGTATTCTCCCGACCGCAGCCGCGCCGGATCAAAACCACAAACGCGCGGGAAATAACGGCATCCGCTGGTTCAGGAGCCTGGGTGCGAGGAATGTTACCTCTGTGGATGTGATCGACTCAGCCAGCGCAAACGATGAGGTCCTGGCCGCCTCCATTCGCAGCGCGCGCCTGATCTATTTGCTCGGAGGTTTTCCACGTCACCTCGGCGAGACCCTGACAAATAGTGCCTGCTGGCAAGCCGCGTTGGATGCGTCTCAAGCCGGCGCGGTGATTGCCGGGTCCAGTGCGGGGGCCATGGTGTTGTGCGATCATTATTACGACCCATATGAAAAGAAATTGTTGCGCGGCTTGAACCTGATCCCCAACGCATGCGTACTGCCTCATCACAACAACTTTGGGAAGAGCTGGGCGGGTCAACTCAAGCAATTATTGCCCAACGCGACCCTGCTCGGCATTGATGAATCCACCGGCATGATCAGTGAACTCGATACTGCCTGGCGTGTATACGGCGCGGGCGAGGTCACTGTTTATTCCGGGGAACACGCCCGGCCTTACGCGCGCGGCGACACCTTTTCATTCTAATCGGTTGGGATGTATAATGCCTGTGATCGGAGGAGCAATGGACGTCACCTTGAAGATCACGCAAGAACAGGTGCAAAGCAAAGTTCCGGTAACTGTGTTCCATTTACGCGGCTGGCTCGACGCGCAAAGCGAAGAGCAACTGCTCGCCGCAGCCCGGGAAGCCTACGACAAGGCTGCGCGTTTTTTGCTGCTCGATCTCGCCAAAGTGGATACACTCACCAGCGCGGGCATGCGCGCCATCCAAAAGGTCTATAAGCTCTTTACCCCACCCGATGAACATTTCAAGGTGGCGCACGTAAAACTATGCAACGCGCCTCCGCAGGTCTATCACGTGCTGGGCATTACCGGTTTCCTGCAAAACATTCCCAACTTCGAAACACAACAGGCCGCGCTCGATTCGTTCGTTGCATGAGCGCGCTTAAATTCCCGGAGCTACTTATGTAGCGCAAGAGAATCTGTTGCGCTATCCTTATTATGATGAGATCCACTTTCCGCGCATTAAGACATCGAAAATTCGCCTTCCTGCTCTTCGGGTAAACCCTCTCACGCATCGGGGATCTTCTCTTTCAGATCGCGCTGGCCTGGTCTGTGCTTGAAAAGACGGGCTCCGCCACTGTGATGGGCATGGTCTCCTGTCCGGCACGCTGCCCATGATCCTCTTTGTGCTGATCGGCGGCGCGGTCGTGGACCGCATGCCGCGCGGCCTGTTACTGTTCATTTCCGATGCGGCGCGTTTCATGATCATGTTGATCGGCACCTGGCTGGCGTTTACAGGCCGGTTGGAAATATGGTACCGCCGGAGAAAATGGGGCGCGTCTCCAGCGTGGATATGCTGGGCTCGTTCGTGCTCCTGCCGATCGGTTTTGTACTCACCGGTTTTCTCGTGGACCAGATCGGCGTGACCACCGTTTTTCTCGCGGCGGGATTGATCTCTGCTGTGCTTTGTTTTTTCCCTTTTTTCCACCCGTCCATCTGAAACCTGGATTAACCAAGATACACTTTGATCAATTCCCAATTGATTCTGAGATCGTAAATCCCCACACCAAGCAATAATAACCCGCTTAAAAAGTTGATCAATTGCGCACGCACCGCAAACTGACGTGTGATCCAGCGTTGTGCCGCGCCGGAAAGAAAAGACAGCGCCAAAAGCGGAATACCAAACCCCATTCCAAACCAAAAGAATACGTTTAATTTTCCCAGAGCATCTGCCACTGTGAGCGACAACGCAAAGATGCTCACCACCAAAGGGCCGGAGCATGGCAATGCGATCGGGCCATATAACAATCCATACACGAAAGCATTAGCAAATGGGTGTGATAAAAATGGAACCTGTATTTGCGGCAATTTTTTGAACGGATTGATGTTAAACAACAGCATAAACCCGAAAAGTATGATGATTACATCTGCAATGGGAATGATAAATGAAAGTGCCCTTCCAATTGAGACAGACAACAGGGCAATGACTCCACCGAGTACAAGCATCATGGTCAGCACGCCTGCCAGCACAAAAAAACCAAGAAGATAACGGCCCGGCTTTCCTTGCAAGCCATCTTGCCCGCCGCTAATGTAAGCGAGAAAGCCGGGATACAAAGGCAGTACACACGGGCTGCTGGTGGCAAGCAAACCAATTGTTAAAGATGTGAGGATGGTTTCCATAAGATGAATACCTGTTGTAGGGGCGACCCTTCCCGGTCATCAAGTGTACTGGTGTGCACGGGCTTCCAGTTATGAATCTTGAATATTTCAGCCTGGCGGGTCGCCCCTACTTATGAAATTAATTACATCTCTTCGTCGAGGAAAGGTTGAATGAATTTCAACAATTCATCGGCGCTTTTTATGCCAAAAGGCGTGGGATGTGCTTCACCGTGACGGTCAATGATCACAATCGGCGTGGATGGCGGGTTGAGGAATTGATCACCATATAAAGAAGATAACTCACGGGAGACATCCGCAGTGGGAACCGCATAAAGCCAGTCAAAGCCGTTGCTTTCCACGTAGTATTTCAGGCTGGCTGAATCTTCGTTTGGGTCAATATCCAAACCAATGCTTACAAAATCATCCCGCTGTCCGAGCAAGCCATGCAAGGCTTTTACCTGGGACTGTTGTTGCAGGCACTTTGAGCACCAAATTGCCATTGCTTCCACCAGAACAACTTTGCCTTTGAGGTCTTGAATAGCAAATGCCTGCCCTGTTCTCGCATCAGAAAAAGATGTTGAATACCACGCAGGCAATTCCATCATTGCGTCTGCCGCTGGTGTCTCTTTCGCCATCATGGCATCAGGGGTTGGTGTTGCGTCGTGTGGCATCGCGGCTTCTGTGGCTGTAGCATCATGGGGCATTGCTGCTTCTGTGGGGACAGCTGAAGCTCCACAGGCTGTGATAAGAAATGTCGTTATCACGATCGTACTTAGAAGAAGTTGTTTTGTTTTCATGGTTCTCCTTTAATTCCTGCCACAAGGGTAGCAAAATGTCATTACGAAAAGCGTACCAAATCCTTACAAAAGTATGAAATTCCTCCCAAAGCGTAAGGATTCATTAATATGCTCCCGTCAAGAATCAAGTATGATTCAATCCATGAGTGGAAAAAACATTCTCGTTGTCGAAGATGAACCAAGCCTGGCCGAGGTGGTATGCCTGTATTTGAAACGCGCAGGCTATCAGGTACAAACAGCCTCAAATGGGGAACAAGCCATGAATATTTTGGAGAAACAGATCCCGGATCTTGTAATTCTGGATTTAATGCTTCCTGAAATTGACGGTCTTACGCTGACGCGCTGGTTGCGCGGCCAATCCGATGTGCCGATCATCATGGTCACCGCGCGGCGCGAGGAAATAGACCGCATCGCCGGCCTCGAAATGGGCGCAGACGATTATGTGGTCAAGCCATTTAGTCCACAGGAGCTGGTGAGCCGCGTGCGGGCTGTGTTAAGACGCAGCGGACGGGAGCAGGCTGGCACAGAGTCTGATCGGGCTTTATCCTTTGAATATCTGACCATTGATCCGCTGACGCGCAGTGTGATGCTAAAAGGATCTCAGATCGAATTAACCGCCAAAGAGTTCGATATGCTTTATGTTATGGCACGTCATCCAAAACAGGTGTTCACGCGCGATCAATTATTGGAACGCGTCTGGGGCGGCGCGGAATATATTGACGCGGGCACCGTGACAGTACATGTGCGCCGCTTGCGCGAAAAAATCGAAGGTGATCCATCAAAGCCCAAACATTTATTAACCGTTTGGGGTGTTGGATATAAATTTGAGCCATGAGATCAATCACAGCCATTCTTACTCGTTTTATTCTGGGCGTCCTGCTGATTGTCGCGCTTTCGCTAGTCATTTTCAAAATGTTGATGGCGCCGCCGCTAAATGAGCTGGGCTTGATGGCCCTGTTCCTCAGTATCACTGCGTTCGTATCTGCGTTGGCAGCGTATGGCGCCTACCGGCTTGGCTGGATGAATCTTTCGCCAACGCTACGCGGGTCTTTGCTCGGCGGATACATGCTTTCAAGCCTGCTTACCTTCTTTAACGTTTGGTTTTCAGCGCAAATGATGTTCGCCAGCCAGCACGATCTTTTACTCGCGATTGTGCTGCTGGTCTTCGCGGGCGGCATGGCAACGGCTTTGGGATATTTGCTCTCAACCACGATCACAGATCGAATTCACCTACTCAAAGGCGCGGCGGAAAAACTGGCGGAGGGCGACCTGGACACCCGCGTGATAGTGCATGGACGCGATGAAGTGGCCGCGCTGGCACACACATTTAACCAGATGGCTGAGCAACTTGAAATCGCAGATAAAAAACAACGCGAACTCGAACAACTGCGCGCAGACTTGATCGCCTGGGTTGGGCACGACCTGCAAACCCCGCTCTCGTCCATGCGTGCAATTCTCGAAGCGCTCGAAGACGGCATGGTGGATGACCCTCAAACGATCAAGCGTTATCTCAACACCGCGCAACGCGATGTTCGTTCGCTTTCTGTTTTGATTGATGATCTCTTTCAAATGGCACAACTGAACGCGGGCGGTATTCCGCTTGACCGGGCGAAGTCTTCACTGGCCGATCTTATTTCCGATACACTTGAATCATTTTCAGAGTTGGCATTGCGCCAACGTGTAAAACTGGAAGGCAGCGTTGAAGCAAATATTGATCCCGTTTTTATGGACACGCAACGCATCGGCCGCGTGCTGAATAACCTGATCGGCAATGCCTTGCGATATACACCAGAACAGGGAGAAGTAAAGGTGCATGCGTGGCGAACAGGCGCGGGTGTGGAAGTGACCGTTTCTGATTCAGGGGAAGGTATTCGCGCGGAAGATCTTCCACATATCTTTGAAAGTTTCTATCGCGGCGAAAAATCCCGCAGTCGCGCCACAGGCGGCGCAGGGCTTGGCCTTGCCATTTCACGCGGCATCGTGCAGGCGCATGGCGGAGAGATCACAGTGCAAAGCGAACCGGGCAACGGAAGCCGATTCGCCTTCACCCTTCCCTAAC
>CAZSVR010000003.1:12739-135787 GCA_964610295.1 uncultured Anaerolineaceae bacterium
AATTCTCAGGCAGGCGTAACCTTTTTGTAAGGAAGTTTCTTTACAATGGACACATCCTGGAGGTGACCCATGAACCGCTCTCTTTTTGGACTTTTATTTTTACTGACTGCCTGCGCTACAACTCAACCGTCCGAGCCTGTTATGTCGACGATCAGCACTTCACTTTCCCTCCCGGACCTCGGGCCTGCTCCTGAGCTAACCAACGACACCTGGCTGAATGTGGATGCTCCCCTGCGCCTCGCAGACCTGCACGGCAAGGTGGTGGCACTTGAAATGTGGACATTTGGTTGCATTAACTGTCAACATGTAATGCCGTCTTTAAAAGAATGGTACGATACCTACGCCAGCCAGGGACTGGTCATTATTGGAAATCATTATCCCGAGTTTTCTTTTGAAGAAGACCTCACAAACTTGAAAGACGCAGTTGTAGAGTACGATATTCAATACGCGGTCGCGCAGGATAACAACGGTGCGACGTGGCGGGCTTATAATAATCGTTATTGGCCCACACTCTATCTAATAGATAAACATGGACATATTCGCTACGTCCATATCGGCGAAGGTCGCTATAACGAAACCGAAGCCGTCATACAGGCATTGCTTGCTGAACCATATTAATTTTTTATGTCACCATGTAAGGGCGACCTACCCAGCGCAATCGGAAGTTCTAACAAGGTTTGACGGGTCGCCCTTACGAGAAAGAATCAAGGAGAAACCATGAATAGTCCATTTAAATCCATCCCCGTTAGTTCATACGAGATCACGCCAAAGGATGAATATTTCTCACGGCGCGATTTTATCAAAGCCGCGGGAGTCGTCGCGGGGAGCGCCGTCCTGGCCGCCTGCGCGCCTGCAGTGGAGGGACCCTCCCAGAACGCCGCGGCGGGCCCCACGTCCAACGCGACCGATGAGCTGGGTGACCCGGTCAACTCTTATGAGGACATCACCCATTACAACAACTACTACGAATTCACGGTGGATAAACAGGGAGTGGCGAGCCTCGCGCAAAACTTAACCATCAGCCCCTGGACCCTCGAAGTGGGCGGTCTGGTCAATAATCCAAAGACATTTGCGATCGAGGATATCCTGAAATTGTTCCCGCAGGAGGAACGCATCTATCGCCTGCGCTGTGTGGAAGCCTGGAGCATGGTCATCCCCTGGACAGGATTCACACTGGCGAGTTTGCTCGAAATGGTGCAGCCGACTTCCAATGCCAAATACCTGCGCTTCGAAACCGTGTATCGTCCCGAGGAAATGCCCGGCCAAAAAAGCCCGTTCTATACGTGGCCTTATCAGGAGGGATTGCGCCTCGATGAAGCCATGAACGACCTCGCCATTCTCGCAACCGGTTTATATGGCGAACCCAATGTTCCGCAGGACGGCGCGCCCATCCGGCTGGTTGTGCCGTGGAAGTATGGGTTCAAATCCATCAAATCCATCGTGAAGATCGAGCTGGTTGCAGAAGCGCCGGCCACATTATGGTCCACCGCTGCCGCGAACGAATACGGCTTTTACGCGAACGTGAACCCAAACGTGGATCACCCGCGCTGGTCACAGGCTTCCGAGCGCCGTATCGGCGAACTCAGCCGCAGGCCCAGCCTGCCCTTTAATGGATATGGCGAGCAGGTCGCGAGTCTTTACGACGGCATGGATCTAAGTGTGAATTATTAGGGCGCGTCTGCAAAATCGTTTTCGCGTGTCATTCTGAGCCGCGCCACTTGCACCTGCACTGCACCCAAGGCAGTGCAGGTGAGCGGCGAAGAATCTGTTATTTAACCTAAAAAACGAGACTCTTCGCTACGCTCACCGTTCGTGCCGCGGTGCGAGACGGCAGAGAGACACAAGTTTAATTCGCATATAGACCCTAAACAGTCTGCTCGCTGATATTTGCATAAAAGATGAGAGAAACCATGACCGACAAATTTAAGTCCGTGCCTGTTCGTTCGTACGAGATCACACCAAGGCACGTATTCCTATCGCGCCGCGACTTTATCAAAGCCGCCGGAGTCGTCGCGGGAAGTGCGGCGCTGGCCGCCTGCGCGCCGTCAGCGAGTGGTGATTCTCAGAACGCCGAGCCAGCTCCAACGTCCAGTGCGACCGATGAGCTGGGTGATCCGGTCAACTCCTATGAAGATATCACTCACTACAACAACTATTATGAATTCAGTGCAAATAAACAGGCCGTCGCACCGTTATCTGAAAACTTTACAACTGCGCCCTGGACACTTGAAGTTGGGGGATTGGTCAACAACCCGAAGACATTTGCAGTCGAAGATATTTTGAAATTGTTCCCGCAGGAGGAGCGTATTTATCGCCTTCGTTGTGTGGAAGGGTGGAGCCTGGTCATCCCATGGACGGGATTCCCGCTCGCAAGTTTGCTCGACAGGCTTGGACCCAGCTCAGATGCAAAATACGTGCGCTTTGAAACTGTGTTTCGGCCCGGAGAAATGAAGGGACAGGGAAGCCCGCTCTATCCGTGGCCCTATCAGGAAGGACTGCGAATTGACGAAGCCATGAATGACCTGGCCATTCTTGCAACCGGTGTATACGGCGAAACCATCCTGCCGCAAAACGGCGCACCCATCCGTCTGGTTGTGCCGTGGAAATATGGTTTCAAATCCATCAAAGCCATCGTCAAGATCGAGCTCACCAGTGAGAGACCCAATACACTTTGGTCGACGACCGCACCACACGAATATGGTTTTTATGCGAATGTGAACCCGGACGTTCCTCACCCGCGCTGGTTACAGGTTTCCGAGCGCCGCATCGGCGAACTCAGCCGCAGGCCGACGCTGCTCTTCAATGGATATGGCGATCAGGTCGCGGGTCTTTATGATGGCATGGACCTGCGGCTATTTTATTAAGCAGTTTGCTCTTTCGGGAGACAAGCCCTCGAAAGAGCAAACGAAATCTTCATGAAAAAATTTCGCTACACACCCCTGCAAATTGCCGTGCATCTTTATGCGTGGTCTGGCCTGGCATTATTAATTTTCGATTTTGTCACAGGCCATCTCTCAGCCAATCCCATTCAGGACCTCGAACGACGCACTGGACGTCATGCCATTACATTACTCGTGCTCTCGTTGTTGTGCACACCCCTCAACACACTCTTTAAATGGAGCGAGCCTCTCAAACGCCGCCGCACCTTTGGCTTATATGCGTTCATGTACGCGACCATCCATGTGATCATCTTCATGGACCTCGATTACGGCTTCGCCTGGAGTCTGCTCGTGAAGACCGTCCTGCAAAAGCCCTACATCATCTTTGGCCTGGCCACCTTCCTTTTACTGATGCCGCTTGCGCTCACCTCGTTTGACATTTGGAAAGTGCGCCTCGGCAAAAATTGGAAGCGCCTGCACCGATTGATCTACTACATCGCACCGCTGGCCGTCCTGCATTTCGCGATGAGCAAGAAGGGCAATATCTTCCTGTTACAAGGCGAGATCGTCAGGCCACTCATTTATGGACTCGTGCTCGCCATCCTGCTCATTCTGCGGATCCCCGCGGTTCGAAAAGCCATCAGCTCTTTTTCGACCCGCATATTTCTCCTGCGCAACAAGCGCGACGCTTCGGTCGCAACAAACGCTTCCTCACATCGTCCCGATGTCCTTCGGGAGAGTGACACGCTTGATTGAGGCGGTTAAAATATTCCGCGTAGTAATAGAAGCAGGCCTATGACTGACAGTGGAACCCCGATGATGGCTCCGATAATTGTCAGGCTGATCATGACTCCAAGGATGATGAACACGCTGCCGAGAACCAGCGCCACGAAGCGGCCTGTCAATTCAACGATAAGCGCGAGCAATTTCCACAGGGCGGTGAACGGCCACAAGTACCAGGGTATATGTTGTTTCGTCTGAGTTGTCATAAGAATCTCCTTGTTTCATGTACGCAATATTCAATGAAATGGACGCGGAAACCTTCAAACTTAAGTACCTCTCCACAAATCCAATAGAAAGGCTATAATCCCCAACATGGTCACAAAAACTAAAAAATCCGCCCCAATCATTGAACAAGAGGAAGAGCTGGAAGATTCTGATGAATTCATCACCTTCAAGCGCAATCACTTTTACTCGGTCCTGGTAGTGCTGGCTTTTGCGACCGGCTTACTCGTGGGCTATGTCGCCTGGGGACGCGGCACCACAGTGACAGTCGCCGCGCCTGCTCCCGCGGCAGCCGCACAACAGCCTGCAGGTCCGGTGGAAGCAGCGCCGATCACTCCAGAGACGCAATATAAACGCTATGATATTCCGACGGAGGGCTATCCCGGTCTCGGACCGCAAGATGCGAAACTCGTGATCGTTGAATTCAGCGACTTCCAATGCCCGTTCTGTCGAAGGTTCCATCAGGATACCTATCAGGCGTTGCTGGATGCCTATCCCGGCCAGATCCGCTTTGTGTATCGCAACCTGCCGCTTACATCCATTCATCCCTACGCGATGGGTGCCGCGGTGTCTGCGCTGTGTGCCAACGATCAGGACGCCTTCTGGGATTATCATGATAAGTTGTTCAGCAGCGAAACGCTTGGCGAGGCTGTCTATGTTCAGTACGCAGCCGATCTCGGTCTGGATATGGATAAATTCACAGCCTGTCTCGCCAGCGGAGAACACGACGCCTTCATCCAGCAGGATATGGATTATTCCCTGGGTATCGGCGTGCAGTCCACTCCCACTTTCTTCATCAACGGCCTTGCGATCATCGGTGCGCAACCGCTCTCCAACTTCCAGCAACTGATCGATAAGGAACTGGCCGGAGAAATTCCGCAGTAATCGATCTTTCGGGGCGGACATCGTGTCCGCCTCTTTTTATTTAACCGTTCCATCCGCAGTTCAACTGCGGATGGAGCAAGAGAATCTTAAAACTCCGCATTCTTCCGGAACTCAGTGGTAAGATACTGGCAATCAAACAAGATCATCCCGTATGTGTGAGGGTCCCATGAAAAAATTTGTAGCGATTGCAGGCAACATCGGTGTTGGAAAATCCACGCTCGTCAAAATGCTGTGCGACCAGATGAGTTGGGATCCCTTCTATGAGCCGGTGACAGAAAACCCCTATCTCGCCGATTTTTATCAGAACATGTCCGCCTGGGCGTTCCATTCACAAATATTCTTTCTGGCTCATCGTTTACGCTCTCACTTCAACCTTGCACAACATCCCAATTCTGTCATACAGGACCGCAGTGTCTACGAAGATGCGGAGATCTTTGCGCGCAACCTGTATCAGCAGGGAAGTATCCAGGAGCGCGATTATTGGACGTATCGCGAACTATATGAAACCGCGGTGCAATTCCTGCCGCCACCCGAACTTGTGATCTATCTGCGCGCATCTGTGCCCACGCTGCTGAATCGCATCAACTCGCGCGGACGCGATTACGAGCGCAAGATCGCGCCCGAATATCTGCAAAACCTGAACGTCCTGTATGAGGCCTGGATCGAAAATTTTACACTTTGCCCCGTGCTGGCCGTCCCTGCCGATGACCTTGATTATGTGGCGCATCCCGGTCACTTGCGCCTGATCGTCGCAAAAGTGGACGAGAAGTTAACTGGAAAAGAAGAAGTGGTCTTTGAAGCCGAGGAAATGGCCAGGGCCGCGGAAGATTAGGTAGTTACTCCACCAAGGAACTGATGTCGTTGCGAGCGGTTTTTGCGAAGCAATCTCCTGTTGCGAGGGGATTGCTTCAGGCGAAAAACAAGAGCGCCCTCGCAACGACATGTCTTTTAAAACAGAACGCCAAATGGCGCTCTGTTTTTATTCGACAAAAGACTCCCACTTGCTCATGTTCTCCGGCACGAATTGATCTCCCTGCCAGCCGGTTTGATCCCAATAGAACGAACGCCAGATATTCGCGCCATAACCGCGGCATTCTGCCAAGAGGAAATCGGCGGGAAGTGTATCGGGCAGTTCACATACGGGGGATTCGAAGTGATTGCCCTGCGGCATGTCAGGGACAACTCCAGCGCGCGTGTTCAAAATGGCGGGTGTCGGTGTGCAATCTTCAAACCATGAACCGTTGCCATCGGGCAGGCGGCAGATCGATTCATCCTCCACTTTTGCGATGGAATAGGTGTATGCGTCGTAGATCTTTCCACTCGGGTTGAGCAGGCGGACGGTATCGCCGCCATCGCTTAGCAGGATATTGGTCTCAAGCGCGTAAAAAACCATGCGCTCTCCCGGTTTCAGGGTGATGCTGGGCAATGTGAAGGGACTCGAACCGAGGTTCGCTTCATCGTCCAGCTTCCAATTGCTCAGGTTGACATCGATAATACCAATATTCTTGATCTCAATGAATTCGTCGAAGACATCCACCTTGCCGTCTTGATTCCAATCGAAGCCGGGACGCGGCAGAAATTCATTGATCACCGGGCGGACGAGAGGCTGGCCTGTAGGAGGCCTTACAGAAGTAGGTGTTGGTGTGATGGTGCGAGTAGGTGTGGGGGTTCGGGTACTTGTAGGTGTAGGGGAAGGTGTAAGAGTAATTGTATTTGCCCAATTCGATTGTTTTGGCGTTCCATTAATTGGATTTCCGTTCGCGTCAAGCCCGTTCCTAACGACGCCTGTGTTGGTTACCCATGCAGCCACTCCATCCTGTACTAACCCAAACCGTTCCATACTGCCTTTTGTTGTTTCACTGCCAGCAGGCCAGCCGCCTCCATCAGAATTTGCGATATCTACAAGATTCCCAAGCGGATCAATCAACCTAAGCACTTCTCCGCCATTTGTAAGCTCACCGGTATAGATTTTGTCGGCCAGGATATCAGACACAGTATTATCGTCCGTTCGTTCCAATAAATAATATCCACCGGCTGGAATAAGCACATTATCACTGGAAGTCCATGTAATTAATGGGCTTTCGTCATCAGATTTCAACTGCCAGCCTGTTAAATCAACTTGAACCGCATTAGGATTATACAATTCTATCCATTCATCTCCGGTGGAAGCACCTGTTCCCATCCAGGCGACTTCATTAATTAACACAGTGAGATTTGGAATAGAAGTTGCTGTGGGCGTTGCAGTTAGAGTGGGAGTGGATGTGCGGGTGGGCGTAAAAATTGTACCCGTGATTGTAGGTGTGCGTGTGGAAGTAGGAACTGTTGGAGTGGGCGTATTTGTATTTGTGGGAGTATATGTGGAGGTAAGTGTAAATGTAGGTCCTGGTACTATACAATTGCCATTAAAAGAAACATTATCTATTCGCCATGTTCCTGTAGTTCCCGTAGCAGAATATCCATACAATCTGAAAACCGCATTGGCATTATCGTTAAGCGCAGTAATGGCACTTAAATCTATAGTATTTGTATCCCAAGAACTTCCAATATCTGAAGAAAATGTTGTGCCAAATGGAAGAAAGCTAGACCCATCAATTGAATAATATAGTTCAAAGTTCGCCGGTCCGGATGACGAGATTCTCGACTTAAATGTAAGATTTATAGATGTACGTCCTAATGTATTAACTTGGAATTCCATATATTCATCTGTGGTTAAAGTGGAACTCCAGCTAGAAAAGCTTATTGCTGGTGTCTCAACAGGGAATTCGCCAGCAGGATAAGATGGGCCTGTTAATCCACTTCCATATGCAAATACACCTGAACCAATAGATGGAATAAGTGGGGTTGTTCCTGAAAAATTCCAGTAAGTTAGTGTTGTTCCATAACATGATGTAGCTTGAGCTGCCGGTGCCGCCCGCACCTTCTTTTCCACGAGCGAGGGCAAGGCAAGTCCACTCACCAGGCCAAGAATCAGGATGAGCCATAAGATCACACGCGGGAATCTATTCCAGTTTTGCATGAGAATGGATCAGTTGGGAGCCTGCTTCTTTGACGGGAGCCATTTCAGGTCCCGCGGGAAGCAAATGTCCCTGCGAAGATTATAAACCACCCTGGTTTCGCCTGTCGAAATAAGTTCAGACTTCGGAGGTCTTTCTGGTACGCCAAAGTCTCAAAAATTCAGCTGAAAAGACTTCCGACGCCTAATTCTAGCGCGGCTCGATCACCAATTTGATGGCCGTACGCACCTTGTCCTCGATCTCCACATCCACGAACTCGGGTACGCAGACCACATCGATCCCGTCGTTCTTGAGGTAACCCGTGGCCAGCACCAATGCCTTGACGGATTGGTTCACGGCGCCTGCGCCAATGGCCTGCACTTCCGCCCGTTTGTGTTCACGGATCACGCCCGCGATCGCCCCGGCGACTGCTGATGTACGGGAGTTGGCGGAAACTTTGATAATATCCATGGCAACCTCCCAAGGTTGGCAAAGAGGGGACGGACTTCTTAATGAGAATTGTACAAGATTCACTTAAGGGTTTCAAGTAGTATATATGTATGTATATGGAATCGTAATAATAGTAGGGGCTGTGGAGAGTGTGGATAACCTGGATTCATCACCACCCATAGGATGACCTGCCTCGCCTCCCCCCAGACCTGAGGCTTGATCCCGTTTTCAGATCTTCGCTCCGCTGTGGATAACTCTGGACAAAGTATTCGAATGATCTGGTCATGTCCAAGGCATTTCCATATTTTGGGGATGTCATTTATGACGGCCCATATATGGGGGTGTGGTTTTTCGGGTTGTCAGACGATTATTCGAACAAATGTGTTTATTGTCCACAGGGAAAGCCTTTTGTCCACAGTTTTTCGCGACTTATCCACAGTTTTAAAATGTGACCGGAAATGTTGTCTGAACATATACCCCCAAATGTGGGATATACAGGTGACAGTCACTTGGCCCGCTCGCTGCGCTTCAGGGTGCTTCGCAAAAGTGACTGTCACCTGGCTAACTTGTCTAAACGCCACTTTCTGTAGCCAACTCATCGAGCAGGATCTCGATCCCGTCAATATACTGATCCAGCCCCTGGACATGTTCTTCGAAGCCTGCACCGAGCAGGCCGAGCTCTCTCACTGCGCTCAGCCAGAAATTCAAATGGTCTCCGTTCAGGCCTTCCATTGCCAGGGTCCAGGTGTGGATCAGCGGCCAGAGCGCGGCAAGCGGGTTTTCGCCCTCCAGCATGGCCTGGATGGCTTTCTCATAATAGTTCAAGCGTGCAGGATGGATGCGCCCATCCACGTCGGAGGATTCGCTGGCCGTGGTAAAGGCGGATTTCCAATCTGAGATCCAACTTTTCATTTTGTTCGCATTCACATTATTCGCGCCGATCAGTCCGAACGCGCCTGCGGCCATGCCCGGTTTTTGTATGGCTTCGGCACGCGCCGGGAACTCCAGCAGGAGACGGCGTTCTTGAATGGGCGGTCCACTTAATTCCGCCACTGTATTTACGGCATGAAAGAGGGACTTCATGTATTTGCGGATCTCTTTTGGCCCGATGGTTTCACCCACATCCATTAGATCCATCCAATTTTGGCGGGCGTGAGAGAGCATTTTCCGGCAACGCTGAAGCATAAGTGGAGGTTGTTCGAAGTCGAAGCCTGCGCGCAGACTGGCCTGCACGAAATCGAAGAACTTCTCGCGCTCGTACAACAGGATCGGATCGTACATCTCGTAGCCCATCCACGGATCGCCGCGCAATTCACGCGGCGATTTGAACTCGTCCTTGGTGCGCCGGCTGATATCCAGGTGGAAATCCGGTGTAAGTTTAACGAAATCGCGTACCCGAACCGGCGTGTGCTTATGGACGAAGACGATATCGATATCCGCTGTACCGCCGAGCATGGGCTCGACGTTGAGCAGCGAGCCGGTCAGATAGGCGGCCACGATATCGGGGTCGTTGTAGGCCCGTTCCTGTGCGGTCTCTTTTGCAATGCGGAGCAGTGATTCACGTGTAACGCGCATGACTATCCTTGTTTTGCATTCGGCAGGGGCAGGCTAGCTTGAAACGGTGACAGGCCCAAAGTCTCGCGGATGCGGTTTTCGATCATCTTGATGTGCTCGAGGTTGTGGATGATGTTCAGCTCGTTGGTGTCTATTTTTAAAACGGGCGTGTGGCCGTAAGGCTTTGAAAAAAAGTCATCATAGGCGTGGTTGAGTTCGTCAATGTATTCCCGCTCCATTTGTCTTTCATAGTGGCGGTCGCGGAAGGCGATGCGCTGCATAAGCATATCCGTACTGGCTTGTAAATACACGATCAGGTCGGGCTTGGGGATCTTTTCGCCGAGCGCCTCATGAACTTTATGATACATGTTAAGCTCATCGCCCTGTAGATTGATGCCTGCAAAGAGCGCGTCCTTCGCGAAGGTGTAATCTGCGATCAGGCTTTTGCCCGCCACTAGCATTTGTGGAACATTGTTATTCTGCTGACGATAGCGACTTAATAAAAAGAAGATCTGTGTTTGGAAGGCATAACGCGCGCGGTCCGCATAGAAATCGGAGAGGAAAGGGTTCTCTTCGAAAATTTCAAGCAGGACCTCGGCTTCCAATGTGTTTTGCAACAGGCGGGCGAGGGTGGTCTTGCCGACACCGATCGCCCCTTCGATGGCTATATACATGCACAAATGCTCCGTAAAAAGGTTGAGCTAAGGATACCATAATTGGAGGAGACTTCGGAAGTCTATCTTATATGTTCAGGTTGGAAAATCTTCATAAAGACTTCCGAAGTCTGTAGGTGACTGACAAGTTATAATTCTTGTATGACTCATATTTGTATCGTCCCTTGCGTGGAGGGGACCGGCGGCATGGCTTCCTTCCGTTTGAAGTTTGAAATGGGACTGCAAGCGCGTGGAATGGAAGTTACTCATGATCTCGCGTTGAACGCCGATGCCGTTTTGGTGATCGCAGGAACGCGCAACCTGTGGAAGTTACATCAGGCGCGTAAACGCGGGATTCGGATTGTCCAACGGCTGGACGGCATCAACTGGGTGCAGCGCGTGCGTTGGAGCGGGCCGCGTTATCACCTGCGCGCGGAATACGGCAATGCCATGTTATCCTTGATACGCGACCGCTTTGCAGACCGCGTGGTCTACCAGAGTCAGTTTATACGCAATTGGTGGGAGGCGTGGTATGGAGTGGCGCGCAAACCGGCTTCTGTGATCCTCAACGGCGTGGACTTGCAAATCTACACGCCCGATGGTCCACACGAAAGACCAACGGATCGCCAGCGTCTGCTTGTTCTCGAGGGCAGTCTCGCGGGCGGCTTGAATGCAGGCATGTTCCATGCTCTTGCACTGGCCGAAAGGCTTTCTGCAAAATATCCCATGGAAGTGGTGGTGGCCGGACGTGTGGACAAGGCAACGCAGATTAAGATATATAAAGAGAGTCGTGTCGCGGTGAAGTTCCTTGGCATCATTCCCCGTGAACAGATCCCACACCTGGCGCGCTCTTCTCATCTTTTGTATTGCGCCGAGGTCAACCCGCCATGTCCGAACTCGGTCATCGAAGCGCTTGCCTGCGGTTTGCCCGTGGTTGGGTTTGACAGCGGCTCGCTTAAAGAATTAGTAACAAACGACGCAGGCTGCGTAGTCCCATATGGCGGGAATCCCTGGAAATTGGAAACGCCTGATATCCCGGCGCTGGCGGATGCGGCGGAAGATGTGTTGAAGAAGCAGGATCAGTTTCGACGGGCCGCGCGCGCACGGGCTGAGTCTGCGCTTGGGTTGGATAAGATGGTGGATGCCTATCTCAAGGTTCTTTTGGAGGAATGAAGCATGAATCTTGTGTGCTTAACCACAAAGTCTCGAAGACACAAAGGCACACCGTTCGTGCCGTCTCGCACCAGCGTGCCGCTGTTGTTCGCGGCATCAGCGTAGCGACCCTGTGGATCAGCGTAGCGACCCTGTGGGTCAGCGTAGCGATCCTGTGGACGAACGGTGTGGTTGAATTTTCGGATGGACTCTAAGTAGGTTCTTTTTCAGGAGCAAAGTAATGCAGACAAAACTCGTAGTTCCGATTCCACCTGAAGATGAGCGTATTGCGCGATTGATCGTGGATTCGGCCTTTACAGTGCATAAGACCCTGGGTTCTGGCTTGTTGGAGAGTGTTTATGAAACATGTCTATGTCATGAGCTTGGAAAGCGCGGTTTATCTTATGAAAGACAAGTAATCGTTCCTCTGGTTTATGATGGAATTAAATTTAGCGAAAGATTTCGTCTTGATGTTCTTGTGGAAAAGCGTATCATATGTGAGCTAAAGCCAGTTGAAAAAATGGAAAATGTACACCTTTCTCAAGTCTTAACATATTTGAAGTTGACCGGAAACCGCCTTGGCTTTTTAATTAATTTCAATGTTTCACTGATCAAGAACGGGATTAAGCGCGTACTCCTTTAAAGTTTAGTGTCTTAGTGCCTTGGTGACTTTGCCGTCTCGCACCGGCGTGCCGCCGTTGTTCGCGGCATGAACAGTGTGGTTAATTTTTATCAACTTATGAAAAGCTCCACCCGCTCTTACGATTTTCTGTGGCTGAGCATTGCGCTCCTGCCGCTGATCGGCATTTCCTTTCTACTCGCCATTCAACCTCAGGATTACTGGTGGGTGATGCGCGTGGGTCAGGAAACGCTCCAAAGCGGCGCGATCCCCGTTACAGATACGATCAGTCTGAGTCAATATGGCCAGCCTATTGTGTATCAGTCGTGGTTGGCAGGGATCATCTTCTGGCTTGCATACAAACTTGGAGGTATCTCGCTCACCTTTGTGTTGCGTGGGGTTTTGATCGGCATTGCTTATGGCCTGATCTGGTTCATGGCGCGCGAATTCATCAACGTGCGGCTTGCGTCCATTCTCGTGATTGTGCTTGGTCTGGCGAGCGCGAATAACTGGTCCATGCGCAGTCAATTATTTGCATATCCACTTTTCGTATTATGTTTGTTGAGTTTGTATTACTGGCAAAATGGAAACAATAAATATTTATGGCTGCTGCCACTTTCAACATTGTCCTGGGCAAATTTACACGGCTCATTCATATTGCCCATGATCCTGGCCGCTGCTGCGCTGATCTTTGGTAAAGGCGAACGCAGACCGTTGCTTATCGCATTTGGATCAATGCTTGTTGCAACACTGATCAATCCACGCGGGTTGGCTGTCTGGCACTATTTTGTGTCCATGCTCAACTCGCCGTCTGATCAATTCTTCGCATTTGAATGGGCGCCGCCGCGCAACGAAGGCTGGCAGATGAATATCTTCTTCGCGTGGATGCTGGCTTTCGCTCCACTCGCCGCGTTCTCGCCGCGCAAACTTTCGGTGTTGGAGTGGATCTGGTTCCTCGGTTTCGGCTGGCTGGCGCTGACAGGCCTGCGTTATGTCATTTGGTTTTTATTTATTATTACAATTCCGACTGCCGCGCTCATCGCCGCGCGGACAAAAAAACCGGATCTGCCAAAACAAATATTTCCCGCGCTCAATATTGCCTTTGGGATTTTTATGCTCGGCCTGGCGCTTCTGTTTTTACCGGGATACCGTCAACGCTGGATGGGTGACTCGGTTCGCGTGTACGAGATGGAAACCACGCCCCTAGCGGCGACCGAATGGCTGGCGCGTCAACCCGGGCTGCGCGGCCCCTTATGGACTGATTATGCATTCGGCGGTTATCTCTCGTTCGCGTTGCAATCGCGCCCGCCGTGGATGGATAGCCGCTTCAACGCCTTTCCTCCCGGTCAATGGACTGAATACGTGCAAGTGAGCCGTGCCGAAACGGATTGGCAGGGGATCTTCGACCGCGCAGGCATTAACCTGCTCATGCTTTCCACTGCCTCGCAACCGAGATTGATCGAGGCAGTTTCCTACTCAGAGCTTTGGTGCGAAGAATATCGCGATGAATATGCTGTTATCTTTTCCCGTTGTGAAACCTTACCATGAGTAAATATTCAGGACGACTCGGCGTACAGCAACGTGTACTCCCCGGTTATCGCGTTCCATTCTTTGACCTGCTGGCGGAGTCATGCGAGGGCAGGATGAGTCTCTTCGCGGGGAACGCGCGCCCTAATGAAATGATCAGCAGCGGGGAGCCGCAAATTTCAAAACTCACACAAGCGCAAAACATCCATTTGTTCAGCGGGGCATTCTATCTGTGCTATCAACGCGGAATTATTAACTGGCTCGAAGAATGGAATCCAGGGGCCTTGATCGTCGAAGCCAATCCGCGGTATCTTGCAACGTCCTCTGCCGTGAAGTGGATGCACGCACACGTAAGAAAGATACTTGGCTGGGGATTGGGCGCACCCCCCCTCACCCTGTGTCCCTCTCCTCGCGAAGCACCCCCGAAGGGGGCAGGGAGAGGGGTTGGGGTGAGGGAACGCGCACGCTTTATCAGTCAATTTGATGCAATGATCTCCTACAGTCAACGCGGAGCGGATGAGTATGCTGAGCTTGGATTCCCACGCGAAAAAATATTTGTCGCATACAACTCAGTTTCACCTGCGCCAACTCAAAGGCCAGACCACAGACCACAGACGATGGACCGCGCAACGATCTTGTTCGTGGGAAGATTACAAGCGCGCAAGCGTGTCGATCATTTGTTGCGCGCCTGCGCAGAAATCGGATCCAAACCGCGTTTGATCATCGTTGGTGATGGGCCGGAACGCACGGTATTGGAGTCGCTTGCGAAAGAGGTATATCCTGCCGCAGAGTTTGTCGGGGAAAAACATGGAGCGGAGTTGAAACCTTATTTCGCAGAAGCAGATCTATTCGTCCTGCCCGGAACCGGTGGACTGGCCGTGCAGGAAGCGATGAGTTACGGCCTGCCTGTCCTTGTCGCAAAGGGAGATGGCACACAGGATGACCTCGTCCGCGCGGGGAACGGCTGGCAGATCCCAGCGGAAGATTATGGCGCGCTTGTAACTGCAATGAAAAACGCGTTATCGGATGCAGCGCGTTTGAGAAAGATGGGGAACGAATCATTTCGGATCGTCTCCGAAGAGATCAACATCCAGAAAATGGTGGATGTGTTTGTGCAGGCCTTGAACTCACTTTAATTAACCATCTGTCGTTGCCAATAAGTCATAACCTGTAAACTCAACAGGCACAACCAGGCGTGTATACAAAACGCTCGTAAAACGATTCACACCTTCCGAATTTGCATGGACTTCACGCGCGGCCTCATCTTCAAAGATAAAGTAATGGATGAACCGCGTTGGGTTATCTTTCTCCTGCAATGAAACGTACAATAACGTGCGCGGTTCATTCTTCTTTACATACGCAACAAATTCGCGTATGGCCGCTTCACACTCCGACAGTGATTCTGGTTTCACCTGAAAGCGTGCTGTTTGATGAATAGGCAGACTATCCTTCCTTGACCAATCCGCCATCCATATAACCGCGTTTGCCGTTCGTGCCTTTCACGGTGAGCCATTTGCCGGCCTGGCCGATCTTGAGGATGGCTGTGTCCACGGGTTCAACCACCACAAGCTTCGCGCCGCCTTTTTCCTTGGATAAAACTTCGCTCTTTGATGAAGCTGATTTGAACACCTTTGCTCCGGCGGATTTCACAACAACGATCAATTTTTGCCGCTCGATCACAGAAGTGGGTGTGGATGTGGGACCCGGCGCTGTCGTCGCGGGCGCAGGAGCTGGCGAGGCTGCCGGGGCAGGCGCGGCCACTGGCGGCTGACCTTTTTCAAGATACCATGCCGCTGCGAATCCCTCATGACCCTGTTCGTCGCGCACGCGCACCCATTGATTGACCGCCCCCACCTTCGACGCGCCATCCGCTTCGATGAGAGTCAACAATGTACCCGCAGGCACTGAGACGACGACGTTCGCCAGGCTGGATGTGTCAATGCTGGAGCGGATGTTCAAACCCCAGGTCACGTCTGCCTTGACTCGGGCGTATGATCCGCCTCTGGTTGTCGTAGTTGGCGTCGTCGCAGTGGATGAACCAGGTTGCGCGATCCCTCCGCTGATGCTGTAGCATTCATAGATGATCACGTGCATGATGGAACGCCGCAATGGACTCCCCTGACTGTAGCGCGGCATGAGATAGGTTTTCTTTTTCACGTCGGTCTGATAAGGCCATGGGTCGAGCATGAGATAGTCGCTGCCGTCTTTTGCGTAAAGCACGACCCAATGTGTGAGCAGGCCCGCCGCGGGCGTACTATCCACCATCACGATCACGGGCTGACCTGCCGCGATGGACGCGTCGATCTGCGCGAGCGGCGCGTCTGTGTTGACACAGGAGAGATTGCTCTTCACATTGACCTGCGGATAGATCTGGCTGACCGAACCCCAGCGAATCCCGGCGCTGGCGAAGCCGCCTACATCCTTTAATTTCTGATTGAGGCTTTTGGGAGTTTCACTGAATCCATGACCGCTGATGAGCATGGCCGTGCTGGTGAGCGCGCAACCCACATACCCGATGGTATCTCCCGGATCACCGAAGCCGAGGATGTCTTGTTTCCACTGTGGGTCTTGCTGGGAGTAGTAAACGAGTTTGAATGTCATGGGTTACCTCACTGAGTATCCCCATTATAAAGAAAAATTGGTCTCAATGCGCAAGGAGTTGGGGTTGATGGTTTGTGTTAACGGTACACATCAGGCGCGTAGCGAAGCGGAACGCGAGTCGGCTGCATGCAGTGTTGGGCCGCGTGGACGCCGTGGACGAGCATAAAGGCAAAAGCGAAGAATACATGCAAGAGGACCAGCCAGTTGTACATGCATCGCTCCTTGATGGGGCGTCAAGCTGCCTTTAGGAGGTGCAGAGCGAGGAGAACCAGCCCACACGATATAGCCGATCATTCTTACCAGACCGCCTGCCACTAGTGGGAATGACTGCTGTGCCGCTCTTAACAAAATGACGCACCCCGCTATGCCCCAAAGTTACATAGCATCCCCATTGGGGAAAGTTGCATAACTTTTCACTCCCGACAAACGGATTACGCCTACTGTTTGTTTTATGCACCCAAGCCGGGTAAAACGATACTTTTTCTGGCCCGCAATATTAGGAATGCGAATATGATCGTCGAATAGAATAAACCTGTCACACCAATCGCTTGGAACGTGATTTCTCTTTGATCCCCCTGTTCAATACAGGAGATGTGATTTTTCCAGCCCACCCCTCCAGACGGGGGGTAATATTGGATTGACTCCACTTTCACTTCTCCACTGCAAATCAGCGGCGCAGTCAACTTGTGCATGGATGGGAAGATCGCTCCCACCGCGACCGAAATGATCACAAAGCCAATGAACAGGCTAATGCCTGCCAGAATACCAATCATCATTTTATTGATTTTCATATGTTCTCTTTTGTAAAACAAATGATAAGGATAAGATCAATTATACAATGTTATGGAATAAACAAAAGGCTATGATTTCGTCCACTCACCACCTGAAGCGACAGCCTCCATTTCCGTATGGTCAATTAACCTCCCTCCACTGATCACATACAGAGGCGCGGCGTGTTCGCGTAAGGCTTCCAGAACGTTTGGCGCATTTAGCACGACGAGATTTGCCGGCGCACCGACTTTCAATAAATGATCGTTGACGTTCATGGCGCGCGCTGCATTGACCGTGACCATATCGTAAAGTGTTTCGATCTCCCGGTTGGTTGTCATCCACAGCAGATGCGCGGCCAGGAATGCCACTTCCAGCATGTTATTGCGTCCGAATGGATAATAGCCATCAGAGATGTCGTCCTGGCCCAAACACACAGTCACACCTTCCTCCAATAGCTCTTTCACGCGCGCATGCAGCGGCCCGGTGTGTGGATCGCTCACCACCGCCATCTTTGCTTGCTTGAGCAAGGCGGCAACTTTTTGAAAGTACGGTTGTGGATACAACGCCATGGCGCGCGCATGATGTGCCAGCGCGCGTCCCTGCCAGCCGCGTTTTATGGCTTCAACAGCCATTGTCTCAAGTGAACGCAGTCCGGGGTCACCGGCATCATCCACCAACATGGAAACATCCTTATTGAACTCTTGTGCCAGATCGAATATCTCTTTGACGTGTGCCTGGGTATCCGCCTCTGTGTATTCGATCCATGGGATGCCGCCCGCGACATCTGCGCCCATTTCCATTGCCTGATGCATCAACTGACTCGCGCCCGCTTCACGCGCCAACCCATCCTGCGCGAACGCACAGACCTGCACCTCCAGGATGCCTTTGAACTCCTCGCGTGCGCGGATCAACGCCTTCATCCCTTCAAGTTTGGCTTTCGAATCCACATCTGCGAACGCGCGGATGTGTGTGTTGCCATGGATTGCGGCCTGCGCAAGTGCGCGGCGCACATTTTTGATGATCCAGGCCTCATCGTATTTTTCTTTGACCCGCGCCGCCAGCTCGATAGTGGTCATTGCCTTGCCCATACCCTCGGCGTGATACCCCGTGAGTGCCTCTTCATCCATCATCTGCCGCGTATAGACTTTGCACAGATGCAGATGTGGATTGACAAAAGATTCGGTTACGAGGTTTTCCTGTGCGTCGATAGTCAATTCAGCATCTCCTTTGACGTGTTCATCAATGGCAGTAATGCGACCGCCTGCAATACCGATCTCTTGCAGTTGCCCCGGCTGGCCGCGCAATCTAGCGCGCTGGATCAGAATGTCGAAGTGATCTGTCATCTCAAAGCCTCCAGAACATAACTTTTAAAACCACTTGGATATTATAAGCATTAAATCAACAAGCCGCGCTCATCACGCAGCCTGTTCTCTACTTTCTACTCTCTATTCTCTTCTAATCCAACTTCCTTGTTGCCATTGCCAGCTTCAACTCACCGATCGCCTGTGTGATCTGGATATCACGCGGGCATACTTTCTACATTGCAGGATAAGTGCTAGCCCCGCCGGTCGAGCCAGTAACTAGTACCGGTCAGAACGAACCCGAGGCCAACCACACCGATCAGAACCAGAAAGAATGGGTCGCGGGCATAAATGTATAACCCGATCAGGCAGGGGAGAATAATACTGCGCGCGATGAGCGTCGTACTATAAAGCGCTTCGATTTGCAGACGTACTATTTGGAATACGACGATCCCAAGTGCGAGCAGGATAACTCCCAGGAGACGTGGTAAGACGTCGCCATAGTTGCCGTTGGAAAAAAGCAGCCTCAAAGCCAATTGTGGCGCCGCGATCAGGGCAAGGCCGGATAGAATCAGATATGTCGTCAAATAATACAAGCTGAGGTGTGTTCTTTTCATGTTGGGCTCCTTCGATTACAGGTGTACGTAAAATTATCCTGTTTTGACGATTACAAATATTATAGACCGTTTTAGTCTAAAAGCAAGCTGGCCGCGCATCACGCGACCTGTTCTCTATTTTCTGTTCTCTTCTCACTCATCAAATGACCCGATCGTTGCCGCCATCCACCGGGACTTGAGCGCCTGTGGTCCTGGCAAACAACGGGCCGCACATCTCAGCGGCAAGTTCGGCTACATCACGACTTGTCACTTCCACATGCAGAACATTGTTGGTTCTGTATTGCTCCACTGTTAAGCCATAGCTGAGAGCGCGTTGTCCCAAAATTTCCTCGCTCCAGATGCCTGTATCGAATACTGCGTTAGGGTGCAGGATATTGACGCGGATGCCGTCGACGCCCCACTCCAATGCGGCTACACGCGCCAACTGTGTGAGCGCCGCCTTTGAAGCGGAATAAGCGCCCGCACCCGGTCCCGGAGCGGGCACGTTCTTTGATCCGATCACGACCACTCGTCCGCCACGCGGAGCAAGCTTCAGCAGAGGATGAGCCACATTCATCAGAACCAGGTTTGAGTCAAGGTTGACCCTCATCACTTTCGTCCACTCGGCGGTGGAGATCGCCGCAATCGGTCGGCTGGCCGGGAAGATGCCGGCGTTGAGGATCAACATGTCAAGCCCGCCGAAGCGCCGCACTGATTTTTCGAATGCATCCATTAGCGCGGCTTCATCAGTCACATCACAATGTATACCTAGAAAGTCTTTGCGTTTATGCAGAGTTGTGATCGTCGGGTTGAGATCGAGCCCGACCACTGCCGCGCCGCGTGCGAGCAGGGAAGCGACACAAGCTTTGCCGATCCCGGAGGCCGCCCCGGTTACAAGGGCGATCTCGCCTGCAAACGCTTTAAGCGCGCCCTGTCGCTTGAGCTTGGCCTGCTCCAGATCCCAATATTCCACATCAAATAGATCAGCTGCGGGCAGGGCTCGATACCCACCGAGCATTTCTGCGCGCGTGATGATCTCAATGGTATGACGGAAGATATCCTCGGTGATGGCCGCGTCGCCCGCTGTACGCCCCAAAGTAATTAAACCAAATTCTGCATCCAGCATCACCCGCGGTGCACAGTCAAGCATGGTTAATTTCTGAGGCGAGCGCGGCGTGTGTTCATCAAAATACTTTTTGTAATCCTGCGAATACTTTGCCACATCCCGCCCGATCATTGGTACACGCTTGGTGCGGATAACGTGATCTGGTGTGGCCGGACCTTGCTGGCTGATCGTTCCAATGTCGGTGCGCCGCACAAATTTCAAAGCGCTCTCATCTAAGTGAGTGGAGAGAATCAGCGGGAAGTCGGCCAGGGTGGAGACCTCTCTGCGCAGGGTGGCAAGCGCTTGCTTTGCCGACACCCTTTCACTCGCTTGGGTAAAGCTGGAGGCGGGGGCTGTTCCATCAATTTTCCAAGCTCCTTTGCGTTGCAAATACGCTTCTGCTCTACCCACCAACTCGATCATGCGGTCATAGCTTTCCTTTGCGGTCGCGCCGAAGGTGAAGATGCCGTGATTCATCAGGATCAGTCCAATGGTTTTGGGCGTTGCCTGTGTTTGAAAGAGTGCGGCTACTGCACGCACCAACTTAAAGCCGGGCATAACATATGGGACGATAATGATCGAGTCACCGCCGAAGATTTCCCGGATGCGCTTTTCGCCGTTCGTTGAATTGGTAATCGTAATGATCGCATCTGCGTGGGTATGATCGACAAACGTGTGCGGAAGGAGAGCGTGCAAAATGGCCTCCACCGACGGAGCGGGCGCGGCGGGATTCGTCATGCTGAGTTGCAGTTCACGCGCCATGTCTGTATCAGAGAGTTGTTCCAAAGCAGCAAGCTTCAACAGATGATCCAGGCGGCAGGGCGCGAAGCCCGCGGCTTCAATCGTCGCCAAATCCCAGCCACTACCCTTTACATATAAAATCGTTTCATCCTGCCCGAACAAATTCTTTTCGACTACTTTAACTGATGTATTACCGCCGCCGTGCAGCACGAGCGCCGGGTCTGCACCCTGAAGTCGCGAGCTGTATACACGTTGCTCCAGCGCACTGGTGAAGCGCGCAGCATCCTGATCATTCCATTGGTTTTGCATGGGTTACTCCAGAAGATAGGTTAGACCGTATCAGAATAAATTTGTTTTATTGAAGATATTATATGCCCTTCCAGCTTTAAGACAAACAGGCCGCGCTCATGAGCGCGGCCTGTTCTCCACTTTCTACTCTCTACTTTCTTTTTCCTAATCCAACTTCCCCGTCACCATCGCCATCTTCAACTCACCGATGGTCTTCGTTATCGGAATATCGCGCGGGCAGGCTTCTGTACAGTTATATACTGTGTGACAGCGCGCCGTGCCATTCGTTTCACTTAATACATGTAATCGTTCGGATGCACCTTCATCGCGGCTGTCAAAAATAAAGCGATGCGCAGTCACCAATGCAGCCGGGCCATAATATTCATCGCTTGCCCAAAAGCTCGGGCAGGCCGTGGTACAAGCCGCGCATAAAATACACTTTGTGCTTTCATCAAAACGGGCGCGCTGTTCAGGGCTTTGCAAACGCTCGCGTCCGTTTTCAGGGAGCGGGCTATCGTTAATTAGATAGGGAAGCATCTTCTTGTAGTTATCAAAGAACGGATCCATATCCACGATCAGGTCCTTCTTAACCTTCAAGCCAAGGATCGGCTCAACCGTAATATTCGCACCTACATCGCGGATCAATGTCTTGCATGCCAGGTGATTGCGTCCGTTGATCCTCATCGCATCCGAGCCGCAGACACCGTGCGCGCATGAACGACGGAAAGCCAGCGAACCATCCGTGTGGCCTTTGATCTCTTCGAGTACATCCAGCACGCGATCCATTTCGTTCACTTCCACTTTATAGGTCTCATAGTGGCCGCGCTCGTCTTTCTCCGGGTTGTAACGGAAAATTTTCATGGTAACTTGCATAAAAGACTCCTTTTCCCTCATCCCCAGCCCTTCCCCCGAAGGGGAAGGGAGTCCCCTCTCCCCAAGGGAGAGGGCTAGGGTGAGGGCGAGTTATTAATACACTCTTGCCTTTGGCTGATGTTTGGTAATGACCACCGGTTTATAGGTGATCTCGATCTTGCCGTTCTTCTTTGAAGCCAGCGTGTGTTTCAACCAGTTCACGTCATCGCGGTTTGGATAATCCTCGCGCGAATGTCCACCGCGCGATTCCGTTCGGTTCAACGCACAGGCTGCCACCACTTCGGCGACATCGAGCATGTTACCAACTTCCCATGCATTGAGCAGTTCAGTATTGAAAATTTTTCCTGTATCGCTCACACGCACGTTCTTGAAGCGTTCCTTCAATTCAAGGATCTTGTCCAACGCGGATTCCATCACCGCGCCGGTACGATAAATACCTACCTCTAAAAACATGACGTTCTTCATCGCGTTGGAGATATCGAAGGCGTTGGCTTCACCGGACCCGTTCCGCAGCGCCTCAAAAGCGGACCTCGCGCCTGCTTCAGCGTCCTGTGGCAGTTTCTGAAATTCGGCAGTCTTTGCGAATTCCGCCGCGCGCAATCCCGCGTGTTTGCCGAAGACCACAATATCAAGCAATGAATTTGTGCCGAGTCGATTCGCGCCATGTACAGACACACACGCGCATTCCCCCGCCGCGAACAAGCCAGGGACAGTTGTGCCTTTATCATCCAGGACCACTTCACCATATTTGTTCGTGGGGATTCCGCCCATTGTGTAATGCGCGGTGGGTTGGGTGGGCATGCGCTGGGTTACAGGGTCAACACCGAGGTAGACGCGGCAGAAATCCACAATATCCGGAATCTTTTTCAGAACGGTGTCACCCGTGATGGTGTAGGGTGAACCGTCCGGGTTGGTGCGTCCATCTTCTGCGGCGTATTTATTCACAGTCTCCGGTCGAATATCCAGATAGACGTAATTCTTGCCGTTGACCCCGCGTCCCTCTTTGATCTCGGTATAGATCGCGCGGCTGACGACATCGCGTGAAGCTAAATCTTTTACAGTCGGTGCATACTTCGGCATAAAGCGTTCGCCTTTGCCGTTGATCAACACCCCGCCTTCACCGCGCACACCCTCCGTAATGAGGATGCCCAATTTGTATATGCCGGTTGGATGGAATTGGAAGAACTCCATGTCCTCGAGAGGCAGCCCTTTGCGAAGCAGGATTGCCGCGCCATCGCCGGTGTAAGCATAGGCATTGGATGTCACCTCAAAGATGCGGCCATGCCCGCCGGTGGCGAAGATGACCGCTTTCGCTTGGAAAGTATGCAGTTCGCCGGTGGCAAGTTCAACCGCGACAACGCCCGTGGCTTTTCCACCTTCGGCCATGATGAAATCCAGAACCTGATATTCGTCAAAGAAAGTGACCTTGTTCTTTATGCATTGTTGATACAACGTTTGCAGGATCATGTGCCCCGTGCGGTCTGCGGCGTGCGCAGCGCGGCGGACGGGTTTCCCGGTTTCATTATTGGTATGCCCGCCGAATGGACGTTGCGAGATCTTGCCTTCAGGAGTCCGGTCAAATGGAAGCCCCATGTGTTCGAGTTCGAGCACCGCGTCGATGGCTTCATTGGTCATGAACTCGATCGCGTCCTGGTCGCCTAAATAATCCGAGCCTTTGACGGTATCGTACATGTGCCATTCAGGTCTGTCTTCTTCGTAGTTGCCCAGCGCAGCCGAGATGCCGCCCTGTGCCGCGCCTGTATGTGAGCGCGTGGGATATAACTTGCTGATGATCGCAGTCTTTGCATTGCGCGAGGCGTACAGACCCGCCATGAGGCCCGCGCCGCCCGCGCCGACAACGATCACTTCAAATTGATGGTTATTCATTTACTGACCGTCCTATGAAGTCCAAATGACATAAATGCCGATCGGCATGATGATCAAAAATAAGATGATGTTGACGATGCGTATCCATTGACGTTGCGATGGTTTTGCAAAGTAATCGTCCAGAATGACGATCACGCCATGCATACCGTGTGCCGCAGCGGTGAATAATAATCCGCTGGCGACCAGTTTCCAGAACGAGGTTTCCCATGGAGCAAGGTCTGGCAGGTTCGTGTATTGTACATGCGTGACATTAGGCATGAGTGCCCAGCGCATGATGTCTGCAAAGTTCATATTGTTGCGCGCCCCCATCATGAGCGCACCGATGAATCCTATGAGAATAAATGCATACATGGCCAGCGCGGAGAGACGCGTGAACAACCACATGAAGGTCTCAAAGCTCATACCGCGCTTCGCAAGGGATAAGGTTCGTGATTTGACTGCGCTCATATCACCCTCCCAATAATCCCGTGCGGATAATGGCAAAGGCCGCGCAGCCGTAAAGGCTGATGAAGGCCACCCATTCGATCGCGATCGCCTGACGATGGTACAAGATCAGTCCGGGGAACAAGTCCAGGATGGCGATTCGCAGCCCGTTGACCGCATGGAACATCACACAGAAGAAAATGAATAACTGGAAGATCCAGTTTTCGTAAATTTGGTTGACCAGAAAACCGGCCCTCCAACCCATGTTTGCAGAAAACGAAGCCAGAATATGTGTGGTAATAAAAATTGCCATCCCCAGCCCGCCAATGCGATGCAGGATATAGGTCAGGAACGGACCCTGTCCCTGGTATCGCAACGCGGTAGTCAGGCTGACGTTCCTTCTCAGGCCCATCGAATCCTCCGAAATGAATTTGTTGGATCGCGCACGGATATTATTTTACCCGGTATTGTGAGAAATGATAAATTTCGATAAGGAGCTATGCAGATATGGGCTCGACTTCTTTATCTTCTTGAGTGCCTATCCAAACGCTTAATCTCATTCGCCACATTTACGTTGAGGTTCATGTTTGAGTTGATACGAGATGTCTTGGCTTTGAAGCACTTTTGTAGTTGTTTCAGAAACGGGGAATATGTAAACGGAGAAAGTTTCGTATAAGCTTGGCAACTCATCATTCAAATAGCAAGATGTATACCTGCAAAATTTCATATGGCCATCATCATTGCACTGCATATCCGATAAAACCCCTCCTCTATCAGGCAGGCAATATTTTAGCATTTCCTGCTTGTAATACTCTTCGACTTCACTTAACGGCTTGCCAACGACATATTCGTCGTAGAATGCATCTGGTCCACATGATCCGTGAGGAGTCTCCCAGTGGTTAATCCCAACATTTGCAATAGGCTGAGGGGCAAAACTTAATTCTGGTCTTTTATCATATTTCTCAACTCCAAGCTCTGAGCCAAAAAAAAATAGATATACAACGAAAGAGCAAAAAGCCAGCAATCCAGTAACCGCAATAAATTGCGGAAAAAATATTTGCCAATCCGCTTTTTTCATCATAGAGGATTATACAACAGCATCAATGGTCTTTGTAGTGGTAAACAAAAAAGCCCGCCTCAAATTTGAAACGGGCTTTTCAAGGTCTTATATCTTCGATTTGCTCTTTTTTGTTTTCTTTGCAAGAACTTTTTTGGCTGCTTTCTTCACAACCTTTTTTACGGTTGCTTTTTTTGCAACAGAAGCGGACTTGGCAACTTTCGGAGCCGGCGGAGTCTTACCCATCCAAGTGATGATGGCCTCTCCGAACTCAGAGCATTTAACTTCCTTTGCGCCGTCCATTAAGCGGGCAAAGTCGTATGTGACCGTCTTCGCAGTGACTGCACCTTCGAGGCCTTTGATGATCAGGTCCGCGGCTTCGCTCCAGCCCAGATAACGGAGCATCATCTCACCGGAAAGAATGACCGAGCCGGGATTGACTTTATCGAGATCGGCATACTTCGGTGCGGTGCCATGAGTCGCTTCAAAAATGGCGTGACCCGTCACATAGTTGATGTTCGCGCCCGGCGCAATACCAATGCCGCCCACCTGCGCGGCCAGCGCGTCAGATAGGTAATCGCCGTTGAGATTCATGGTCGCGATCACGTCGTAATCCTGCGGACGGACGAGCACGAACTGCAAGGTCACATCAGCAATCGAGTCTTTGATCAGCAATTTGGACTTCCACTTGCCATCGCCGTGCGTTGGCCATAGAGCCAGCCCGGTCTCCACTTCCTTTTTGATCTCGTTTTGCTGGTCAGGTGACATCATGTTGAAGCCAGGGTCAATCACCCTGGCATTCCCTTCAGCGGTTAAGCCGGGATCCCTTTCCTTATTTGCCAAAATCCAGGTCTCACGCTCCGTAACGATCTCGTTTCGGAATTCGCGCTTGGCAAACGCGTAGCCCCAATCTTTGAATGCGCCTTCGGTGAACTTCATGATGTTGCCCTTATGCACGAGATTCAGCGATCTGCGTTTGTTCTTCAACGCATATTCGATCGCGGCGCGGATCAATCGTTCTGTGCCCTCCAGGGAAACTGGTTTCAGGCCAATGCCACTGGTCCTCGGGAAGCGGATCTTCGCGAACTCCTTGGGGAAAGCTTCCTTGAACAAGCTCATGAACTTTTCGTTATCTTCTGTACCATTTGCGAACTCGATCCCCGCGTAAATGTCTTCGGTGTTTTCACGGAAGATGACCATATTCACGAGCTCAGGATGATTTACTGGGGAAGGCACACCCGTGAAGTAACGCACTGGGCGCAGGCAAACATACAGGTCCAATACTTTGCGGAGTTGTACATTCAAAGAACGAATGCCGCCGCCGATTGGGGTTGTGAGTGGGCCTTTGATGCCCACCATAAACTCGCGGAAGGCTTCGGTGGTTTCGTCGGGCAGCCAACTCTGGGACATCCTGAACGACTTCTCGCCCGCATATACTTCCATCCAATGGATCTTGCGTTTGCCGCCGTAGGCCTTCTCAACAGCCGCGTCGAACACGCGTTGTGAGGCGCGCCAGATGTCGCGGCCGGTGCCGTCCCCTTCCACGAACGGAAGGATCGGATTATCAGGAACATTCAGTTTTCCATTTTGAATTGAGATCTTCGCCCCATCCGCCGGGACTTTTACACTTGTGTATCTCATCTTTCTCTCCTAACGAAAATTATCGTCGCGGATTATATCACCCGCCACTTGACCAAACGCTTTTCCCCGACGGGAGATTTCGCAGACTCCGCCCGCGCCTGCTCCTGATTAATGAACATTGTCCACACCTTGACACCTCCCGAAATCGGCGTAAAATTCGCCCAACATGTGTGGAATTAATCCGAAAGGCGAATTGCCCAACCATCACTTCTGCGGGATGGCCGTGTTAATATTTGTGTTTTAGAGAGTCGTTTTAGCGGCTCTCTTTTTTTATCCCTCACCTCCGCCCTTCGCGAAGCATCCTTTAGGGCTCGCGCGGGGAGATGGTGAAATCAAAGAGAGGAGAATGTTATGGCAACAAAAAGTAGCAAGTCCAGAAAGGCTGCGTCCTCAGCGCAGAGTGAGGTGATGGGGTACCTGCCCAACGATACACCCCCGATGGGACAATTGATATTGCTCGGCTTTCAGCATGTGTTGACCATGTTCCCGGCCACGGTGTTCGTTGCCGCGTTCTGCGGTTTTCATGTTGGGACCGTGCTGTTTGCCGCCGGAGTCTCAACCATCGTCGCACTTGTTCTTTCTAAACGCGGCATCGGCACTTTCATCCCGCTATTCTATGGCTCAAGCTTTAGCTACATAGCGGCTTATCTGGGAATCATCCAGGCGGCGACTGGCACCGCCTACGTCAATTTCAGCGGCCCTGTTCCCGATGAAGTTCTGAGCCTAATGCAGGCCGGCATCGTCGTGACCGGTCTCATCAACATCCTGGTCGGCTTTATCATCCGCGCGGTCGGCAAGGCCAACGTGGATAAAGTCCTGCCGCCCGTCGTGACCGGTTCAGTTGCAGCCATCATCGGCTTCGGCCTGGCCTTCGCCGCCATCGGCAACCTGGCTAGCAACAACTTCTTAGTGGCCCTGATCACACTCGTGGTCACGATCTTGTTCTCCGTCTACCTGCAGAATAAGGGCTTCATCGGCATGCTGCCTATCCTGCTGGGAGGTATCGCGGGCTATATCATTTCCGCCGTGATTGACCAGGGCTCCGTTAAGCTGGCTGGTATCGCGACTGCGGCCTTGTTCGAGCTTCCGCACTTTACCTTCCCTTCATTCAGTGGTCCGTTGGTGGCAACCGCTATCGTTAGCATCTCCATCATGGCGATTGCAACCATCCCGGAATCCACCGCACACCTGTATCAGATGAGCCTGTACATTGACCGTTTTGCCGAAGACACGGGAAGACCGAAGATCAGCCTCGATAAGAACATCGGTTTCAACTTGATTCTGGATGGCATTGGCGACTTCCTCAACGGTCTGTTTGGCGCTACGGCAGGGACAAACTATGGCGAAAACAACTCGCTCATGGCCATCACTCGCAATTACTCCGGCCCGGCCCTTATTGCGGCCGGGGTGATCGCCATCCTGCTCGGGTTTGTGGGCAAACTCGCAGCGCTGGTGAATTCCATTCCGCTGGCGGTCAGCGGCGGACTGGCGATCTACTTATTCGGTGTGATCGGCATGCAAGGAATCGCACTCATGCAAGAGCACAAGGTCAGCATGTTCGACCCGCGCAACCTGGCTGTCGGCGCGGTCATTATGGTGGTTGGCATCGGTGGCAACATTGGTTACCCCGGTGGTTTCATTCCGGTCGCTGTTCCGGGCATCTTCCCCAGTGGCCTGCCAGCAATCGCGACCGCGGCTGTGCTTGGCATTCTCATCAATGCCATCTTCCTGATCTTCAAGCCGGAAGAGTAAGAGCAAGCAGAGTTCAAAATAAAACGGGCACACAAGTCTTGATTTGTGTGCCCATTTTCGTCTGTACTTGTATTACATCTTTTGTGACTGGAATTTGTACTTCCTCAACGCCTTCCAACCGACCAGCATTTTTTCCTTTTCGTCCCAGAGCCTGAAGAACAGGGAATTCAAGCTCGCGGCCAGCGTGAGAGGTTCAACCTGTAATTCAGGATTCTCTATATGGCATTGTTCGAGTTTATAGTTCGGGATCTTCGGGCTCAAGTGATGGATGTGATGGAAACCGATGTTGCCGGTAAACCACTGCAAGACCCTGGGGAGCTTATAGTACGAACTGCCGTCCAGGCCGGCATTAAGGAATTGCCACTGCGGATGTCGTTCCCAATAGGTGGGTTCGAAGTTATGCTGTACGTAGAACAACCACACGCCTGCGCCGCAAGCCATAAGCAAAATGGGGATCTCGATCAAAAGATAAGCCTGCCAGCCGATATAATAGACCGCCCAACCGATGAAGGCGAACAGGGCAATGTTCGTCCATATCACGCTGTTGCGCTCACGTTTGCCGGAGGAGGCTGTCCATAAGCGGTGAGTAAATGCAAAAACGAGCGTTGCTCCAAGTGTGAACAGGATGAGCGGATTGCGCATGATCCGATAACCGATCTTTTTATACCAGGCCGCGGCCAGATATTCATCCACGGTCATGGTGTAGACGTCACCGATACCGCGACGGTCAAGGTCACCTGCGGTGGCGTGATGAATGGCGTGGCTGTGCTTCCACTCAAAGTACGGGGTCCATACCGCGGCACCCAGCAATAATCCCAGACGATCGTTGGCGAGCGGCGTTCTGAAGAACGAACCATGGCAGCAATCATGAAAGATGATGAACATCCTCACCATGAATCCCGCTGTGGGAATGGTCAACAACAACGTAAGCCAATATCCCACTTCCAGACTGCGGTACGCGAGATACCATAGCACAAAGAACGGGACTACCGAGTTGAAGACCTGCCATAAACTGCGCCAGGTCTCCGGGTATGCATATTTGGCAACGATGGATTGCCATTTGATCTTTCCAAGACTCATTTTGTTCTCCTAATTATGTTCACTTATTCGATCAAACTCTGATACTCCAAGTATACCGTTATCCCGTTAATATAGTGGTGCAAGCCATCCACGCGAATGGTGGGCTCCTCGCAGCTGCTGTAAATGCCACCGCCGAACTTGTCTTGCATCTCCTCGGTGATGGTCCAATTACAATTATTATCCGGCAATTGACGTGCGCGCACGAAGGTAATGAAGGTGCGTATTTCCGGGTCCAGCCATTCATGGTCGTAGCCAGAGAGATAAAACGCCTTTGCCAGTGCGGCCAGCGACTCGAGCTTTGACGCGGTGGAAATGCTTGTGTTCTTGGGGTTGAGCGAGCGGACCTGTCCCGCGATAACCGTGTCGGCGATCTGTCTCGCATAGGCCTTGTCGGCCGTCGTGAGTTTATCCAATCTTGCGAACATGCTGAGGGCGTAACTGTGCCAGTGGTCTTCCGTCACGGGCTGCGTGATCATATAGTCGTTGACCTCGCGCGCCTGTGTCAGCCAGAACTCATTTCCCGTCATTTCATATAATTCGATGAGTGCAAGCAGGCCTTCGCCGGGGAAGTAAGCTACAGAGAAGTCGGGGTCCACGGTGCCGGCATAATGCGGATCGAATAGGTGATAAAAGCCGCCTTCCGGTTTTCGCATGGATACGATGAAGTACCCGAGGTTTTTGGCGGTGAAAAAAAGATCGCGCTCGCCGAGGGTAAAATCTCCGGTTGCCTGCCATCTTTTATAGATCGCATCCACAGCCAGCGCGCTTCCACCCAGTTGGCATGTACCAGAAGTATAAAAGCAGGCTCCCGCAAAGTGTTTTGGATCGATCACAAGCTGTTCGAGGTAATGATCCAGGGCCAGGTCCCCGGCCTCACAATATTCTGAGTCGCCTGAAAGCCTGCAGACTGTGAAAAGCGCGCCGGTACCTGCAATCAGGCGGATATAAGACGGGGAATAATCGCGGGCACCTGACAGGATATCAACCTGATACGAAAGTTCACCATTCGCAAGTTGTTGTCGCGTCAGATAATTGCCTGCCGCGATGATCGAATCCTTGAGCGGGCTGTCGGGGATGGAAATGGTCTGGGGAGCAAGAACCGCGAGCGGTGAAGGTGTGATCGATCCAGCCTGCGTTGACACGGACTCCACAGAAGATGAGCTTTTTCCAATAGCAAAACTCAGCGCAGCCACGATCCCGATCAGAACGAATGCGATCAAAAAATTCTTGAACCGGCTTTTTTGCATCAACTTCTCTTTACTCCATCCATAGACACCACGACCAGACGAGTTGCCATTAGATACGCCCGTTCTTTTTCTGTAGATCCCGCAAGGTTAACCCGGCCAGCGAAGGGACCGTAAGATCGCCGGAGACTCCCATCTTTGCAGTTAGCGAATTTGGAACTGCCACCACGAAGATGCCTGCACGCCGCGCGGCCAGCACACCATTAGGAGAATCCTCGAACACCACTGCCTGGTGCTCGCGGACTTTGAGCTGCTCCAGCGCCTTCAAATAAATATCCGGGTTTGGCTTTGTGCGGCCGGGCTCCACATCGTCTGCGCAGATGATAAGGTCGAAGTGATGAAAAATGCCAAGACGTTTCGCGTGCGTATCCACCCACGAATGAGGCGAACTCGAACCGATCGCGACCTTCACTCCATTTTCTTTTGCCTGCTCGATCATGTTCATCACGCCGGGCATCATGGGGCTGGTGTGGATGATCTCGTCCGCTTCTCTTCGGCAGCGCAGGCCTAGCGAAACAGGGTCCAGCTCTCCCGACGCGAGCAGGGAGAGCTGTGCGGCCGCGTCAAAGTTTGAGATCCCGTATCCGCCAACCGTTCTTTCCCATTCATCAACGGGCAGTTCAAACCCGTGTTCGAGGTAGATGGATTGCCATACCAAAACTTCGGGCGTCTCGGTATCGAGGATCAACCCGTCGAAATCAAAGATCAGGGCTTTCAACATTATGGAAACCGCCTGACGAATTCCGAGATGGCTTCCCAAACTTTGATATCTGGTGAGTCCAACGCGATTATGTTGAACACTTCCGCCATTGCCGATTTCATCGACTTGTATTCACGTTCTGCATCCGTGACCGTACCAAAGAACCGCGTGTGATCGATCCAGTTATAAATATTGCACGAAACTGAAACATATTTGTCGCCGCGCTTGAGCGTAATGCGCGCGCCGCTTTGGTGTTCATCATCGAGCAGGATCACGCCGCCTTCAGAACTTATCCTGCCGATGCTTCTTCCGTCGTCATAGGCCAGCCAGTTACTCATCCACTTCGATCCTGCTGATCCGCGAAGGTTGCACACTCACACTGGATGGAACTGTCCGCGCGGGTACTCCCTCTTTTACCAATCGGGCCAGATGTTTCACCATCACAGCCTGCCGCGTCGAAGCCTGCGCACCCAGGTCTGCCAGGGCCGGCTCAAGCCATGTTTGATAGGAACGTACGTTCAAATACACGCGCCGACCGCGTCGGTCTGGCAGGTTATTCATCAAGGCCGCGATCTTCGCGCTCACATCGTTTTCTTCAGGATGAATGAGCGGTGTGAGCACAACGCCATACATCCCGGAGGTAACGCTCGCATAGCTTTTTATTCCCTGATCATGCACAAAACCGATCACGCGATTCGGAGCAGGCTCAACAGGGTGCAACAACGGCGGGACGATCTGATAATGCAGACTCTGCACCGCGGGCAGGTCCACAGACTGCATGCGCCTCCACGCGGATTTCTGGCCTGATCCTGTTTTCTCGATCAGGCTCACATCCCACATCCTTTGCCATGCGTAGACGGAGAATCCTGCCATTCGCAGTGCAGGAAATACCTCGCTTAATTCATCCACTTCCGCGAGAACGTGAAATGCTTTCCATTCTCCCGCTTGAATTGTCAGGTGTTCGATCAAGGCGGGCAATTCCGGGTCATTCAACCTCGAGGACGGGGCCAGATATAACAACTTTGCGAATGATTCCCCGCGCGTATGAATGACCCCGCCGAGCAAAGCAGACTCTCCATCGATCGCGATCGCCGCGTATAAATGCCGCGTGGGGTTGATGTATGCCAGCAACCCCATCGCACCGAGCGGATGCCCACGCGTGAGGGCACGCGCGCTATCGAGAGTCAGAACGTCATTTCGATAGCGTGCAATGATGGGGAGGTCTAATAGGTCGAGGGAACGGATGGACATTTCGTTATCACGTTTGAACGTTCAACCGCTTAACTTGCCAGCGATATGAAGTATTCGTGGAAGCGGGCATCACTTGTCAATTCGGGATGGAACGAGGTGGCGAGTAAATGGCCTTCCTGCGCAGCCACAATACGACCATCTTCCAACGCAGAAAGCACCCTTGCCTTGCCATGCACAGACTCAATGATCGGCGCGCGGATGAAGACTGCGTGATAGGGATGTTCTGTGCCGGTGGCTTTCATTAATTCCTCGATCTCCAGATCGGTCTCGAACGAATCCACCTGACGGCCGAACGCGTTGCGTTGCACTTTGATATCCATCAAGCTGAGCAATGGCTGGTCGCGGCTCACGTCTTTAGAAAGGAAGATCGCGCCCGCGCATGTTCCCCAAATGGCGTGATTTTTACCGAATTCCTTTAACGGCTCCATCAAGTTATAAGCGACCGCCAGTTTGCCAATTGTGGTTGATTCACCGCCGGGGATGATGAGGCCATCCAAACTGTTTAAGTGTTCGGGCAGACGCACTTCAGCTGTTTCCACACCGATCCGTTTGAGCATGGAAATATGTTCTGCGAAATCGCCTTGTAAGGCGAGGACTCCGATTTTCATAAGTTAGCTATTAGCTGTTAGCCATTGGCCATTAGCAGCTAAAAGCCAACCGCTAATTGCCAAAAGCTAATTTACCAACCACGACCCGCCATCTTCTCGCCCTCGGGCATCTGCGAGACGTTACGCCCGACCATTGCCTCACCGAGGTTCTTGCTGACTTCCGCGAGAATGGACGCATCCTGATAATGTGTGACTGCTTTGACAATGGCATTGGCGCGTTTGGCGGGGTCGCCGCTCTTGAAGATACCAGAGCCAACGAACACACCATCCACGCCGAGTTGCATCATCAACGCCGCGTCTGCGGGAGTGGCCACACCGCCCGCCGCAAAATTCACAACAGGCAAGCGACCCAGTTCTTTGACCTCTTTGACGAGTTCATAGGGCGCGCCATTATTCTTGGCAAATGTCATTAATTCTTCATCGCCCATTGTTTCCAACTGGCGGATCGCGCCGATCACTGCGCGCGCGTGACGAACCGCTTCAACCACGTCGCCTGTACCTGCTTCGCCTTTCGTGCGGATCATCGCCGCGCCTTCGCCAATGCGACGCAGGGCTTCGCCGATATTGCGGCATCCACATACGAACGGCACTTTGAAGTTGTGCTTCAAAATATGATGTTCTTCATCGGCCGGCGTGAGCACTTCGGATTCGTCAATGTAATCCACGCCGAGTGATTCCAAAATTTGTGCCTCCACGAAATGTCCGATGCGGCACTTGGCCATCACAGGGATCGAAACGCTATCTATAATTTTTAAGATCAATTCGGGGTCAGACATGCGCGCCACACCGCCGTTCGCGCGGATATCCGCGGGCACACGTTCAAGTGCCATGACTGCGCACGCGCCGGCGTCTTCTGCGATCTTTGCGTGTTCAGGTGTCACCACATCCATGATGACACCGCCTTTGAGCATTTGGGCCAGACCCTTCTTCTCGGTCCATGTACCAGTCTTTGCTTCCATTTTTTACTCCTTTATATGAATGCGCATGAATTCTACCATGCAGGCCCTGTTTTAAATTGTAAGAAGATGATAAGCAGATTGCCTTATGTGTGATCGCAAGGCCCTTGACAAAAACCCTGAAAAGAATACAATTATGACAATGATACAATTAGTACAATATTAGAAATGAGATATGGCAGAGAAAAAACCCACCCTTCAATTGGACTTCCGTTCGGGATTGCCGATCTACACTCAGATCGTGAACCAGGTCCAGAGTCAGCTCGCGAACAAAATCCTTAAACCCGGCGATCAGCTGCCAACAGTGCGCGCGCTGGCACAGGAGTTGCGCGTGAACTTCAACACAGTCGCGCGCGCATATCGTTTGCTTGATGAAGCACATATCATCTCAACCCAACAAGGACGCGGCACGTATATCATAGAGAAGCCGTCACTTGAAGTCAGTGAAAAGTTGAGGCATGAATCATTGGAAGCATTGACGCATCGATTTATCAGTGAAGCATTGCGATTGGGATTCTCACAGCGAGCGGTCAGTCAGATGGTGAGAGACAGTTTGAAATCCTGGAAAGAAGCGCAGGACGAAGAGAATGAATAGTCAATAAAAAGGAGAATCTCAAAACGGAATCAAAGTTTATATTGATGATCCCAGAGAAAATAAATAACGAGCTGCGTTTCACGTGAAACGAAATTCAAAAGGAGAAAGAATGACAACAAAACTTACCATAACAATTGTGCTGATTTTGATCGCCACTTCTTTACTTGCAGGAGTCTTGCTGTGGAATCAACTTCCCGATCCGATGCCTTCTCATTGGAATGCAAATGATCAGGTGGACGGTTATATGTCGAGGGCCTGGGGAGTGTTCATGATCCCGTTCATGGCTCTGGCAATGCTCGCGCTGTTTATGATCATTCCATCGATTGATCCGCTGAAGGCGAACATCGCGCAATTCCGCGAGACGTTCAACCTGTTCATCACGGTCATCATCACATTCGTGTTCTATGTCTATGGCCTGACGCTTGTCTGGAGTCTTGGGTATCAGAACTTCAAGATGAGCGCGGCTCTGTTGCCGTTCATTGGGATACTGTTCATCTTCATGGGTTACCTGCTCAGGAAAGCAAAAAGAAATTTCTTCATCGGCATTCGCACACCGTGGACATTATCCAGTGATACTGTGTGGGAAAAGACGCATCAACTTGGCTCGGCCTTGTTCATGATTTCAGGAGTATTTGCCTTTCTAGGAGCATTCCTGGGAGGCAGGACCGCTTTTCTGCTGATGTTCATTCCGTTGATCGGGTCGACTTTATTCCTCGTGATCTACTCTTACATCCTATATCGCAATGAGACAAAGTCCTGATTAATGAGTGCGGTCTGTGAGAACAGACCGCACTCATTGTTTCACGTGAAACGCAACAAGCAGAATGGTATGAAAGACGAATCTCAAAAATGGGAATACCGCGTGCAGACTGTCGGCGCGTTCTGGTCGGGCGTAAAGGCAGATGAATGGGGGCAACTTTTGAACGATTGGGGTGAAGCAGGCCGGGAAATTGTGTGCACGCATATCATTGAGAATGTGAACAAGATCAACGTCATCGCGAAACGCCCACTGTAAATTAGGACGAGGCGTTTCCGTTCGCTGCCGGCCGAACAATCGAGATTAATCCCAAATTTGCAGATTCTGTGAAGGCCTTATTTGAGAGTTATCCACAGGTCGAAATTCGCCTTGTGGACTGGCATAGTACGATTCAAAATGAATCCTTCGATTTGTTCGTTATGGACTTGGCTGTGCGTAATGACTTACAACACGCGAAACGGGATGGGATGATCGAGTACATCAAAATCGATGGCCAGGTTGTAATGCATGATTTTATAGCGGTTGAGTTACGACCCGCAGACTGGGAAGAGGTCGTTGGAAATTCGCACAACAGCCACAACATCCGCCGTGATCATGACGCGCATTAACTAAAAAGGAGAGATATGTTCATCACCAACATCATCCTCAGTGCTATAGGTATGATCGTTTTCCCTCTCGTAGCGGGCTATTTCATCGCGAAGAAATTCAAACTCTCGTTCAAAGACTTCCGCAAATTATTTACAGCTGGCGCGTTGACCTTCCTCGCCTGACAGGTTTTGCATATCCCACTTGTGTATGGGTTGACCATTTTATTCAAAAATGGCATATTTTCATCTCGACCTGAATCATGGAACTTAATTTTTAATGCCATTTTACCTGGTCTGCTCGCAGGGATCTTTGAAGAGACCGCGCGCTATCTTCTCTTCAAGAATTTTCTTAAGCAGTCCCATACGTGGAAGGATGGGATTGTCGTCGGGCTTGGTCATGGTGGTATGGAAGCGATCTTGATCGGCATCTTCGCGATCGCGACCCTGGTTAACATGATCGCATTTCGTGACGTGACTGATCTCCCAACATTCGGAGTTCCAGTGGGCCAGATGGAGCTTGTAAAGACTCAGGTTGAAGCCTATCGGTCGCAACCAGATCTCATGCCTTTGTTCGGACTCGTTGAACGAATCTCTGCATTAAGTTTGCCTATTGGATTATCAGTGATCATGTTGTACAGCATTGTCAGCGGACAACGCAAATGGTTTTGGTTTGCGCTGTTAGGGCATGTGTTGGTGGACGCGCTAGCAGTCTATTTGTTTCCAAAAGTCAGCGCGCGGACCAATATTCTGCTCGGCGTTCTGGGTTTGGAAATCCTGATCGCTGTGCTCGGAGCTGGGGTGTTGGCTTATGCGATTCGGTTAAGAAGCAGTTTCCCCGTCGAGAAAGAAGCGCAAGGCATCTAGAACATATGTTCTGATGGCAAGGCAAATAAAAAAGAACGACCGCGCGTCGCCCTTTATTTTTGTTATCCCAAATGCATCGGCATGATCACATGCAGGAAGTTATCGTCGCCCACTGGCTTGACAACCCCGGGCGCGTTGGCCGCGGAGGTTTCGAGTGCGACATTTGGAGTTCGGATGACCTCCAACGCTTCGCGCAGGAACTTCACATTGAACGCGATCAGCACACCGCCGCCATCCACTGTGGCTTCCACGATCGTTTCATTCTTGCCGGTCTCTTCGGAGGTCGCTGAGATTTCCACTTCGCTCGGTTGCATTTCGCCTTTGGACTGTTTGATGTCGAGACGCGCCACGTTCGAACCTTCACGGGCGAAGATCTCAGCCTGTTTGCAGGCTTTGAGTAATGACGCCGTCGAGACCAGTGTGCGCGACTTGTAATTACGCGGAATGATCTGCTGATAATCGGGGAAGGTGCCGTCGATCAGCTGCGAGACCACTTCCACATCTTTCACGCGGAACAAGACCTGACCGCGGTTCTTTGGCACCACCATATAGATCGGTTCTTCGCCATCCGTTGAGACGCGCGCCAGTTCGTTCAAGGCGCGCGCGGGGATGATGACATTAATTGGGTGCGGTGCGGGGTTTGAAAGTACAGCCTTTCGGACAGAAAGGCGGAAGCCATCTGCCGCGGCCATGACGACCTTGTCTTTTTCCACGTTCAGCAACACGCCCATCAACACGGGGCGGGCTTCATCGGTGGATGCAGAAAAGGACACCTGATGGATCATTTCCTTGAAATCGGCCACGTTCAATTGCACCGCCCCATCCATATCCGGCACAGGCAAAGGCGGAAACTCCTGTGCGTCGATGCACTTGATGTCGTTGTTGGATGTGCCACCTTTCAGATGCAGGGTCTGCGATTTTATATCGAGGGTCAACTGCACCTGATCGCCGGGCAAAGTATTCACCAGGTCTGATAAAGTGCGCGAAGGCACAGTCGTTGAACCTTCCTCGTCAACACGCGCTGCGATCCAACAGGTAATGGTCAACTCAAGATTGGTGGCGGAGAGTCGCAGGCGGCCTTCATCGGTCGCGATCAATATGTTCGATAGAACGGGGAGCGTGCTACGCGGCGAAACAGCGCGGGAGACAATGCTCAAGCCGCGGGCAAGGTTCTCTTGAAGGACAGTTGCTTTCATAGGTTATCGCCTCGATTGCTTTATAATTTTCAAAAGTATATCATTAAAACCCCATGACCTTTACAAAGCAACTCTTTAGCCACAAAGCACATAGAGTGCTCTGTGGCTAAAGAGTCATTAAAAACCAGTGATCATCCCCACACCCAAAAACAAGAGCCCGATCAATAACTGACATGCGAACAATGCTGCGAATACATACGCAATCGTTGTCCACACGGAGCTTGTTCTACTTGTGGATTGCGGGCGGATCTTCTGCCCTTCGGCCAGTACGCGCACGGATTCAGCTGCCTGTCCGAGGTCATTCATCCAATAAACACCCGCCGCTTCATCTGCGACGATGAGCTTGCTTCCATTAAAAGAACGGATCCAGGCTGCGACATTTTCCGGCGTGTTCACAGTCAGTGAGCCGGGCAAAACCACCGCAGCGGCTTTCACACCGCTTGCGATTTTTTCATTTGCATCTACCACAGTTACAGGCACTTTCAGTGCATGCTTTGAGAACGCGGCCTTCACCGATTCACCAAATTTGCCATCATTGTTATCAAAGACGAGTACGCCGAATCCCTCCTGCTTGGCTTCCAATGCATCGGCGCGCGCCGCGCCATCTCTTCGTAAGGCAGAGAGGTGATATAGCAACAATACAACGAACAAAACCAGCAATTGCAGCGAGTTCAAGATCGAATCTGAAAAGCTGGTGGTATCGCCACCCAGTGCGGCGTTAATCAGTGTAAAGATCAAATAGACGGCTGAGATCATCCCGCCAATGACACCCGCAAAGAGTGCAAGATACAAGTATGTTTTGCGAATGACAGAACGCCGCGCATGCTCGCCCGTATCTCCATCTGTCAACGCGTCCCCCTGCATGGGACGCCATGTCATTAACCAAAGAGGCAGTCCCACGATCAACGTGGCCAGCCCGCCGGAAAGCGGATGGCGGAATCCACTATTGCTTAAGTAAGTGTTGCCAGTTCTGATATCGATGACAAGAGAAAGAAGCAAAGAGACTCCGATAAAGGACGCAGTCAGTCCGATCGCGGAAAGGATGTAGAAATAGATTCGTTTTTTGCTTGCGCGGCGCGGGGCTTGTTCTTCAAAACCGATTTGTTTTGTCAGCCAATTGCCATAATAGGCCCACATGACACCAAAGGGTACGCCTACTGAAATAGGATTCCCAATTTGCTTGAGGAATTCATCCCACGCCAGCTGTTCACCCAATAAGCGGTTGAAGAGCATATACAGCAAATTACCACCGGCGGTAAGCACAACAATGACTCCGCTCAAGCCGAGCAAGTAGAGAATGCCAAGGCGTAGTAAAGATTCCTTTTCAGCAGGGTCAGGCAGGGCGTCCTGCAAGACGCGCCAGGAGTAGAACCAGATGGGAGTCCCGACGACAAGCAGTGCGATCGCATTGACAGCGGTCTCGCGTCCGATCTCCCCAAGCACGGACCTGGATAATGTGAAGGCAAAGTCCAAGGCTTGTTGCGCGCCGTAGATCACCATCAGCAACCCGTAGAGCATCCAGATAAAACGATACAGGCGGCGGATCTCTGCGAAGTTTTCGGAGTCGGGCAAGGCAGGCCATTCGTTGCGAAGAATGTTCCAGAAATACGCGGCGATCAGCAGGTTGATGGCGATGGCGATAATGTTATCCACCAGAGTTTGCGAGCCACCCACAACGGCACGATATGCATATAAATGTGCACTGGAAAGGAAGGTGCGGTTGATGAGTGCCAGTAAATTTTGCACAACGGGAACGAGCGTGGCGAGTAAAACTCCATACAAAAAGACGGCGCGCAAGCTGGCAGTTTTCTCTTCGTCATCTTTGGCTGAGACGCGTTGCGCCCACAGCCAGTGAAAGAGGAAGATCGGCACGCCCACAAGAATCAAAGAGAGGGCTTGCGCGAGCGCCTGCGCGCTATCTACAACGTTGTCCGCGTCGAGGATCGAACGTAGCAGGCCGATGACCCCCCACAGCACTACTTCAAGGCTAATGAACGCGACAGCGTAAAAGTAAAGTCTACGAATAGTTTTCATAGTGACCTCATTTTGTCACTCTGAGCCTCGGATGGTCGAGTAGCCCGAAGGGCATATCGAGACCAGAGGCGAAGAGTCTGAATTAATTATAGAGAGACCCTCACCTGCACTGCACCCAACGCACGAAGTCCCTCGCGCACGCCGCAAAGCGGCAGTCCCGAGCGCAGCGAGTGGGCCTAGCGCAGCGCAGCGGGAGTGCGGTGCGCGTGTCGGGCTGGGTCTCGATACGCAAAGTACGCTACTCGACCACCAGCCCTCGCAATGACGTGACACTTACGGTTTAAACGGCTCTTGATACCAGTTGTAGTTCCAGAAGTTATAAGGCATGGAGCTTAACTTCCACTCGCCGTTCTGCCTAAGCAGCAAGGCGCGCTCTGTACTTTCGTAGCCGCTGGAGAATGGATCACTATAAGAATAGAACAGGGTTAACGTCACAACAGCTTCATCTTTATTGATCTCCGCAGTACCAACATCCACACCTGCATCATTCTGGTTGACAGCGCCATTGAAGAAGGACTGGCGAAAATCTTCATAAGTGGGTTTGTTATCCAGGTCAGCAAGGTAGCCGTAGGCCTTTTCGTAGTCCTTGTTCAAAATGGCGAGCACGTAGTTATGTACCACGCTTTCCGGAGTGGTATCTGCAGTATATTCGCGTTTGTCCTGCCGCGTGATGAACAACCCGAGCGCGAGCAGGATAAGCACGCCGATCCCGATCAAAATGCCGGTAAGGAAACGGTCCTGTTTCATTAGTTACCTCCGAGGTTGAAGTAATTGTATTGGGTTAAGAATTTAAAGGCAAGCGCCGGGAAACTGGTGATTGACTTTGACACTTCTAAGTAATAAAATAGATAAAACTTATCAATTTTGCAAGTTTTTCTTTTTATCGATGGGAGCCAAAGATGAAACTCAAAAACCGCCTTTTTCTTCTGAGTCTAGTCGCTGTGTTGACTTTGCTGGTCAATCTCGCCTTTCCAATCACAGCCTTTGCGGACGACGAGACTCCGCCTCCCGCGGCGACCGAGGAACCTGCTCTGCCTCCAACGGAGGCACCCACCGAACAGGCAGCCCCTCAAAAAGAACCTACCGTTGCTGAGGTTCTTGAGCAATTACCATTAGATACCGAACTTGTTGTTATCAATCAAGAAGGCGAAGTTTTACCATTGACGACGCAAGAAGCCGCAGAGATCATTGTCACCGGCGACCCTGTATGGTGCCCGGCCTCATTAGTTGGAGGACCTACTCCCGGAGCGAATGGCTGTACAACCTCTTATACAAGCCTGCAATCCTTATTAACTGATCTGGATACAACTGAAAAGACAGAACCCGGTATTATTTGGATCGAATCCAGCTACGACAGCAGTGTGAACGACCCGGCCGCCTCAGGCTTCGTTATCAGTGGCCTTTCTTTCACTACCATGCGAAATTATGCCCTCACCCTTCAAGGCGGCTGGAGCGGCACAAGCGGAGACACCAGCATTACAGGCACCTCCACCTTTACCGGCGATTATCTGCAAGTCACCAGCTGGAACGCTGCAGTCACCATCAATGATCTAGCTATAACCGGCACCAGCGGCAACAAGGCTGGGCTTGAAATATCCTCCTCTGGTGCTGTCACTTTGAACAATGTTTCTGCCAGCGCTAATGGGGCAAAGTACGGGTCCCTTATCTATGGTTTCTCCAGTCTGTTGATCCAGAACAACAGCATCTTCAATAGCAATGGGTCCACTGCTAGCGGCTGGGGTCTTTTTGCATACGCTCCCGGTAGCAGCCTCTCGCCGATCACCCTTATGAACGTCCAGGCTTCGGGTAACAGCACGGGCGGTGCCTATATTGACACTGACGGAAATGCAACCGTCTCCAACAGTAAATTTGAGAACAATACCAGCGGTTACGGCCTGGATGCTTCTAATGTAAAGGGTACTTTGACCTTGAGCGATGTTACCTTTAACGGAAACTGCCTTGGTGATTATTATTATGGCGGAACTGCAGTGCTCACCAGCGGCTTATGCAATCGATCGCCTGGTGGAGGCAGTAGCAGTAGCTCAGCTAGTATCATTCCGGTCACGGGTGGCGAGCCGATCACCTGCGATGGATCGACGACCAGCGTTACGGTGATGCTCCCTAATGGTGATTTTGTGATCCTCGCCTGCCCGATCAACGAGTATGCAGTAGTGAATCAGACGCCGGAAGCAGGGCTGCCCGTTCCTTTGGAAGATGACCTCGACTTCATATCTGCCATGACTGCCCTTGTCATTCGCGCGAATCAGCCCGTTGAATCGTTGGAAGACCCCATGCTGGTATCCTTCATCATCCCCAATGGCATGGAAGATGCCGGGTTCGCCATCCGGTTCTGGGATGGAACTGAATGGGTTGAAGTGGACGGCCAACTCAGTAATGACGGTCTGTACTTTGAAGCGACCACCAACCTAACTGGAACGTTCGTATTCGTCAAGAAGTAAAACGATTTACACGACAGTTTGAAAAACACCTGCCTGAGTCCACACTCAGGCAGGTGTTTTTTCTCTTTTAAATCACGGTATACTTGCCGTTTATCCTTAAGGAGAAACTCCATGACCATTTCTGGCCCGCGCTGGGATCTGACCAACGTTTATCCCTCACTTGAATCAAAGGAATTCAAAGGAGCGGTTGCGGATTACAAAAAACAAGTTGCCGCGCTCGAGAAATTTTTCAAAAGTAAACTAAGTAAAGCGAATGCCAGGTCCAATGTGAAAGAGCTGGCTGCGCTCGTCGGCAAGACCATTGACCAGATCAATAAGATCCAGACACTCTCGGCCACGATCGTGCCGTTCATTTACTCTTACGTCACCACCAACTCGCGTGACAAGGTGGCGATGAAGACCCTCTCCGAGTTCGAACAGGCCAGCCTACCCATGGACAAGTTGATGACTCAGTTCAAGGCGTGGCTTGGCACAATTGCGCCGAAATTGGAGAAGATCACGGCGCTCAACAAATCCGCAAATGCGCACGCCTTTATGTTGGACGAAGCCGCCGCGCAAAGCAAATATCTGATGAGCGAAGCGGAAGAAGCCCTTGCAGCGGAAATGTCCCTGAGCGGCGGCAACGCCTTCGGTAAACTGCAGGGGACAGTCACCTCGCAACTTTCCGTGGACTTTGAGCTGGACGGCAAAACCGACAAGCTGCCCATGCCCGCGCTGATCAACTTAAGATCACATCCCGATGAAGCCACGCGTCGACGCGGCTATGAAGCGGAGAATAAAGCCTGGGAGGCGGTCAAAGAAACGTTGGCCGCGTGCCTGAACGGGGTCAAAGGCGAAGCGAATACTCTGAATAAAAAACGCGGCCGCAAGGATGCGCTCCACTCCTCGATTGAGGCCGCACGCCTGGACCGTAAGACTCTCGAAGCGATGCTGACCGCCATGAAAGATTCCTTCCCCATGTTCCGTAAGTATTTCAATGCGAAGGCAAAGAAGATCGGCAAGGAAAAACTTGCGTGGTGGGATATCTTCGCTCCGCTGGGCAAGGCTGATAAAGTCTATTCATATGAAGAAGCGCGCGACTTTATCCTTGAGAACTTCCGCAAGTTCTCAGCGGATCTGGCTGCGTTTGCCAGGCGCGCCTTTGACAACAATTGGATCGATGCTGAACAACGCGACGGGAAGCGTGGCGGCGCTTTCTGTATGGAAGTGCAGGGTGTAAAGGAAAGCAGGATCTTATCTAACTTCGATGGCTCGTTCGACCAGGTCAGCACACTGGCTCATGAGTTGGGCCATGCCTTTCATAATGAATGTGCCTATCAGGCGAAGAAGACCGTTCTGCAACAACTCACACCGATGACGCTCGCGGAGACTGCGTCAACGATGTGTGAAACCATCGTTACGGAGGCAGTTTTGGCGTCCACGAAGGATCGACAGGAGGAACTGACTGTGCTCGAAGCGCAGATCCAAAGCGCGGCAGGGGTGGTTGTGGATATTTACTCGCGTTATCTGTTCGAGAAGGAAGTCTTTGAACGCCGCGAGCAGGCGGAACTCTCCGCCGATGATTTCTGCGACATCATGGAGCGCGCGCAGCAAGCCACTTACGGCGATGGACTGGATCAGCGTTATCTGCAAAAATTCATGTGGACGTGGAAATCGCATTATTATTCACCTGGCTTGTCCTTCTATAACTATCCATACGCGTTTGGTTTGCTCTTTGCAACAGGCTTGTATGCCATTTATCAACAGCGCGGTGCAGACTTTGTACGGGACTACAAGAATCTGCTCGCATCCACAGGTGAGCAGACTGCGGCAAAACTTGCCAGACGATTCGGCATCGACATCACCAAACGCAAATTCTGGGACGACAGCCTCGCGATCATCGGCAAGCAAATAGATCGGTATTGTGAACTATAGACTTAAACGCGCTCAAACTGCAGCTCGGCAGTCAAGAAAACTTTCACGCACTGCGGAAAGCACACCCCGCGCTGATTGCCCACCTGCAAAACTCGGGCTGTGAAGTGGATGTGACTCAACCACCACTTGCTGGATTCAAACGCGCGCACCTGCTTGACTCGTTTGGGAATCGACTCGAGTTGATGGAAAAACTGGGATGACAACGCCGCCTCTTGTTACGCCCTGGCCTGTTGATGAACCCCCAGCAGAATCCGCACTTCGGAAACTGATGACCGACGAAGGACTCGATCCATATGCATGGTCCAACGGGCCGCAGGATGTTTATTCGCCGCACTTGCATGCTTATAACAAGGTTATTTTCGTTGTGCAGGGAAGCATCACCTTCGGTTTGCCGGAACTGGGTAGGCAACTCACGCTCAAGGCAGGTGACCGGCTCGACCTGCCCGCTGGGATGGTCCATGATGCGCATGTCGGCGAACAGGGAGTGACTTGCCTCGAGGCACATAAAGGTTAATAGACCTCTTGCATAAGTATTCGTAGGGCGGGTTTGCAATCCGCCAAAACCCGTATTTTCAAAAACTGCCGTCTCGCATAAGCGAAGCAATCCTGTGGACCGTGGTGCTCGCGGCATCAGCGTAGCGATCCTGCGGACGAACGGTGTCAGGCTATATACCCAAAAAGCGGGCACTTAGCCTGACCTACTTGAGACTTTCGCAAGAGGTCTAATGAAGCCGGGCCAGGTTTCAGCTTAGGTATGAAGCGCTGAATCAACATAATTAACCCCAAATCTAATATTGGACGCAGATGAACGCGGATTTACGCTGATAAAAAGCGAAAAATCCGCGTTTTCTGCGTTTATCCGCGTCCCATTTGCTCTTAAAACAAAAACTCGCCCGCGAAGATTAATTTCAGGGTGAGTCATGTTTCTTTCAATGCAGATTACGGAGAACCAGTCAGCCAGCCGCGCTGATCCATCGCCTTCACGACCCGGTCGATCGCGACCATATAAGCCGCATCGCGCATATAAACGCCTTCTTTTTCACTGCGCTCGAGCACGGCCGCAAAAGCGTGCGTCATCTTGATGTCGAGTCGTTCGAGCACTGCCTCGCGTGTCCAATAGTAGTTCATGTCGTTTTGGACCTGTTCAAAGTAGGAGGTGGTCACGCCGCCCGCGTTGCACAGGAAATCCGGGATATTAAAGACCTTGTTCTTCTTGAAGACCTCGTCGGCTTCAGGAGTAGTTGGGCCATTGGCACCTTCAGCGACGATCTTCACGCGCTTGGACACTTTCTTCACTGTATCCGCTGTGATCTGGCCCTCCAGCGCAGCAGGGATCAACACATCAGCTTCCTTTTCGATCCATGCATCGCCATCTTCCACAGTGTAGCCTGAGTCTTGCGCTTTCTTTTTATCAACCGTTCCGTATTCATCCACGATGGAGAGCAGGAAGCGCGGGTCGATGCCGCCCTTCTTGCTGTAGGTGTAGGCTTTCTTGTCGTGGCGGTCATAGCAGGAGACACATGCAACTGTGCCACCCAGGAGCTCGATAAACCCGATCGCAGCATATTGGGACACATTCCCAAAGCCCTGCAACGCGGCAACACATTTCTTTGAATCCATGCCAAGGTGTTTCATGGCTTCGCGCACGGTGTAGATCACACCATAGCCTGTCGCTTCTGTACGTCCAAGCGAACCGCCACCGCCGAGAGGTTTGCCGGTAAATACACCTGGAGTATATTGACCGACAAGGCGTGAATATTCATCCATCATCCAGCCCATCATTTGAGCCGTGGTACCTACATCTGGAGCGGGCACGTCATTGCGTGGACCGATGTTCTTCCACATCGCACGCACCCAGCCGCGGCATAGCTCTTCTTTTTCGTTGACAGAAAGCGTGGAGGGATCCACGATGATGCCGCCCTTACCGCCGCCGAGCGGAATATCGGCCACCGCGCATTTCCAGGTCATCCATGTGGCCAGAGCGCGCACCGTATCCATGGTTTCATTGGCTGCAAAGCGGATGCCGCCTTTGTTCGGGCCGCGTGCATCGTTGTGTTGCACGCGAAAGCCCTGAAAGACTTTTAGCGCGCCATTATCCAATCGTACCGGAATGCGGAAGGAAAACTCGCGCATCGGCCAGCGTAATAGTTCCGCCACCCCATCGTCCAGCTTGAGTAATTTGGCGACACTATCAAACTGCTTCTGCGCCATATCAAACGCGTTGATCTGGCCTGGCATGATCATCTCCTAAGAAGGAATTATGAAAAAACATAAGCGGGCATCCCAGACAGGGGTGCCCGCTTTAAACTCAACCTATGTCATTACACTGGTGCATTTCATTCATCCAGTCGATCACAATTGCCCATGAACTTTACACGAGAATCAAATATGCGTCAATACGACAAATTGCTGCTTGGTTTTGATTGAAAATGAAGGCTTTTGATTATTAACCCGTCAGGTTGAGCCGAGGATACGAGTTTATTTGAATTTAGGTCGTCTTTTTTCAAGAAAAGCTGCCACAGCCTCTTTATGTTCCAACGACTTGCCTGCTTCTTCCTGCAGGATTCCTTCGTAGTTGAGCGATTCCTCCAGATTGGGGAGGATAGCATGATTGAAGGCCTTCTTGCCGAGCGCAAACGCTCGCGCGGGACCTTCGGCCAGCTCCCTCGCAACGCGCATGACCAGCCTCTCAAAACCGAATCCACCTACCTGATTGACCATGCCCCATTGAAAGGCTTGATCCACTGTGATGCGTTTGTTTGAATAAAAATATTCCTGCGCACGTCCTAACCCAATATGGACAGGCAATAAGAATGAGACCGCCGAATCGGGTGCGAGAGCCATGCCGCTGAACCCCACCACAAAATACGCGCTGGCTCTGGCAAATCGCAGATCACATGCCAGCGCCAGGCCCAGCGCCGCGCCCGCACAGGCTCCATTCACCGCCGCGACCACAGGCTTGCCCATCTTGCGGATCTGCAGAATGAGCGGATTGTAGGTCTTATTTAAGTGCTCGCGGTAGGAGATCTTCACGCCCTGTTTCATTTCAGTAATATCCTGTCCCGCACTGAACACTTTGCCTGTACCGGTTAATACAATGCAACGCACCCGTGAGTCCATTTCGGCCTCAGCGAGGGCGCCTTGCAATTCACTGACCAACTCCAAATTAAAGGAGTTGGCGCGTTCGGCGCGGTTAAGCGTCAGGACCAGTGAACCAGATTGGAGAGTCGAAAGTAGCGGGGGCATCGTCAAAAAAAGTGACAGTCACTTTTGCTTTATTCTTCGGGATAATCGTCGTTCTGGTCGTCATCCTCCGAATCCATTTCGTATTCCACTTTATCGCCGTCCAGGAAGACCCACAGCAGCAGGACGTGTCCGTCGGCGGTTTCAACATTGCGAGCCGCGAGGATGGGCGCAGTTTGTTCGAGACCCAGGTCGTTGCGATAATGCAAGTGGATCGAGTCCTTGTTATGCCATGCGTTGTAACAGCGTTCCACCAGCGCGCGACCGTTAAATGTACGCAGGCGTGTGAGCGCGGGGACGGAGAGGCTCGGGCTTTCGTTCAAGCCCATGGCCCAGCCGTCGTTGACATGCTCAAAGATCGGGGGCGGGCCTTCAATGATCGTGATTTTATCTTCCATATGTTTACCTGTGCGGAATATACCACAACTATGGCTTTGAAGCGTTTCAGAAATTCATTAGAATATTGAAAGGATTTAATGCCCACCTGTCCAAACTCTCCGCCACGCAATTATGAAAGAACGCAGCGAGGGTCATATGTGTCGTAAAATGTCACGCACCAACGCGGGGCCATGATAGATCAACCCCGTATAAATTTGAACAAGCGCCGCGCCCATATCCAGCCTTCGTTTCGCGTCCTCAGGAGTCATAATGCCGCCCACACTTACCACAGGGATTTTTCCATTCACGCGCTTTATCGTTTGATAAAAAACCGCCTCACTTTTGACCTTGAGCGGGCTACCGCTTAATCCGCCTGATTCACTCTGGTGATTTGATTTCAACCCCTCGCGTGACAAAGTTGTATTTGTAACAATGATCCCGTCCAGCTGCGCGCGCAGGATGGCTTCGATCGCATCGTCCAATTCTGATTCTGACAGATCCGGCGCGAGTTTGACGAGGAGTGGTACGCGACGTTCGAGTTGTTTTTGTTCGAGCAATCTTTGTTGGTGCAAATGTGCAAGCAGGTTTTCAAGCGCTGCGCGTCCCTGTAATTGACGCAACCCCGCTGTATTCGGTGAACTGACGTTGATCGTTAAGTAATCAGCATAGCGCGCGAAATCTTGTAGCAGTGCAAGATAATCCAATACAGCTTGCTCGTTGGGTGTATCCCTGTTCTTTCCAAGATTCAAACCAAGGACCATGGCCCATGGACGATGGAGGATGCGTCGGCGTGATGCCATTCCAACGATGCCGGTTCGGAGATCGGGATTGAGTTGCTTTTGGACGAATTCCGAACCGCGACTGGGAAATCCCAAACGGTTAATCACGGCTTCATCCTCCAAAAGGCGGAAGACGCGCGGGGACGGATTCCCAGGCTGAGGTCGGGGCGTGACCGTGCCAATCTCGATATGACCGAATCCCAACGCGGAAAGACCGCGAATGGCGCGGCCGTCTTTATCGTAGCCCGCGGCGAGACCCACCGGATTCTTGAAGGTTAATCCAAAGGCCTGCAGCGGTTTATCAGGAGCCTTGTAGATCTGTGAAAGCAACCAGCACACAGGACGAAACTTCCCCGCGAAGCGCAAGGCGTTCAACGTCAGCGCGTGGGCGCGCTCGGCTTCAAGGCGAAAGAGATACGGGCGAAGACGGTGATACATTGGTCTCGATACGGCGGCGGTGATCGAGTGGACGAAGTCTATACACTTGCACCCCGTTCGGGCCGCGAGCCCGTCGGGGCGAGACGGCCTGCGGCAAGTGCAGGTGTCGAAACCCCGCCGCCTTGTTTCGACAGGCTCAACACAAGACTCGACCAACCACATTTTATGCTTCTTTTTTGCCTTTCCTTAACAGCTCGATCGTTTTAACGATCCGGCTCTGGCGCGTTTCCTCTTTTTTTGCTTCCATAATATAGGCGACATATGCCCGCTTATGAGAATAAGCCAATGAATGGAAGAAAGCCTGCGCGGCCTTTTCCTTTTTCAATGCCTTTGCCAACTCCTGCGGGACTTCGACCAGGCGTGGCTCTGCATCCGGCTCAACAGTTACTTTGACCTTATCACCACAGTCTTTGCCAATTTGTTCACGGATCCCTTTGAGGATGATCAGCATATGGGATTCGCTTCCCATCCGCACCAATGTGCCGCGATAGGGGACTCCCTCGATCATGGCTTTGACTTTTGGCCGCCTTGAGCCAAAGGCTTTTTTCACATCGAAAAGGACCTCCACGAACGCGCCGCCTCCGCCTGCGTTCTTGATCATGGCTGTGAAAGTATGTTTGTTAGTCATTGAAGTCTACTTTATTCATCAATTTTCCAACGATTGCGAACAGGATGTCCATCTTTATATTCTGTCAACACAGCACTTTCAATATCAAATTCAAATAGGACATATCGTTCGGCTGGCACATAGGAAGAAAGTCTTGCCGCCAACGCACGCAGTTCCGGGTCCTGAATCTGTTTTGCCTTTCCAGTAATGATGAATTCGCCGCTTTCGCCACTAGTATCGGTCATGGAACAATGAATCGCAAAACGGCTATCGCGGCGGAGGTCATGTCCTTTCGGCGAAGTGGATTCCATGAAGGTGAAGAAGTGACCTTCGCCGATGATCGGGGTGAATGGATGGACGCGCGGCGAGCCGTCCTTGCGTATCATCGCGAGATAAGCGACTTTATCGTTTAGGCGTGCTTTTCCAAACGTCGCGATTTCAGGGACTTGTGTTTCGAGTGTGCTCCAACTCACTGCAATGCTTCCTATTGCTTTAAGAACTTCCTAGTCTCTGCAATTTTATTTTTATCAACCTTGCCTGTCCTCTCCCAATGATCTAATAACTGCGTGATGGTCAGCACTGCGTACAAGGAGTATCCGGCCTGCTCCAAAAACTCTTTTGCGCCGGACTGCCTATCTACTAATACAACTACATCTTTTACTTTCAGACCTGCGCCGGTCAATTTTTCGATGGCTTCGAATTTACTTCCGCCTGTTGTGGCGAGGTCATCAATAACCAGAGCTGTCTCGCCTGCGTGATATTCGCCTTCGATCTCGGCCTTCGTGCCGTAGGTCTTCACTTCCTTGCGTGGAAAGATCATTGGGTAGTTCCCCTGTAATGAAACCGCGGTCGCAATCGGAATCGCCGCGTATGGCAAGCCTGCAAGACGGTCGAAGGACAGAGGACGGAGGATTGGCAGATAGGCCGATCCGATCTGCTCCAGTAAACGCGGATAGGAGATGATCCGCCGCAAATCAATATAGATCGGGGATTGGAGTCCCGATTTGAGGGTGAATTCGCCAAATTTGATACAACCTGCGGCGAGCAGTTCATCTGCGAGAGACGAAAGATGAGGTGCGAGTTGTGACATGCAAGATCCTTTTGCCAATCAATCTATGAATGGATTATAAGACATGAACTGCTTTTTTCATGCTTGAGATCATTCGATCATTGATTGACGACAGGTAATTGCGCAATGGGAACGGAGAGTTGTACGAGCGGTGCAAACACCCATGCAACCTGACCGGGCTGGCCGGGGACCGCCACTTGAATCCATTGTTCATTAGCAGATTTGCCAATGGCAGTTGTTGAGGCCAGCACATCCAGGGACCCTGATTCCAGGGCGCTGATATCGGGCGCGGACCGCAGGTTCACACTGTTTGGGCCGGGGTTGGTAACAAGCGCGGTGCTATGAAGCGTAGCGGTGGGCGGCCGCGTGTTCGACTCTGGGGTGGCTGCTGCGGGTGTTGGAGTAGGCGGTACCGCGAGGGTAAATCCAAGCAGGCGCGCCATTTCAATATCGTATTGTGCGTGCAGTTCGCGCGCCTGCGCGATCCCTGCATTGACCAGGTTGCCATCCGAACTGCTCATGAAGGCCATCAGCGTTTGAACGACAATATTCATGTGCGCAAGTTGCATCTTTTTGAGGTTTTGCAGACATGCCGGCACGGCTTGATCTTCTGCATCGCGCAGGATGCGTTGCATCTCCGGAATGATCACGACCAATTGGGATTGCGGTGTGTTGGATGCAAGCGAAGAATAATCATCGAACTCACGCATCAGTTTGTTGACCTTGGCAGCTTCCCCGGGCTGGTTTTCAGAGGAGCATGGGTCAGGCGTGGACGTGGTGGCCGGTGTTTCTGTTGCCTTTTGGCCGCAGGCGGTGATCAAGAGGGAGAAAGCAAGGATGAGGGCGAATATTAATTGTTTCATCTTAAATTCCTTGTCAAAAAAAATGAGGGCCGCATATGCTCCAGTAAACGCGGATAAGAGACGATCCGCCGCAAATCAAAATAACGTGAATTCGGGCTAAGGTCTTTTGTTGGACGCGGATGTCACGGAAGGCACGGACGTCGTTTAAATTGACGGAAAAATCCGTATAATCCGTGTGATCCGTGCCGTCTCGCATCGACGTGCCGCCGTTGTGCGCGGCATGAACGATGTCCAAAAGATTTGGTTTGGTCTTATCCCGAACTGGCGTAATATAGATCGGGGATTGGAGTCCCGATTTGAGAGTGAACTCGCCGAACTTGATGCAGCCCGCGGCGAGCAGATCGTCGGCTAGAGAGGCTAGATGAGGTGAGAACCGTGACATGCGGATCCTTTTGCAAAATAGTCTGCAGAAGGGATTATAAGACAAGAACTTCTTTGCTCATGAAAAAATCAAGCGGGCCGAAACAGGAAGAGTCACGTATTGACAAAATTCAGTCGCTGAATTATATATATGCCTATAAGTCCTATTGTATTAGTAGGCTTTATAAGGAAACCAATGCGACTTTCCAAACGCGGAGAATACGGCTTACGGGCAATGATCGTTCTGGCGGAACCCGCTGAAAAAGGTGACACTCTGCCTGTGGTGCAGATCAAGGAGATCGCGCAACGCGAGCGGATCTCGGCCAAGTTCCTTGAGCAGATCCTTCTTTCGCTCAAGAACGCTGGCATGCTTCACAGCAAGATGGGCATCGGCGGCGGGTATTACCTGGCCAGGTCCCCCCGTGAGATCACCCTCGGCCAGGTCTTTCGTGTGTTGGATGGCCCCGTGGCTCCCATCAAATGTGTGAGCCAGATGGCGTATGAGCCATGCGGTTGCCCGGATGAAGAAACCTGCGGTTTGCGTCTCGCGATGGGTGACGTTCGCAACGCCATTGCGGATATTTTGGATAACACCAGCCTGGCTGATGTGACCAAACGGAAGGTGGCCGTCCGCAAGAAGCTTGGGTTGGCGAAGAAATAAAATGATCAAAATGCGCCTTGGGGAAGCGCGGTTTTCTTCGCCTTGAAAATCTACTACTATAGACTTCATATTATATATTATTCACTCACCTTACGCAGGAGGGGCGACCCGCCCAGCGGGAGCCAGCCTGTCTGATAACCATGAAGGGTCGCCCCTACGGGTATATTCAACCAAAATGCGTAAGGTGAGTTATTCATATTTTGGAGGACCATGATGAAGAAAAAACTGTATACTTTACCTACTCTGTTGGTGGTTGGAAGGTTTGTTTTGACCGCATGCGCTGGCACAGCGACCTCTATTTCGACGGATACTCCGGCTTCTACAAATGATTCGTTGGGTGGCAGCATCTCGGTCTCCGGCGCGTCCGCACTGTATCCGATGATGACCGTCTGCGATTCTAAATAATCCAGTGAACAAGCCGCCATCATAAGGAAAGCTGACAACCCGTTCTTGGGAAGGATAATAATTTTTATGGATCTTAATATTCTGGTTTATATCTTTGTAGGTTTTGTGGCGCAAATGATCGATGGCGCGTTGGGCATGGCCTATGGTGTCAGTTCGAATACGTTTTTACTGAGTCTGGGCATTCCCCCTGCGGCGGCATCCGCCAGCGTACATATGGCTGAAGTGGTTACAACCGGCATCTCCGGCATTTCCCACTGGAAACTTGGCAATGTAGATTGGAGACTTGTGCGTCGATTACTTATCCCAGGTGTGATCGGCGGCGTAACAGGCGCGTATGTGCTCACCTCGATTGATGGCAATATCATCAAACCCTATATCGCAGCCTATCTTCTCATCATGGGTGGTGTGATCATTTATAAGGCGTTTACGATGAAACCCCGCCACAAAATGGATGAATATCACGGACCGCGTGTCAGTTTGCTCGGCTTGTTTGGCGGATTCTGCGACGCAGTCGGCGGTGGCGGCTGGGGGCCGGTGGTCACATCCACATTGGTGGCGAATGGCAAGCATCCGCGTATGACGATCGGCTCTGTGAATTTCACGGAATTCTTCGTCACATTAGCCGAATCTGTTTTATTTGTGATCGCTTTGAGTTTTGGTGAGTACTGGAGGATCATCCTGGGTTTGCTCATCGGTGGAGCCATTGCTGCTCCAATCGCGGCGAAGCTTTCACAAAAATTACCGATAAAGACTTTGATGATCATAGTGGGCATTCTCATCATTCTTGTGAGTCTGCGTACGATCTACCTGGCAGTGCAATAACTGGAAAGAGACGGCCGCAAGGTCGTCTTTGTTTTGGCGTTATAATCCTTCTCATGAAATACCTTCGTGTTCTGCTTCTCACATTTACGATCTTTGCCCTCTTTCACACCGCCTTTGCCCAAAGTGACGCGCCGCTTGCCGTTGTGATGACCGCCGATGGCCCGATCATGCCGCCGATGCTGGAATACTTCAAACGCGGGATTGAAACGGCTGAGCAGCGCAATGCCGAGGTGCTCATCATCGAGTTGAATACACCCGGCGGCAGTGTGGATACCATGCTTGAAATGATCCAGGTGATCCGCGACAGTGAAGTGCCGGTGGTGATCTATGTTTCACCCAACGACGCGATCGCAGGTAGTGCGGGCGCGCTCATCACGATGGCAGGTCATGCTTCCGCGATGGCGCCGCGTGCCGCGATCGGCGCGGCCAGCCCCATTGACAGCTCCGGCGCAGATATTCAATCGACCCTGGAGAAAAAAGTAAAAGAGATCCTCAAAGCCAAGGCACGCTCCCTGGTGGAACAACGCGGCAAGGACGCGGTCGAACTCGCCGAGGCCATGATCGACGATGCGAAAGCCGTCACGGCCAAGGAAGCCCTGGAAGCGAAACTGATCGATTTCATTTCCGACGATACCGTGGAACTGCTTCAACAACTTAACGGTTTTACCATAACAACAAAAGATGGTGAACAAAAACTAAATACAAGGAACATCCGCACTGAAGCGCTTGAGATCAGTTTCATTGAAGGCTTCCTGCTTTTGCTGACCGACCCGAACATCGCATTCCTGTTACTGGCCATTGGTGTGCAGGCGATCCTCATCGAGATCTCCAGCCCCGGCGGCTGGGTGGCGGGCTTCATCGGCGCAGTGTGTCTCACGCTGGCGGTCTACGGCATGGGCGTATTACCGGTTAACTGGTTTGGAATCCTCTTTCTCATCATCGCTTTCGCGCTTTTCATCCTGGATATCAAAGCGCCCACGCATGGCGCGCTGACCGCCGCGGGAGTCGCCTCGTTCATTATCGGCGCGCTGGTATTGTTCAATTCGCCGGGCACGCCGCAATTCCAGCGCGTGTCTGTGCCACTGGTCATCGGCACGGGAGTATTCCTCGGCATGTTGTTCTTTGCGGCGCTCATCTTCGTCGTCCGCGCGCAACATGGACGCATCCAGACCGGGTCCGAGACACTGCTGGGGAAAACAGGAACAGCCAGAACGTTTACGAATGACGCGGGGCAGGTCCAGTTGGAATCCGAATTATGGACCGCTGAAAGATCCCCGGACTCAGATCCCATCAGTAAGGGTGATCCTGTGGAAGTCCTCGAGGTGAGAGGTTTACGATTAAGAGTCAGGAAGATAAAATAACTTGGGTCGAGTAGGTGGCGGGTCTCGACACCTGCACTGCAACAAACGCACGAAGTCCCCGCAGCGCAGCGAAGTGGGAGTGCGGCGCAAGTGTATGTGCTTCGCACTACTCGACCATCGCCACCGTATCGAGACCACGCCTCACAAAAGGATCTTATGCCTGCTACCATAACAAGAGACAGAGTCAAACCCGAAACAGATGCGCGCCCGCTCCGCCGCCCGCAGTGGATCAAGGTGCGCGCGCCCGCGGGTGAAAATTACGAACGTATCCAAACATTGATGCGCTCGAAAGAATTGCATACCGTGTGCGAAGAAGCGATGTGCCCCAACCTCGGCGAGTGCTGGGGAAGCGGCACTGCGACCTTCTTAATGCTCGGTGATGTATGTACACGCACCTGCGCCTTTTGCGATATCAAACACGGCAAACCCACGTTAATGGATTGGGGCGAAGCCGAGCGCGTGGCGCAGGCTGTGAAATCCATGGACTTGAAACATGCGGTCATCACCTCCGTGAACCGCGACGAAAGACGCGACGGCGGCGCGCCGATCTTCGCGATGGTCATCCGAAGGATTCGCGAGGTGTTGCACGGCTGTTCTGTTGAAGTATTGATCCCTGATTTCAAAGGAAGCATCGAAGCACTGAAGATCGTCATGGATGCGCGCCCTGAAATTTTGAATCACAATGTGGAAACTGTGCCGCGTTTATTCAAGGCCGTTCAGCCGCAGGATAATTACGAGTGGGCCGCGGCGACGTTGTCCAACGCGAAAAAACTTGACCCGGATGTGTTGACTAAATCCGGTATCATGCTCGGCCTCGGCGAAACCATGGACGAGGTCAAAGCCGTGATGCGCGACCAGCGCTCCTGGGGCGTGGATATTCTCACCATCGGCCAATATTTACAACCCAGCAAGAAGCATATGACCATGGATCGTTATTACATGATGGAAGAATTCGCCGAACTGCGCGACTATGGAAAAGAGATCGGCTTCAAATGGGTGGAGTCGAATCCGTTGGTTCGTTCTTCGTATCACGCCGCGGATCAGGTCCGCGCGTTGAGCGTGGTGCATCGCAAGTTGTATGGGGAACCATTGCCAGTGATCGGCAAGTAATTAATCCATAAACATGGACATTGATCATCAGGCGCCTTTCGCCGGTCGTAAAGAGATATTTATCAAGGCTTCACCGAAGGCCATTTGGAAGTTACAGAGCGATATCAATGCGTGGAGTGAATGGCAGCCGCGCATCACGCTGTCCAAGCTTGAGGGTCCACTTGCCGTCGGGTCTGTCTTTCATTGGAAAGCGGGTGGCCTCAATATTACATCCACACTGCGGGAAGTCAAACCTAATAAACGCATTGGCTGGACCGGTATGGCCTTCGGCACGCGCGCCAGGCATATCTGGACCTTTCAGCCAAAGAAGAATGGCACATTGGTGATCGCTGAAGAGTCCTTGGACGGTTGGCTGGCGAGACTCATGAAGGTGGTGATGCCTAAGTTTTTGGAAGAGTCCATGGATTTCTCACTGAAAACTCTCAAAGGCAAAGTAGAAGGTGGTCGTAAAAGGGGATAGCCTAAAATGAGTGTGGTGCGTCGCAAGTTGTATGAGAGAGCTATAAGCAAGTAAAACCTCCTTGAAAATAAGATGATCGCGGTATTTAATTTAGTGGTATAACTTGGTCACAAAGACCGAAAACAAGGAGCGATTATGGATATTGAGGTCTTCACTTTATGTGATGCAGCCGCCGATTATCAAGGCCGTTTGAGCATTTTAGGGATCTTTGATACTATCTTTTCGGCGAATTTAACAGCAGCGCATCCGCAATGTTCGGTGGCGCTGCGAATACGGTTCAAAAAGGTTGAGGTAGGAAACCATAATCTAACCTTGCACATCGTTGATTATGATGGCAATCCGGTAATACCGCCATTGAATGGACAATTTGCAATTCAACTTGCTGGCCAGGATCAAGTCGGGGCAATTAATCTAATCCTGAATTTGCAGGGATTAATTTTCAAAAGTTTCGGTGGCCATGCTGTTAATTTGGCAATAGATGGGCGCGAAATTGGTTCACTTCCATTTTCTATAAAAAAGCCAAAATAATTGATCAAAGAGATAATGAGGTAATGATGTCATCAACAAATGCCACAATGGATATTGTGGTGAACGAGGGGCGAGATCGTAAGGTATACCCGGGTGTATCAACTGTGGTAGTCTCTAAGTCCCTTCCCGAATATCATGGAGGCGTGACCATGACTATCCGTGTGTCGCAAATGGGTTCTGAACCAATTACTATTACTACTCCTCGCATAACGATTGATCCTAATATTCGCGGAGGTGTCCCTTGCATTGGACTTGGACGTCGACCCATTTCTCATATTTTGCAAATGTTGGGATCTGGTATTTCTCCAGAGTCCATCACACAGGAATATTCTGATTTGACCCTTGCAGACATCCAATTAGCCTTGGATGTAGCAGCTTGGGTAATGCGCGATCCATCAATAGACTGGCTGGCCCTTAATCTCTTGGGTATGGTGGATTTTCAGAACGAGATGCAAGCTTGGCAAACCCTGAGTGATGATATGTTGGGGAACTCCGAAAATATGCCGGAGGATTGATGGCGCGGGGAGATATTGCCTATGTCAATTTGCCATTAGCTGTAGGGAGCCGTGTTCAAGCTGGGCGACGACCCTCCGTGCTGGTGATCGCAGATAGTGCGCTACGAAACAATCCAATGACAATGATTGTGCCATTAACAACCACGATTGCAACAGTTCGATTTCCATTTACCTTTCAAATAGAGCCGTCTCCTCAAAACAGATTGTCAGTGCCATCAATAGCTTTGGTGTTCCAGTTATGTGCAGCCGATAGAACTCATATCGATTCTGTAATAGGCACAATAGAAGATCATTATCTTGCAAAAATAGATGAAATGCTTCGACAATTGTTGGCTTTATAACAGTAGCTGCTAGAATTACTTATTAGTAACGAGACTGGCTCTTCGCTGGTCTCTTTATTAATTTAGAGTATGATTATATGAACCCTTAGCTACTTTAGATTTATGTCGCCGAAAGGAAAATATGTCACGTAATCGAATTATTATCGTTACAGCGGGGATCATGCTCAGCCTGTTCCTGGCCTCCATGGAATCTACGGTCGTTGCCACCGCCATGCCGACCATCGTCGGGCAGTTGGGCGGGCTGGAACATTACTCGTGGGTCTTTTCGGCTTTCATGCTGGCTTCCACGACCGCTGTTCCCCTTTATGGAAAACTCTCCGATATCTATGGCCGCCGCAATCTCTATGTCATTGCGATGGCGCTCTTTCTGATCGGCTCCGTTTTGTGTGGCTGGGCCGCTAATATGACTCAGCTTATCTGGGCGCGCGCATTGCAGGGTATCGGCGCGGGCGGCATCATTCCGTTGGCTTTCATATTGATCGGCGAGATGTTCTCGCTGGAACAGCGCGCCAAAATGCAGGGATTTTTCTCCGGCGTATGGGGAGTCTCCTCCATTGCCGGGCCGTTGTTGGGCGGTTTCCTTGTCGACAAACTTTCATGGCATTGGATCTTCTACATCAACGTGATCCCCGGTTTGATCGCGGCAGCCTTGGTCGTGTTTGGATGGCGCGACCATCCCAGGAGTCTGGTACGGCCCGCTGTGGATTATGCAGGGGCGGCGTTGCTCACCGTCAGTGTCATCGCCCTGCTGCTCGGCCTAATGGAATTTGGTTCATCCACTAGTTGGATCCTGCTTGCGGCCGCGCTGGCGTTGTTCATATTGTTGTTATGGGTGGAGAGCCGTGCAGCAGACCCGATCCTGCCGATCCCGCTTTTCAGTGACGCGCTTTTTTCCACAGCCACCGCGCATGGTCTGTTCACCGGCTGTGCCATATTTGGAAGCCTCTCCTTCATTCCGTTGTTCGTTCAGGCCGTGCTTGGCACAAGCGCCACGCAAGCAGGCATCACCATTACGCCCATGTTGTTGGGTTGGGTGACGGCCAGCATCATTGGCACGCGTATGATGTTGAGGGTGGGGTATCGCAAACTTGGGCTGGGCGGAACGGCCTTGTTCGTGGTTGGCGCGTTCCTCATGACGCTTGTTGGCGTCAATTCAAGCCAGATCGCCATGATGATGTTTGTCACGATGATGGGCGTTGGCATGGGGCTCTCGATCCCGGCCTTCTTCATCGCTGTGCAAACCAGTGTGGGAAAGCACTATCTCGGCACCGCCACTTCAACGCTTCAATTCAGCCGTTCCATCGGCGGGACTCTCGGCGTGAGTGTGATGGGCGCAGCCTTGAGCATGCGACTCGCATCGGACTTTCGCGCTTCCGGCCTGGACCCGGAACTGGTCAAGCAATTGCTCGAGCCTTTGCCCGGCTCACAGATCGTCGTCGATGTAGGCGTGCGCGCGGCCATGGCAAATGGCATTCACCTTGTGTTTGTGATCGCGTTCATTGCTGGTGTGCTTGGACTGGCCGCTGCGTTTTTCGCCCCGCGCAAGGAATTAAAGGAGAGGGAGCCTGAAATCGATCCATCGCTGGCCAGCGCGGATTGACCTGGATAGTTCAGAGAAGACCCCCGCCGAAATAAATTCGGCGGGGGTCTTTTGTTGTCTTTTTACAATTGGCTATATAATTCCGTGCAAGCATTCCACCAGCCTCTTATGCGGAAGGTTATATCCAAGCGATACAATTGTTCAAACATATAAACGTTACGGAGACCCAATGGATATTGTTGACCGGTTACTTGCCCACGACGCCTGGACGACACGCCAATTGTTATTAGCCTGCCAGTCATTGCCGGATGCGTTGCTTGATCAGGAGTTCGAGATCGACCAACGATCCCTTCGCAGGACGTTTATCCACATCATCGATAACATGGAAGTTTGGACAGACCTGCTCCATGAGCGATCTGTTCAGAAGAAAACAGGGACGACCATTCCCGAACTGCTCGCGCGCTTGAGCAGTGCCAGCCGGGAATTTGCCAACCTGACGCATAAAATCGTACGCGAAGGACGTTTCGATGATTGCTTTCTTGACACCCTTGACCAGCCGCCGCAGTTAAAGACCTTTGGTGGCACGATCGGACATGTCATCACTCACAGTATGCACCATCGAGCTCAGGTTATGTTCCTGATGGAAAAAGTGGGCCTGACCGAACATATCGAAGGCGATTTGCTGGGCTGGGAATCAACAAGCTTTGGATGGAGTTAGGGTGTGTATGCAAAATCTTTCTTGAGTGTCTTTCTCCCGAAGGACATCGGGACGATGTGAGGAGCGAAGCGACGAAGAATCTCGGATTTTGCCTGAAATCAACCCAAGAACGAGACTCTTCGCTGCGCTCACCGTTCGTGCCGCGATCAGCGGCGGCACGCCGGCCGTCTCGCCCCGGCGGACGCCGGGTCTCCCGGCCCGAACGGGGTGCGAGACGGCAGAGCGACACAATATTAATTTGCATACAGCCCCTAGTATAATTATCCGAATTAATAAGATCCCGCTTGTTGATCAAGAATTTTCCATGACAGACAACCCATCCTCCACACCGTTCGTCCACAGGATTGCTTTGCTGATGCCGCGAACAACGGCGGCCCGCCGCTGCGAGACGGCAAAAGTACTGGTCACAGGTGCAAGCGGATTTATTGCGCTGCGCACCATTTTGCATTTGCTTGAACTCGGATACAACGTGCGCGGCACGCTGCGCTCTGCGGCCCAGGAGGCAAAGGTCCGCGCGACGCTGGCTGAGCATGTGGATACGAACAAATTGGATTTTGTTTATACAGACCTCACGAAAGACGATGGCTGGCAGGAAGCTGTTGAGGGCTGTGACTTTGTCCTGCATCTGGCATCGCCTGCTCCACTCAGGAATCCACAAGATGAAAACGAATTGATCGTCCCCGCGCGCGACGGCACCTTGCGTGTTTTGCGCGCCGCGTACGCTCAAAAAATCAGGCGCGTGGTCCTGCTTTCCTCCATGGCTGCGGTTGTCGGTGGGCATCGAGGTGAGAACAGGAACTTTGACGAAAACGACTGGTCGGATCTACAGAAGACCGCTGACCCCTACCAAAAAAGCAAGACCATCGCCGAACGGGCCGCATGGGATTTTGTGCGCGGCGAGGAGAATAAGAACGGGGTGGAACTCTCTTCGGTCAACCCGACCTATGTGTTTGGCCCCGCTCTGGACGATCATTACTTTGCCTCCAGTGAATGGGTCCGCACGCTGATGCGCAGGGGCCTGCCCGGCCTCTCGAATACCCAACTCAATTTTGTGGATGTGCGCGACGTGGCCGATATCCTTGTTAAAGCCATGATCACACCGGCCGCGGCCGGAAAACGTTTCCTCAGTAATGGCGCATCGGTTAGATTTCAGGAATTCGCCTTGATCCTGGATAAGCAGTTCGCAAGCCGCGGCTATCGCGTTCCCACACGCGTTTTGCCGGATGCGCTGATCCGGTTCATCGGGATCTTCAATGCCAAGGTCAAGCGAGCCACCGTTCCTCTTCTTGGCTGGAAATACACCATCTCCACAGAACAGACAAAAAGGATCCTTGGCTGGCAGGCGCGTCCCAGGGACGAAACGATCGTGGAAATGGCCGAGAGTCTGATCGCACGCGGTTTGATCTGATCGGGGCAATGCAAAGTGTTTATGAAAAAAACAAAGAAGGCCTATCTGATATTGATCATCCTGTCCTTTCTTGGCACTGGAGCCATCTTTTCTTCAGACGCAGCCAGGAATACAATTGCCGGATTCTTTTCAGGGCCCATCCCAACCTATACGTATACGATCGTAAATCGCTGGCCGCACGATCAGACCGCTTTCACACAGGGCCTGGAATATAAAGATGGCAGCCTCTACGAAAGCACCGGACGAAATGGATCATCCAGTTTACGCATCGTTGATCTGACGAGCGGAAGTATAAAAACCAGGGTTGGTCTTGAAGATCACTATTTTGCCGAAGGGATCACCCTCCTCAATGGAAAAATATTTCAATTGACCTGGCGCAATCAGCAGGGGTTTATTTATGATCAAAAGACCCTGTCACTGCTCGGTGAATTTAGCTATGAAGGGGAAGGTTGGGGGCTTACGGATGATGGTCACTTTCTCATCATAAGTAACGGAACCAACACAATTACCTTTCTTAACCCCGAGACCTTCCAGGTTGAAAAGATCATCAACGTTTTTGAGGATGACGAACCATTGGTTGATCTCAACGAGCTTGAGTATGTAAAAGGTGAGATCTATGCCAATATATGGCATACTGATAAGATCGTGCGAATTGATCCGGGGTCAGGGAAAATTCTCGGATGGATCGATCTGACGGGATTGTTCCCAGCTGAAGAGCGGCAGGAAAAAGAAGCGGTGCTCAACGGCATCGCCTATGATCAAACACAGGACAGGCTCTTTGTCACAGGCAAATTATGGCCCGTGCTTTTTGAGATCGAACTCGAGGAAAAATAGGGCAGTTGACAGTGAATGTTATTGAAGGCGTGTAACTACATGGATCGCAATGAATAAGATTCATCTTGATACTGACCTGGGCGGCGATATTGAGCACCTGTGTGCGTTGGGGATGTTGTTGCGCTGGCCGGAAGATATCCCTTTCACTGGAATCACGATAGTTGGCGACACAAATGGCAAAAGAACAGGATATGTCCGCTATGTCCTAGGGCTTGAAGACAAAAATGATATTCCGATTGCAGCCGGCGCGGATACTTCTCAGGGATACTATCATTATGAACTGGGCCTTCCTGCAGAGGAGAGATACTGGCCGGAAGCGGTTGCCCCTTCGCTAAACCCTTCAGAGCAGGCCATTCATCTTCTTAATCAGAGCATTGAACAGGGCGCGACCATCATTGGTATAGGGCCCTTTACGAATTTGTATCTGCTCGATATTCAATACCCCGGGATCTTGATGCAGGCAAACCTTTTCCTGATGGGAGGCTATGTTTATCCTGTCCGATCCGGTTTTCCAGACTGGGGAAACGAGGTGGATTTCAATATCCAAGTGGATGTTAAGTCTGCGAAACATGTACTTGAAAATTCCAACCCAACGCTCATTCCGCTTACGGTGAGCGCGGATTGACCGGGTAATATCAACAAAAAACACCGCAGGATGCATGCGATCATGAAAAGTCTCCCATCTATTTTTTAGATAGGAGCCTTTTGTTCATCATTCCATCTGTACGGAATAAACGACTCACGACACCAGATGCGGATGTGGTTATGGCATGGCCGTAGACATCAGCAGTTACGCTGGCCGCGATGATATACTGAATCCATGTACCAGCGTTGCATTTCCATGGTTCTGCTCGCACTCGCGCTGACGGCCTGCGGCACGCCTACGATGGCCTGGGTCCCGCTTCCGACCTCGCCGGTGATCGATCTGATTCTGCAGGCCGATGCCCTCATGAAGAACAGTCAATATGAACAGGCCATCGGTTTGTATGATCGCGCAATTCAGGCCGAACCCAACCTGGCCGATCTTTACTATCGCCGCGGACTGGCTTACTTTGGCCTCGATCTATTCGAACAAGCCATTACAGATTTCAGCACGACCCTCAAACTAAATCCACAGGCGGTCAATGCATACCAGGCGCGCGGGCATGCCAGCGCGCAACTAGGTCACGTGCAGGCTGCGCTGTCAGACTTTACGCGCTGGATCGAGCTGGCGCCGGATCAGGCCGAGGCATATCTCGCGCGTGGAAAAGTATTTTATGAGCAAGGCGAGTTCGACTCGGCGCGTTCTGACCTGGACCGTTCCATTGAGCTGGCTCCCTCTTCGGTCGAGGCATATCTGTACCGCGCCCGGGTTTTCCAATCGATCGAGGATTATGAATCCGCGCTCAGCGATCTTGACCGGGTGATCGAGCTAAACCCGCAGAATAGCGAGGGATACCGCGAGCGCGGGAACCTGTATGCTTTGTTGGATCAGGTTCCGCAGGCGCTGGCTGATTATGAGCAGGCTCTCGCCTTGCAACCCAATGATTACCGGATATTGTTCCTGCGCGGCGCCTTGTACATCCGACAGCAGGATTTCGAGTCCGCGTTGCAGGATTTTGATCGGGTGGTGGAGCTTGCTCCTGATTTTCCCGATGGCCGGTACAACCGTGCGCTTTTGCGCGCACAAATGGGACGCCTGCAAGAGGCGCTGGATGACTGGAATGTTCTGATCAACACCTATCCACTGGAACCGTTGTATTACTCACAGCGTGCGCTCGTCCACCAGAGTTTGAATCAGTTTGAAAGCGCGCTGGCGGATATCGATCAGGCGCTCACGCTCGCCCCGCAGAATGCAACGCTTTATGCCGAACGCGCGCAGTTGTTCGCCTCGCGATCCGATACAGCTCGCGCTCGAGCGGACTTCGATGCCGCGCTGGCGCTTGATCCCGCCGATCCATCCCTGTTCCTGCAGCGTGGCACGTTTCGATCCGATCAAGGTCAGTACGCCCAGGCGATCGAGGACTTTGATCAGAGCTTGCTGCTCGATGCGCGCCTCGCCGAAGCCCATCTGCGCCGCGGGGCGGCGAACTATTATCTCGGTCGTCATGCCGAGGCGATCGAGGATTTCACGCGCTGCATTGAATTGACTCCCGACTTTCCCGGGGTTTACTACAACCGCGCCCTGGCTTATCGCTCAATCGGCTTAATAGAGGAAGCGATCAACGATATCAACATATTTCTGCAACTGGAAACCGATCCGGGTGAACGTCAAAAGGGCAAGGATCTGCTGGCCTTGTTGAAGAAGTAGCGGAATACGAAAAATTGCTTCTTGTCCATCTCGGCTAAATAGGATATATTTAATCGTAATTGAAGCACAGCCCCGCATTTTGCAGCTAACTTAATAAGTTTTCGATGAAAAATTCATCAACTCACATCCAGACAAAAAGGATCCTTCAATTAATTGTCCTGTTTGGGATTCTTTTTTTGTTGGCTGGTCCGCTGGCCGGGATCGTCCATGCCGAAGGAGGCGACCCTCCATCAGGGGGAGATGAAATCTGCACCTCGGATACCTGTCCGGTCACACCCCTGGAGGGTAGCGATCCGCCGATTGACCCGGGCCCGCTTGAATCCCTCTCCGTCCCCGATCAAGAGAATCCCGATGCCCGCCCGGTTGAACCATCCGATGCAGCGGACGCGTTGATCGATCCGACTCCGCTCGAACCTGCGTGCACACCCGATCCGCAGAATCCCGATATCTGTCCAGTCGCGCCGACTGATACAACCGAGATATTAACTGACCCTGCCCCGGTCATAGCTCCTGAAGAGACTGCGCCCGCCGGCCTGCTCCTGCCCGAAAGCAGTGGGGAGTTCACGGCGGGTGAATCTTTTAAGACTGACTTGAATGAAAGCGAACCGTCCGAACCGGTCTTGCCGCCGGATCCATATCTGTCTTATAGCGGGATCACCTATCATTTTGTCGTGTTCGACTTCCTATGCCTGTCCGATCCGAATTGGGACTGTAGCAACACGCCGGTCCAGAACGCCATCGATTTTGCCGCGGCTCAGTATGCCCAGCCTAGCAACCTGCAGCCGGATGGAAATACGATCTATGTTGAAGGCGGTACATATAATGAAGCCACCATCACTCTGAGCGGCATCGCCTTCAACCTGCGCCTGTTGGGCGGGGTTGGCGGGGGAAGTACCTCCTTTTCCGGAAACGTATCGATCTTAAATTCAACCGGCGCCATCACGCTTGAGAATATTGTCTTTAGCAATCCCATCTCAGTGCAAAATACCGGCACGGTCAACATCATCGGCACGACAAGTGGCGACTTGATTGGGGTCCAGTTGGCTGGGTCAGGCACCTCGAACATCAGTGCCAGCGGCGGCGGTGGCAGTGACACGCTTAACGTGTTCGGCACCGCGGCATCAGACACATTCACGCCGCGCGCAACCACGATCACACGCGGCTCGGAGCAAGTCTCGTTTGCCGGCTTTGCGATCGTTAACCTCGATGCGGCGGGTAATGATGATACGTTCACGTTGGACGAAGCCTCGCTTTACGCCGGGAACTTGAACGGCAATGGTGGGACAGATACTGTCAGTTACGCCAATTGGACGACCTCGCTAAACATAAATTTAAACACAACCGCTTTTCCGAACCTGACCGGTTCAGTCACTGGAGTGGAGCGCGTTGTTGCCACTCCACTATCTGATACGCTGACAGGTCCGGCCGCGGGCGCGACATTCTATGCACAGGTCGCGAGTGAGTCGGTATCAGTAAATAGCATCACCTTCGCAGATATTGAGACGGTCACTGCCGGGGCGGGGACGGATACGCTGGATGCCTCCGCGATCGGTTCGGGGGTGATCATTGATCTTGGCGGTACGTCCACGTTATCCGGCATAAGCTGGTTCGCTTTTGAGAACGCGACCGGCGGCAGTGGTAACGACTTCCTGACCGGCTCAAGCGGTAACAACGTGTTGACCGGCGGCCTCGGCAATGACAGCTACATCTTTGCGAACAGCTGGGGCACTGATACGATCAACGATGCAGGTGGCAGCGATACAATTGATTTCAGCGCTGTTACTACAAATCTTGCCATCGGCCTGGACTTCACCGGCGGTTCACAGGACATTACGATCACGACGACGGGCGGTAGCCTCGCGCTGAGCGGATTCCCATTTATTGAAACATTCCTGGCCGGGAGCGGGGCAGACACTGTCACCTTCAACACCGGCGGCGCGAAGATGCGCTACGCCATTTCCGGATCGCAGGTCACGCTAACTTATGTTCCCGGTAATTATGCTTTCCTCTTCGACGACGTTGAAACGTATTCATTCCCCGCCAGTACCATCATCTCGTTCACAGCCGCGGACAAGCCTCTCTTGATCAATGCCCTGCAGGCCTTCGCAAATTATCTGACCGCGCTGTCGCTTTACGACAACATGGCCAAGTTGTTGCCCGGCCTTCTGGATTCCGGCGGGAACTTGATCTCCTGGGGCGATATCTTGCAGCCCGGCCTGCTCTTCCAAACGTATGTCATCAATCCCATCAGCGCGGCCATCGATGCGGCCCTCGCCATTGACAGCCATTGGGCACTGTCGGTTGTGACAAGCGCCGTCTCGGCGACTTCTTCATTTGGTCTGGTTTGCTCGGCCGGCTCCTGCACGGATTCGGTCAACTACCAGATGACATTCTTCAGATCCCAAACGCCCATCCTCAAGCTCAGCCTGAACAAGAATGCGGACCTGGCCCAGCAGGGATTGTTGTTCGAGAACGATATTGCGGATGTCACGATCTACGCGGACATCTACTATGTCCTTGCTTTTGGATTTAGCAAACAAGCCGCCATCGGATATGTGGACGATCAGACGCCTCTTTCGGGAATTGGGACGATGCGCTATTGGTTGTATACCATCAGCGTCCTGACGGGTACGACCACGGCTGAAGTGATCTACGGTTTTCTGCGCATTCAGACCAATGACTTTGCATACAACTTCCGGCAGTACGTGGACTATTTTACGACCGACCCCTCCGGCGGGGTGCACATGACCACAACTGACTGGAATACCGTCATCTTGAATGCGATTAATATGGCCGCTTACGTTTCGGCTCCAACGATTCTTGGGGATCCTTATTATCTTATTCTTAACATGAGAGGCCAGGCAGTGGGCGAACAGGTTCCCAACCTGGGGTTTGCCAATTGGCAGATCCGCGTGGATGCGCCCACTGTCTTCTCTGTTACCACTGTCACCATCACTGGTTTGGAACCTCAAGTCGCGCCGTTCGTAAACACGACTGCCGATCAGGTCTATGACCTGCTCACGAATCTGGCCGCCTGGTTTACAGGTTACTCAGGTTCAGACCAGTTCGATCAGATTATTCCGTTCACCGAAGCGCTGCTCCTCGGTCAGTTGCTCAATTTCGGAACAGGCTTCCAGGCGTTGCTCGACCCGATGTTAAAAGAAAAAGGCACGAGCGCGATTCTCTGCGATCCGTATGACCCGGGTCTTCCCGGGCCCGCAGACGATGGCGGCCTGTGCTTCCGCGACGCGCGTCAATTGGCTGAAGCGATTCATAAAATCCTGTATGAGATCCCTTATCCCCTGTCGTTGTATACGGATTACTTCGATTATGACACGACCGAACATATACTGACCTACGACATCTCCTACAGGGTGATCACGGGGCAGACGCTTCCACTTTACATGGGCTACAACCTGTCGCCCTTCTCAGGTTTGCAGATTGCAGGCTCAGTCAATGCGACCGTTACCGGCGAGATGATCTACGACTTCAAACTGGCCTTCGATCTGGATGCCAACATCGCCGCCGCCATTCGCGCCGATCTGAACACAGTACCAACCTTGATGGCGTATGCCCTGCCGGTGCCGTTGAATTATGTTCCCTTAGGACCGCTTGGCGTCACGACTCAGAACATCACCTTCACTGTTCAATTGGAAGCGGATACAGACCTGACCGGCAGTTGCACCGGAGTGAATGATCCAGTTGGCGCTCCGGACCCAGACTATTATCGCTGCGCATTTAATTTGAATTTGCTTGCGACAGACACCGTGACAAATACAAGTGTTGACGACCTGGTACTTGATGTCAATGCCCTGTTCACGCCCGCTAACGACCTTTACGGCATTCTGCGGGCTTCGCTCGAGTCCGGTTCGGATCTGCTGTACCGCATCAGCGCCCTTCCGGATCAGGGCATTCGTTCGATCAGCATCACTGCGGCGGACGCGAACCTCTGGCAGATCGGCCTGGCAGCTGCGGGCGTCTACGTCGGTGCGGAGATTGACCCGACCACACCTCTTCCCTTCGAGCTCTTGAGTAACCAGACCTTCACGGTCACGTTGTATGAATACGGCGGCGCCTCAACTACGCTTATCATTCCAATCTTGGCATCAGAGACAACCGGCAATACCTCCCTCGAGGATCTGATCGCGGATATCAACTCCGCGATCGCGGTGGTGTCCGGCGCGGCCAGCCAGATCAAGGCCAGCCGCATGATGCTCACCTCCAGCGAGCAGATCGGTTTATACGCGTTGTCCGGTGCGGTTGAATATATGACGGTGACCCCGGCCTCGTTCTTTATCGGCCCACAGGTCGTAAAAGAGACCGAACTTCCGGAGGTTTCCCCGCTTGCGAACGGAGTGATATCGGATTTCACTGTCGTATTTACGCTGGCTGTGGATAACGTCCCTTATATCATCACCGCTTCATTCCTTCTTGGTGATACGGTCGACGTTGTGGTCACCAAGTTGAATGCGGCGATGAATGCTGCATTCCTACCGATCTCGCCTGCATTAGTTGATAAGATCAAATTTGAGTTGATCTTCGACGAGCGCGCCGCCGGAGCCTGCCTAGCCGGCGCCGGCTATGGGGATGTCATGCGCACGGATCCGTTCACTGGCGCGCCCGATGGCTCCGGTTTGGTGCTGTACAACCGCTCCTGCTTCTCTGATCGCCTCACGTTGGTCGCGCAGGATGCCTCCATCACTCTGATGGTGATCAAGGCGAACGCCGATGGAAATCTGCGTACTCGCCTCGGATTGGATGTGGGCCTATACGGCCGGCACGGCTCCAACCAGTTGGACCTGCTGGGCTTGAACATCGATCCCGACGGCGATCTTGATGTTGACCCATACCTGCACGGCAGCCTCGATATGGCGGTGGGGACATTTAATGCTACATTGCGATTAGGCTTCGCTGGCCTCACCGTTGTGAACGCTGCGAATAACCTGGTTGATGCCTCGTTGGACTTCGACGTTCGCTTGCACGATCCCAATCCATTGGTTACCGGCGTTTCGCTCGATACTCTTTTACAAAATGCTCACGACGAAGATATTGCCAGCCCCGGCGTCGGCTTCAATTATGTTGCCGCCATCTCCGCGATCACTGCAATAGCCGGGCTTGATCTCCCGGTGGTGGCCCAGCCTGGCGATGGATCATTTGGCATTACTAATCAAATCATTCCGTTCACATTCCCCAACTGGTTCACGACTCCGGCTCTCACTGCCATTCCGCAGTTGCCCGCTCTCCCTAATCAGACGACATGGCCGGCACTGCCTGGGCTGGTAAATGCGCGCGCACTTGAAGATGTGACATTTGCCGAGGTCATCTCGCTCCTGACCGGCGCGGTGGACTACCTCAATGCATTGCACGCGGACGCGGGCGCGCGGCTGACAGTCCCATTGCCGTTCCTCGGCATGACGGTCCGGCAGTTACTCGATTACGCACCGATCTTTGCCGCCAAAGTCGATATCCTGGCCGGCAATCCGGTAGACACCGCGCAGAAATTCCTGATCTCGTTGCAATCTGTGTTTCCAGGTGCGACGTTCCAGTTAGCATCCAATTGGACGGACCTGCGCCTCGCGCTCACCGATAATGTTTCCGGAACTCTCGACCTGCCGCTATCCGTTTACTTCCCCAGCTTTCAGGATCCGGCCAATCCATTTGTTGCGCTCGAGGGTGTGCAGCGACTGTACTCTGCCAATGCGGCCGGCTACATCACCGCAAATTTCTCGGCCGTATTGAATCTCGGTCTCGGGCTGAACACACTTCTGACTGCCGGCACACCGCGCGGCTTCATTGACGACAGTTCCACGCTGACCTATTCCGTTTATGCGCGCAAGACGGCCATCGATGCCCGCCTCAAGCTGTCCTATTTGGATGTGTATACCCACACTTGCTCGGTCAATCCATGTGTTGGTGAAACCGCCTGGGTTGCATTGGATGGGGATGGCAATACCGCTACATCTGATTCAGCCATCTGGAATTTTTCACTGATTGATAACGACAGTAATGCGCGTCATTATTTCACTGAGAATCTGCTCGCATCCACACAAAAGTCATTGAGCGGCGCGGCCATCCTGCGTCTACCGCTCTTCCATCCCGATCCATTCACTTTGGCCGATGAACTTTATCCGATCCTCTACATATATATACCGAACCTGGGCACCTTCCTGAGTGGCAGTTTGGCCGGCGTGCACATGGACGCGGACGGTTATCCCGGTCCGGATGGTGACTTTGTCAATCCGTCCACGCGCTACTATCAGATCCCGAATCTCGGCATCAATGCCGGTGTCCTTGAGTTGGGCGCAACCATTAATGACCTGCTCAAGAATGTCGAAGTGTTGTTGGGCGGACTCGACACCGCCTTGATCGTCTTGCAGAACGCGCTCAATGAACAGGTCTTCGGTCAGCGCCTGCCCTTCATCGGCGCCGCGCTCAAGACCCTGGCTGCGGTTCAAATCTTCGAACAAATGCGCCTCGCATTGATGCAGAACCTGCTGAATGCAATTCTGGTCGCACCGCCAACCCTCGATACAGCCGGGACAATTGCTCTTATTCAGGGTGTCATCGCAACCTCTTGGGCCGGCGTGCTTAAATCACCCGTTGTCGTTATTGATCAGAATGGTGGCAGTACATGCATCGAGGATCCCGATCCACTTGTAAATTCCTATTGCGAATTTCACATGGACCTGGGTGACATAATCAACACGACGGTGCCATTCGATATCATGCTCGACGGGCTGGGACTCACTGTTAACGCGACGGTTGACCTGATATACGATTGGGCCTGGGACGACTTCACCTTTGGCATCAACTCCACAGACGGCTTCTACCTCGATGTATCCCCAGTGGATGAGCTAACACTCAATCTGGACGGTGTGCTTGCCGGTCCAATCACGGGCAAGGTCCAGTTCATCCCATTCACGGTCACCGGCACAACTACCACTGATCCGGACCCGGAGGCCTGGTCCGGTAGCACGGGGATGGATTATGTGATCGTTATCGATGTGCGCGATCCGGATAGCAGTGGTCGATTCACTTTTGCTGAACTGGCTGATGCCGGCACCGAGCCTTCGCAGGTAATATACGCGATCTTGAACGGAACCTACGATGTACATCTTAAAGTGCTTTCCAGCTTTGACGGCAGCGCCCTGTTCCCGAATCTGCAAATGGACTTCAATGCGGTTTGGACTTTCACGAATGTAGAACTGGATCCGTATCGCCCCGACTTCTTTTATGATGATAAACCCGATGTTCAGTACTGGAACGTACGCCTTGACTTTGGCTCGTTCCTGAGCAAGTACCTGCGCCCGGTGCTGGACGCGGTCTTCAAGATCCTTCAGCCCTTCGCCTGGCTGATCGACCCTGAGGAGGGTTTCCTCTGGCAAGTGGACCCGGTCATGTCCTTCCTCTCCGGCCAGACGATGCGTGTGATCGACGAGATCGAGCTGCTTTTCACCGGCGTCAAGAAACTTCGACCGTTCCTGAATGCGGCGGCATATCTATTCGGCCTCGCCAAGCAGATGAATTCGTTGGGTACCACCGGCTTGTTCATCCCGATCGGCGCGCTCAGCCTGGTGAATTACTCCGGTTCACCCATCGCCGGCTGGCTGCGCGCCGACATCGAAGCCCTGATGGACACCGGAGGTCCGGGCGTCTCCTTCAGCTCCGCAATGGATGGCGCCTTGGGAGCCCCCACGCCTGGGTCTCCGGCTGAATACACCAAGAACCTGTGCAAAAAACCAACCGGCTCAAGCACCGGCGGTACCACGAAAAAGCGTGAGTGTGATGCGACTTCCAGCGCGACCTTGGGTGACTTCTCGATTGACTTCCCGATCTTGAGCGACCCCGGAATGGTGCTCCTGATGCTGGCCGGTCAGGACGCCGACTTGGTTGTGGTCAATCTGCCGGCTCTGCAGTTAAGCGCCTCCATCGAATTCCGCTTCATGGTTTACACCCCGCCGCCGGTCTGGGTGAAGGTGGGCGGCAGTTTCCAGGCGGAGCTGGATGTCGACTTCGGGTTTGATACGCGCGGTATCAACACCTACATGATCACCGGTCTGCCCGAAGATATCGCGGACGGGTTCTACATCATCGTACGCGACCCCGATACCGGCGAGCGCGTGCCGCAGTTGACTCTGACAGTTACAGTCGAGATCGGCGCCTCGGTATCACTGGCCATCATCGAGATCGGCGTGGGCGGCGGCATCGAGGCCACGGCCTACTTCTACCTGCACGATCCCGACAACGACGGCAAGGTTCGTTGGAAGGAGATCGCCGAGGTGGCGGAGACCAACGGCTGGATCTTCGACGTGCGCGTCAAGATCGACCTGTTCTTCAAGATTTACATCAACCTCGATCTGTTCTTTACCACGGTCACCATCTTCGAGTTCGAGGTGCGCATCACGGTTTACGACAAGACCTTCAACATTGTCCTGCCGCCTCGCCTTGGCACTACCGTCCCGACCGCCGGCGGCTACCTGCTTTATCTAAACATGGGACCCTTCGCGGGGAATCGCTTCACCGGCGATCTATTCGACGGCGATGAGATCTTCACGGTTTTTATGAACGGTTCTGATTTGCGTATAAAAGCCAACCTCAACGGCGCGGCCGAGTATGTTGACCAACGCATCACCGCCTACCGGAACGTGGTCAAGGTGATCGCCTTTGGCGGTGAAGGCAACGACGGGATCATTGCTACCGGCTTGAGCATCCCGGTCGAGTTCCATGGCGGCCCGGGCAATGATGTGCTGACTTCCAGTAACAATGCGGCTTCGCTATTATGGGGCGACGATGGTGATGACACGCTCAATGCCGGCACGGCCGGGATCACGCTGCGCGGCGGCGCGGGCAATGACACGCTCAATGGAGGCAGTGCCAACGACACACTGCTGGGCGGCGCGGGCAATGATACACTTTATGGCAATGGTGGAAACGATGGACTCACCGGTGGTGCCGGGGATGATACGCTTTCCGGCGGCGCGAACGATGACACGTACTACTTCGCCTCCTACAGTGGCAATGACACGCTGCTGGGTGCTGACGCCGGCTTCGATATGCTCGACTTCCAGTCTGCTTATGGTGAGTTGGGCGGCGAGATCAGTGCCAGTCACATCTCACTGACCGGCCTGGGCTACACACTCAACAGCAATTTCCTTGAGATCGAAAAAATCCTTGGCAGTCGCGGCGGCGGCGTGCTCTCGATCAGCGCAGCGGGTGCAGGCGGCCTGCGTGTCGATGGCCGCGATGGCTCTGATATCTACGGCGTCTTCCTCGGCAGTGACTTCCTCGGTCCACTCACCATTCAGGATACCGGCGCACCATGGTACGTCGACCGCCTCGGCGTGCACACCGCGAATCTTAACGATGTAGTCACACTTTCAGATGCAGGCCCAGCGGATCTGACCGTCAACGGCAACGTGGGCGGCATTCCATACCAGCAATTCTCGTTCCCGAAGAGCGGCCACGGCCTCGAGTACTTCAACATCTTCCTGCATGGCGGCGATGACACATACAATGCCAGTGCTGTGAGCAGCAACTTGGGAGGACTTCCGGTCGTCATTCGTCCGGATGATACCGACAGCAAAGGCACCGATACACTGACCGGCGGCGCTATAAATGAGACCTTTCTGTTCTCACGTGCCTGGGGCAATGACACGATCATAACTGCCGGTGGTGGCGTGGACACACTCGACTTCCACATTCTCGACGACCCGCTTGCCATCAGTCTCGGTGCGGATGGCGGCATCTATATCAACAGCTTGTTGCTGAACATAGATGCAGACGACCCGTTGACCGAGATCGACGTGGTCACGGGTTCCGATGCGAATGGAACAGTCAAGGCGCAGGACCTGCTGGTCTTCCCGTTCGGCACCAACGACCTGACCTTCGACTGGGCTACGATCGAGGTCGTGCTCGGCAGCCGCCGCCCGAACGATGTGTTGGCCGGCCGTGATCAGCAAGGCGTCTGGCAATTGGGTCTGAATAACGAAAACAGCTACACCGCGGGCGGTCACAAGATCGTGTTCAAGTACATTGAGGTACTGCAAGGTGGTGTGAACGTTGACTTGTTTGACTTCACTTACGCGGAGCGCCAGCGCTTCGCGGTCAAGGGCGGTGCGGGTGACGATGTCTTCCGCATTCGTGATGGGGTGCTCATCACCGACATCCCCAGCGCGCCGTATTTCGCCAGCGCGATTCGTTCCGGCTTCAACGGTCAGGCTGGCATCGATGTGCTCGACTTCAGTTATTACTCTTCTCCTCTAACTGCGGCAATAGTAGACCTGAGGACCGGTTTCCTCTCCCACATAGTCACGTATCTGGGCCTGCCCACCATTGGTCGCTTGCTCGAGATCGATGCGATCCTTGGCACATCTCTCAATGACACATTGTATGGCAACACACTCGCCGGCACCACCCTTGTTGGCAATGGCGGTGTTGACACGATGTTCGGCGGAACGGGAGATGATCTCTTCCGCTCTGGCAATCTGCTACCTGTTCCAACGGCCGATTTCCTGAGCGGTGCTGCCAGCACTCCGTACGGACTTGACCAGGCCGGCATCGACGGCAATGATGTGATGACCGGCGCCGGCGGCAGTGACCGCTATAGCTTCGGGAACGATTGGGGTGTGGATACGATCATTGACAGTGCCGGCCTGCTCGATACACTCGACTTCACTCTGTTGCCCGGACCGATCACGGTCACACCGATCGCGAACAACGTACAGGTTGTGTACGGAGCGAATCAGTTTAACACACCCGTCTCCGGGCTGGACTGGGTGATCGGTTCTGCCTTCGATGACACATTCGTCTTCCCAACCGGCGCGTTCTTCTCCGGCAATCTCGATGGATACACCGGCTTCGACCTGCTGGACTTCAGCTCCTACCCGACAGGCCTGACGTTCCAGGCCGCTCTTGCAGGTTCACTGGATGGCATCCAGGGTTCGGTGGCGACCGTGCTAACCAAGTTCGATAATATCAACGACCTGATCGGGACCAACTTCCCCGACACCTTCCAGGGCACGAATAACAACGACATCTTCACGATCCAGGCGACCCAGATCGTCTTCCAAACCGGCTTGCCTTTGCTCACCATGATCTTCGATGACATTGAGATCCTGAATGGCATGGCCGGGAATGACACCTTCAACATCCAGGCGACCAACACAGAGATCACCGGGATGTATGGTGGTCTTGACGACGACACATTCAACATGATCGGTACTGCAACCGTACCCGGTCGGCTCGACGGAAACGATGATCCAGACCTGCTCGATATCGACACACTTGACTACACCCTCTATAGCTCTGGAGCCGTGGTTGACCTGGTCCTGGGGCAGGCCACCGGTATCTTCGGCGGCCTCGTCAACGGCATCTTCCGCATCGAGAAGGTGGTCGGTTCGACGCTAATCGACACGATCTACGGAGATGAGTTCGATAATATCCTGGTCGGCGATGCGGGCCCGGACAACCTCATCGGCCGAGGCGGGAACGACACCTACGTCTTCGGCAATAACTGGAATCTTGATCAGGTTGTGGAGCTGCCGGGCGAGGGAACCGACACACTTGATTTCTCACTTGTAACCACCGGCGTGACCATCACCCTCGATTCCAGTGGCTGGAAGGTGGTGGACGGCCTTGGCAATCAGGTGACGGTCGGTAACGAATTTGTAGAAAGCTTTATCGGCGGCTCCGGCTATAACATGATCAACGTCAGCGCCTGGAGCCGTGGCGGCTGGGATGTGTTCATCACCGGCCTTGGCACATTGCGCGATTTCGCCGGCACGCTCGAAGACCTCTCGCGGCCGGTCGTCTCGCTTGGCATCTTCAACAACATCAGCGAATTCATCGCCAGCCCGACCGCAACGAATGACCGGCTGACCGGCGCGAATCTGCCTGGTCTGTTCACGTTTATCTCAACCCAGACTGTCTACACCCGGCCGGGCGTGACGCCCAATGCGTTCGTCTTTTCGAACTTCAATACACTGCGCGGCGGCTCCAGCGACGACACCTTCGCGCTGGTCGGTGCTATGACCATCCCGCAATACGTGGACGGCCAAGCCGGCTCAGACACACTTGATTACAACTTGTTCACCACCTCGGCCGTCACGGTCGATCTGCCTGCCTTAACCGCAACTGCCCTGACCGGCGGCTTCACTGCGATCGAAAATGCCATCGGCACGCCGTTAAATGACACCTTTAAGGGTGATGTACAGAATAACACCTTCGCGGGCGGTTTGGGCGACGACACCTATGTCTTTACCGGCGGATGGGGCAGCGATACCATCACCGATAGCGGCGGCGCGGCGGATACGCTCGACTTCTCTGCCCTCTCCGCGGACCTGAGTCTCAGCATCTACACCGCCAGCCTCGCGTTGACGGATGGAATCAACACGCTCAACGTCACGCTCAATGGTCTGGAACAGATCCGCACCGGCTCCGGGAATGACCAGTTCATCTTCATGAATGACGCGGCGCAGATTTCAGGCGGCGCGGGGATGATCGACGCCGGCCTCGGAATCAACCGCATTGACTATCAGGGTTATACGACAACCTCGGCGGTTGTGGATCTGAGTGCTGTCGCTGACACCGCGACCGGCACGAACGGAATCACCGCTATCCGCGACATATTTGGCGGCGACTGGAACGATACGCTGACCGGTGATGGACAGGACAATGTATTGCGCGGCCGGCTCGGCAATGACATCCTCACTGGCGCAGCCGGAATCGACACGCTTGATGAGAGTTGGAGTGCAGTCAACCTCGTGATTGATCTCAGCCAGACTCTCGCGCAAAACACCGGCATCGGCTCCGACACCATCACCGGTATCGAAAACCTGATTACCGGCTTCGCGAATGATCGCCTGTGCAGCAGCACTGCGGATAATCGCCTCGAAGGCGGGCTTGGCAATGACACCTATTGTTTCTTCGACAACTTCGGCAATGACACCGTTGTTGACAGTGGTGGTGCGAACGACAGCTTTGACTTTTCCGCCATTACACTCGGGCTGACATTCAATATTGATCCTGTCCTTACCGTTGAAGAAGGAACAAATCTCGTCACCAACCTCGGCACCGCCATCGAGACTCTGATCGGTGGATCTGTAGCAGATAATTTCGTGTTCGCCGATGGCGCGATGCTGGCCGGCGGTCTGGATGGTCAAGCCGGCGTGGACACGATCGACTGGAGCGCGTACACGACTCCTCGCAACGTCACTCTCAGCGGCCTCGGCTCTATCGATGGCTTTGCTGGCAGCGAGTCGTCCAGTGGCCTGTTCGACAACATCGATTTCCTGAAGGGCGGGTCAACTCTCAGCGATGCAATGCTCGGCGCGAACCTGCCTTCGGTCTGGGATCCGAGTCTTGGTACCTACACTGCCGGCGGCAGAACGCTGACCTTCAACGGTTTCGAGAATCTCAATGGCAATGTAAACACGGATACCTTCCAGTTCACCACATTGACCTCCTTCACCGGGAATATCAATGGCGGTGGTGGAACGGATACACTGGATTATCAGCCGTATCCCGCCGATGTCACCATCAATCTGCAAAGCTCCGCCACCAGCGGCCTGACCGGCACATTCGCAGGGATCGAAACCCTGCTTGGCAGTGCGCTGGCGAACGACACTCTCATCGGCCGCAACGCGCCCGGCACCTTTGAACTGGATGGGACAGATCGCTATCTTTCTGCTTCCGGCACCTGGGAATTTTCCTCCTTTGAATCTCTAACAGGCGGCACGGACAGCGATACCTTCCAGTTGCTCGCTAACACAACCTACAACCTGAACGGAGCAGCCGGTAATGATCTGTTTGATTTCAATAATGGCGTCGACTTGACCGGTTGGTTGGATGGCGGTGCCGGCACGAACACGCTCGACTTAAGCGCTTTTATCGCACCGCGCACGGTTCTGTTGACCGCTCCTGGAACACTTGCCGGCTTCGATGGACAGGATGTGGCCCTGACGGCAGGCTTCCGAAACATCAACCTGCTGATCGCTACCTCTGCCGCAACCGATGTGTTGCAGGGAATCAACCAAACGGCCACCTGGAACTTTGGCGGGGTCAACACTTACAGCTCGGCTGGACGGTCGTTGCAGTTCAGCGCGTTCGAATTCTATAATGGCGGTTCCAGTGATGACACCTTCAGTCTTGGTGATGGCATGACCATCCCGGGCATTGTCGATGCAGGTATGGGCGTGGATACGCTGGATCTCTCCGCTTACACGACCGATGTGATCATAGATTTGATGAGCGGAGAATCCACCGGCATCCGTGGTGGGCTGCCCGGCTCCGCCCTCAACTTCGAAAATGCATTCGGAGGTTCCGGCAACGACTTCCTGTACGGGAACAATCTTAATAACATCCTGCAGGGCAATGCGGGCAATGACACACTGGATGGCCGCGATGGCGACGACTCTCTCTGGACCGGCCCAGGCGTGGATATCCTGATCGGTGGCCCTGGCTACGACACTGGCTTTATCCATTGGCTGTCCAGCTTCACCATCCCGTTCAAAGATGTGGAAAACTTGATCTTCTTGGAGCCTCCAGCTGGAAATCAGACCCCGCTGATCTTTCTGCTCATCATCGTTGATAGCGGTGAAGTGGTCGGTCTGGATTGCAATCTTTGTGATGGGTTCATCCTGCGCCTGCGCGATGCACCGCAACACGAGGTCTTCTTCTGGAGAGGCGTTGGCCGTAACGCCAGCCTGACACGCGCCGGTCTGCTCGACCTGCCTGAATCGATTGACAGCATTTACAGCTTGTTGGAAGGGTTGCGCATTGCGGTGTTTGGCTTCGATGGTAGTCCGTTGACCGTGACTGCAACAGGCATGCGCGTGACCTTCAGGGTGCCGCTCTCGTCACTCCAACATAAGTTGTTCGTGTTGTACTGGGATAAAAGCCTGAACCAGAATCAAGGCGGCTGGGTCCTGTTGGAATTGACAGAGATTGATCCACTCACTGGCCGCGCCTCACTCTATGTACAGCAAACCGGCTTGTACCTTTTGGTAATGTTAGCGGAAGCGACACCTTAACCTTTCAGCCTGTGCCGTTTTCGAACAACGCCGGTGCTTGTGGGGAATACCCAGATCTTAAACCAATGGCAAAAACGAATCCACCTGTTATGCGTAAAGCAACTGTGGAAGGTGCAGCCGCGCTGCGTGCCTTGCGACTCGAGGCGCTTCAAAACAACCCCGAGGCCTTCGGCAGGGATTACGAAAAGGAATCCAGGGAGATGGTTTCAGATTTTGAAGAGCGATTAACTGACCAAACGGACAACGTCATTTTTGTGGCAATCGCGAACTCGACCCCGGTGGGGATGAGCGGGATCGGCAAATATCACAATACAAAGCTGAAACACAATCGCTATATAATGAGCAAAATAATCATAATTTTTTCTTTACAGCCTTCCGTTTGGCCGGCTTGACCTTCTTCATTTTACTTTTCTTCCCCTTCCCTCTTTTCGCCCACTCGCTCCGCTCGGGATGCTTCGCGAGGGACTTTGCGGGGACGGTGTTGCAGAAACTTTTTTAGCTTTTGCTTTGCCGGCTGTCTTTACGGCTGCTTCAACAGGCAGCTTCTCCAGCGCGCTCACTAATTTATCAAGCACATCGAAGCCGCCCTGCCAGAATTTTGCCGAACGGATGTCAATGCCGGCTTCGGCGAGTATCTTCACGGGCGCTTCGGAACCGCCTGCGGAAAGTATCTTGAGATATTTCGGTTTAAACGAATTGCCCTCCGCCTTGAATTGCTGGTACAACGAAAACACCAGCAGTTGACCGAAGGCATAGGCGTATACATAGAAGGGCGTGTGATAGATATGCGGAATTGAAACCCATTCCCATTTGAACTCATCGCTTAACTCAACTGAGTCACCGAATTGTTCCTTCAGGTTTTTCATGTAAGCCGCGGATAGTTCGTCTGTGGATGCGTTCTTCTGGACCATTTCATGCGCTTCGCGTTCGAACAGCGCGAAATAGACCTGGCGCAAAACGGTGGCAAAGGCGTCGTCCATTTGCTTGAAGAGGATGTCGCGGCGCACGGCTTCATGCTTCTCTTCGGCCAGCAGTTTTTCATTGAGGATCATCTCGCCGAACGTGGAGGCCGTCTCGGCCAGCGGCAGCGATGAATGAAAGGTGAACGCATTGTGATGCGCAGCCAGCATGGCGTGGATGGCATGCCCGAGTTCGTGTGCCATCGTCGCCACATCGCGGGCGCGGCCTGCATAATTCAATAATACATAGGGAGTCATCTCCGGCGTGATGGAGACGCAAAATGCGCCGCCCTGCTTTCCTTTGCGGACTTCACTATCGAGATGATCCTGTTCAAATACGCGGCGCGCCAACTTACCGATCCTGGGGTCGAACGCAGCGAATGATTCAAGGACCATCTTGGCGGCATCGTTATACTTAAAAGGCTTGTCTGATTTCGCCACAGGCGCATAAATATCATAGCGGCGCAACTTCTTCACACCTAAATGTTTTGCCTTCATCGTGAAATAGCGGTGGAAGATCTTTGAATTCTTCTTCGTCACTTCAAGCAGGGTGTTGACTGCTTCATCGGGAACGTCATTGGCAAGGTTGCGGACGGATAAGGCGCCGCTGAACTTTCGCAAGTTGATATTTTCGTTATGCCAGTCGCGCGCGCGGGTCTGGTACATCTGCCCAAGGATGGGACCATCTGCCCCGTAAACGCGATACAGTTCCTGGTACGCGCGTGCGCGCAGATCCGCGTCAGGCCCCTGGATGTAGGGTTGCAGTTGAGCGCGTGTCAACTCCTGGACTTTGCCATCCACTTTCAACTTGAATACGTAGCGGTTCGTGATCGCATCATATAAATTGATCAGCGCCTTCGGCCCCGTCACATCCTTGAGGTTGATAATCTTTTCTTCAGGCTCGCTCAATGTGTGCGGCTTGAAATGGCGCATCTCCTCGAGATAATAACGATAATCACCGGAAGCCTTCAGCAAGCGTTCGGCGATCTTTTCATCCACTTCCTTCCACCACAAGTTGAAGAACAGTGTGCGGTTTTGCATCTCTGCCACGAACTGCTGCACGCGTCCCACTAAACTTTGCGCCTTCTGATCCTGGGTGTCGGCCGCGAAAGAGAGTCCCGCGAAGGCGTATATTTTATTCACAATGCGCGTGGTCTCTTCTGAGGCGCGCACGACCTCGAGGAAAGTCTCCAACTCCATATCCGGGCTGAGTTTTCCGCGCGCACCCTCGAACGATGTCACCTGCTCATCTACATTATCGAAGGCGGCTTGCAGTTCCGGGCTGTCGAAGCCGGGGAACAGTTCACCAAGGTCCCATTTTTTGACAGAGTAAGCCATGCTTCAATGTCTCCTTAAAAAAATTTTTACCATAAATTTAATTTGTTTTGTAGATACTGCGGAGGGATTTATAGACTCGAACGAACATGCATAATGTCGCCGTCTTTAACTGGATATTCCTTGCCTTCGAGTCTTAATTTGCCTTTCGCCTTCGCTTCATTCATGCCGCCGAGGCTGATGAGGTCTTCGTAAGCCACCACCTCGGCCCGCACGAATCCGCGTTGCAGGTCGGTGTGGATCTCGCCGGCGGATTCCTGCGCGTTCGCGCCGCGCCGCGTAGTCCACGCGCGGACTTCGTCTTCACCCACTGTGAAAAAGGTCTGTACTTGAAGCAGGTCGTAAGACAGGTTGATCATTCTATTTAAGCTGAGTTCCTGGATGCCGTATTCTTGCATGAACACGGCTGCGTCTTGCGGGCTGAGTTGCGCGATCTCCATTTCTAGCTTGCCCATCAGCGCGACGGAGGGATGATCGAGTTCGGCTTTCGGCGCAGGCTGCCCCTCGCCCATGTTGAACACGGTCAGGATCGGTTTGCGCGTGAGCAGGCCAAAACTGGAAAGCTCCTTTTGTTCGTCGTTGGTGAACTCCATCTCACGCAGGGGTTTGTTATCCGAAAGTGCTTTGTGCAGTTTCTCGAACAACTCTGTTTGGCGCGCGTTGAGGGCCTTATCTGTACCGCCCTTTTTACGTTCTTCAACAAGACGTTCGAGTTTGCGTTCCACTGCGATGAGATCGTTGAGCAGGAGCTCGCCGGACATGGAGTCCCCATCGCGCCCGGGGTCTATGCTTCCGTTCGGATGCATCACATTCTCGTTTAAGAAGCCGCGCACAATCAAGATCAACCCGTCCATTTGATTCAGTTGGTTCAACAGTTGCCCGGAAATGCCGCTCTTGGCTGAGCCGCTTTCCAGTCCCGCGATATCCGCATAGGTCACCTTGGCGTAAATCGTTTTCTTCGGGTTGAACATGCCGGAGAGTTTGTCGACGCGCGGGTCGGGCACCTCCACGACTGCATTGTGCACTTCGATACGGCCGGCGGATGCAGTGGGTGGGGTATTGCCGCGCGTCAGCGCGTTGAAAATGGTTGTCTTGCCTGCCTGGGGTAATCCTATGATTCCGAGTTTCATCTTGACCTTATCAACGGGGGTTTGTTATACTTGCGTTCGCACTTAAGCCGAAGTGGCGGAATTGGCAGACGCGCACGACTCAAAATCGTGTTCCTTCGGGAATGAGGGTTCGATTCCCTCCTTCGGCACTGGCATTATACCCTAGGGGGCACTTTACCTTGGCGGGCATATTAACCAAACGTCCTCTCCAAGCGGGGGACGTTTGAGTTTTATCTATTGCTATCGCTTTTTTTGAAATGTAGAATAAAATAGAACGCAACACGTGGCACCGTAAAAGCGTAGCCTTGCCAAACCATGGACTATGCTTTTTGGAGATATAAATGAAACTCTATCTGCTCTTTGCTGTGATTGACCTGTTGACCCTACTGGCTTATCCGATCGTGTACATCGTCCATCGCCTGCGCAAGATGATGGGCACCAAACAATAAGCAAGTTCATCCTGTAATAGGAAAGGTCAAGGAGGCCTTATGCCCTCGTTGAACGATATCCTGGCAATCATTCTTGGCGGTGGGCGCGGCGCGCGCCTGTATCCATTGACGAAGATGCGTTCCAAACCCGCGGTTCCGATCGCGGGGAAATACCGCCTGATTGATATTCCCATCAGCAACTGCATCAATTCAGAGATCTATCGTATCGCAGTACTGACACAATTCAATTCCGTTTCCCTGCATCGCCACATCACGCGCACTTATAATTTCGATGCGTTCCATACAGGTTGGGTGCAGATCTGGGCTGCGGAGCAAACCCTAGAAAGCGCGGACTGGTATCAGGGCACCGCGGATGCAGTCCGAAAACAAACGCTTGAGATCCAATCCACCGGCGCGAAGAATGTGCTGATCCTTGCGGGAGATCATTTGTATCGTATGAACTATGCTTCTATGGTTGAATATCATTGGGATATGAATGCTGATATCACGGTTGCAGTCCAACCCGTTGCTAGTGAAGAAGCGTCGCTTCTTGGTATTTTGAAGCGTGAGAAGGATGGTCGCATTTCCTCCTTCGTAGAAAAACCCAAGAATCCCGAGGTACAAAAGAAGTTCGTCAGCCGCGATGACCAGAAGCGCCCATTCCTAGGCTCGATGGGCATATACCTGTTCAACACAGACGTGCTGATCGACTTCCTGAACAATTTCCCGGGCTACGACGATTTTGGCGGTGACATCCTCCCTGAAGCGATCAAGTCTCATGCCGTGTATGGATTCGACTTCGATGGGTATTGGCGGGATATTGGAACGATCCGTTCGTTCTACGAGACCAACCTCGCGCTGACCACGCCAGACACACCATTCAATTTCTACGACGAGAATCTTCCGATTTATACAGATACACGCTTCCTGCCCGGCTCCATTCTCGAGGACAGCAAACTGCGCGATGTGTTGATCGCGGAGGGATGCCGCATCCTGAGATCAGACATCACTCATTCCATCATCGGTATCCGCAGCCAGATCGCGGCGGGATGCGTGATCAAGGATAGCATCGTGATGGGCGCGGATTATTACGACCGCGAACATAAGGACACTGATATTCCGATCGGTATCGGCGCGAATTGCCATATCGAAGGCGCGATCCTGGACAAGAACGCGCGCATCGGCGCGAATGTGACCATTCGTCCCTTCCCGCTCAATACGGATATGGATAACGATAAATGGTATGTGCGGGACGGCATCGTCGTGATCCCGAAGGATGCGGAACTCCCTTCTGGGACAAAGATCGAACCATCATAGCGGACTGTAATCCACTTGTAACTCTATACGTGGGGGTGGCACACAGGTCAACATTAAAATCATGCTATACTCATTAATATGAAGTCACCGCGCGAATACTGGCCGCGCTGGGCTGAGTCCTTGCGCCGTTATCAACTTCACGAACTGGCTGCCTCGTTCCTGGAAGCAGGAAGTCCTCTTGCTTTGCTTGGAGCGCAGGCGCTTTATTTTGGGCGCGGCCTCATCGAAAATGAGCAGTTGACCGCACTTGCTGAAACGCTGGAAGAAGAGTACGAAGCGCGCGCGTTCGCTTCTTTTTTGGTTGAAGACAGGGCGTAATCATGAACGGATTCATCGTCGAACTGAGCATCATTGCGATCAGTGCATTCCTTTGGCTCATCATCACATTATGGAAACGAAGGTCTCCCGCCAGGCTGCGTGAGATTCCGGCGCTGACACGCCTGTATCAGATGATCGGGTTGAGCGTGGAGGATGGCACGCGCCTGCACATTTCGCTTGGGCATGGCGGCCTGCTGGATGCACGCGGTGGCGCTGCTCTGGCAGGGCTGGCGATATTGCGCCAGATCGCAGAAAAAACATCTGTCAGTGACAGGCCTGCAGTTGCCTCCTCAGGCGACCCTTCGCTTGGTTTACTGACACAGGATACCCTCCAGGCAGGGTATCAGGCCGCGGGTGCAGATGAATTGTATACGCCCACGACGGGACGCGTCACCGGGCTGGGTCCCTTCGGTTATGCCGCGGGCGCCATGCACATTACGCAGAACGAAAATGTTTCAGCCAATATCATGATCGGCCATTTCGGTCCGGAAGCCGCCCTGCTGGCAGAGGCCTCGGACCGCGAGAATGTAATGGTGATCGGTGCGAGCAATGACCTGGCCGGCCAGTCCGTGCTTTTTGCGAGTTCACAGGATGCACTGATCGGAGAGGAATTGTTCGCGGCCGGCGCGTATTTAGGCGCGGGGGCGTCCCACGCGGCCAGCCTCACAGTGCAGGATATTTTGCGTTGGCTGATCGTGCTCGCATTACTGGGCGGTGCATTTGCAAAATTCGCTGGGATGATCTAATGCGCGTGATCAACGCAGTGATTGCGATTGCCTTCGGAGTTTTGATTCTCGCCGGTTATTTCTTTGATTCGCTTCAGGGAGTACAAACCCTGTTATTAAATTACGCGTTGACCTTTGTCGGCGCGGCGGCATTGGTGGGCGTTTTTAATATTCTTTTTGTGCATGCAGATAAGATCCGCCGGCGTGAAAAGGGAAGCATATACAGCGCCGTCCTGATCATCTTTCTCGTGGCGACCTTGTTGTTTGGATTCATCGTTGGGCCGGAACACATCGCCATGCAACTGGTGATGGATGCAATTATTCTGCCGGTGGAAGGCGCCTTGATGGGAATCCTCACCATCACTTTGTTGTATGCCGCCGTCCGCCTGCTGCGCCGACGTTTGGATGTGATGAGCATTGTCTTTCTATTGACTGCGGTGTTGATCGTATTCAGTTCGGCCATCCAGCCTTTTTCGTTCATCCGTTCCTGGGTGACGCAGGTAGGGGCTCTGGGCGGCGCGCGCGGCATATTGATCGGCGTTGCACTTGGTACGTTGACCACCGGGCTGCGTGTACTCTTTGGTGCCGACCGGCCCTATGGGGGCAATTAATGGCCGATATGGTCAAATGCCTGGTTTGTGGTGAGAGCAACGCGGCAGACCAGGAGTTTTGCCAGTATTGTCAATCGCGTCTGCGACCATTGACGGGGCCGCTTAGGGGGGCAGATGCCCCGCTCCATCCGGGGCAGATCCCCACAAAAAAAGTAACAGCCGAACTCGAACCGATCCTTCCGCAATGGTTAAGAGATGCGCGCAATAAAGCGCGTCAGTCGGCGGAAGAGGATGCTGCGCAGGTTGTGCAACGACAGGAACAGACGCTGCAGGGGAACGTCTCCGAACCGGACCTGTTGGCTGGCCTGCGATCACAAGCACGGGGTGACGACGAAGAAGATACTCCCGATTGGCTGGCGAACATCACCGGGGCCGCACCGAAATCGAAAAAAGCAGGTTCCGAATCCTATGAGGGACACCGGGTGGAACTTGGTGATAAGAGTGATTTTGCACGCGATACAGCCCCTCTTGAAGAGAGTACGCCCTCCTGGCTGGCCTCCATGCAGGCGCCTTCTCAGGATTCGGAAAAAGATGAATTAAAAGATTGGTTCCGCGAATCGAGTGGATTGGCACCCAAGCAGGATCCGCTTCCTTCCAGTGATCCTGCCAGCGGGTTGAATCAAGGGCCTGCCGCGCCTGCGCCTTCAGCCGATGCACCGGACTGGTTGAGGAAAATGTCTGCAGAAGACGATGCGGGCAGCATGCCATCCGGGTTGGGTTCCGATGCGCAGAGTGATGCTCAAAGTGCGGGTTCTTCTCCTTTCGCAGCAGCAGATCTCGGTGCGTTCGATGCGGGTACTCCGTCCGCTGATGAATGGTTGAGGGGACTTCCTGCAGATAAGCCCGACCCGCCTTTGAACAACCACACCACGCCCTTATGGTTGAAGGGCATTGAAAATTCCGGCGCACCGGCCGAGGAGGCCGATACGCCCGTATGGTTGGGCGATTCCCCAATGCCCTCTTCGCCGCCTCGACTGGCAAGCCAGCCCGGTATTGACGAGGAGGTAACCTTTGGAGACATTCCGAATTGGTTGAAGGCCGCTGCCCCCCAATCCTCGATCTTTGCAGATTCGACTGCTGAGGAAACTCCGGTGGTTCCGCCGGAAGCTTCCGGCTGGCTTTCCACGTTCAAGTCTGAAGTTGCTCCGCCGGCCGCTTTTTCAATGGATCAAATGGGCGAAAGCGCGCCTCCACCGGCTTTCACACCCGACGCGTTTCAAGATGGAAGTGCAGATGCGCTTTTTACAGAGATGCCGGATTGGCTTTCGAACGCCTCTGAATCGGCGCCGGCTGCGAGCTCTTCAGCGCTGAGCAGTACTGATCCAATTATCCCCGGCGAGTTGCCTTCATGGGTGCAGGCCATGCGCCCGGTGGATACCGCTGGTTCGCGATCTACTTCACTTGCGAATGACCAGACCCTTGAAGCGCGCGGCGCATTATCCGGCTTGCAGGGTGTGTTGCCGGCTGTGCCAGGCTATGCGCCTTCGAGCAAACCCAAGGCATTTTCCATCCGGATGCAGGCCACGCAGGAGCAACAGTCCCAAGCGGCTCTGCTCGAGCAGATCCTGGCGGCTGAAGCGGAGCCGGTACCGATCTCCTCATTTTCCCCGCTGGTTACTTCGCGGCCTTTGCGCTGGTTGCTCTCTGTTGCCGTCCTGGGTTTGTTATTTGGTGTAATTTCTCTTCGTACTCAAATATTCTCCATGCCAGCAGTGAGTGAACGTGAGGAAAACAGTTTTAATGGCGCGCTCCTGGTTGCAAACTCTGTGCCCATCGACGCGCCGGTTTTGGTCGCCGTGGATTATCATCCTGCCCGGGCTGGGGAAATGGAGGCTGCGGCCGCGCCGATGTTCGATCAGATGGATATCCTGCGTCACTCACACTGGATCTTTATCTCGACGAATGAAACGGGCCCCATTCTTGCAGAGCGCTTCATTACCGGACATACCGACAACCTGGGGCCTTTGAACAAACCGGACTATCAATATGGAATAAACTATCTAAATCTGGGTTATCTGCCCGGCGGTGTGATGGGCATTCGTGCTTTCACGCAGGACCCAACTCAGACCATGAAATTCGATACCTTTCTCGAGCCTGCCTGGTCCTCCACTCTATTACAGGGGATCGAGTCCCTCTCACAATTCGGGGCTTTGATCGTGATCACAGATAATGCAGATTCGGCGCGCGCCTGGATCGAACAGACCACTGCCCTGCGCGCGGTCAATCCTTTTCCTGTGGTGGTGATTACAAGCGCGCAGGCCGCGCCCATGATCTATCCCTATTTCGACTCAGGCCAGGTGAGTGGAATTGTGAACGGTCTGAATGGTGGTGCGATTTTTGAGCAAAACAATGCAGGCCGCCCGGGCACTGCGCGCAGTTATTGGGACGCCTACAGCCTTGGAATGTTGCTGGCCATGTCTGTGATCCTGGGCGGTGGCTTGTGGAGTTCAGCGCTCGCCTTGCGCGACCGTGCCGCGGCAAGGGATGGAAGATAGCGTGGCCATTTCAATGGATATTCTTGTAGGTTCGGTCAGTTTCTTTTTGACCATCCTGATCTTCAGTTATTTGATCGGGGATAATCCACTTTTCCGGATCACCATTTACATCTTCACCGGCGTTTCTGCCGGATATATCGCAGCGGTGGCCTGGTGGCAGGTGCTTCTGCCGAAACTGGTGATCCCTTTGCTAAGTGCCCCCACCTTGCAAGAGAAATTATTTCTGCTCGTGCCCATGCTGGGTGCAGTATTGATCTTAATGAAACTTGCGCCGCGTCTGGCCGGGCTGGCACGCCCTGTGATGGCCTTTCTGGTTGGCGTTGGTGCGGCTGTAACGATCGCTGGTGCATTGAGCGGGACCTTGATCCCACAAGTGATGGGGGCCATTAACGCATTTGACGTGAAGACGGCATTGGCCCGTAACATTGGTATATTTGAAGTCATGCTGAATGGTGGGGTCGTCCTCGCTGGAACGGTGTTTACATTGATCTATTTCCATTTCGGTGCGCGGGCGCGACCGGATGGATCCATGCACAGGTTTGGCGTGATCGAGTTTCTTGCTTGGTTTGGGCGTATCTTTATCGCCATCACTCTGGGTGCCATGTTCGCGGGTGTCTATTCTGCTGCATTGACCGCCTTGATCGAACGTATTTCATCCTTGATAAATTTCGTTGGGATCATGTATGCCTTCATCACTGGTTGATGGTAACTCATTGCTGGCAGTCGACATCGGCGCGGCGAATACCCGCGCGGTGTTATTTGACGTGGTCGAAGGCGAATACCGCTTTGTGGCTTCCGGCATCGCCATATCCACTGCTGAGGCGCCGTTCAAGGATGTGAGTGCAGGTGCGCGTAATGCGATCGCGAACCTGCAAAATGTGCTTGGCCGCAATCTGTTGGACGGATCGCGAAACCTCATTACGCCGGGTCAGGCCAATGGGACCGGCGTGGACGCGCTGGTGGTCACGATCTCCGCCGGGCCGACCATCAAAACAGTCATCGTCGGTTTGTTGCAGGATGTATCTCTTGAAAGTGCGCGGCGACTGGCTGCCTCCACTTATACGCGTGTAGTGGATACGATCGGGTTGAATGACCTTCGCAGCCCCAGTGAACAAATAGATGCCATCCTGCGCGTGCGGCCTGATCTTGTCGTCATCACGGGCGGCACGGATGGAGGCGCTTCGCGTTCCATTCAAAAATTATTGGAGCCGATCGGTCTTGCAAGTTTCCTACTCCCTGAAGAAAAACGCCCCGCGGTGTTGTATGCTGGCAATCAGAAGATGGAGCAGGAAGTGAAAAGCCTGGTTGGTTCGCTGGCCGCCTCTTTGCATTTCACTCCCAATGTACGCCCCTCGCTTGAGACGGAAGACCTTGACCCGGCTGAACGCGAAATGGCTCACATGGTTATCGGGATCCGCAAACGCCAACTCAAGGGTGTGGATGCGCTGGACCTGTGGTCGGGCGGGCATGTCTTACCGACTGCATATGCAACGGGCCGTATGGTCCGTTTCCTTGCAAAAGTATATGGATCAAACAAAGGCATCTTAAGTGTGGATATCGGCGCCTCGGCTGCGGTCATCTCCGCGGGCTACAAAGGCAGTTCCACGCTAAATGTGTATCCGCAATTTGGCCTTGGTGAAAACCTTGCCGAGTTGTTGAACTACACAACACTCGAGGATATTCTGCGCTGGTCCTCGCTGGATATATCCACAGGCATGCTGCGCGATTACCTGCAGCAAAAATCATTGCATCCCTCCACCATTGCCGCAACCCAAGAAGACCTGGTCATCTCGCAATCCATTGCACGCCAGGCCCTGTTCCTTGCGATGCAATTCGCCCGCCGGGATTTTCCGCGGAACATCGCGAATATCAAACCGACCCTGACCCCGCTTTTTGAACCCATCCTTGCAGGGGGTGGCGCCCTCAGTGACGCTTCACGCCCCGGCCAGAGCCTGCTTCTGCTGCTCGACTCGATCCAGCCTGTAGGCGTCACCACGGTTATCCTCGACCAAAACAATTTGCTCCCCTTGTTGGGCGCAGCTGCCGGGCAGAACAACCTGCTGCCCGTGCAGGTGATGGAGTCCGGCGCCTTCCTGAGCGTCGGAACCGTGGTTTCGCCGGTAGTCTCGGCCTCCTTTGGTATATCCATCCTGCGCGCAAAATTGGCTTATGAAAATGGGACCGAAGCGCGCGTCGATTTGAAATACGGGACCCTGGAAACCCTGCCTCTTCGCAATGGCGAAGTGGGCAAGCTCACGGTCCAGCTTTTGCGCGGGGCAGATATCGGTTTCGGGCCCGGGCGCGTGCCGCGTGAGCCGATGAACGTTGCAGGTGGCGCGCTGGGTGTGGTCTTTGACGGACGCGGTCGTCCGCTCAATTTTCCTGCGGACGCGGGACGCCGCCGTGAATTGATCAAAAAATGGAGTTGGAGCCTGGGAGGAGAATGAACATGCTCGCACCTGTACATCATATTATCGGTCTTACTTCCATTGTGCGTGAACGGCTTCTCCCTGTAGCCGGCACTGTCACCGCGCGTATGGGTCAAAAGGTCAGTCCGCTGGATGTGATTGCCGAGACCAGTTGGTCGCGTGAACATGTGCTTCTGGATGTGGCGCGTAAATTGCGCGTTCATCCAACAACAGCAGATCAGCTGATCAAGTGTAAGGTGGGCGATCAGCTCCCTGCGAATACAGAGATCGCCGTAAGTAAAGGCTTCATCTCCCGGTCGGTACGCGTGCCGCGTGAAGGACGTGTGGTGGCTGTGGGGGGAGGTCAGGTCTTGATGGAGGTGGGGCTGTCCAAGCTGGAATTGCGGGCCGGTATTCCTGGCACGATCATCGAGATCATCCCAAATCGCGGTGCTGTGATCCAAACGGCTGGCGCGCTGATCCAGGGCGTGTGGGGCAATGGAAAAATTGATACCGGCTTGCTTGTCAATATTACAGAGAGTCCGGATGGCGTGCTTTCCACAGCCCGGTTGGATGTGAGTTTACGTGGCTCGATCCTGCTGGCAGGCATGGTCAAAGATGCAGAGACTTTGCAGGCCGCAGGTGAAATGCCTGTGCGTGGATTGATCCTCTCCGGTTTATATCCATCGTTGATCCCGGTAGCGCGTGAGATGCGTTACCCGATCATGGTGACCGATGGATTCGGTCCATTGCCCATGAACTCCTCGGCGTATAAACTGCTCAGCACCAACGCCAAGCGCGAGATCACAGTGAATGCGGAGACATATAACCGCTATAGCGGTGCGCGGCCGGAAGTGATCATTGCGCTTCCCGTTTCCACTGATCCTCCCGCGGCGCGTGAAGCAGAGACCTTCGCACCAGGCTTGCCGGTGCGCATGCGGCGTCCGCCTGCAATGGGTAAGATCGGGGTCATTGCGGCCCTGAAACCCGGGTTAACCAGATTACCCAGCGGCTTGCGCGCGCCAGCGGCCGATATAAAACTTGAGGATGGCGAAATGGTCGTTGCGCCTCTCGTAAACCTTGAAGTTGTGGGATAATATATTGACCATTGCATAATCGACGATGGCGACAAATGGATGCAGAGCGTAAAGTCATTTTGTTATTTGCAAAGGCGAACTTTTTTTAGGAGAGTGCTCCATGACAGATACCAGTTTTGAAGAATATGATTCCGGGCCGCCTCCGGAAGAATCCAATAACCGTACGTTCGTTATTGTTGCAGGGATCTTGGGCGGGATCATCCTGCTCTCCGTGGCCTGTCTTGCCGCTGTTTATCTGCTGGGTATATCGGGAACTTCCTCGCAAGCAGACGCCGCCAGTGGTACCGCCACGGCACAGGCCGCAAATGCTTTTATTAACCAGGCCCTGACCTCCACTTTTGAGGCTTCCATTCTGCCAACCACCACCGCCACGCCCCTGCCAAGCTCAACACTTGTAGTGGCCCTGGCGACAAGTACTCTCACTCCTGATCCGGCCCTCGTAACAGCAAACCCTATCACGGCTACAGTCGCCGCGGCACTCACTCAGGCTGCTGCCGCGCAATTGACCATTGTGGCCACATCCACGGCTTTGCCGAATACAGGCTTCGCTGATGAATATGGATTGCCGGGCATGTTCGCTATGGCATTGGCATTCATGATCGTGATATTGCTTTCACGCAGATTAAGAGCCACACCGGCGCCAAAAAAATAACCCTCGAATTTATGCGAAGAGGCCGTAGAAAAAGTGCGGCCTCTTTTATTCAACTCTTATTGGTCGTCAAAGCGTTATGGCTTTGGCTCGCGTTGAAATAAACCGAGGATGAACGCACCAATGCCAACAAAGCCGATGTAAGGCAATAACAAGAACCACCCAACAAACGGCAGGGCGCACGCGAGACTCAAACATACCGTTCCCCAAGCAGATTGCTTCCATGCTGGTAGGTCAGAGAAGACGCGTTCGCCGAGCAAGGTTGCGGTTCCTGCCAAACCAAAGCTAAGCATGATCAACAAGAATGCAGTCATAAGCAGCGCGGGGATTGTAAGTATGCCTTTGATGAAAGGTCCTTTATTTTCACTGGCTGAAAATAACACAATCGCGATCACGGTAAAGAAAACGAAATTCACCAGTCCAATACCGAAGGAACGGCCGGGCATGGATTGAATGACGGATTTTGTTTTTGCAACACGTTGAGGAAATAACGCGCCGGCAACAAGGAAGTATGCAACAAGGCCGATGGTCATCAATATGATAACAAGAAATAGGCGAAGGATCTCTGACATGAAAATCTCCTTATTTGATTTGATTTCTCAATAACAACCCATTGCCTACGAGCCAAAACATGGACGTGCCGGCAAGTGTGAGCAGGAAATATAAACTTGAAACTTCAAATGGGATTGGCATTTCGGGCAATCTAGGCATTTGAAGCTGTGAGAGCATGTCAAGCCATGTAACCCATTGTGCTTGCAATTGGAAAAATGTCTCGCCGAGCGATGGGGTTTGCAAGGCAGGCATGGATGAGGAAGCGAATTCGATCACGAATGGCGCGGCAATTACGATGGCGATCAACGCCAGCGCGGCTTGCAGGGCAACTGTCAGCGTAAGCCAGCGCGGAAGAAGGCTCGAGCCTCTTACCCCACGCATGACCGCTGCGGCGCTCCATGGGAGTGCTGCGCGAAGGTCGCGGGACAATGTCACTTCTGGCAGGGATTCTATTTCGGCAAATAATGCTTGCAGCGCGGTCGAACGCGCCGCACAGTCCTCACACTCAGCTAAATGTTTTTCAATAGGTCCGCGATCTGACAAAGCGTTGTCCAGATATTCGTTCAAGAGTTCGTCGCTGAGATGATTCATTTGAGTTTCTCCGCTAACAGTTTGCGCGCGCGAAAGAGATTGCTTTTCACGTCGCTTAATGGGATCTTTAATTCTAGAGCAATTTCATCATAAGACATTTCCTGATAGTGCCTTAACTCAACCACTGCGCGATAATTTGCAGGCAGGGACGCGAGCGCGTGACGGATATGCTCGCTTCTTTCCTGGGCCTCATACGCTGCCTCCGGCCTTTGGCGTTCATCGACGTCCCGTTCATCATCCAACTCACCTGTTGCCTTATAGGTTTCAAGTTGATTCAAACAGACGTTCGCGGCCACGCGCCGGATCCATGGGCCGAAGGGGCGTTCCAGGTCGAAGCTCTCGAGGCGGCTGTGCGCGCGTATGAAAGTTTCCTGTGCCATGTCTTCAGCCTCGCCGCGTTCATGCAGGATGCGATAACACACATTGAACACGCTGGTTTGATAACGCGTGACGAGCTCGCCATACGCTTCGGTTTCACCGCGCCGGGCACGCAAGATCAGGTCGCGGTCAAGAGGCGCATTCATGGCTACAGTTTAATACAGTTTTGGGACGAAAAAAGTTGCAGGCATATTTTGTCCTTGACTCTTTTCCCCATTGCGTCATACAATATGTCCAATCAAATAACGGTCAGAACGCGGCGAAGTTGGTGACACCTGCACTGCACAGAACGCAGTGATGGTGCGAGTAGAATCCAACACTGTCCCGCAACTGTGAATTAGCTTCTAGCGTCTAGCTTTTAGCGATTAGCCCAACGGCTAATAACTAATTGCTAACAGCTAACGGCTAATGAGTCAGGTCGCCCGCTTCTGGTCAGTTCGCCACACTCTCGCGGAAAGGAGGTGGATGACGGCCTGCTCGAATTGCCTCTCCAACCTCCCCAGCATTTGCTGGGGATTTTAGTTTGTAATAACGATTTTAACTTTAGGAGAAGACCATGTTTCGTAAAACCTTGTTTTTGACTTTATTGCTGGCGCTGTTCCTGGCCGCGTGTGGACCCGCTTCCATTGCGACCGAGGCGCCTGCTCCTGTTTCGACGGAAGCGCCGGCCACTGAAGTTTCATCCGCCATGCTCCTCACCGATGGACTCGGACGTGAAGTAAAACTTGATTCGCCTGCGCAACGAGTTGTTTCACTGGCACCTTCCAACACCGAAATTTTATTCGTCATTGGCGCGGGTTCACAGGTCGTTGGCCGTGATGAACTTTCAGATTATCCCGAGGAAGCCAAGCCAATTAAAAGTGTTGGCGGTTCGATGGGTGATTTCAGCACGGAGGCGATCGTCGCACTTCAACCCGATCTTGTATTGGCTTCGGAATTGAACGCTCCTGAACTTGTGAAGACTCTGGAAGACCTTGGTCTTACAGTGTATGACCTGCCCAACCCAAAAACATTTGAAGGATTGTACGAAAACCTTGAAGTTGTTGCGCAGTTGACAGGTCATGAAGAAGAGGCGAGCGCGTTGGTTGAGTCTTTGCAAGCGCGCGTTAAAGCTGTCGATGAAAAGATCGCACCCATTTCTGCCCGTCCCTCTGTATTCTACGAATTGGATGGGACCGATCCTCTCAAGCCGTGGACGACCGGCCCCGGCACGTTCGTAGATTTACTGATCGCGCGTGCCGGTGGGTCGAATGTCGGCTCATCCCTGGAGGGTGATTGGGCTCAGATCAGTTCGGAAGAATTGGTTGTCGCAAACCCATCCATCATTTTGCTTGGCGACGCGCTTTACGGCGTAACGGTTGAGTCTGTTGCGGCGCGCACCGGTTGGGACACGATCTCAGCTGTAAAGAATAATTCCATCTATCCCTTCAACCCGGACCTTGCCACCCGGCCCGGCCCCCGCCTGGTAGATGCCCTCGAAGAGATGGCAAAGTTGCTGCATCCCGGTTTGTTTCAATAATTAATTCGTAGGGGCGACGCATGCGTCGCCCCTACATAAAACATGCGCCGCGCTCCTTATCTTTCCTCTCTCGCCATTCTCATATTCGCTTTGTTTCTCAGCATCGCGATCGGTTCTGTATTTCTTTCTCCGGCAGAGTTATGGAATACATTGATCGGGCGCGGCGCAGAAATATCCACATCCATTTTGTGGAAGATCCGTCTGCCGCGAACTGTTCTGGCCGTGTTGACAGGTGCTGCGTTGGGAATCAGTGGCGCGTCCTACCAGGGACTCTTTCGCAACCCGCTTGCTGATCCGTTCCTGATCGGTGTTGCCTCCGGCGCCGGGCTGGGCGCAGTCATTGCCATGTCATTTCAATGGCCGTATTCGTTCTGGGGGTTAATGGCTGTGCCACTGGCAGCCTTCGCGACGGCTTTGTTGACTGTGTTTATCGTGTATGCCATTGCCCGCATCGGGCATACCGTGCCAACCACGAATTTGATCCTGGCCGGTGTGGCGGTCTCCTCCTTTGCAACTTCGCTTACTTCATTTCTAATGCTGCGTTCCTCAGATGAAATGCGCCGCGCGCTGGGCTGGCTGTTTGGGGGTTCGATCCAAAATGGATGGACTTCCATTCTCGCGATCCTCCCGTTCCTTGTGATCGGTGCAGGCGTCTTGCTTATGAGTGGGCATGCGCTCAACCTGCTGCAATTCGGCGATGACCAGGCGCAACAACTTGGACTCAATGTTACGCGCACGCGCACGATGATCTTGATCGCCGCTTCTCTCGTCACTGCGACTGCTGTTTCCTTCTCAGGCATTGTTGGCTTCGTGGGCTTGGTCGTGCCGCACTTGATGCGTATGTGGTTCGGCGCGGACTATCGCCGTCTGCTGCCATTGAGTCTGATCAGCGGCGCGTCCATATTGTTATTTGCGGATGTGATCGCCCGCGTTGTGCTCGCGCCGCAGGAGATCCCGGTAGGCATTGTCACGGCGCTGGCGGGCGCGCCATTCTTCCTGTGGGTGTTGCGCCGCTCGAAGAATCAAGGATATTGGTGAGTTATGTTAAAGATACAAAACCTCTCTGTCTATTATGGAAAACGCCAGGTGTTGCACGACGTGCAGCTCGAAGTTCGTTCGGGCGAAGTCGTCGCGTTGATCGGCCCGAACGGCGCGGGTAAATCCACGTTGATCCGTTCCATTAGCGGTGTGATCCCGATCCATGGTGGAAATATCAAAGTGAACGATACGAACGTCACTTCTCTTTCACCTATACAGCGCGCGCGGCAGATCGCGGTTGTCCCTCAAGCTGTATCCATGCCTCCCGCGTTCACTGTATGGGAAACGGTTTTGCTTGGGCGTACACCGTATCTCAATTTCCTTGGTCAAACTTCGAGCAGGGATGAAGCGCTTGCACGTCTCGCATTGGAGCAGGTGGATGTTCTTCATCTTATCGAGAGTCGCATGGATGAAATTTCCGGCGGCGAACAGCAACGTGTATTGCTGGCGCGCGCCCTCGCGCAGGATACGCCGATTCTATTGATGGATGAACCCACCGCGCATCTTGACCTGCCTCATCAAATCGATCTGTTAAAACTTATCAAGAAACAAGCGCGCGAAAAGAATCTCACCGTGCTGGTCGCGTTGCACGATCTAAATCTCGCGTCCCTTTTTGCAGACCGTATTGCTGTTGTTGAAAACGGACTGCTGTGTGTCGCAGGCAGTCCGAAAGAAACGCTCACGCCAGAAATATTGCGTTCCGTTTATCATATGCAAGTGCATGTGATCGCACATCCTGAAACAGGCGCGCCGCTTATTATCCCAGGAGTCTCATGAAAAAAGGATTGCTCATTGTCAACACCGGCGACGGCAAAGGCAAAAGCACTGCCGCGTTCGGCATGGTTTTGCGCGCATGGGGGCGCGGCTTTCGCATTTGCGTGATCCAATTTATCAAGGCAGAAACGGGTCAATGGGGCGAGATCAAGGCCGCCAAGAAACTTGGTATCGAATGGCATACCACCGGGGATGGTTTTACATGGACTTCCAAAGACATGGATGAGACCGCCGCGCGTGCGCGTCATGGCTGGGAGATCGCGAAGGAAAAGATCGCAAGCGATCAATATGACTTGATTGTGCTGGATGAATTCACCTACACAATGGTCTATAACTGGATCGATACATCCGAAACAATGGAATGGCTGCGCCTCAACCGGCCCTCGAACCTGCATCTTGTGATCACTGGCCGCTCTGCGCCTGAGGCATTGATCGCGCAGGCCGATCTCGTGACTGAAATGAAAGTCATCAAGCACCCTTACGAGCAAGGCATTCAGGCTCAGGCAGGCGTGGAGTTTTAGAGTTCCCTCTCCCTTTGGGACGTGTGCCCGATAGGGTAGAGGGCCAGGGTGAGGGAAAATGTCTCTCGAAAAAATAATTTCACAAATTCAACTTCTCGATCAGGCTGCCATGCGATCTGCGCGTGCGCGGCAGGATATGCTCACTAAGCCGCAGGGAAGTTTAGGCAGGCTTGAAGAACTATCCATTCAACTCGCAGGCATTACCGGCAAAGAAATACCTGTAGTCAAAGATAAAGTCATTATTACCATGGCCGGCGATCATGGAGTCGTCGCTGAGGGAGTCAGCGCGTATCCACAGGAAGTGACTCAGCAAATGGTGTTGAACTTCCTCGCGGGCGGCGCGGCGATCAATGTACTGGCGCACCATGTCAACGCGCGCGTGGTGATCGTGGATATGGGCGTCGCGGCAGATGTCCGTGCGAACGAAGGGCTGATCGTTAAGAAGGTCGCATCTGGAACCGCGAACATGACCAAAGGTCCCGCGATGACGCGTGCACGGGCGATCGAATCCATTCTTAGTGGCGCGCAAGTCATAGAAGAGGAAATCGCCCGTGGATTGGACATTGTTGGTACCGGCGACATAGGCATCGGTAACACGACCGCATCTGCTGCGATTGCCTGCGCATTAACCGGGCGGCATCCCAAAGAAATTGCAGGCCGCGGCACCGGTCTGGATGATGAAGGACTCAACCGAAAAATTTCCGCGATCGAGCGCGCGTTGGATGTGAACAAACCAAATGCAAACGATGGACTCGATGTGCTCGCGAAAGTTGGCGGTTTTGAAATTGGCGGCCTTGTGGGCGTGATGCTCGGCGCGGCCTCGCAAAGAAAACCTGTCATGATCGATGGGTTTATTTCAACGGCCGCGGCGATGATCGCGGTGTCGCTCGCGCCGCAATGCAGGGATTATTTAATTGCGGCACATCGCTCCAAAGAAAATGGGCATGGCATCATGCTTGAATGGCTCGGTTTGAAGCCGTTGCTCGATCTCGATATGCGACTCGGCGAAGGCACCGGTGCGGCACTTGGGATTTCATTTGCAGAGGCCGCGTGCAATATCCTTGCTGAGATGGCGACGTTCGGTGAAGCCGGTGTGAGTGAGAAAGGATAAGGATGTCGTTGCGAGGGCGATGCGCTCTCGCCCGAAGCGACGACATGAAATACTATGGTTCCAATCATTGCCGCGTTTCAGTTCCTCACGATCTTTCCCACGATCAGTCGTCGCATGTTCACCTCGCAAGAGATGGGCCGCGCGGTCGCGTGGTTTCCTCTTGTGGGAATTGTGTTAGGTACGTCTTTGTATGGTGTAAATTATCTTTCGCAATCGATATTCCCACCGAATGTTTCCGCCGCGCTGACATTGTTTGCGTGGGTCATCTTCACACGCGCCTTTCACCTCGATGGATTCATGGACACCTGCGACGGTCTCTTCGGCGGATTCACTCCCGAGCGCCGCATGGAGATCATGAAGGATTCGCGCATGGGCGCGTTTGGAGTGGCGGGAGGTGTGCTCGTCTTGTTGACTCAATATGCCGCGCTTGCTTCATCTCTTAATTTGTTGTCTGCTCTCGTTTTGGCAACCACCCTTGGCCGATGGGCCTCTCCACTTGTGATTTATACCTTTCCCTACGCCCGCGAAGATGGGCTCGGCATTGAGATGAAACGCAATGTGAGATTGAAAGAGGTGTTTCTCGCAACTTTGATCGCAGGTATCGCTTCATGGTTTATTTACGGCTGGCTGGGATTTGTCCTCATGCTTGGTGCGGCGGTTGTTGCTTTTCTGATTGCGCTTTATACCATGCGCTTATTACCCGGTTTGACCGGCGATATTTACGGGACTGTGACGGTCACAGTTGAAACACTTGTGTTATTATTTTTCACGGTAAATTTATAGTTCTATGCGCCTCCTGATCGCACGCCACGGACAAACAAAACACAACCTCGATCACCGCTATCAGGGGCGGACCGACGCGCCCTTGAATGAAACCGGCCTAGCGCAGGCAGGTAAACTTGCGGATCGTCTTTCGAGTGAAAAGATAGATGTGATCTATTCCAGCGATCTAATGCGTTGTGTTCGGACGGCTGAATTCATTGCAAAAAGCCACAACCTCAGGATAAATAAGGATGTACGCTGGCGCGAGTTATCCTTTGGCGAATGGGAAGGGATGTCTTATAACGAGATACAGACCCAATCGCCTGATCTGCTGGAAAAATGGCTAGCCGACCCTGCGCATGTTTCACCTCCAAGCGGCGAAACGCTCACACAACTTGCTGCACGCGTTAAATCCGCCCTGGATGAAATGAAAGCTCAACACAAAGAGCAAACCGTGCTGCTCATCACACATGGCGGGATCATTCGCGCTTTGCTTTGTCGTGTGCTCGGCGTTGATCTGAATCGCCACTCGCAGTTCGAATCTGCCACCGGCTCAGTCTCCGAGATATCGTTTTTTGATGAAGGCGCGACCTTGAATTTATTCAACGGTACATCTCATTTACAAAAATAGATCATGTCAAAGCTCATCTTCATTCTGGGCGGCGCCCGCAGTGGAAAATCATCCCATGCACAAAGGCTCGCTCAACAGTCTGGCAAATCCGTGACGTTCATCGCCACTGCGCAGGCATTGGATGAGGAAATGTCCGCGCGCATAAAGAAACATCGGCAGGATCGCCCGGCAGATTGGATTACTCTTGAGATACCAATGAGAATCTCTGAAGCTTTGCGGGCGAATCCGATCAAGACCGAGGTTGTCCTGCTTGATTGCATCACGTTGCTGGCCAACAACCTGTTCATGCCTTATGTGAAAGATGACCTCGTGGATGAAAAGGGGACCATGCAGGCCATGCAAAAGGAAGTGGACGCTCTGCTTGTGTTTATCAGCGAACATGAGCCGGATTGGATCATCATCTCGAACGAAGTGGGGCTGGGAGTCGTCCCGGCCTACCAAATGGGACGCGCCTATCGCGATATGCTGGGTTGGGCGAATCAACGGCTTGCGCATGAATCGGACGACGTTTACTGGATGGTGGCGGGGATCCCGGTCCCGATCGGGCAGTTTAGGAAATAAAGCAACGAAAACACCCTTATAATTGGGTATCCTTCAAAGGGAGAAACCATGACCACATATTTCATCACCGGCGGCTACGGATTCCTCGGGCAGTACATTGTGCAAGCCATACACGACTATGACCCGCAGGGCGAACTGCGCGTGTTGATCCGTAGTCAACGCAAAACGCGCTTGAATTTGGATAAGCTCGACCGCATCAAATGGACGCGCGGCGAACTAACCAAGCCTGAATCGTTTGCAGAGCAGCTTACGGGCGTGGATACGGTCATTCACAGCGCGGCCATGGTCTCTTTCAAACCGGCGGACAGGCAAAAGGTGTACGATGCAAATGTGGTTGGGACGCACAATATTGCGAAAGCCGCTCGTGAAACGGGCTGTAAAAATTTCATCTTCGTCAGTTCCATTTCAGCAGTTGAATTTCGCCCTCCGCAGATCACAGATGAATCCTTCATCCCTGACCTAGCATATAAAGAGAAATATGATATTTACGGTTACACCAAGAGACTAAGTGAAATTGAATTGCAGGAAATGTCAAAGGATATGCGCGTGATCATCTTGAATCCCAGCGTCATCCTTGGGCCCGGCTCGGAGCGCGTGGAACAAGCCATGAATGCCGTCCGCAAAGCACCGATTGTGCCGATGATGGATTACATCAACGCCTTCGTGGATGTGCGCGACGTGGCACGCGCGATCACGCTGGCCATCACCAAGGGACGCACTGGCGAACGCTATCTGGTTTCATCTTATAACGATCGCATGGTCGAGTTCACGCGCTCCATTGTCAAATACATGGGACAGAACAAGCGCGTCTTTGCACTTTCTCCGTTTGGTGTGAAGATCGCAGATTGGCTGGTGGCCCTGCTCGACTTGTTGCATCTCAACCCCGGCATTCGCCGCCCCGGGCAGATCAACATTGACAAGCCATGCTCCAACGAAAAAATTAAAAACGAATTGGGCTGGTCGCCGACTTACTCCCTCGATCAATCCATCAAGGATTCGGTTATCAATCCTTAACGCGAATTTCGCGAACCGGGCGAATGGCGCAGATATTAACCTTCTCGTCATTCGCCATTTTCGCGCCTTTTGTGTTGAGAGGTTTTAGAAGGGAAGATTAATTTGGATCTGCGCGGCAAACGGATCCTGGTCACCGGCGCGGCGCGCGGATTAGGACGCGAGCTCACGCTTCTTCTCGACGGGCAGGGCTGTTCGCTCAGATTGGTTGACCGCGACGCCCCAAAGCTTGATTCGCTTAAGCGCGCGCTGAGGCGTCCCGCGCAAATCTTTGCATGCGATTTGAGCAATTTGAGTGAAAGAAAAAATCTGCTCGAAGAAATAAAAACCAAACCCAAAGTGGATATCTTGATCAACTGTGCAGGCATAGGCAGTCATTCCACTCTCGCGCAATTGACACTGGACGAAGTCGAGCGCGTCATGCAGGTCAACGCGATCGCGCCGCTGGAGTTGATCACGGGTTTGTTTCCGTTGGAGTTGGTGGTTAACATCGGCTCCGTCGCGGCGGAAATGCACTTACCGGCCCTCAGTTTGTACGCGGCCAGTAAATCTGCCTTGCACAAGTTCACGCAATCCATCTCCCTGGAAGGCGCGCGGACCTTGCTGGTCATCCTCGGTCCGCTGCGCGGCACGGATTTCGCCCAATCCATTGAGCGGCCCCGCACAGGTCAGCCGAAGTGGTATCGTAATTTGGATTTGGATGCAAAGGACGCGGCGCTGGGGATCCTCCGCGCGATGAAGACGGGGCAGAGTCAGTTAGTGTTGCCGAGCTGGTACAAATTTGTTTTTGTGGTGGCCCGTCTTGTTTCCCCCTTGATGAAGCTTTTCAAATCATATTCTTAGCTTGACGCTCTCTCCTACTTCTCGTATAATCCCGCCATTCAGAAGTAGTAAGTGGCAAGGGCCCTGATAGAGAGGGAGATGTTGGTCGAATAGCGCAAGCGTATCGAGACCAATGGTGGAAGTCTCCGCGGGCAATCTCCGCTGAAGTCGTCTGGAGTAATGCCGAAGAAATTATTAGCGGATAGCAAATAGCTTTTAGCGATTAACGATCAATTGCTAAGCGCCAAGAGCCAACAGCCAACCGCTAAAAGACTAGACCGGCACGGGATCGCCCGTTACAGCATAGGCTGATGATTATCAGTCACAGAGTGCATTCTTTTTTCCTTAGTGACCTTAGTGTCCTTCGTGGTTAAAAAGAATGAACTGAGGTGGTACCGCGAAGCTGACACTTCGTCCTCATTGTGGACGGAGTGTTTTTATTTTAATAATATGTCGTTGCGAGGAGCATTCTCCGCGACGAAGCAACCCCCGATTAAACGGCAGAGTCTCCTCGATGAGATAGTTCCATTAAACGGGAGACTGCTTCGCGAAGAACGCTCGCAGCGACATGAGGAGCAACCATGACCAAACAAGAATTACCGAAAGCCTACGATTTCAAATCCATTGAATCGCGTATTTACGCGCTGTGGGAGGCAGGCGGATTCTTCAAACCGCATAACGATCCCAACAAGCCGGACTTCGACCCGAATATTAAACCCTTCGTCATTTCGATCCCGCCTCCCAATGTGACGGGCGAGCTGCACATCGGCCACGCCATGTTCGTGAGCGTGGAGGATCTGATGACCCGCTATCACCGCATGAAGGGCTACTCCACGCTGTGGGTTCCGGGTACGGACCATGCCGGGATTGCCACACAACTGATGGTGGAGCGCGACCTGCTCAAGACCGAAGAGATCACGCGTGAAGAACTCGGCCGCGAAGAATTTCTCAAACGCACATGGGAATGGAAGAAGAAATACGGCGGCATGATCACGAATCAGATCCGGCGACTCGGCGCTTCGTGTGACTGGGATCGCGAACGCTTCACGCTGGACGAGGGCCTGAGTCGGGCAGTTCGAGAGGCCTTTGTGCGCCTGTACGAAAAGGGACTCATCTATCGCGGCCCGCGTCTGATCAACTGGTCACCGGGCTTGAAGACCGCGGTTTCTGACCTTGAAGTTGAATATAGCGAGGAGAACGCCACACTCTATTATTTCAAATATATGCTCAAGTCGGAGACTTCGGAAGTCTATATTCCCGTGGCAACGATTCGCCCTGAAACGATCCTCGGTGATACAGCCGTTGCAGTTCACCCTGAAGATGATCGCTTCAAAAAATTTATCGGCAAAAAGGTGATCGTGCCGATTCTTGGGCGTGAGATCCCGGTCATCGCGGACGAATACGTGAGCATGGAATTCGGCACCGGCGCGTTGAAGATCACACCGGGTCATGACCCGAACGATTATGCCATTGCACAACGACATAGCCTGCCGATCATCTCCATGCTCGATGTGGAGGCGAAGGTCAACGAAAACGGTGGCAAGTATCAAGGTCAGGATCGATTCGTAGCGCGCAAGAATATGTGGAATGATATGAAGGCCGCAGGCCTTGTCATCAAAACGGAACCGTATCGGACGACCATCCCGCGTACACAGCGCGGCGGTGAGATCGTCGAGCCGATGATCTCAGAGCAATGGTTTGTGAAGATCGAATCGCTGGCAAATGCGGGTCTTGCCGCTGTGAAAGATGGACGCATCCAGATCGTGCCCGAGCGTTTTGAAAAGGTATATTTCAACTGGCTGGACGCTGCGCGGATCAAGGATTGGTGTATCAGCCGCCAATTGTGGTGGGGACATCGCATCCCGGTGTGGTATTGCCCGGATAATCATATGACGGTGACGCGCGAAGATCCAACGCAATGCGCGACCTGTGGTTCAAAAGATATTCACCAGGATGAAGATGTGTTGGATACATGGTTCTCTTCAGGCTTGTGGCCATTCTCGACATTGGGCTGGCCCGATGAAACGCCTGACTTGAAATATTTTTACCCGACCTCTTACATGGAAACAGGCTACGATATTTTGTTCTTCTGGGTGGCACGCATGATCATGATGGGATTGGAGTTCACAGGCGAAGCACCATTCCATACTGTATACCTGCACGGACTCGTACGTGATGAGCATGGACCTAAAATGTCCAAGACAAAGGGCAACGTGATCGACCCGCTTATCGTGATGGATGAATTCGGCACGGACGCGTTGCGATTCACTTTGCTTGTGGGTTCCACACCCGGTAACGATTCGAATGTGGGTGTGAAGAAAGTGGAAGCCAATCGTAACTTCGCGAACAAGATATGGAACGCGGGAAGGTTTGTGATTAATGCGATTAATTCCCTCACCCCGTCTTCGACTCCCCTCTCCCACTTTGGGAGAGGGGCCGGGGGTGAGGGTGGTGATTACACCCTCGCCGATTCATGGATCTGGGCGCGCCTGCAAGGGCTGACCCGCCAGGTGGAGCGTCTCTTCCAAACCTTCCAATATGGGGAGGCAGGACGACAGATCTATGAATTCATCTGGGGCGATTTCGCGGATTGGTATGTGGAGATCGCAAAGGGACAGCTCGCCGCAGGGGGTGCGCGTGCAAAACTGACAGCCGAAATCCTCGCGCGCGTATTTGATACTTGCCTGCGTCTGCTTCATCCTTTCACACCCTTTGTGACCGAAGAAGTGTGGGGACACTTGCACTCTGCTTTGCGCGAGTCAACTCTGAAAGATATATGCAAAGACTGGCCAGATGCGTTGATCGTAGCGAAATTCCCGGAGCCGCGCGAACCTGAAGGCTGGGAAGAATCCACGATCGCAGAGTTTGCGTTGATTCAGGAGATCACGCGCTCCATTCGTAATTTACGCGCGGAGAAAAATGTCTCACCTGCAAAAAGACTTGCTGCCCAGTTCTCCGCGGGCGATAAAACAGACTTTCTCAAGGAACAATCTGCAATGATTGCCGCGCTGGCTGGCTTGGACGAAATCAAAATCAACAAGTCTCTCAAGAAAAAGCCAGAAGAGAGCGCGGTGCTTGTGGTGGGTTCCATCGAAATCTATGTCCCTCTCGTGGGCATGCTGAACCTGGCGAATGATAAGGCACGCCTTGAGAAAGAGTTGAATGAAACCAAGTCGCATATTGAGCGGCTTAAAAAACTTTTGTCCAGTGACTTTGCAAACAAGGCTCCTGCGCCGGTGGTTGAAAAGGAGCGCGAGAAGCTTGCAGGATACAAAGAAACAGCTGAGAAGCTAAAGGCACAGTTGAGATAATATGTAGGGGCGATCCGTCACAACCTTCTAAGGTTTCAATTAAACAAGGCGGGTCGCCCCTACTACTACGAATTGCGTTATAATCACGGCAACTAAATATTCAACCTTCGGGGCAGGGCGAAATTCCCGATCGGTGGTACAGCCCACGAGTGCCAATGGCACATGACTTGGTGTAATTCCAAGGCCGACAGTTACAGTCTGGATGCAAGAAGGTGATAGGCTCATGCGAGTCTGATTTGACATTGCCCCGGAAACGTTCTTTGTTTTCGGGATTTTGCTTAATATCAGACTCAGCCTCAGTCTGATTCTGCGCCCCGTTTGTTGACTCAAGCGAGGCGCGTTTTTATTGCTGCACTTTGCTCTCGCCGCAGTCCCCGGCGGCGTCCCACGGGATGCTTCGCGAAGGACGCCGCCTCAAGCAACTAAAAAATTATGAGCATTAATCCTTTGCTACTTTCCCGATCCTCTGCTCAACGCAAGCGACTGTGGTTGCGCGTGCTTTCGCTTGGGCTGGGTTTGTTCTGCTGGCAGATCACATCTCAAGTGACAGGTCTGGCGACATTCATCCTTCCTCCGCCTCTTGCCGTATGGGATCGCTTTATCGAAGCTGTCAGAGATGGCAGTCTCTACATTGATGTTGCCGTTACGCTTTCTGAAATTTTGCTGGGATTGATCACCGGCGTTGGCCTGGCTACGATCCTTGGATACTCGGTCGCGAAATCGCGTGCCTGGGAACGGGTCCTTTCGCCGTATTTGGTGGCGAGCCAGGCCATTCCCATTGTTGCCGTCGCGCCGCTGCTCGTGCTGTGGTTCGGTTATGGCGTGTTCTCCAAAATGCTGATCTGCGCGTTGATCGTGTTCTTCCCGGTGCTGATCAATACCATCGTAGGGATTCGCGCAGTGCCGCACGCGTTCTATGATCTGATGAATTCGCTCCATGCAACAAAGCATGAAATTTTATTGAAGGTTGAGATTCCCGCGGCATTACCCATCTTCCTGGGCGGATTACGTATTGGCGCGACCTTATCCGTGATCGGTGCAGTGGTGGGAGAGTTGGTCGGTGCAAATTACGGGCTGGGGAATCTCATCACGCGCGGGCGTGTCAGCTATGACATGCCGCTGGTTTATGTGGGTGTATTTATGCTGGTCATCATGGCGTTGACGTTGTATGCCGCTGTGTCCATGCTTGAAAAGAAATTTCTAAAATGGCAGGAGAATTTTGAAAAATGAGGTCTCCCCCTTCGGGGACTTCGCGATACGCGGCGTTGGTCGAGTAGGACGAAGTCCATACCGAGACCCGCCGCTACTCGACCACCATTAAACTAATTACATGTTTAGGAGATGTTATGTTTAGAAAAATAGTTTTACTTGTGCTTGGACTCACCCTGATGGCCTGTAGCAGTTCCGGGGTCCAGAATGAGGCAGCGAATAAAATTCGCCTTCCAATGGGATACATTCCCAATATCCAATATGCGCCGTTCTACGTCGCCATTGAAAAAGGATATTTCAAGGACGCGGGCATCCAGATCGAATTCGATTATTCGTTCGAGACGGATGGCGTGTCGTTGGTGGGCGCGGGCGAGCTGCCGTTCGCAGTGGTCTCCGGTGAGCAGGTCTTGTTGGCGCGTTCGCAAGGCGTGCCCGTAACATATGTCACTGCGTGGTATCAGAAGTTCCCTGTTTCGGTGATCGCCGCGACTACGTTGAATATCAAAGAGCCTGCTGATTTGCGCGGGCAGACCATCGGTGTACCCGGTTTGTTCGGCGCAAATTATATCGGCGTGCAGGCGTTGTTATTTTCTGCCGGGCTAAAACCATCGGATGTGACGTTTGAGACGATCGGGTTTAATCAAGTAGCTGCATTTGCTTCAGGGCAAAACGACGTAGTGGTGGTTTACACTGCCAACGAACCCATCCAACTGCGTGCGCAGGGTTTTGACCTGACTGAATTGCGCGTGGCAGATTATGCACAACTCGCCTCAAATGGACTTTTGGCAAGTGAGAAAGTGATCGCGGACGACCCAAAATTGGTGCGTGCGTTCGTCGGCGCATTTATCAAAGGGTTGGAAGATACGATCGCGCATCCTGACGAAGCCATGACCATCAGTGCCAAATATATCCCCGATTTTGAATCGTTGGATGCGAATGTGCAAAAACAGGTGCTGGCTACATCCATCGAAATGTGGAAAGCGGAGCGACTCGGTTATTCCGACCCGCAAGCCTGGGAGAACATGCAAAATGTTTTGTTCGACATGGGCTTGATCAAGGAGAAGATGGATTTGAGCAAGGCGTTCACGAACGAGTTCATTCCCTGATGTCGTTGCGAGCCCGCTGGTCGAATAGCCCGTTCTTCAGGGCGTACACTTGCACCCCGTTCGGGCCGCGAGCCCGTCGGGGCGAGACGGCCTGGCGCTAGTGCAGGTGTCGAGACCTAGAGCGAAGCAATCCCCAACTTATCGAGGGAGATGGCTTCGTCGCCAACGAACGGCTCCTCGCAACGACATAAAAACCTTATGACCACAAAACCCATCCTCACTGTTCTCGATCTAAACGTTGTGTTTCCCGATAACAACGGCGGCCTTCACGCGCTTGAGGATATTTCATTCGAAGTGTGTCCGCGCGACTTCATCTGTTTTCTCGGGCCATCCGGCTCAGGCAAGACAACCCTCTTAAGAGTTCTTGCGGGCATCCTGTGGCCAACCTCGGGAAAGGTGAGCTTTGTTCGCAACCAGCACCCGAAGATCGGCATGGTCTTTCAACAGGCCAACCTGATGCCCTGGCGTTCGGTGATGGATAACATCAAGCTGCCGCTTGAGTTGGAAGGCATGCATGAATCCAAAGCGCGCATAAAAGCACGGGATATGATCGAACTGGTTGGACTGCAGGGATTCGAAGACGCATGGCCGCGCGACCTCTCCGGCGGAATGGCGCAACGCGTGGGGATCGCGCGGGCGCTCATTCATGACCCGGATCTGCTCCTGCTCGATGAACCTTTTGGCTCGCTGGACGCGATCACGCGCGAACGCATGTGGATGGAGTTGTCGCGCATCTGGCAGGCAAAACAAAAGACGGTCATCATGGTTACGCACTCGATCAACGAGTCGCTTTTTTTAGCAGATAGAGTTTTGGTATTAACACAACGTCCCGGAAAAATAAAACTGGATGTGGAAGTGGATCTGCCCCGCCCCCGCAAGGATGATATTCATTACACACCGCATTTCGGAAAATTGGCGCACAAGTTGAGAGAGGCGATTGAATAACTTAAGTTAAGCTGATGGTGCCGGGAAGATCACCCCGCGCAGCCACCCGAAGAGAACGACCAGCAGACCGGCTGGGATCAGCCAGACGATATGGTACCAGGCGCCGATCGCCATCAGGATATAACCTGCCAAACGAACCATTTCCATTGGACGGGTCATATATTTGCGGACGTACTTTCCAAACGACGATTCTTTATATGGTTCCAAATTTGCCAACCGGATCAAAATAAAAGAAGCAATTGCGGGTGGAATTAACACGATAAGCAGCGCGACCAGAAGCTGATGTTCCCAAAATGGTTGTAGCGCAATGATACCCGCACCCCAATCGGTGAGGAGTTTGGAGGGGTGGATCTGGTGATAGAGTATCTTCTCATCGAGTGTCATTGTGTCATCCATCGATGATCTCCTGCCTGTGCTTTCGATAATCGCGGATCAGCGAGTCAACGCAACGCGCCACGGTTGCCGCGTCGCCGCGATAGTGGACGACGCCCATATCCAGTTCCCACTCGCGTTCAGGGATCGTTTTCAGGTAGGCCGCCAATGCATCCTTACTAATAGACATCTCTTTCAATAGGACTTCGCGATCAAGCGAAGGGAATTGCTTTAGAAATTTTGCGTTGACCTTTCGATAATCATTCGTTCCGTCATAAAAATAAAAAGGTTGAATGCCTTCGCGCAATTCACTACATCCTACCAAAGTGATTCGATTCCAGCCGACGAAATGCGCGGCGATATCGCGCGGAGTCCAATCGCCGCGGGATTTGAGGAAGTTCTGAGGAGGGAGGTCTTTCATCGTATGAATAAAAGCTTCGTATGCTGTGTCTAAGTCTAAGAGTTGTTTGTCGCGAGGGTTGAACATCTACTATTACGGGAAAACATTCTAATATATTTGTAAGGCTAGTATACGAAAATAGAAGGATTAAAGCGGGACATTTGTGCTAAGATTATGGTATAGGCACTTGTTTTGTAAAGGTCAACCTCATGGCAGATAATAATAGGGATAAATATTTCACCAGTTGGGGCGCTAGAATACTTGAGATAATCTTTGGGTTAGTATTGGCGCGCTTTAGTGAATTCGTTGGTGCAGTTATGGGCTTGTTGATTTTCTTGCATGGGCTAGTTGGCCCTGAACTCATGGTCGCCCTCAGGAATGATAAGCGAGGAAGACATAGATAGATATCTGCATGTGGGTCTTTGGATAAGTTATGTGACCTCAGTTTGGTGTTTTTGAAATGACTTCCATTTAGAAGGATTTGATTTGATTTCGGATAATGCGGACCTAATATGATTGTATTTATAATTAATCGAATCCTCACCTAGAAATGCCCTTACTCGACTAAATATAATTATGACGACTAAACTCGTTATTAGACTTGATAACAATGTCAAGAAATAATGGTCCAACGAACTTAGATCATTCCTTAATAAAATAAACTCGTAAAACAAATAGATCAGCCACGAAACTAATACAGATATTCTTGCTACTCCTGCTAAAACGTAATTATCTTCTTTGAATCTTGCTAATATTTCTACAGCCTCAAATCTATCATCCGGTATCATTTGATAATAAAGACTGTTGAAGATTTGCCAGTTGCGCCGAGCACTCTGCAAGAGATTGTTAATATCCCCTTTAATTTGGTATGTTTCAGGACTTAGGAAGGCCCAAAATGGTAGCTTCTTGAGACTTTGATTAGTATTCCTTAACCCCTTTCCTTCAGGATCAAAGGCTTCAAGACTGATATTATATTGTTCTTTTAGTAGTTTGAGATATTCATATACTCTATCAGGGTTGGAAAAGCTAATTGCAATACTGGTCCGTACATAACCCAAGTAATAAGCCTGATGCATTAGATATCCAAAAGGTAAGCTAATCAAAAAGCTGGTTATTACATAAGCCAATAGATTCCAAGGTCCCCCAAGATCTGATATAAACTCAAAAATCCTTGTAACTTGGGAATCTATTACGACTCTCGAAACAACAAAATTTAGGAATAGCATCCCGAACGTTATCTCCCCAGCTGTTGTCCAAAGAAATCCACGTCGAATTATTAGAGTAGTTACGACCCATTCTGGAAGTGCCCAAACCCCGCGGCGAGAACTCTTTTTCTTCGTTCGATTGCCTTTTTCATATGCAATTCTGGGCAAAGTCTCATAAAACCTTTGATTACTAGTGTTTTCTTGTAATGTGCTATTAGGCAAGAATTTTTGGGATGTGAATAGCGGCTCTAGTGCTTCCCCTGTAATTCCGAGTAGGAATAAGATAATCCCAACAATCGCAATTACTAATGATTGCTGAACAGCAAGGAAAAGGCCACCAATTATGAAAAATATTCTAATAGTGTTAATCATGGAAACAACCTTAAGATCGAGTTATGGAAAGGAGGTCGGAGTAATGGTCGCGATAGAGATTGCTGATTGATCGAATTTTATTGCAGCAGAAAGCCATGTTAACCCGTGGCTAATTGCGACGTTCATTGACGGCGAAACACTAAGTATATACCCAAGGCCAAGACAGATGAGACTAACAAGGAAAAGACGATATAGAGGCAAATTTATTCTGCCAAATCTATAAAGTCTAAATACGACATTAATACACGTTATGAGTGATACAAGCCCTGATGAGAAAATAAAGAAACGGACTAATGCTGGATAGCCTAAGTTGGTAGTGGCACTAAAGAAACCAAACGCTAACGCGGCAATAGCTACGCTTGGTTCAAGTAAGTTTTCCCCAATATCATTTTGGTTGGCTTGTTGGTTGCGTGCTGCCAATTGGATTGTCCTCCTAATGGCCTATTACTACGCGGCTTAATTAATCAAAATTATAGATTAGTCAGCTAGTATTGGCAAGGGTAGCTCATGCAAATGCCAGTTGATTACGTTAGGAATGCTTATCCTTAAGAAATGAACCGATTGAACGATGTTTGACATAGAATTCCGAAAATATGTATAGGCGACTTTTATACTTTACTTGTAATTTGCAGTTTAAGTCGAAGGGCGATTTGAGTGCCTATTTTGAGTGTAGTTCAATGTATTATTCATTCTAATTAAATAACCCAGATTGTCTGGGAGATGTCATAACACTTTCTACATCTGGATCGGACAATTCTTCCGATTTTACTTCTCTTATTTTTTCTAGTAAGTGAAATGTCCGGGCATGGGCCTGCCTTAATACAACACTATAGGCCCTTGCACTTACTGTAGTATTGCCCTGAAATAGATCGGCGTTTACCTCATGAGCTACTTCAGTGCCTAGAACGAATACAACGATTTTTGTGCTCTCCTGAATCTTTCCGCTTTTTCTTATTTCTAAAGCATAATCTTCACCTTGGCGGCGCTCATTCAAAGTTATTGTTGAGCCACCTCTTTTGAGTTCGACAATTAAGATTTTATCAAACCCTTTTACTTCAGATCTATCGTCAAAAGCATCACTGGCATATATTCCAACAGTAGAGTCTGGTAACACAACAAAGTCAGGTCTTCTTTTGGGATTCTTTAAGGGGGTTATTAATTGATCTTTTAATAAATTGCCAATAACGTTTAAGAGGGTTCGGTTGGAAGTAAAATATATTGATTCGTATTCTGGGCCAAATATCCATAAGCCTCGTTCAAACAAGGGTTGAATATCATGAAGCTCATCGCTGGATGGATTTTCTATTAACTCCTCAAGTTTTTCAATTAACTTTAACCTTCTTTCAAGTTCGCCTAGTATGATACGGATTTCTTGTATACTCCATTTATCAAGTATTTCATATAATGAATCTAAATCATCAGGTTCGAGTTTTGCCAACTCTTCCAATAGCGAATAACCAAAGCGAGATTTTTCTAAGTTGGAAAGCACACTCGCTGTGGCAGAGAGAACTTTTTGGGGTATTGATGGAACAACTTCTTGAACTTTTTCTAAAGCCTGACCAATATAATATCGTGATTCTGAGGAGAGTTCGCTCAGATTATCAACATTGTCTTCTATCGCTAATCGTTTGCGTTCTTTGTGAATCTCCCGCATTAAGTCCGCAATTCTCTGCCTGATGTGGTTTCCCACGGCTTCACGCACAGCGGTCACATTTTCTGTGTCTCGGAAATCACTCCAATCTTCCTGCACATCATTTGCTAACACATCTGCTTCAACAACAAATGTATACCTTTTTGCTTCAACAGTTCTGCGATCAATGATAACGTCTTCGTCAAAATTTTTCCAAGAAGGTTCACCTACTAACCGTCTGTTTACCCACCACGCAACACCATGTGGGCGGCTAGTCTTGCTCGTCTTTTGTGTGTCAACTTGACTAACTTTTACGACACCAAGCTTGGGTATTTTTACCTCTTGAATATCTGACAAGTGTTCTAAATCTGTGAATTCGACCCTTTCTCCATTTACATAAACACTAAAGGTTGGGTCGGTTACAAATTTTGACCCAATTAAGTCCCGAATGGTATACATATCTAAATAATGTCGTCCAAGTTCTGTTGAAACTTTAGTCCCATGACCCTTTTTCGCAAACTGCTTTTTATGAGAGATGTTATATGGCTGTGCTATGATGCCTGCAGTTTTTTTTACCAAGAACAGATTTGCTTTGCCATCTCTCCATGTTTCAACGTAATACTGATCGGAAAAACAAAACATACTATGACGCCCCTTACCATTTCTGCCAAAGGCTTTTCTGTGGCTACTCTTATTTTCTGGAGGAAAAGTTACGTCATCCCCCTGTTCTTTAGTTCTATTGTAGTTTAGTTGTCGCCATCTATTGATGAACTGGTCATGAGTCATTCCAAGGCCATTATCAGAAATCTCTATTGGATCTGGTCTAGATTCTTTGGGCCAAGTTATTTCTACTTTATCAGCTCCTGCATCCCAGCTGTTAGCGATCACCTCAGTAAGTGCAATCTTAGGGTCACTGACTAATCGACGCGCATGATCTTCCAAAAAGTTTGGACCGAAGCTCACTAATAAATCTTGTGCTACACTTTTTGCCATTAGATACTCCTAACCCAAGCAAAGACGCTTTTCCCCGATGAACATCCAGATGGTAAATTATACTTCTAATCTAAACAGCTAGACTAGACGTTTTGATACTATCCAGCATCTTTTTTGTCGCCTCTGCAATTTCTGCAATTGCTTTTTCAAACGCTTCCTGATTCGCCCTTGACGGCTTTCGATATCCACTCACTTTTCGTACATATTGCAAGGCGGCTTCGCTGATCTCCTGCTCCGTGGCGGGGCGGTCGGGCAAACGTAATGGTTTGATACTTCTGCACATGGTTATCTCCTATCAATAACTCTATTTAATAAGTTATGCCAGCTCAATCTTAAGCGTCTTTCCCAACGCCGACGCGGCGCGTTCCAAAGTAGATAGCGTAACTGACGCATTCGATGGGTCGAGCAAACGTTCGAGCGCGGCGCGGCTGGTGTTCATGCGCGTTGCCATTTCAGATTTCGTGAGTTTACGTCGTTTCATTTCCTGCGCAATTTGATATGCGATGACACGTTTGATCGCGGCGGCTTTCACATCTTCATAAATATTCTCTTCACGCAGGAAGTCGTCAAAGTTACTTCCAATATGTTTCTTTTTCATCATTTATTCCTTTTCTATATTGTTCAACCTGCCGCGGGCAGTATTTAACTCGTTTGGTGGCGTTTTATCAGATTTCTTAACGAAACCATGCAAGAGGATCATCGTCGCACCCTTTACCGTGAAAAATACTCTTGCAATACCTGAACCGACGGTTGAACGAACTTCCCAAAGATTCTTTTCCATTTTACGGATCAAAGGCATTCCCAATGGCCAGCCATATTGGGCAGTCTTAATATCCTCGCCAATGATCCTTCGATCCTTACCAGGCAAATCCTTTAGCCATTTTCGTACCGGCTCGTTGCCTGCTTCAGTTCTATAGAAGACGACATTGAGAATTGGTTCGTTCTTATCTTTGTCCACGACAGGAGTGTACCATAAATGATACATCCGTCAAGATGGAATCAAAAAGGAGTATCGGCCTAAGCTGATACTCCCTACAACGTTAACTACCGAAATCTTTACTTCACCTCACCGGGTTTATACGGACGTACCGCGAAAGCGGACCAGGTCTCATTCACTGAAACAAGGTTGATCCATTTACTATTCACTATTCTCTACTTTCTACTCTCTATTTTCCCTTCTTCAACGCCGCGTCCAGGGCCTGATCCAACGAGCGGACTTCGATGATCTCGATCCCCTTTGGGTATTCTTCTCCCTTGCGAATGGCTTTTGGGACGACCGCCGTTTTGAATCCTAGCTTTTGTGCTTCACGGACACGCGCCACCATTTGACCGGGCATACGCAACTCGCCAGCCAAACCGATCTCGCCGATCAACACCGCCTCGGCGCGGATGGGAATATCTTTCCATGAAGAAGCGATGGCTGCCGCAATGGCCAGGTCCGCGGCGGGTTCGTCAATTTGGATGCCGCCCACTACATTCACAAATACATCGTGCTCGGAGAGTTTCAATCCCACGCGCCGTGTGAGCACCGCGGTGATGAGCAGAACGCGATTGAAATCCACGCCGTTGGGTGTGCGGCGCGCGTTGCCAAATTGCGTGGGAGAGGTCAGTCCCTGAATTTCAACAAGGATCGGACGCGTGCCTTCCATGGTCACGGCAACCGCGGAACCTGCCGCATTGACCAATCGTTCCGCGAGAAATGCTTCTGACGGATTCGTCACTTCGATCAGGCCGCCCTCGAGCATCTGGAACACGCCCACTTCCGAAGTCGCGCCGAATCGATTCTTTACGGATCTTAACAAACGATAGGCTTGAAAACGATCCCCTTCAAGATATAGAACCGTATCAACAATGTGCTCCAGTACGCGCGGCCCCGCAATCGCGCCTTCCTTGGTCACATGCCCGATCAGGAACACGGAGATCCCCGAAGACTTTGCAAGCTCACGCAAGTGCGAAGAACACTCGCGTACTTGTGAGACCGAGCCGGCCGACGAATCCAATTCAGATAGATAAACGGTCTGGATGGAGTCGACGATCAGCAGGTCCGGTTTTGATTCGTTGACGTGGTTGAGGATCACCTCGAGATTTGTCTCCGTCACCAGCAGAAGATTTTTCGGCAATTCCTTTTTGTCACGCGTAGCGAGCAAACGCACTGCGCGCATCTTGATCTGTCGTTCCGATTCTTCGCCCGAAACATACAGCACGCGCTGGACCTTTGCCATCTCCATGGCCATCTGCAACATCAAAGTAGATTTGCCGATGCCGGGATCACCGCCAACGAGGACAATCGAACCGGGCACAATGCCGCCTCCGAGCACGCGCGCGAACTCACCGATGGGGAGGTGCACGCGATCTTCCGCGTCGTCACTGACCTGGTCAATGGGCCGCGGCTGCGAACGGCCGCTCAACCCGCGCACATTCGCGGGTCCCTTCGCGACCGGCTCATCGTGGATCACTTCCTCCACCATACTGTCGAACGCACTACACTGCGGGCACTTGCCCATGTAGGAGGCGGATACGCGCCCACATTGTTGACAGACGAAACGGGTGTGTGTTTTAGCCATGAATACCTTTATTGTGTCATGCTGAGCCACCGGTGGTCGAGTAGCCGCGACACTTGCACCATCACTGCGTTCGGTGCAGTGCAGGTGAGCGGCGTATCAAGACCAAGTGGCGAAGCATCTCTACTCCATTGCGCTAGACTCTTCGGTCGCCGGTCTCGATACGGCCTTCGGCCTACTCGACCACCGGCTCCTTCAGAGTGACATGGATGATTCGCAGTATAACAGAATTTTTGTTCTGTTTTAAAGGTAACAATCACTTTTGCGAAGCACCCCGAAACAAAGCGAGGGGCAAAGTGACTGTCACCTGATATTGCCATAAATCCGCGCTTGACAAATTAGAACAAGTGTTCTAAACTATGGGCAGTTGACTTCCTCCACCCATGGTTCTAAAAAGGAGAACTCCCATGAACCGCTCACTTAACCTCAACATTCAACTGATCCCCTTCCTGAAAAACACCGCACTCAAACGCGGCGCGATCTTCGGCAGTATTCTCATCGCCGCCCTGCTCGCGTTTGAAGTGTTCAACTTCGGCACCACATCCTTCGCGTTGCAGGACGTGCTTGGCGATCTGACCTTTGCCGGCGTGCGCTGGGCTTTCATCCTTGCTCTTGCGTTCTGCGGCATCGACTTTGCCGGAATCGCCCGTATCTTCACCCCGGAACAAGGTCGTGACGAACCCGCTGAGGTTTGGTATCTGTTTGGTGCATGGCTTCTGGCCGCGGCGTTCAACGCCACCCTCACCTGGTGGGGCGTATCTGTTGCGATCCTCAGTCACACCTCGGCTGGCGGGGCGCTCGTTGGGCAGGCAGCCATGACAAAGGTCGTTCCCATCCTTGTAGCCGCGATGGTTTGGTTGATCCGTGTGCTGATCATCGGGACATTCTCTGTAGCAGGCGAACGACTCTTTACCCTCGCGGATGTCCACACTGGAGGATCTGCCTATCGCAACCAGCCTGCGCCTCAAGCGCGGACCCAGAATCTGCCCGGACCTACATATAATCGACCGGCGCCCAAGCAGAATCCTGCTCCTACATACAATGTCAATCGTCCCAACATCGAACCGACTTATCACCCAGTTGGCATGAGCGCCATGAGTCGCAAAGAGAACAAATCCTCTTCCCTCAGGAGCTAGTCGTTCCGCGACGACTTACAAGGTACTGCATAATTTTCTAAACCAAAATCTTATTTTTGCCCGTATTTTGCACCTGAGGTTTAGAAATTTATGCAACGAGCAGTAATTTTCTCCTCCTTCTAACCGCTGAGACGCCCGCAAGGGCGTCTCATGCGTTTAAGATGGGTCATCTTCTTTTCGGCGAAATGCCGTGAAATAAGCCAGCGGCCGATACCCAAACCTGCGATATAACCCCAAGGCCATATCCGATGAAACCAATGCCATGCGTGTGATGCCGCGCTGCGCACATTCCAGATGGGCGCGGGTCATCAGGGATGTACCAATGCGGTTATTGCGGAAATCAGTCAGTGTGTAAAGTTGATGGATGTATCCTACATCAGGGAAGATCGTGACCAATTGAGTCCACCCAACGACGCGACCCTTCCATTCCCCGACAAAATTATGGATGTCCGGATCTGAAAGCGTTTCGGCGGGGATGCTCTCGTTTTCGATATTCAGTTGCTCATTCGCTTCGTCCAGTTGTTCTTTGGTCTCAACCTTTTTAATATTGGCTACTTCCCCGCGCACTGGGATCGCAATATCCAACCCGAGGATCGGGCCGGTGCGCACGAATTCATAGCCCAATTCAGCATATTGTGTTTTTATTGCGCGCGCCGAGGGCATGCCGTGAAAGACATCCAGCACGTATTTACGGCCGTCCACCGCATAGTCTTTGATCGCGTCGACGACCTTGCGGGGATCATCATCCTTTGCAAGGAATTCGACCTGGAAGGAGGCGATGGGGGCCTCTTCGTAATCTGAGACCCCGATGACTCCCAGGTCATAAAATTTGGTGTTGTGCACCACTTTATAGACATGGTTATATGAGATGACCATGGCTTCAACAACCCAGGAGTGTTCGATCACTGGGAAAGGCGACATGGGCTATTCAAATTGCTCCAGCGTGCTTTCGCCGTGGATGAGCACATAAAGCCCGCGCGGATTACCTTCGTTGCGGTCAAAGATGAAATCAGTGACGATGTAATTGGCGCTAAATGCGGTTTCGAAGAGTTCGCGCGTAAAGAAGCGCCAGTCGCGGGCCAGGGGGAAATCCGCTGCTTTGAGAGCGGGGAAATCGCCGGGGATCTCGGCCAGCAGCATACGGTCTTCAAAGTGTGGAAGTTGCTCCGGCGGGCGCGGCAAGCCTGCCCTGCCGTCTCGCACCGGCGTGCCGCCCTTGCTCGCGGCATCAGCGCAGCGATCCTGCGGACGAACGGTGAGCGGAGCCGAAGGGTTATCCGCCGAAGCTTGAAGCGAATAGAAGGGGCGCAGTCCACTGCGTGCAATGTGGGCCAGTTTGAGGGTCGGGCGTGAACGTTTACCGAGCCTTCTTTCCACACGGCGCGTGTTGATCCACCAGTCCACTTGAAAGCGATCGGATGGCAGGCCGGCATTGAGTCCATCGCGCATGTCACCGTATTCCGCGCGGCGGTAGGTACTGCAGACTGCGCCGAGTTTTGCGATGTTAAGATAGGCGTTGCGGCTGAGCAGGGGATCGTACGTCCAGGTGATGTGATCGAGGCTTTGGTGCCTGACCATTTGCCATTGCGCGCGTTTGAGCGCAAAACCAACTCCGCCATCACGGTGATCGGGATGAATACCCATCATATGCGAGCAATGTTTTGGGCGCGGGCCGTCCGGTGTTTTTTCAAGACCCGGAAAACCAAGCACGAAGCCGATGATCTTTTCATCTTTGAACGCGCCGAGTACAAGGCCGCCGTTGTGCGCCACCGTGATGAGCATGTGCAGTGGTACCACGTCGGTTTCGGAGCCGGGCCATATGTCGCGCTGCAATTCCTCAACGAGGTGCATGTCTTCGGGGGTTTCAAGCAAACGAATGTTGAAATTGGGCATGATGATTATCGTTGGTGGTGTTCGCTCATTCCGCAGTTCAATCGCGACACATGCGCCGCACTCCCACTTCGCTGCGCTGCGGGGACTTCGTGCGTTTGTTGCAGTGCAGGTGAGCATCCCTTTGGGACTGCGGAATGAAACTGATCATTAACGCAAGCGGGAGGCGCGAATGGCCTCGGCGAGATTCGACGCGCCAGTAGTGATGCCGCTCCACATGCGTTGAAAAAATGTTTTACGGATCAGGTAATCGAGACGGTAGGTGAAACGCGCCGGCATGAGACCAAATACACGCGGCATGGAATCCACTGGGCAGGTGCGGTTGACCGCGAAATAATCGAGCCAGAAGGATGAGATCGGGAAGCCCGGAAAAATACTTTCAAGGGTCACGGTGAGCGCACGCAATGTGATCGGCGATAATGGAAATAAATAGCGGCGCCTGTTGGTGACCTGCAGAATGGTTTCAATGATTTGTTGAAGTGTGAAATATTCACTCCCGCCAAGTTCGTAAACCTTGTTGATCGTCCCTTCGTTTTGCAGGGACCAGATCATGCAGGTGACGAGATCCTCGACCCAGACGGGTTGCACGACGGTGCGCCCGCCGAAAGGGATGGGAAATATGCCTGGCGAAGCGCGCAGTAGCCGCGCAAGGTTGTTGGTGAAATGATCTTCCGGGCCATAGACCAGGGAGGTTCGTAAAATCGTGTACGGGACTTTTCCGTGGCGGATATGTTCTTCGGCGATGCCTTTGGCCTTGAATGCGGGATAGCCCGAGGCGCGCGCCGCGCCGATATGACTGAGATAGACGATGCGACTCACGCCCGCATCTGTCGCGGCCTCCACGAGATTTTCCGTGCCCTGGATATCTGCGGTTAAAAGATTGCCGCGGCTTCCCGCGGTTTCCGCGCTAGCGAGGTGGAAGATCGTATCCACGTCACGCAGCGCGGCGCGCAGGCCGCGCACGTCTGCAAGCGACACGACGGCCACTTCAATGGAAACGCCTTTCGGCAGGCGCGGCGTCCGCGGCGAGGGACGGATCAGCGCGCGCAATGGAACGCCGATATCGGAAAGATGACGGATGAGCGTGCGACCGATGAATCCCGTTGCGCCGGTGATAAGAATCATGGGAGGGATTATAGCAGATGAAGAAAAGACGATATTTGAAAAAGAATTTAACGCAAAGCCGCGACACTTGCGCCGCACTCCCACTTCGCTGCGGGGACTTCGTGCGTTCGTTGCAGTGCAGGTGAGACGCCAGGTTTTCTCAATTCTTTGCGACTCTCCCGAAGGACATCGGGACGATGTGCGCCTTTGCGTTAATGGTCTTTAACTGGGGAAAACAAAAAGCCTCGCAAGCGAGACTCTGCCGTCTCGCATAAGCGAAGCAATCCTGTGGACCGGCGTGCCGCCGGGCTTCGCGGCATCAGCGAAGCGATCCT
>CAZSVR010000004.1:0-37396 GCA_964610295.1 uncultured Anaerolineaceae bacterium
TTCTGACCAATTGAGTGGGTTCGGGAACTTCTAAGCGGTCTTCCAATAAACCCTCGATGTAGTCTACCAAAGCATCCCGCAAATCTTGTACCGCTAGTTCTGGAGTATCTCCTTGTCCAATACAACCTTCAATTTCAAGGGTACGCGCATTGTATATAGGTTTTCCGTCGGTGGTTTCGCTTTTGGCAGTCATGACTAGATAGGGCCGCATTGCAAGATTTTTTGCTTGATCAAAAAAATTCTCACTCATTTTCTATTTTCCTTTCTTCAATTCCAACAACCTATCAATTCGTTTTATCGCTTCCTCTACATAAACTTTGTCTAATGTCCTGTGTCTTGGCAAGCTAGCTCGAAGTTCACGGACTTCTAGAAAATCAGGGTGCTTTAGTTTATCATGGTTCGCGCCGTGTGTAATTATGAAGCCAAAACCTTCGTAGAGTCTGTCGAGGTCTACTCTTTTCCAGTTGGCTTTTGACCTCCGCATTTGCTCCAACAACTTATCCGCCTTGGAGGTCACAATTATTCCTTGAGCGGCTTGGGTGCTTCGATTTGATTTACATACAGCGTTAACTCATCTTTTTGATCTTTATCAATCAAAAGGACTAATTGATATCTGCCAGATTTAGGGAGAATAACATCTTTCAGGTCGAGAATAATATTTACTTCTGGTTTTCTGCCTCCCTGGCCTTTAGGAACGTCGAATTCACCAGAAAGTTCCATAATATGATTTCCATCTGGGTCCATTAATATGACAGTGAAGTTTCTTTTTTGACCAAACTCGCTTAATTCTGGCCCCAACTTTGCAATAAGGTGCATAGAAGAATGTCTGGCGGGAAAACTGACTGCATTAATGTCATTGAATATTCCCATTACATTTAATTTTCCATCACCAGTTATGTTGGCATAATCGGCAACCAAAAAGAGAATGGGTTTCATTTTTTATCTCCCGTGTGTATAGTGCGAACAACGAAAGTATTTTAGCATACAATTGACATCCTCCTTTTCTTCTGCTAAACTGCAGTTGTCAGACAAATTTAGTCTAGTCATATATTAGTCTAACTAGTCCAACTGGTCGCGCAATCCAAATCGTCTGACCAATAAGACCATGAGACTAATTAGACCAACAAGCCGACTCGTACTATTCCAACCAACTGACCACCATGACTACGCTTTTGATAAAGAACGCCTATATCGTTACCATGGACGACCATCAGCGGGAGATTCCCGAGGGTGGTCTCTTCATTCGGGACGGGTTCATTGAAGAGGTCGGGCCGATGAGCGAGTTCCTCAACTCTTCGACAGGCACAGAGAGAGCAGCCGACGAAGTCCTCGACCTCAAGGGTCACATCGTTCTGCCGGGTCTGGTCAACACGCACCATCATTTTTACCAAACCCTGACGCGCGCCGTCCCTGCCGCGCAGGACGCCAACCTCTTCAACTGGCTCAAGACCCTGTATCCCATCTGGGCGCGCATCACGCCCGACGATATTTTTATCTCGACTCAAACCGCAATGGCGGAGCTGGCCCTTTCGGGATGCACGACCGCAGCGGATCACCTCTACCTTTTTCCAAACGGTTCAAAGCTGGACGATGAAATTGCCGCGGCCTCCGAGGTCGGGCTGCGCCTGCAAGCCTCGCGCGGCTCGATGTCACTCGGCGAATCGCAAGGCGGACTCCCGCCCGATTCCGTTGTAGACTCAGAAGACGTCATTCTGAAAGATTCCCAACGTCTCATCGAAAAATATCATGACGCGAAGGCCGGCGCGATGATGCAGATCGTGCTTGCTCCATGCTCGCCGTTCTCAGTAAGCAGCGAATTGATGAAACAGTCCGCTAAATTGGCGCGCAAGTATGGCGTTCGTTTGCACACTCATCTCGCAGAGACCGAAGACGAAGAACAATTCTGTTTGCAGAAATTCGGTCATCGCCCTGTAGGCTATATGCAGGAACTGGACTGGGTGGGGGATGACGTGTGGTTCGCGCACGCGGTCTGGGTTAACGACGAAGAGATCAAGACTTTTGCCAAGCATAAATGTGGCGTGGCACATTGTCCCACCTCAAATATGAGGCTCGCCTCCGGCATTGCGCCGCTCAAAGAATATCGTGCCGCGGGCGTAAACGTCGGCCTCGGCTTGGATGGCTCCGCTTCCAATGATGGCTCACATCTTTTGGCCGAGGTACGCAACGCGATGTTGCTCTCGCGTGTCAAAGAGGGGATTACTGGGTTTTCCCTCACCCCAACCCCTCTCCCAGCGGGAGAGGGACAAAGGGTGAGGGAGTTAATGACCGCGCGCGAAGCATTGCATCTCGGCACGCGCGGGGGAGCGGCGGTTCTGGGCCGCAAAGATATCGGAAGTTTGCAAGCTGGCAAATGCGCAGACTTTTTTGCCATCAACCTAAATCAACTCGGTTTCGCAGGCATGCACGATCCTGTCTCTGCCATTGTTTTTGGTCAACCTGTCAAAGCAGATTACACCGTCGTTGGTGGAAAATTCATTGTGAAAGAAGGTCAATTGGCCACTGTGGACGAATGCAAGTTGATCGAGAAACACAATAAAGCCGCGAGGAAGCTACTATCCTAATGTCGTTGCGAGGAGCCCATCGGGCGACGAAGCAATCCCCTCATGAACGGGAGATTGCCGCGCCGCAGCGATCCTGGCTGTTCCGTTTTCATGGTTCTTAAGCGGCTTTCCGATCATTCGGTCGCCGGTGTTCATCCTGCCGGTTTTGCTGCTTGGCGCTGCTCATTCCGTTTATCGCGGACGGGATATGCTTGCATCGGTATTGGCAATCCCCCTTCTTTTTCACGATCATATTGTTGTTCATCGCCGTTTTGGCGCAATGAGATGTAATCGAAAATGCAGACAACACTTGTCATCTTTTCGGGTCTTCCAGGCATAAGCAAATCCACACTTGCGGATACGCTGGCGCGCGATCTTCACTCGCCGCTCTTGCGAATTGACGATGTGATCGGCGAACTGCCAGAAAATCCCCGCATCGAATTCTGGGATTCAAAGGTGGATATTTTGCTCGTCCTCGTTAATACACAATTAGAACTGGATGTTAGCGTGATCGCCGATTCTGTTTTTATCAACATGGATCGCCAGCATGCGCAGGAAATTGAACGCAAGAATTATGCCCGCTTTTTTCCGGTGCATGTGTTTGTATCTGATAATGGAATTTGGGAAGAGCGGGTTACAAAGCGCTACAAGGAACTGAATGATAACGACGTGGCCACCTGGGAACGGATCCAGCATCGAAGCGAGCGCTTTTGGGAATGGGAAGCGGGTACGGCATTATTTATTGATTCCATTGCTCCACCCAGGCAGAATTTTGTCCGTGTGAAAAATTTTATTACGAATGAAGAAGCTGCATTGAAGCCTCCCATCGATGTTCCGTGGGTTTATGGGAAGTATCATTGATAAACCGTTCATTGTTCAATCAGGATTAAGCGTATGACATCCTCTACCAAACTGACTCGTTCTCTTGTAGATGTCGCCATGGGACGCAGACCCGCCGACCTCGTTATTCGCGGTGGTAAATGGGTCTGCGTGCAATCGGGCGAAATCATCCCGGAGACCGATATTGCCGTTATGGATGGTCATATCGCGTATGTTGGCTCTGATGTCACCCATACGATGGGTAGAAAAACAAAAGTGATCAAAGCCAAAGGTCGATATCTTGTGCCGGGCCTGCTCGATGGTCACATGCACGTTGAGTCCGGCATGCTGACCGTCACCGAATTTGTGCGCGCGGTTGCAGTGCGCGGCACGACCGGTATGTTCATCGACCCGCATGAGATCGCCAACGTCTTTGGCCTGAAAGGTGTGAAGTTAATGGTGGATGAGGCACAGAAACAACCGATCCATGTGTGGGTGGAAATGCCTTCCTGTGTTCCGTCCGCACCGGGCCTTGAAACGCCCGGCTCTTCGATCGGCCCCAAAGAGGTGACCGAAGCCATGAAATGGAAAGGGATCATCGGTCTTGGTGAGATGATGAACTTTCCCGGCGTGTTCACGGGCGATAAGAAAATGCTCGATGAAATGTCCGCTACTCATGCCGCGGGGAAGACGATTGGCGGGCACTACGCCTCGCCGGATCTCGGCCTTCCATTTCATGGATACGTTGCAGGCGGCGCGGAAGACGACCACGAAGGCACGCGCCTCGATGACGCGCTCGCGCGCGTTCGTCAGGGCATGAAACCCATGTTGCGTTATGGCTCGGCCTGGTTCGATGTCGCCGCGCAGGTCAAAGCGATCACTGAAAAGAAAATGGATTCGCGTCGTTTCATCCTGTGCACGGATGATTCACATGCTCAAACCTTAACGCGAGAGGGCCACATGGACCGGGTCTTGCGACACGCGATTTCGGAAGGATTAAAACCGATGACGGCCATCCAGATGATGACGATCAATACGGCGGAGCATTTCGGCCTCGGCAAAGAAATGGGCATGATCGCTCCGGGCCGCTGGGCCGATGTGCTGCTTGTGGAAGATCTGATGAACTTCCGCGCGGATCTGGTGATTGCACGCGGGCAGGTCATTGCCGAGCGCGGCGAGTGGCAGGTAAAACTACCTGCGGTGAAATATCCCACGTGGGCCACGAAGTCTGTCCATTTGAAGAGGCCTCTCAAAGCACGGGACTTTATTCTTCGGACGAGAGCAGCGAACGGGTCCCGCGTGAACGCGCATATCATCGGTGTGATCGAAAACCACGCGCCCACCCGTCATCTTCAAGAGCAGGTGACTGTCCGCAATGGAGAAATCCGCTTGGAGAAGGATCAGGACCTTGCCAAGATCGCCGTGGTGGAGCGTCATCGCGCCACAGGTGGAGCGACAGTGGGATTGGTAAGCGGATTCAAATTAATGGGAAAGTGTGCGATCGGTTCCACGGTTGCGCATGACAGCCATCACATGATCGTGGTGGGCACGGATGAAGAATGCATGGCGATGGCCGCGAATCAATTGGCGAAAACAGGTGGCGGCCAGGTGGTGATCAAGGATGGAAAAGTGATCGGACAGGTGGAGCTGCATATTGCGGGCTTGATGTCCATGGAGCGTGCGGATGTGGTCGCGAAGAAAACCGAGACCGTGCTGGATGGTTTCAAGGCTTGTGGTTGTTATTTGAACAACCCGAACATGCAATTAAGTTTACTGGGTTTGGTCGTGATCCCCGAATTGCGCATTTCCGATAAAGGTCTGGTGGATGTGACGCAATTCGATTTTATTTCCGTGCTGGATGATTGAGGACAAATGGCTAACTTTCCGTTTCAACGATTGCAAAATGACCTGGCTTTATTGATCGCGCGCACGCCTGCAGGTCAACGCCTGCCTTCAGAACCCGACCTCGCAAAACAACTCGGCGTTTCGCGCGCTACGTTGCGCGAGGCGATGCGTACGTTTGAGACCCAGGGATTGATCCGCCGCCGCCAGGGTTCGGGCACCTTCGTGGTCGGCAAAGCGCCCGTGCTCGATAACGGCCTTGAGGTGCTCGAAAGCCTCGAGACGATGGCGAAGCGTTTGGGGCTGGAGGTCTCTGTGAGCGACCTGAATGTTGAACAATTCACGGCCGATGATGAATATCCCAAGGCATTAAATGTTTCGGTTGGAACGCCATTGACCCGCGTGCGTCGCGTCATTCGGGCTGATAGTCGGCCGGTTGCGTATCTTGTGGATATCCTGCCTGAAAATATTCTCCACTCAAAAGATCTCCCCGCGGACTTCCACGGCTCGGTGCTGGACTTTTTGCTTGCGCGCGGTGATAGGCTGACCTCCTCGCGCGCCAATGTCAGCGCGATCGGCGGAACGGCTGAGGTCGCCAAGGCGCTTGAGATCCAGCGCGGCGATGTATTGTTACATTTCTATTCACAGTTATTTGATGATACGGGCAAGATCGTGGATTATTCGTTGAGTTTTTTCATCCCCGGATATTTTCACTTCCATATTGTTAGACGTGTCGGAAGATAGTTTGCTGAAATGTTCGCACGTTGGAACGTTCCAACGTTTTAACGTGTAAACTATTAAACCGTTAAGGAGAAAGTATGACCGATAAACTAAAAGAGATACAGAAACAGGTGAACAGCTCTCGTGAAGAACTTATTCAATTTATGCTGGAGATCTGCGCGATCCCTTCCATGGATTCCAAAATCGGTGAAGTGGGCGAGCGCGTAGCGGCTGAGATGCGCAAACTCAAATTCGATGAGGTCCGTTTCGACAAGATGGGCAACATCATGGGGCGGATCGGCAACGGCAAGCGCGTCATTGTTTATGATTCGCATATTGACACAGTTGGTGTCGGTGAGCTCGGTTCCTGGGATTGGGATCCGTTCAAAGGAAAGATCGAGGCTGGCATCTTCTATGCGCGCGGCGCATGTGACGAGAAAGGTTCCACGCCCGGCATGATCTACGGCCTCGCCATGGCGCGTGACCTGGGCCTGCTCGAGGGCTGGACGGCATATTACTTCGGTAACATGGAAGAGTGGTGCGATGGTATTGCTCCGAATACCTTTGTGGAAGCTGACCCGAAGATCAAGCCGGATTTCGTTGTGATAGGCGAGCCGACGAAAATGTTGGTGTATCGCGGTCACAAGGGGCGTCTTGAAATGAAGATCACGTCCAAAGGAAAATCCGCGCATGCCGCGTCGAATCATTTGGGCGATAATGCAATTTATAAATTACTGCCTGTCATTGCAGGGATTCGCGACCTGGAGCCAGAGCTTGGCGACCATCCATTTTTGGGCCATGGCAAGATCACCGTTTCAGATATGCATGTCAAGACGCCATCCATTAATGCGGTTCCCGATGAAGCTGTCATCTTCATTGACCGCCGCATGACCTTTGGTGAAACCAAAGAACAAGTCAGAAAACAAGTGGAAGATTTGATTCCCGCTGAATCCAAGGACACTGTCAAGCTCGAAGAACTTTTTTACGACGAGCCTTCTTATACCGGCTTCGTCTTTCCTGTGGATAAATATTTCCCTGCGTGGGCCTTGGAAGAAGATCATCCTCTGGTAAAAGCTGGGCAAAGCGCGCGCAAGCAGATCGGTCTGTCCGACGCGCCGAGCGGCAAATGGAACTTCTCCACGAATGGTATTTACTGGGCCGGCAAAGCCGGGATTCCCTCCATTGGATTCGGCCCCGGTGACGAAGAGACCGCACATACCGTCCTGGATAGCGTCTCATTGGAGGATATGGTGAAGGCCACAGAATTCTATGCAATTCTTCCGAGTTTGATCCCATGAAAATCCTGGAAATCAGAAGACTCTTACTTTGCACTTATACAGGGCAATAAATTAAGTAACGCGAGATATTATCTCGCTCTACATTTTCAATAAAATATCAAGGAGATAATAATGCAGACAAACTTTCGCGGGCGCGATTTCATCAGCGACCTCGACTTCTCAAAAGAGGAAGTCGAGACGGTTTTAGATGTTGCCTGGGACCTGAAACGCAAGCGTGGGCTGGGTGAATCCCATGCATTATTGCGGGATAAGACCCTCGCCATGTTGTTCTTCTTCACCTCCACGCGCACGCGCGGATCGTTCGAAGCGGGCATGGCGCAGCTGGGTGGCCACGGGGCATTCATTGACAGCGCGACCACACAGATCTCACACGGTGATACCGCCAAGGAAATCGGCGAAATTTTCGGCCGCTATTTCGATGGCATTGCCATCCGTCAATGTGACTGGCAATTCGGCAACAAATACATCAACGAAGTCGCGCGGGCCAGCCGCGTACCGATCTTGAACATGCAATGCGATGTGTATCATCCATTTCAATGTCTGGCAGATCTGATGACCATTCAAGAAAAGAAAGGACGCGACCTCAAGCGCAGAAAAGTAGTGGTCTCGTGGGCGTATGCGGCTTCCTATAGCAAACCCATCTCGGTCCCGCAATCTTTGATCCTGCAAATGACCCGCTTCGGTTGCGACGTGGTGTTGGCCCATCCGGCGGAATTCAAGCTCATGCCCGAGATCATGCAGCAGGCAAAAGACAATGCCAAGAAATACGGCGTTGGCTTTGATGTCACCGATAATATGGATGAAGCCTTCAAGGACGCCGATGTTGTCTATCCCAAGTCGTGGGGTCCGTTGCTCACGACAAAAGGCAAGGAAGATGGCAAGGCCTTAATTGACAAATACAAATCATGGATCACCGACGAACGCCGCATGAAACTCACAAAGGAAGATTCCATTTACATGCATTGTCTGCCCGCAGATCGCGGCCTCGAGGTGACCGACGGCGTGATCGATGGTGCGCATTCAGTTGTGTACGATGAAGCCGAGAATCGCCTGCACGTGCAGAAAGCCGTCATGGCGTTAACCATGTCTTAAGCAATATCTGGCACAGAGACTCTGCGAAAAAAATTCCCGAGAGCTCTGTGTTCTGGATGGCTATAGGAGTTGACTAATGGCAAAAAAAAAATTAGCGGTCGTGGCAATTGGTGGCAACTCATTAATTAAAGATGACAAACGCGTCACTGTGGAGGATCAGGAAGCCGCATTGCGCGAAACATCCATGCATCTTGTGGACATGATCGAGGCAGGCTGGGACCTGGCGATCGGTCACGGAAATGGTCCGCAGGTTGGGTTTATCCTGCGCCGGTCTGAGATCGCCGCGAAAGTGGAAGGCATGCACGAAGTCCCACTGGATGTGTGCGGAGCGGATTCACAAGGGGCGATCGGGTATGAATTGCAACAGGCCTTGCGGAATGAATTTTTCAAACGCAAGATAGACAAGAAGGCTTGTACCGTGGTGACGCAGGTCCGTGTGGATCAGAACGATCCTGCCTTCCAAAAACCAACCAAACCCATCGGCTCCTTCATGGACGAAGCCGAAGCCAAACGACGTGAAAAGGAAATGGGTTGGTCTGTGGCGGAAGATGCGGGTCGCGGCTGGCGCCGGGTCGTTGCTTCTCCACAACCGAAAGAGATCGTGGAGTTTGATGCAGTTAAACTCCTGCTCGAGGCGGGGCAGGTAGTCGTCACGGTAGGTGGCGGCGGGATCCCTGTGATCGACCGCGGGGACGGTGAACTCATCGGTACCGCAGCGGTGATCGACAAGGATTTTGCGTCATCGTTATTGGCACGTTCGATCAAGGCGGATCTCTTCCTGATCGCAACCGCCGTTGAGAAGGTCGCCATCAATTTCGGCAAGCCCGAACAAAAATGGCTCGATAAGATGACCCTTGCCGAGGCCAAAGGTTATCTTGAAGAGGGCAAACATTTCGCCAAGGGTTCGATGGCCCCGAAGATACAAGCCGCGATCTGGTATCTTGAGAACGGTGGCAAGCAGGCGTTGATCACAAACCCTGAAAATATTGGCCGCGCGCTTAAAGGGGAAACAGGTACGTGGATCGTGCCGTAATGTAATCGTCTAAGACATTTACCCGTCTAACAGCTTAATAGGCGGGTAAGGGTTACGAACCATGTTAGACTCTCGTTTCTATGCTCATTCATTCGGTACGAGAACACCTTCCATCTCCGCGCGTTTTATTTAGCATTGACTATGAATCGTGGTTTGCTCTTTCCAGGCGTTATGATTACTTGCTCAATGCACAACGCCGTGAACTTGACGGCGAAATTGCGCTGCATGCGATTGACCCGATTTTGGATATGCTTGGAAATGCCAAGTCTAGTTTTTATTTAGTAGGAGAGATTGCCGATTGGTATCCCGAAGTTCCACGTAAAATTGCGGCCGCGGGCCATGAGCTTGGTTTTCATTGTCAGGTTCATCGTTCATTGATTTCGCTGAATGATATTAAGAAGGACATTCAATCTTCCGTTGGATGTGCGTGGCTATCGTGCCCCAATGCTTCGCATAGTTGAAGATGCATATCCTATTTTAGCTGAAGCCGGTTTTCAATATAGCTCCTCAATTTATGCTCCTTCAGGGAACCTTCTGCAAAAAGAGAGTCTTTTGGAGTTGCCCGTCAGCACCCTACGTCTTTTTGGGAGACAAGGTGATGCCTTATCCGCGCCGCGACACTTCACATGGAATTTACTTTCCAAAGGTGAAATTCCATATGGTTCGAGTTTTATGATAGGCCTTATGGGAAAAACGATATTAAAGATTTTAGAAAAAGAACTACGCGCGGGACTCAGTCCGGTTATTATTCTTCATCCATACGAAATCATTCGCCCATCACATTGGCCTGTCCGCCTCCGCCCGGACTTGTTATCTGACCCGCTTCTTTGGCCTTTTACACTCGATAAATCTGCTTTCCTAAAAGCACTTCTACAGAATTTTCCCATTTCCCCTCTGGCAACCTACATTGACGAAGCTCTGGCCATGCGAGCTGCCCATGCCTGAATCTCGCGTGCGTCGTCTCGATCAAACTGAAGTTGCTCAGTGGCCGGATGTACTGCTACTTCCCGCAACTTTTACCGCGCTCGATTCCTGGCTGAACTTTGTTCATCAGACATATAAATATCCTGTTTATCGTTTTGAAGCGAAACAATCGCAGCAAATTACCGGCTTGCTAACACTCCTACACATCCAACATCCCATATTTGGAAATTACCTAACCACAGCTCCTTTCGGTAGTTATGGTGGTTTCGCTTATTCGACTATTGAAGCCCGAGACGCGTTACTTAAAGATCTTCAACATTTAACACGAGAACTTGGAGCGGAATACGCAGTCGTTCGTTTTATTGACAATGGTCAAAGCCCACCTAAAAACTGGCGCCCGCATCCGATTTATTCTACGTATTTTGTTGACCTGCCACCTAATTCTGAAACTCTCCTCAAATCCTTTTCTTCTGATCATCGTAATCATATTCGAAAATCAAAAAAGAAAGGCTTCACAGTCCGCTTTGGCCATCTTGATCTTTTAGACGATGCTTACGAAGTCCTTGCTCGCAGCATGCATGAGCTTGGTTCTCCATATCATAGCAAAGACTATCTGCGTGTCATGGCCGAATCGCTGGACACTGCGCTTGAATTTGCTTTAGTATATGATTCCAGTGACAGGCTGGTAGGCGGCGCTGTCTTTATTTATCACGGCCAAACCATAACAAATTTGCACGCCAATATTTTGCGTCGCTTCCGTTCGGATTATGCGGGAGAACTTTTGTATTGGTCTGCATTTGAGCGCTATATCCTCAAGGGAATGCGGACTTTTGATCTGGGACGCAGTCTAAACGGCTCGGGCAATGAAATCTTTAAAATGAAATGGAATCCACGCAAGACATCTCTTTCATATTGGTATACTTTGCCAAAAGGCGGACCTCCTCCTGAGTTGAACCAGAAAAGCCCTAAATTCCGTCTTGCCATCTGGGTTTGGAAACATCTTCCCACTTTTATTGTCCGTTTACTTGGACCATTTTTGATTAAAGGATTGGCATAAGAGGCTTAGAATGAAATATACGCTTTATCCTATTCAGAAAATTGATCCGCTTTTACTTATTCCCATGGCAAAATTACATGAATCTGCCCTGCGTATTCTACTTTCGGAACTGGGCTTTCCTTTTGTTCTGCGCTATTTTCAAATTGCAGCGAACGACCCTAACGTAATCGGCTTTTACGCAATGTCTGATTCAGAGCAGCTGATTGGATATGTTGTCGGTACGCCCAAACCGAACGAACTTAATTCGCAATTGACGAAACCTTTACTCTGGTTTATAGGGCAGTGTTTGAGAGTATTGTTTACTCGTCCGCAGGTGCTCTGGCAGGCGATTGTTTCATCGCTTACTCTTTCCAAACAAATAGCATCTGAAGTGGATGCTATTGAGGTAGTCTATATGAGCGTTGATCCACAAGCTCGCGGGCAAGGGCTCGGTCGTGCCCTGATGCAAGCTTTTGATGATGCAAGCCGCCTAGCGGGCTATAAGCGCGTGTTAGGCAGCCAAGAGCTTGATAGTACTGCAAGCATAAACCTTTTATCATCCCTCGGTTATAAAGTTTTATACACTTTTCGTGAAGGGCATTACAATCGTCAACGAATAGAGCTGTTGTTATAGAATATATGTAATATTAAATTAAATTTACATGAAAAACATTCTACACCGTATTCAAGGCTTTGAAGTTTCCCTATGGAGTATCGCGGGGCTGTTGTTTGTTGTCGCAATCCTTTCTTACGGCTTGTTCTTTTGGCAACTCGGTTTTTATTGGGACGACATGCCCATTTCCTGGATCCGTTATCAATTTGGGCCGCAAGCAATGCGGCTCTATTTTTCAACCAGCCGTCCGGTTTGGGGAGAGTTGTATCAAATTACAACTCGATTCTTACCGCACATCCCGATGTTTTGGCAACTTCTGGCGATTTTCTGGCGTTGGGTAACCGCTGTTTTATGCTGGGCGATTATTCGGGAGCTCTGGCCGAATCGCCGACAGGCAGCTTTAATCGTAAGCTGTTTCTTCTTACTCTACCCCGGGTTCAACGAACAATCAGTTTCATTCATTTACAGCCATTTCTTTATTGTTCTGAGCGCTTTTTTATTTTCATATTTATTGATGCTTTGGTCGTATCGGCATCCGCAAAAGTACTGGCTATTGACAATCCTTGCATTATGTTTTTCGACTCTTAATATTTGGATGATGGAATATTTCTTTTCCCTTGAACTTATTCGGCCATTCATTATCCTTTGTTTTTTAGTTGAGGTAATGCCCGTTAAATCAATTCACGATATTCTAAATTTAATATCGGCTACTATCAAAAGATGGATGCCCTATCTTGTTGTATGGCTCGCGAATGTGCTTTATCGTACATTCGTGTTTTCAAATTTAGCATATAAGAATGTTTTGCTGACTAATTTACGCTTAGCGCCAATCCAAACGATCATCGCCCTCTTCAAAACCGTATTATCAGATCTTTATCTTGTCAGTATTCAAGCCTGGATGCAAATTTTTCAATTTCCAACTATTGGGGTCGATGGGCCACGGACAATATTGTTTTATATATTTGTTGTATTATTTAGCGGCCTACTACTAGTAATCTTTTTACAGCGTATCCCTAAACTAGACCATTTAATCATTGATTCGAGAAATGCGATCTGGTTGATTGTACTTGGTTTGCTGGCAATGATCACTGGCGGCGGTCCTTATTGGCTGGCAAATCTTGAGTTAACACTTGGCTTCCCCGCAAATCGATTTACATTATCCTTTATGCTCGGTGCGAGTCTTTTTCTTGCCGGATTGCTTGAGTTTATTCCTGCGCGCATCCGCCTTTTTCTGGCTGCTCTGTTGATTGCTTTGGCCGCTGGCCGTCAAGCGCTTTGGGTGGATACGTTTCGGCGCGACTGGACGACTCACAAGGATATGTTTTGGCAAATGATCTGGCGCGCACCTGCACTTAAACCAAATACAATCGTTTTAATGAACGAAGGTGCGTTGAATTACTACGCTGATAATTCCATTGGTGCGGCTTTGAATTGGATTTATGATCCAGATAATCATTCGAGTGATATTAAATATGTTTTTTTCTACCCATCTTCTCGATTGGGAGGAGCACTTACTGATCTTCGGTCAGGATTGCCAGTGAAGTTTACATATTTAATCGGAGATTTTTCAGGGAATACTGATCAAGCTGTGGTTTTCTACTACCAACCTCCAGGTTGTTTGCGTTTACTTGATCCAGAAATCGATTCAACAAATCGACTAATACCAGATGGAAGTCTTATGCGCGAGGCGGCGCGACTATCATCATCAGAATGGATTCTTTCCCAGTCAACAGCCCGTATGCCAGAAATTTATAATCCCGAACCCGCGCATACATGGTGTTATTTTTTTGAAAAGGCTGATTTGGCACGTCAATTAGGCGATTGGAAACAAGTCGTTGAATTGGGCGATAAGGCTTTTAGATTGGATGATTATCCCAATGATCCGCTTGAACGGTTCGTATTTATCGAAGGATATGCCCACACAAAAGATTGGAAAAAGGCGGTAGAATTGTCTCAGGCTTCTCATAAAGTGTCGAAGAACTATCTAGATCCGCTTCTTTGCAAATTATGGGGTCGTATTGCGAGAGAGACCGAAAGTACACCGGAGCAAAAAGCCACTCTGGATGAAGTGAAAAGTAGATTCGAGTGTATTCCGTAAGAGTTTGTGATGCAACATTCTTCACGAGATTGGCTCTTTTCGGTAGAATTGTCCAGATAATTTGAAAGGAGGCCGAAAGCACAAATTGATCTTACAAGTCTTGCACGTAAAACTCAATTTTTATAAGGAGAAGAAGAATGCGTAAAAATCTTTCCCGCCCCGCGATGCTCGCGCTGGCCCTGATGCTCGTCCTTTCTGCTTGTGGAACCGCCCCGGCAGCAACTGAAGCTCCAGCCGCAACTGAGGCCCCCGCGGCGACAGAAGCTCCGGCTGCGACCGAAGCACCGGCTGATTCAGGTGGTTTCCAGATTCCTGAAGTTGAAGAAGGTAAGTTTAACATCGCCATGGTTTTGATAGGACCCCATGATGATGGCGGCTGGTCGCAGGCTCATTATGAAGGCCTGCTCTACGTCGAAGAGAATGTCCCAAATACACATGTTGCTTATATTGAATTCGTGCCCGAAGGCGCTGATTCCGAACAGGTGTTCCGCAGTCTTTCACGCAAGGGATTCGATCTGATCTTTGGTACATCCTTTGGATATATGGACGCGATGGAAACTGTGGCAGGCGAATTTCCAGACACGATGTTCATCCATCTAACTGGCATCAAGTCCAACTTCACGAACTTTGGCAACCTGATGGGCGCCATGGAAGATATGAAGGTTTTGGCTGGTATGCTGGCTGGCGCGCGCGCCCACCAGGATGGCGAGACCAAACTCGGCTACATGGCAACCTTCCCGATCCCTGAAGAAATTCGTTTGGGTAATGCTATTGCTTTGGGCATGCGCAAGACCTGCCCTGAATGCACATTGGATGTCCGTTGGATTAGCACCTGGCATGATCCCATCATCGAAAAGGAAGCTGCGGCGTCCCTCTTTGATGCCGGCGCGTACGTCGTCTTCACCGGTGCGGATACTCCTGCCAATGCTGATGTAGCACAGGAAAAAGGCAAGTGGGCGGTAACCTATGACTGGTACGGCTCATGCAAAGTGGATGCCTGTCTCACCGCTCCCTATTGGCTCTGGGGTACTGAATACGCTCGTATTGCAGAAGGCATCATCGCCGGCACCTATGTTCCAGGTTACGATTACTTCGATGCTGATACTGGCGCGTTGGGCTTGTATGGGTTCATGGAAGGACAAGAATTGACTCCCGGCCTAGCGGACCTTGATCCTGAAGTCATCGCGATGGTGCAGGATACCCTTGCCCAAATGCTGGCTGGTGAATTTACTCGCTTTGATGTATTCTCCGGTCCAATCAATGACAACAAAGGCAACGTAGTTTTGCCTGCTGGTCAAAGCCTGGAGCAGGTTGATCTTGACGCCTTCCCTGAATTTGGTTTGCCATGCAGTATTGCTGTCTGTATGAAGTGGTGGGCTGAAGGCATCACCGCTGAACTACCCGAATAACCGTGTAACTGATAAATGGGCCAGGACTCTGGGGTTCTGGCCCTCTTTGTATTACTTCCTCACCTTACGCAGTGTCATTCTGAGCAAGGCGACACTTGCGCCGCACTCCCACTTCGCTGCGCTAGGCCCACTCGCTGCGCTCGGGACTGCCGCTTTGCGGCGTGCGCGAGGGACTTCGTGCGTGCGTTGCAGTGCAGGTGAGAATCCCTGAGATTATCGTAGAGACCCTTCGCTATCGCTCTGGGTGACATGCCTAAAAGTGTTAGAGTGCGTAAGGTGACTAACTTCTTTGTGTGAGAATTCAGATTGACTTTATCGCGCGAGTAACCCGGTGACCAATCAAATCTCCTCAACACCCAATCCATCCTCGGAAGTTCCGCTCATTGTTGAAATGCGTGGAATTGTCAAACGCTTTCCCGGTGTGCTGGCCAACGACCATGTTAATTTTGAATTGCAAGGCGGTGAAATACATGGCCTGCTTGGAGAGAATGGTGCCGGTAAAAGCACCTTAATGAATGTTTTAGCTGGTTTATATCGTCAGGAGGCTGGCACTATTCTGGTCAATGGGGAACCGAAGGTTTTCTCCTCGCCGCGTGATGCGATCAAGTCCGGTATTGGCATGGTGCATCAGCATTTTATGCTTGTGCCGTCGCAATCAGTTACTGAAAATATTTTGCTTGGTCTTGATGATCCACGTTTTCTTTTACGTTTGCCTGAATACGATTCAAAAATAGCGGAATTGGGTGAACGCTTTGGCTTGAAAGTGGATCCGCGCGCAAAGATCTGGCAATTATCGGTGGGGGAACAACAACGTGTTGAAATTCTAAAAATGCTTTATCGTGGTATTGATGTGCTTATTATGGATGAGCCGACCGCGGTGCTTGCGCCGCAAGAGATCGAAGGCTTATTTGTAACCTTGCGAGCCATGATCGCTCAAGGGAAATCTGTTATTTTTATTAGCCATAAACTACAGGAAGTCAGCGCCATTGCAGATCGTGTCAGTGTTTTACGGCGCGGAGCCGCCACGGCTTCTGGTGTTTCTTCAAAAGGGGTTTCGCGTCAGGAATTAGCCCGTTTGATGGTGGGTCGCGATATCATTTTTGCGCTTGATAAACAACCAAGCAAACCCAAAGGTATTGTGCTTGAAGTTATTAAGGTTCATGCCGAAAGTGATAAAGGATTTCCCGCGTTGCGAGGGATCTCTTTAAATGTGCGGGCAGGTGAAATTGTTGGTGTGGCAGGCGTGGCGGGCAATGGACAAAGCGAACTTTCACAGGTCATTTCTGGCATGCGTAAATGCACACAGGGACAGGTTTTGCTTAATGGAGATAAGCTTAGCAACCGCAATACTTTATTTGGCATTCAACATGGCATGGCTTATGTCCCTGAGGATCGTACTCATGTGGGGAGTGCGCCCAACCTTAGTGTGACAGACAATGTCATCATGAAAAAATATCGCAAGCCGCCGATCTCAAAGAACGGTCTCTTGGATATGAAAGCGGCTACAAAACTTGCCAATGAACTCAAGCTGGCTTATGACATTATTGTTCCAAATGTTTCCACGCCCGTTCGATTGCTTTCTGGAGGAAATCTACAGCGTATGATTTTGGCGCGCGAGATTTCGGGATTGCCCGCCTTTATGGTTGCGGTCCAACCCACCCGCGGGCTGGATGTGGGCGCGATTGAAGGTGTCCACCGTTTGTTGCTGGCTCAACGAGAAGCTGGTGCGGCGGTCCTGCTTGTTTCTGAAGAGTTGGAAGAACTGCTTTCGCTCTGCGACCGGGTATACGTGATCTATGAAGGAAAAATTATGGGGGAGGTATTGGTCGGGGGCGACGAACCGGATGAAGGGTTGGTTGATACGATTGGACAGATGATGACGGGCACTCCGCTTGATCAAATCCAGAAGGAAGGAGTCGCCGCAAATGGCTGAGTCGACATCTCGAAATAAAAGGCGCGCGTCTTTTAATATTCATGTTGAACCGCGTTTGAGCGAACCACCTGCATGGTATCCAGGCGCAGTATCGTTTGGCGCGATCGTGGTTGCCTTGATCCTGGGCGGCATCCTGATTGCATTTGCTGGGGGTGACCCCTTCCGTTCTTATCAACATATTGCGAAGGCTTCGTTTGGTGATATTGGTGTGCTCTCAGATACGATCGTGAAAGCCACGCCGATCATATTAGCGGCACTGGCTTGTTCAGTTGCGTTCCGCATGAAATTATGGAACATTGGCGCCGAGGGTCAGTTCATCATGGGCGCGTTCGGTGCGAGCGCAATTGTGCTTGCACCTGTATTGCCCGCTGAGACTTCGCGCTGGATATTTATTCCGGTGATGATGGCGGCGGGCGTGGCTGCTGGCGCTGTGTGGGGATTCATTCCCGGCTATCTAAAAGCAAAGTTTAATGTGAATGAGATCATTAGCACATTGATGTTGAATTATGTGGCAGTGGCGTGGGTAAACTTTTGGATCTTCGGGGTATGGACGGAAGGTGGCTTCCAGATGACTCCCAAGTTTCCGGATGGGGCGTGGTTGCCGCGTTTGTTGGATTATGCCAAGGCTTTCCCAATCTTTCGCGGGCTTACCACTCATATGGGCCTGGCTATTGGGATCGTGGCCGCGATCATTTTATGGTTCATCATCTTTCGCAGCCGCTGGGGATATGAGATACGTTTGATCGGCGACAACCCTCAGGCGGCGCAATATGCGGGTATTAATATTGCACAGAACACGATCTGGGTGATGATGCTCTCCGGCGCGCTGGCGGGTTTGGGCGGTATGTCTGAAGTTGCGGGTGTTGTCCATCGTTTGCAAACTGCCCCTGTCGCTGCCGGGTATGGCTTTACCGGCATTATTGTGGCCTGGCTGGCAAAATTGAATCCACTGGCGATTATCTTCGTTTCCATATTATTTGGGGCGTTAATCCTGGCTGGCCGTGAAATTCAACCTTCTGGTGTACCCAAGATGATACAGGGAATTATTCTGGTCTGTCTCATCGCCAGTGACTTCCTGTTGCGTTATCGCATCATTATTGTTCGCGGTGAGGAATAACTATGGACTTTACCATTATCTTACAGGCAGGTATCGCAAGCGGCACTGTCCTGTTGTTTGCAACAATTGGGGAATTATTTTCGGAGCGTGCTGGAGTTCTCAACCTCGGCGTTGAAGGCATGATGTTGATCGGAGCGATGAGCGCGTTTAGCACCACGATCGCTACAGGCAATCCATGGCTCGGCGTGTTGGTGGCTATGTTCTTTGCAGGCCTTATCAGCCAGATCCATGCTTTCATTGTGATCTCTTTACAGGCCGATCAAGTTGTCAGCGGACTCTCGCTCACTTTTCTGGGAGTAGGTATCAGCCTGGTTTTAGGCGAGGGCTTGAGCAAGGCTGGCACAGTTTCGCTTCTGCCAAACTTTTCCATTCCGTTGCTTACACAAATCCCCATTCTTGGAAAAATCTTTTTTACCGATCAGAGCATATTGGTTTACGTTGGCTATCTGCTCGTTCCGTTATCATGGTATTACATAAATCGGACGCGCCCGGGTTTGCACTTGCGCGCAGTGGGTGAGTATCCCTCCGCCGCAGACGCCTTGGGCATCAACGTTTTTCGTATGCGTTATTTTTATGTTTTGGTGGGCGGGATGTTGGCTGGCTTGGCAGGTGCAACCATTAGTCTCGCAGTTTCACCGGGATGGTTCAGTGAATTAACCACAGGCGGGCAGGGTTGGATTGCGATTGGCTTGGTGATCTTCGCACAGTGGGATCCGATTCGTGCGGCTATCGGCGCGTATGCGTTCGGCGCCCTTCGCCGCCTCATTCTAGATATTCAAGGGCCGCTTGTTTTATTCGGCTTTGCCAATCCTTTTTATTACAATCCTTATCTTGGATTTTTCCTGCAAATGTTGCCCTATCTTTTTACCGTAGTAGTTTTGGTGATCGGTTCGCGCGAAGCCATGCGTAAACGCATTGGCGCGCCGGCTGCTTTGGGTAATCCCTATGTCCGCGGGGAACGCGGAAATTAAATACAGTAAAAATGAAACCGATCATACTGCATGCCGATGTCTTAATCCCGATAAATGCTGACAATGTTGTCATCCCGCACGGCGCCGTTTTAGTCGGCTCCGATGGCCGCATCCATGCAGTGGGCGAGGCACCCGCTTTGATGGCGGCAAACCCGGGCGTCCCGGTGAAGCGGCTGGTAGATCGTCTGCTGATGCCGGGGCTGATCAACACTCACGCCCACTCTGGCTTGTTACGCGGTACCGCAGAGGGTTTGCCTGTGTGGGAATGGCTGCAGCAGTATATCGATCCAATGCATCGCGTGATCAATGCCCGGGAAGCAGAAATTGCTTCATATCTCTGTTACGCGGAAGCGCTTCTCTCCGGTACGACCACGATCGTGGATATGTGGAGGTACATGCACGGCAGCGCCAAGGCAGCGGCCGAGCTCGGTATCCGTGCTGTTCTGGTTCCCTATGTTGCCGAGCATCCAGACCACAATTATTTTGAAACACTCAATACAAATGAAGCCTTGATCCAGCAATGGCATGGTGGAGCAAATGGCAGGATCCATGTGTGGGTCGGCTTGGAGCACATGTTCTATGCCTCCCCCGAGGCATGGAAGCGAGCCATCGAGATGAGCAAGCGTTATCAAGTCGGCTTCCATACGCATAGCAATGAAAGCCGGTTCGATGTGGAGGAAACACAGCGGCGATATAGCCAGCGGCCCATCGAAGCGCTTGAGACCTTTGGCTTGCTCGATGCGCCCCGTGTGCTGCTGGCACACTGTGTCTGGCTCTCGGACCACGAAATTGAGTTGCTGGCGCAACACCGCGTAGGTGTGGCGCACAACCCCATCAGCAACATGAAGCTTGCCAGCGGCGCGGCACCGGTCGAAGCGATGCTTGCCAGTGGCATCGCTGTGGGACTGGGTACCGATGGCGAAAAGGAAAACAACAACCTGGACATGTTCGAAGAGATGAAAGTATCGTCGCTTCTGGCTAAGCTGTCGAAGCTTGACGCGGCGGCTCTCGACGCCTGGTCAGTATGCCGGATGGCCACCATTGGAGGAGCCCGCGCCTTGGGATTGGAGACTGAGGTGGGTTCAATCGAAGTCGGTAAACAAGCCGATCTGATCGCTATACGTACCGATACGCCCCGCATGACACCCCTCCTATCCGGTCCCAACGGCAACCTGCATCACAACTTAGTACACGCAGTGCAGGGAGGGGATGTCGATATGACCATGGTTGGCGGCCAAATTGTCGTTGACCGAGGAAATCTTTTGACCGCAGACCTTCGTGCGCTAATCGCCGATGCGAATACAGCAGTGCCGGACCTGTTTCGCAGGCGTGCCGAGTGGCTGGATGCACACAAACCAGTCAACGAATTACATCAGAATAGGGACACTAGCCCCGACAGTAGGGGGCATCCAGGCTAATGCGTTCACAACCCGGAAAGCGTCTTGCGCTTGCCTGAATTGGCGCTCCTGGCAGGCTTGATTTTGAGTTTTCTTGCGGCGGTGCATCTTGCGATTCAAGGATCCACGATCTTGCCTGGCTTTGCGAATCTTTTTTATTACAACCCGTATCTCGGCTTCTTCCTTCAAATGCTACCCTATCTTTTCGCCCTTGTTGTCCGGGTGATCGGATCGAGTGAAGCGATGCGTAAATGCATCGGCGCGCCTGTCGCACTGGGTACACCGTACATTTGCGGGGAACGCGGCCTATGAATTTGGCTGGGCGGGAGCCCTGCCGCCGCCCGCTTTTAAAATGACTCTCTGGCAAAATTACCTCCAACCTAAAACCCTCGCGGAAGCCATGCAGGATCTTGTCTCCGCGCCCAAACCTCTCGCGCCCATTGCGGGTGGCACGGATCTATTACTTGACCTTGAACAAGGCCGACATTCCCCCGTCCACACTTTGATAGACGTGACCGAGATCCGCGAATTGCTCGCGCTTGAAATTCGGGATGAATCTCTCTTCGTAGGTGCTGGAGTCCCGGTTAACCGCATCGTATCCGACCCTTTGACTGTCGCGCACGCCCAGGCTTTGACCGAAGCTTGCGAATTGATCGGAGGTCCGCAAGTCCGTAACGTCGCGACTCTGGGAGGCAACGTCGCGCACGCCCTCCCGGCCGCTGACGGAACCATCGCTTTGCTTGCTCTTAACGCCGAAGCTGAGATCACGGGTTTTGCTGGCACTCGTCGCGTCCCCTTTACTGAATTATTCGCCGGCCCTGGAAAATCAACTTTGAAACGCGGTGAAGAGTTGCTGGTCGGTTTTTATTTACCCTTGAAGAAACAGGGACAGTCTTCCTGCTTCAAGCGTATCATGCGCCCGCAGGGTGTGGCCTTACCGATCATCAATGTTGCCATATGGCTGGAACGCGAGAAAGGTACAATAAGAGATATTCGCCTCGCTGTCGGCCCCGGCGGACCGACTCCGTGGCGCGCAGGCGAAGCCGAAAAAATCATGGCAGGCCAACCCCTGAATGATGAAATAGTTAACACTGCATGGGAAGCCGTGCTAACTCACGTTGGTTTCCGTTCCAGCCCGCGCCGCGCCAGTGCAGACTATCGTCGTCATTTGGTAGAAAGGTTGTTCAAGGATACACTCGAGTCTGCTTGGGAAAGAGCAGTTTAACCACTGAGACACGGAGACACTGAGATTCTTTAATTTTTTTTCTGCGCGGCGCCGTGTCTCAGTTGCGAAAGGTCTAAAATATGCAACGAAGGCTGATTGTTCCTCAGAAAAACGAAATTCCGCTGCTTGAAAAAGAGTTGACCGAGAAGATCATTGGCGCGGCGATCGAAGTCCATCGCGCGATCGGGCCTGGTTTATTAGGATCTGCATATCAGCTATGTTTGGAGCAGGAAAGTCGTGTCCGAAATATTTCTTTTGAGGATCAAGCTCCTCTCAAATTGAACTACAAAGGAATCGAATTGGATGGGGGTTACAAAATTGATTTTATTTTTGACAAACGTGTTGTTGTAGAAATTAAAGCTGTTGAGACAGTTTTACATGTTCACGAAGCCCAATTGCTTACCTATCTCAAACTAACTGGTATTCATGTTGGTTTGCTGATAAACTTCAATACTCCCGTCTTGAAAAACGGCATCTATCGCCGAGTTCTCTAATTAAAAATGGAACAAGAATTTAGAACTCCGTGCCTCAGGGTCTCAGTGGTGAAAAATTATGGAAACTAAACTTACACTTACAGTTAACAACAAACAACATACTATTCTCTCGAAGCGGGGCGAAACCCTCTCCGACCTCCTCCGCTACCGTCTCCGCCTGACAGGCACAAAAATCGGATGTGATGAGGCCGAGTGCGGGTCGTGTACTGTCCTGGTAGATGGCGAGCCGATTCTCGCGTGCATGTATCCCGCCCAGCGAGCGGATGGAAAGACGATTGTAACGATTGAAGGTTTGGCGGACCTCAGCCCCGGCCCCTCTCCTAAATGGAGCGGGGAGCAGTTGCACCCTCTCCAACAAGCCTTCGTTGAACACGGCGCGGTGCAGTGCGGATTCTGCATCCCGGGCCAGATCATGACCGCCTACGCGTTACTTCAGCACAATCAGAATCCAACCCAGGATGAGATCCGCTTTGCGTTGAAAGATACACTTTGCCGTTGCGCGGGGTATCCCGCGATTGAGAATTCCGTCCTGGCTGCGGCACATTCGTTGAGAACCGGCGAATCCTTCGGGGCAAACAGCCGTTGTTCGCGGATCCCGCCGCCGAATATTCCAAATTCGGTTCATCCACATGATGTGGTGGGTCATACACATATGCGACCGGATGGAATCGAGAAGGTGACTGGCGATGCGATCTACACCGATGACCTTGAGTTCGACGGCATGTTATATGCCCAAGCCCGTCGCGCCATGGTTCCTCATGCCATTCTGACAAAACTTGATATTTCCAAAGCAAAAGCGTTGATGGGTGTCGCTGCTGTCTTAACCGCCGCAGATATTCCGGGTGAGCACAATCATGGGCTGGTCATCTTTGATTGGCCAACGATCGTCGGTGTTGGGGAACGCGTCAGATATGTGGGAGACACGCTCGCGATCATAGCGGCGGAAACGCAGGAGATCGCCGAGCAGGCCTCGGCGTTGATCGAAGCGGAGTTCGACCTCCAGCCTGTGATCACAAATCCTGTTCAAGCGCGTCAGGAGGGTCAGCCGCAGATCCATGCAAATGGAAACCTGCTCAAGCATATCAAGGTTCGCAAGGGCGACATGGACGCGGGTTTTGCGGCAGCAGATGTCATTCTTGAACATACTTTTCACACGCCGATTTACGAGCATGCTTTCATGGAGCCTGAGTGCAGTATTGCCGTGCCGAGGCCTGACGGCCGCATGGAGCTTTATGTCGGCTCGCAAATTCCATATCAGGACAGAACACAGGTGGCGCGTGTGATGGGCTGGCCTGAGTCGCGCGTGCGTGTGATTGGACAGTTGATGGGCGGCGGCTTCGGCGGCAAGGAAGATGTGATGGGACAAATTCACGTCGCGATGTTGGCGAATGTGACGGGGCGGCCCGTGAAGTTATTGTTTGATCGTCACGAAAGTTTGCTCGTGCATCCGAAGCGACATGCCACGCAAATCCGCGTGAAGATCGGCGCGAAGAAAGATGGCCGCCTGGTCGCGGTTGAGTCAGAGTTATATGGCGACACGGGTGCGTACGCGTCGCTTGGCGAAAAAGTAATGACGCGCGCCACCACACACTCGGCAGGACCTTATGAGGTGCCGCATGTACGCGCGGACTGTTACGCGATGTACACCAATAATCCGCCCGCCGGCGCGTTCCGCGGCTTCGGCGTTACGCAATCGGCCTTTGCGGTTGAATCAATGATGGATATGCTCGCAGAAAAATTAGATATTGAACCTGTTCAATTGCGTCGCCTGAACGCGCTTCACGTTGGAAGTATCACCAACACGGGACAGGAATTGCGCGAGTCGGTTGGCCTGATGGAATGTATCGATAAAGTTGATTCAGCCATGCGGAAGTTAAACCCGCATCCTTTCAAGCCGAGAATTGTTCCTGTTCCTGATTCGTTTTCTCACCGCGAAGGCGCGAAGGACACGAAGCCTTCATTGGAAGAAGCCGAAGAAAAAAATAAACCATCGCGCTCTTCCTTTCTTCGCGGTGCAAAAGAGTCGCATCTTGTACGTGCCTGGGGCATTGCCGCGGCCTACAAGAACACAGGCCTTGGCGGCGGCGCGCCCGATAAATCTGGCGCGGAAGTGGAGCTCTACGACGATGGCATGTTTGAAGTCAGAAGTTCATCGGCGGAAATGGGACAGGGACTTGTCGCGGTTATGCAAATGACCGTGGCTGAGGAAATGTCCGTTGCTCCTAAACAAGTCCGCGTGCTTGTGATGGACACGGACTTAACTCCCAATGGCGGCCCAACGACTGCTTCGCGCCAAACGTATGTTACAGGCAATGCCTCGCGTTATGCCGCGCAGACCTTACGCAATGCCATGATCGCTACGCTCGCTGAGAAATATGATGTGCAGCCCGAGCAAATTAAATTCAAAGATGGCATTGTCCATGCCAACGGACATTCAATGACTTATGCCGAAGTTGCCAAAGAAATGAAAGCCATGGGACAACATCCGCGCGCTTTGTACGAATACGAAGCGCCCAAGACTCAACCTCTCGGCATGCTTACCGAAGACGGTAAGCATGGCGACATGCACTTTGCATTTTCCTTTGGCGTGCAGGCCGCTGAAGTGGAAGTCAATAAACTTACTGGCGAAGTGCGCGTGCTACGTGTGATCGCCGCCAATGATGTGGGCATGGCTGTCAATCCGCTTGGTTTGCAAGGACAAGTCGAAGGCGGCGTGATGATGGGACTGGGTAACTGTCTGACTGAAGAGTTCATCATGGATAATGGCTACGTGGTCACAGATCATCTGGCGCGCTATCGCATGCCTGGCATTATGCTTACACCTGAGATCACATCCATCATCGTCGAGCATCCCACCGCCGCAGGACCTTACGGCGCAAAGGGCGTAGGCGAAATATGCAGCATACCGACAACGCCCGCGATTACGAACGCGATCTATAACGCCGTCGGCGTGCGGATTGATAGCCTGCCTCTGGACCAAGAAAAGATAGCCAAAGCTTTATGGGAAAGAAAGAAGTAAAAAGAGACTTTCCATTTGACCCCCGGGTTCTACAAGAACTCGGAGGTCTTTCTTTATATCGGGTAAAATCATGGTGTTATGAAAAGCTTCTCTGGCTACAAGTGCTCCATTTGTGGCGCAGAATATCTTCAAGGTCAAGTCACTTATACCTGCCCGAAAGATGGTGGGAATCTGGACATCCTCCTTGACTACGATTCCATCAAGAAGAAATTTCAGCTTGAAGATATTACTTCGCGGACAGAATCTTCGCTTTGGAGATACTTGCCGCTTCTGCCAGTAGACGAACCCGAAGGTGACTCTACTCCGTTGCACGCTGCCGGCTGGACGCCTGTGTTTGCTCTGCCTCGATCCGCAGAGAAACTCAACCTCAAGCATCTTTGGCTCAAAGATGAGTCACGGAATCCCACAGCATCTTTTAAAGATAGAGCCAGCGCGCTTGTTGTGACTCGCGCTCGTGAAATAAAAGCCGACGTGGTCGTGACTGCTTCCACTGGTAACGCGGGCGCGGCGCTGGCGGGTATGGCCGCCGCGGTGGGGCAGAAGGCGATTATCTTCGCGCCCAAGTCTGCACCGCAGGCAAAAGTGGCGCAACTGCTTATTTTTGGTGCGAAAGTCATTTTGGTGGATGGAACTTACGATGATGCGTTCGATCTCTCCATCAAAGCCTCGAATGAATTCGGTTGGTATTGTCGCAACACGGGTTACAATCCATTTACTTTGGAAGGCAAGAAGACAGCCGCTTTTGAAATTTGGGAATGGTGGATGGGAGCGCATCACGACTGGCACAAGCAGGATAGTCCACTTGATAATCATGCGCCACTCAGTATTTTTGTTTCCGTGGGTGATGGGAATATTATCTCTGGTATTCACAAAGGTTTCAAGGATTTACTTGCATTGGGCTGGATTCCCAATATGCCGCGCATCATCGGTGTGCAAGCCGAAGGCTCTGCTGCGATTGCAAATGCATTCAACGCAAATACTGAAACTATTACACCTGTTTCTGCCAAGACAATTGCCGATAGCATTTGCGTGGATTTGCCGCGCGATGGCGTGCGCGCGCTACGCGCCGCAAAAGAAACGAATGGTATGTACATCACGGTTTCGGATGATGAGATCCTCAAGTCCATTGCAGAACTTGGCAAGATGGGGGTCTTTGCCGAACCTGCCGGGGCGACGGCGTATGCCGGGCTGGTTAAAGCGACTGGTTCGGGCGGAGTCGGAGGCGATGATCCGATCCTGGTGTTAAATACCGGGAGCGGACTCAAAGACGTTCGCGCCGCCATGCAGGCTGTCATCGAAGCCCCCATCATAGAACCGACATTGGAGGCTGTAAAAAAAATTTTATGAAGAGTCCCTGGGATATTCCTTTCCGGTACATCGTGTTAATTTTCCTGGTCTTCATTGTGATTATCACACTGTGGTATATCCGCGATGTGTTTAAACCACTTGTCACAGCAGGACTACTGGCTTATTTCCTGAGCCCGGCGGTTAATTTTCTCGTCAGACGCGCGCGTCTGAGACGCAAAGTCGCGTCCAATCTCGTTTACTTCGTTGTACTAACGGTCCTGATTGCATTGCCTTTTACCATCCTGCCCGCCTTGTTCAATGAAATTCAGAGTATCATGACGGATTTCAACAATACGCTCGATGGCTTGCAAACCTTATTGGCGGAGCCACAACAGGTCGGGAATGTGAAAGTATATTTGGGAGGTTTGATCCCGACCCTGCGGGCAAGCCTGAGCGCCGAAATCGTGCCAAAGCCGGAGGACGCTTTACGCGTGATCCAATTTACTTCGCGTAATTTCTTGTGGCTGCTGGTGATACTCGTAACTGCGTATTATCTAATGACGGAATGGGAACGTCTCAGCACCTGGTTAATTCAACTCGCACCTGAGAATGAGCAATCCGATCTAAAACGGCTCTATCGCGAAATCCGAAAAGTTTGGGCAGGTTACCTGGGTGGTCAAATACGGCTGATCGTGATTCTATCGATTCTTTACTCAATTGCCTGGGCTGTGATCGGCCTGCCGGGTGCGGTCGTGATAGGTATGTTGGCCGGAGTACTAAACTTATTGCCTGAAGTCGGCCCGGCCGGTGCCGCAGTCATCGCAACAATCGTTGCGCTGGTTGAAGGCTCAAATTATTTGGGCATATCGAATCTCTGGTTTGCTGCACTCACGCTTGGTATATATCTGCTCTTAAATACATTTAAAACTGTATGGCTTCAGCCGCGCATCCTGGGCCATAGTGTACTTTTGCATGAAGGGATCATCTTTGTGGCCATTATCACCGCCATCATGCTGCAGGGCGTTTTAGGTGTACTGGTAGTGGTGCCGTTATTGGCAACATTGGTGGTCATCGGACGATACCTCCGCCTTAGAGTGCTTGGCTTGAATCCATTTGAGGGGGAAGAACTCGCTTCCTCCTTTGACCCCAAACTGGCCGCGCCCAAAAAAAAACATCCCGCCCGTCACGGAAATCCATGAAGGTCAAATCATCACAATGAGCATTACCTACTCGATCATCGCGCCCATCTACAACGAAATCGACAGCCTTCCCGAACTCTACCGCCGCGTTAAGGAAGTAATGGATTCCGCCGGCGAATCCTGGGAACTCATCCTGGTGGATGACGGTTCGACGGATGGCTCTACTGACAAGATCCGGGAATTGGCTCAAAAAGATAGGGCCGTGCGCCCGATCATCTTCGCACGAAATTTTGGACATCAGGTCGCCATCACGGCCGGCTGGGACTATGCACTTGGCGAGGCGATTATCATTATTGATGCAGACCTGCAAGACCCACCGGAAGTCATGCTTGACCTGACTCGTGGTTCAAAAAGTTTACCGCAGCGATGTTTTATAGGATCATCTACAGCATTACAGATGTGAAAATCCCGGTGGATACAGGTGACTTTCGCCTGATGGATCGAAAGGTTGTGGATGTGCTCAAACAGATGAAGGAACGCCATCGTTTCCCACGGGGCATGTCCGCCTGGGTCGGCTTCAAGCAGATCGGCGTCACATATAAACGCGCTGCGCGTATGGCAGGCGTGACGAAATATCCGTTCAGCAAGATGCTCAAGCTGGCGTTGAACGCCATTACCGGTTTTTCGTATTTCCCATTGCAGGTGGCAACTTACTTTGGATTTGTTTCGGCGGGCCTCGCTATTCTTGCCATTCCCATCGTTATCTACATGCGCATCATGGGATCAGGTGCGTTCTTCGGTCAGGCTACTACCTTGATCGCGGTGTTATTCCTTGGAGGCGTGCAATTAATATCTTTGGGTATTTTAGGGGAATATATCGGCCGCTTGTACGACGAAGCAAAAGGCAGGCCGCTCTATATTGTCAGGGAAGCGCCTGATCAGAAATAATTACGTACCACTTGTCAGACCCCAAAAGTCTTCAAGACCTTTGGGGTCTTTTGATACAATAAATTCCCATGAACTTTTCCTTCCTGCGTGATCGCACCTTTCTGCGAGAATTGCTGCCGATCGCGATTCCCATTTCCTTTCAACAACTCATCAATGCATCGCTCAATATGATAGACGTCATCATGGTGGGGCAGTTGGGAGAGACTGCCATCGCTGCGCTGGGCCTGTCAAACCAGGTTTTCTTCGTACTTATTCTTATTCTCTTTGGCGCAACCAGCGGCATGGCGATCTTCACCGCTCAATTTTGGGGAAAGCAGGAGATCGAGCCGATCCGCAAAGTGTTGGGCATGAGTCTGCTCACAGCCATATCGATCGCGCTCATCTTCACCCTGGCGGCAACCCTGATACCTGAAAGCGTGCTTGGTTTTTACACGAACGATGCAGAAGTGATAAAACTCGGCGGTGGCTATCTGCGTATCGTTGGATTCACGTACATTCCCGTCGCGATTGCCACGGCTTATATCGCAGTTTTGCGAAGCATTCAACTGATCCGCATCACCGTGATTGCGACCATTTCTGCCTTGATCTTCAAGACGCTCCTCGGGTATGCCTTGATCTTTGGAATAGGCGACCTGCCTGCCCTTGGAGTGCAAGGCGCAGCGATTGGCACCGCCTCAGGCTGGACCCTTGAACTGGTCCTGTTGCTCATCCTGATCTACGCCCGCAAGACTCCTCTGGCCGCCAACCCCCTCAAATTTTTCTCCTTCGATATGCCTTTTTTTCGCAAGGTCCTAAAAACTGTATTGCCTGCTGTCGCCAATGAGATGTTTTGGTCGGTTGGCATCACAACCTACAACGCGATCTACGCCCATGTTGGCACAGATTCCATCGCCGCGATCAACGTCAATGCGACGATGGAAGGGCTTGGCTTTGTCGTCTTTATGGGACTCGGGAATGCATGTGCCGTGATGGTAGGCAACCGTATCGGTGCTGGCAGGAGGGCTGAAGCTTATGAAACTGTTCGCCGGGTGGTCATCATGGGTGTGGTGTTCGCCATATGTATTGGTGTCATTATTATGCTCCTGCGTGATACAGTCATTGGACTTTATGATCTTTCTCCGAGCGGTGCGAACAATGTCCATTGGTTATTGCTGGTAATGGCCTGCACGTTGTGGGTACGTATGTTCAATTTTACTGTTTTCATAGGGGCCTTACGCGCAGGCGGAGACACTCGCTTTGCCCTCATTATGGAGATCTGTTCAATCTGGCTGATCGGCGTTCCGGCTGCTTATGTTGGCGCTTTTGTGTTACACCTGCCGGTCTACTGGGTTTATCTCATGGTAATTTTGGAGGAGGTTGCGAAAGCCTTCGTCAGCGCGTGGAGGTTCGGGTCGCGGAAGTGGATCCACGATCTGGTGACCGTTGAAAGACCATCCTGATCTTCCGGGAGGGATGCGTCTCCCAGTACCCTTTAATGGATATACTGATCATATGAACAAAAGAATAAGTATTGTCGTTTTGATCTTTTTCCTGACAAATTGCTCAGCGAAATCCGTCGAATCCAATCCTGAAGCCACCGAACCTTACGGAGGAACAATGTCTATTCGATACCTTGCGCTTGGGGATTCTTATACTATTGGCGAAAGCGTGGCTGAGAGCGAGCGTTGGCCCAATCAGTTGGCTGCTTCATTAAAACAAAAGGGATATGCCACTGAAGTTTCCATTATTGCGCGCACCGGCTGGACCACTGGTGAGCTCTGGACAGGAATTCAAAAAGTCAATCCGCATCCACCCTATGACCTGGTCTCGTTATTGATCGGGGTAAACAATCAATATCGCGGCTATGGCATTTCCGAATACCGCGAAGAGTTTCGTTTTCTGTTAAATAGATCAATCGAATATGCAGGCGGAGATAAAAATCGCGTGTTGGTCGTGTCCATTCCAGACTGGGGAGTGACTCCGTTTGCGGCCGGTCGTGATGCGGCTCAAATTTCATCCGAGATCGATGCGTTTAACGCGGTCAATCGCGAAGAGACAGACGCCGCCGGTGCACATTACGCGGATATCACACCAATTTCAAGACGGGTCGTGGATGACCCTTCTCTGATCGCATACGATGGTCTGCATCCATCAGGAGAGATGTATGCTTTATGGGTCGAAGCGCTTTTGCCGCAAGTCGTTGGAATATTGGATTAGGAAGTAAAATTGCTTAAGAATCTTCCCCTTAACGAGGAAACATGCCAAAGATCAAATCCATCAACCATGTGGCCGTCGTCGTGGAGGATATGGAAAAATCCCTATCTTTCTGGCGCGACGCGCTTGGAATCGAATTACACGAACTACGCGATGTGCCTGCTGAAAAATCACAGGTCGCTTTTTTACCTTTAGCGGGTGCAGAGGTGGAACTGGTCATGCCCACTTCGGACGACTCAGGCATTGCGAAATATCTTGCCAAACGCGGACCGGGTATGCATCACATCTGCCTCGAAGTGGACGATATTGAAGGCATGCTGTTTCAGCTTAAGCAGAATGACATTCGTCTTATCAACGAGGAGCCACGTACCGCGGCTGATGGAAAGAAATATGCTTTTATTCATCCAGAGTCTACGGGGGGAGTGCTGGTGGAGTTATACCAACTATAAGAACAGCAATGCTGGATAACATTGAATCCATTCTGCGCGAGGAGTGCAAACTTGTAAAAGATCGCCCGATCATAGTGGGCGTATCCGGAGGGCCGGATAGTCTGTGTCTTATGGAGGCGCTCAGGCAGGCGCGATATCCCATCATCGTTGCACATTTCAACCATCAACTTCGCCCTGAGGCTGACCATGATGCGCGCAGCGTGGAGAAAACCGCCGCGCGCTTGATGCTGGATTCGACGGTCGATGGTGCGGACGTACGCGCTCATGCTGAGAAGGAAAAATTGTCCATTGAAGAAGCGGCGCGTAACTTACGTTATCGCTTCATGTTCCGCCTCGCGCATGAGCGTAACGCGCAAGCTGTAGCTGTCGGACATACGGCGGATGATCAGGTGGAAACTGTCCTGATGCACTTTTTGCGTGGCAGTGGGCTCGCCGGGTTAAAGGGCATGACCTATCGTTCGATCATCCAAACATTTGATCCAGATATTCCCGTTGTTCGTCCTTTGCTTGATGTATGGCGCGAGGAAACCATCGTATATTGCGCAGCGCAGGGATTGCTGCCGCATTACGATTTAAGCAACGATTCGTTAAACTTTCAGCGTAATCGCATCCGGCACCTGCTAATCCCAAACCTCGAAACTTATAATCCAAACCTTCGCGAAGCCATCCTGCGCATGTCGCAAACGCTGAAGGGCGATCACGTGCTATTGGTGGAAACGCTGGAGGTCGCCTGGCGGCAGACAGTGACCGACTTAAGTGATGATGTCGTTACGTTCGATGCCTCCCTCCTTTCCCAGCAATCGATCGGACTGCAACGAAACCTGATCAAACAAGCCATGCAGTCCCTTCGCCCCGGGCTGGAGGTGAACTTCGCTACCATCGAGCGCGCCTGCATCTTTATCAATGATCCTTCCCTTTCTCCGCGCGTGGAATTGAAAGGTGGTCTGCGAATGTTCCGTGAGATGAATAAAATCTACGTTTGCACGCTGGATGCCGAATTGCCCTTCAATCTTTGGCCACAAATGTCGGGGACAATTTCCATACCAATCCAGGTGCCGGGGCAGGTCAATCTTGCAGGTGGGTGGAAATTTACCGGCGAACGCTGGCGAATCCCGGCTCTGGCTCAGGAACAGGCAGAACGAAATGACGACCAATACCAGGTCTGGTTGGATGCGGATGCTTTGCCTGAATCGATGGAATTGCGTATCCGTCTACAGGGCGATCAGTTTGAACCGTTAGGGTTGAATGGTCATTCACAAAAGCTGTCCGATTTTATGGTCAATGAGAAAATGCCGCAGCGTGCGCGTGATCATTGGCCGTTGTTATGTAGCGGAAAGACGGTCATCTGGGTGCCTGGGTATCGCCCGGCGCATCCGTTTCGTCTGACGGAAGTTACAAAAAATATATATTATTTTTCTGTTGCCCGCCCTCCAGACAAGATCGAGCAATAAAAATCCCCGCTGATCGACGGGGATTTTTATTATTTTATTTCTCCATTTAACTGCCTTAACTTGATGAATAGCTCACGCCATTGGATCTTGGATACACCCAGTTTCTGGCGGATCTTGTCTGCTTCCAGGCCGGATTGATAATCGCGCAATACACATGTCCAGCGGCACATATCGAAGGACAGGTGTTTTGTGATGCCGGCCTGCTCACCAATGTCTTCAAGCAAGTATTCGAGGCGGCGCGGTGACCACGGAAAGAGTTGGTCTACCGGTTGGTATTGTGCGATGTATTCGTTATATGCCTCGATCCAATCGTCCTCAAGGAGAAGTTTGCGTTCCTTGTACCGGTTGGCCGGGCTGGCATACCGGATAAATGCATGCGGTCCCGTGTTTGCAACCAGGTCGATGTGATTGATATGAATGCCTAAACACTCACTCTTCTTGATACCGGTCATAAGCACTAGATACAGAAGCGTGTAGGGCCGGGCATCAGGCTTCTTTTCGCGGCGGTGACGATCCGCCGCAAGCAGGACCGCCTGGTATTCATTCTCGGTGAGCACCTTCGGAAGCGGACTGATGGCTGAGCGCTGCAAGACCTTCTCGGCGGGGTCGGGGTTGATGGTGCCATGTTGGTGAAGCCAACGAAAGAATGATTTAACCGAGGTAATTCGCCGCGAGAGTGTTTTGGGGCTGCAAGGGACATCCCGTTCCTTTTCCATCCACGCGAAGAATTTGTTGAGTTCGTCGGTGGTAACCTGCCCGATCGTCCGATCAACGGGGAGGTATTGGTCAAGCAGGCGAACATCGGATAGAAATGCTTTTACCGTGTTGGGAGATCGTCCCTGGTCGTAAAGGAATATTTCCCACGCGTTGATCGCTGCGGGAATCAGGGTTTTCGAGGTGATGTGGGCAGATTCAGAATTCTTCACCATAATCATTCCTAGCGCATAGCGTGTAGCCTTTGCGTATAGTTTATCGATATTGGGAAGGGTTGTCAACAGGGAGATTGGTGAAAAATTGATTTACAGGCTAATGTGATAGATCCTGTGGCTGGAAGCACGGCTCATAATCGTAGCCGAGGATCACACGGTATTGCACCGGGCTGTTTCCGTCGGGAAGCGAAATGATATTTGCGTTGTACAGTCCGAGGGTGGAAATGATCGCCTGTCGTTGATTTGTCTCCTGCGCAGGCGTGAAATCCACAAGAACGGAGGAGGAATAGTCACGGCGGTCGGCGGTCGAAAGGGTGGTTTGATAGCCTGCGTAATTGAGGCGTGAAGCAGCCAGGGCATCCCAGGTGTCGGCAGTGGAACCGTTTTGCACATCGATCTTTACGGCTTCGCGTTGTACGGCCCGCGGCGACAGTGTTGTGGCTTCTACAAGCATTTGTTTCAAGACTTCCTCATTGGGTAGTAACACTGCCGCACCGCCGGGTGTTGTCCATGAGCTTACATAAGGTGGGCGAATGTAATAGCCGCGGATATCCGCATTCGTAAAGTTCGTAGCGTAAGGTGCCATGCGCAGTAGGTCAGACAGGCCGAGGTCAGAGAGGACCGTGCTTGAGAAGTCGTTATATAGTTGGGGGATCTTGCTAAACGTGTCAGTTTGCAGGGCTTTCAAAAATATGGCTCGCAACGTTTCCTGTTGACGGCGGCCGCGATCGAAGTCGTTGGATTTGGAACGCGAGCGCGCATACCAAAGCGCGAGGTCACCGTCCATATGGATCTGCCCGGGGCCGACTGTGTACAACCACCAGTTGTTCTCATTTTCCGGGTTATACGAGGGATCGATCAATCGCCAATCCGTGTACGGGCACGAAACCGGTACCTCGATGCCGCCCAGTGTATCCACAATGCGGCGAAAGCCATCAAATTCAACTATGGCCGTGTGGTCAATGCGAATACCGAGGTTGTATGCAAGAGTATCTTTGAGCAGACCAGGTCCGCCGCCGGCGTAGCCATATAATTCTCCGCTTTGATAAGCGGTATTGACGCGTTGCATGCCTACGGTCGGGATATATATCCACAGGTCACGCGGAATGGAGATGAGAGAGACCTGTCCCCCTTTGGGCCATAGGATCGCGATCACCAGCGTATCGGTCCGGTAGGAAAAGCCGGGGCGTTTGTCCGAACCGATCAGCAGGAAGTTGATCGTTTCGCTATCTGCAAGCGGTGGCAAAACCGTGGGATTGATCGCCGGGACTTCTGCAGGCGGAGGCGCGGCCGAGGTGGGGAAGAGTTGGTTAAAGTCAACGGTAGATGTTGGTTCTGGATGTTGAGTTGGCGTGGGAGAGGGTGTCCCGGTGGGAAGGAACATGGGTGAGGATGTCACATTCGACGAAACATCAAGGGACAGTTGTGTCGGCGTGAAAAGCAGAGGTTGAAATGGAGTTGGCGTGGGGGATGGATTCGGAGCGGAAGTGATCAAGATAAAAGGGAAGGAGGCTTGCTCGGACGATTGGGGCGTGGCCCCACAGGCGGATAAAAAAATTGTGAGAACGAGGATGGGTGCATAATGAAAGAATGACTTCATACCGGTTATTTTGTCCAGGCCTGTTATTAATTTATATCCCATCCATTCACCGAAACGGTCGGTTCCACAGTTGTGTACTTGGTCCTTTTATTACGGAAACGCGGTCGAGCTGGCTGTGACGGTCGGGGCAAGACTGCTGGTAGGGATAAAGGTGGCTGTGAAGGGCAGGACGGTCTCCGTGAGCGGATCAGTCGGATAAGGTGTGACGGTGTTTCCCGGTAGTGTTGATGGATTCTGTGTACGCGTGGCGGAAACGTTTGGCACCCACAATATATCCCCAGGGAAGATCGTATCGCCGGTTCGACAATTGACTTTTCTGATCAACTCCAGGGTGGAGTAATGATCGATCGCGATCCGATACAGGTTCTCACCGGGTTTGACCGTATAATTTTTCACCCATCCGACAGCACCTGGAATACAGGCAGGCGAGGTATTGGGCGTGACCGGCGGAAGATAAAGCTTTGAGCCGGGCACCAGACTGTTCGAGAACAGGCAATTTGCCCTGCGTAAATCATCGGAAGAAATCCGATAACGTGCCGCGATCGAGTCAAGGGTATCGCCCACTTGCACGGTGGTTTGTGCCCATCCGAGCGGTATCTGACAATTCGAAGGAGGTGTGGATGTGGTTGTGGACGTTGGTGTGCTGCTTGGGGTGAGTGACTCGAGTGGAAAAGTTGGTGCAAGCGTGGGAGGCGGCGTCCACGTCGCTGTCAATGGCTCTGGGGAAGAAAGCAGGTTACTGCTTGGGGTCGGAATTGCTCCCGGCGAAAATTCCACCAGCGAGATGGACAAAGCTCCGACGATCAGTGCAATAGAGAGCAGCGCAATCAGCAGCGCGTTACCAAACTCGCGCGTGCCCTGCATTATTTGTTTCCTTTGGCTTTTTGTTTTGTACCGGCGATCGGCAAAAGGACGCTGAACGTGGCGCTGGTACCCGGTTCGCTCTCCACCCAAATACGTCCGTGTTGGGCCTCTGTGAGTGTTTTTGCAATGGATAAGCCAACGCCGGTATCTCCAACACCCTGGATCAGGACGTTGTCTGCGCGATACAACCGGGTAAAGACCCTCGGCAGGTCATCGGGTGCAATGCCTCCGCCGGAATCTGACACCTGGATCAGGATAAAATCCAACCCATCTTCGTTCCTAGCCTGGACTTTCAGCTTGATCGTCCCCTCGAAAGGCGTCGCGGCCCCTGCGTTTTGCAGCAGGTGGATCAGGATCTGTTGCAAAGCCTCGCGGTCTGCCTGAATGGGAGCCAGCTTCTTCGGCAATTCAAGATGCATGGAAATATTCTTTTCACGCACCTGACTGCTCGTATACGACATGGCGTTATCAATGATCATGTTCAAATCCACGGATTGAGGCTGGAGCTCGTTCAGTTCAGATTCCAAAGTGGTGATCTGGATCATATCGTCGATCATTGTATGAATTCGCTCCGTCGAAGCCTTGATGCGGTCCACGAATTTGCGTTGCAACGCACCGAGAATCCCCACCGACTCGCCCAGCAGCAAGTCTGTATAACCGACCACGGAAGACAAGGGCTGCCTTAACTCCTGAGAAATGGAGGCGATCACTTCGGCCTGTTCTGTGCTCTTCGTGGAGACATTGTTTTTTTCCAACTCCTGGACCTTCCCGTTTGCCTCCAAAAGTTGAGATTGTAAGCGTCCGACTTCTTGAAGAGTGGTTTCTAATTCCTGCTCCATTTGCGTGGAACCTGGCAGTGGGGTGATTGGCAGGGGGGTTGACATGAGCTCAAAGTTGTTTCCTGCACGCAACTCTGCATTTTCGGCGTGCAACTG
>CAZSVR010000004.1:37406-81944 GCA_964610295.1 uncultured Anaerolineaceae bacterium
TTCGATAATACGCTGGGACTGCTCCTGTGCTGCCATCCAGGCGGCAAGATCGGATGCGCCAGCCGCAGGCGATTGTAATTCAGTTTTCTGTGACCTCAATTGCTCTGTGAGATCCTGTATGCGACGCTCGAGATCAGCCACCTGTACGCGTGCCTGGTCGCCCTGCATCTCCAGTTTACTGACCTTCTGACTCCGCCTGATGATTGGAACCAGCGAAACGGAAATATTGGATAGAAAGGCCTGGTCCTCTGCTGTCCACGCACGGTCTGAATATGGGGAGAGCAGGAGCACGCCGCCCAGGGATTCTCTTTCCGGCGTGAGAATAGGCACGCTCAATAAATGTCCCGGGTTCTTCAGGCCGAGCATATCACTTAATCCTTTAATATCGGCTGAAGTGCTGCTGGAGGGCATGCGTAATGGACGCCCACGCTGTAAGGCGTTCGCCAGCATGGGGATCGAATTCTTGTTCAGCGCGCCCCCTTCAAGTGAATCTTCGCGGATCAGATCATATCCACCCGCGATCACCATCTGATTGTTGTTATCGGTCAGATAGATCATGAAGCACAGATCTGCGAGCATGGTTTGTGCGATGGCGCGCGTGATCGCCTGGCTTACTTTTGTAGGAGTCGATTCGGCCGCGAGCGCCAACATTGCATGGAAGGTCTTCGGGTCAGTACTAAATCGGCGACGTTCCGGGATGCCGGATTCTTGTTTTATGGTGGTGGGTTTTTGTGGAAGGGCGCTGGATGGCGCAATTGAAAACCGCTGTGGCAGGGTCAGCAAGATCGGAAACGCCGCCATATAGGCGAGCCGTACAATTCCGGAATAATCGCCCTCCACGGGAATTAACAAATGCCCCACATGGCCGAGCAACCCGAGAGTCAAAAGGATGATCCCATTCCACATTCCGTTCGGCTTGCGGATAAAGAGGACTGCCATGCCCAACAGCCCGGCGAAAATCGAAGCGGCCTGCCAGAGCATGTCGCTTACTGTATAGTTGTAATTGCTGTTCGTATAGTTTATGGTTTCCGGATCATTGGATCCCCAAACCAGCAGGCTTAGCGCCAGGGCAATCACAACAAACAAACTAAGCAGTGTTACCGCTCCATCCGCTGCACGGCTGGGTTCTGGAAAGGCATATAACCATGTGATCCAGATAATACCGAAGAGGATAAAGGCGCGATCCATCGGCGGAAACACGCTTTTCGGATCAAATGCAACTAAATTCTGCCAGCCCAACCCACTGAATGCGAACATGATCAATTGGGCGAGCAGCAAAACACTTAGCCCCACAAATGCACGCCGTGCTTGTGGGAATTCACTCACCCGCCAATGATTAAAGGCTGATTGCAACGCGCTGGCGATCGCAAAGACCAGCACTACGTAATAGATCAAGTCACCCGGAGGGACGGTGAGTTGAGTTAGAACCAGGCTTGAAAATGCACTCATTGCATCACGATTATACTGCCAGTTCAAAAATATGGACTAGTGCACGTATAATGGTCGTTATGCGTAATAATAGACTGGTCATTTTTGCCATTGCGCTACTGCTTATTTTTGCCCTGCTTGCTCCGATCCTGATAACAGGATATATGCAGATCAGTAAAGCTGAAGCCGCGCGCGCGGCAAATGATTATGGAAGCGCGACAGAATCATATTCGCGCGCTGCAGAACTTCTGCCATGGCGAAAGGACTTGTGGGAGCAGGCCGGCCTGGCCGCCAGCAAACACGAAAATTATCCGAAGGCGATCACTCTTTTAGAGCGCGCACCTGAACTTTCAGAGGAGGGCTGGCTGGCCCTGGGTTATTCGTATTACATCACAGGAGATCTTGAATCGGCGCAAGCTGCTTTTGAAAAGGGGATCGGTCGTTATTCATCAGCCTCTTCTTATGCAGGTCTTGCGCTGATCCACCGTACGCAGAAAGATTGGCTGGCCGAGCGCGTTGCATTGGAAAACCAGCTTCAACTGGAGCAGGATGTCTACGCCCACTACAGACTCGGCCTCTTGCTGGCTGTACTTGCGCCTGAACAGGCCCTTCCTGAATTAATGCGCGCCTCTTCGCAGGACCGCCAATTTGATCCGGTTGTCCAAACCTTGCGCGCCGCCTTGAAGGATATCTCCACGGCACCCAATTCATCCCGGCAAATGGTGACGATCGGCCGCGCCTTGGGACTTGCACAGGAATGGGACTTGTCCCTTGCGGCCTTCGGGAAAGCCATCGAACTTAATGCTGAAGATGCCGAAGCATGGGCCTGGCTTGGCGAAGCACAACAGCAAACCGGTCAGGATGGACGCGCAGCACTTGATCGAGCTGTATCCCTGGACCATACCTCCGTTACCGTGAGAGCCTTGCGTGGACTGTATTGGAATCGCCAGGGTAAATATGAAGGGATGCTGGCCGAGTATTTGCTGGCCGCACGATATGAGCCGGAGAATCCCGCCTGGCAGGCTTCAATCGGCGACGCGTACATCAAACTTGGTGACCTGGTTTCTGCGCTCATTGCCTATCAGTACGCGACAGAACTCGCGCCCGAAGAATCCACTTACTGGCGCTTGCTCGCTGTCTTCTGCGCTGATAACGGTGTACGGGTGGAAGATGTGGGTCTGCCTGCCGCGCAAAAAGCCGCGCAACTTGCGCCCGCTGATCCGCTCGCATTGGACGCGCTGGGCTTTTCGTATTTTTCTTCCGGCAGATTCGCGAGTGCAGAGCAGACTTTAATGCGTGTGATCGAGCTTGCACCTGAATATTTCCCTGCGCACATTCACCTCGCCATGAATTACCTTGCACAAGGCAATCGCGCGGCTGCGTTCAATTCATTGACGTATGTTCGCGATGCAGACAAAGGCGGCCCAAACGGAGTTATTGCAGAGCAATTGCTCAAACAATATTTTCCGTGACCTCACATGATAAAATCACGCCTATGCATCGAATGGTGCTCTCTTTATTATTGTTGATAGTGCTCTCGCGGGCATGTGCCTCCACACCATCCGCCGAGCCGCCGGTATTACCTTCAGGCGGTGTATTGTTCCAGGATGACTTTGCACAGGCCATCACCGGGTGGGACCGATTAATGACCGCCGAGGGTATCATGGATTACGACGCGGGCGGCTACCGCATCCTGGTCAACTCTCTGCAAACGAATTTTTGGTCTACGCCGCATAAAAAATTTTCCGATGTCCGCATTGAAGTGGATTCTGGCAAGATCGGCGGGCCGGATGAAAACCGCATCGGTCTGGTTTGCCGGTTCACGGGCAGCGATTATTATTTCTTCCTGATCTCGAGCGATGGATTTTACGGGGTCGGCTTGTATAAAGATGGCCTGGCTGTTCTGCTTGGTCAGAATGAAATGCAAGCCAATCCCAATATCAAAACCGGACTGGCTGTCAACCACCTGCGGGCCGATTGCGCCGGCAATACCCTCACGTTCTACGTGAATGGATTTCAACTCGCACAGGTGCAGGATTCCACGCTGGTCTCTGGGGATATCGGTTTGTTAGCCGGCACTTTTGCTCAACCTGGCGTGGATGTGGTGTTTGATAATTTTGTGGTGTTGCAACCATAATCTGTCATTGCGAGCAGGGAAGCGCGAAGCGTTCCCGACGAAGCAATCTCCCAATAAAAACAGGGATTGCTTCGGTCGCTGCGCTCCCTCGCAATGACGAGAAAATCCGATTATGAAAATTTACCTTGATACCATCGGTTGTCGTCTCAACCAAAGCGAAATCGAAACCATGGCGCGACAATTTCGCGTTGCGGGGCATGAAGTCGTCTCAACTCCCGAATTGGCGGAGTTGGCCGTGGTCAACACGTGCGCGGTGACCACTCAGGCCGCCTCCGATTCGCGCGGCAAGATCCGTGCCATCGCGCGTGCAGGCGTAAATGAGATCGTCGCCACAGGTTGCTGGACGACTCTCCAGCCTAAAGAAGCTGCGGCGCTCCCCAATGTTTTGCGCGTTGTCACGAATGATAAAAAAGATAATCTTGTCGCGGAGCTATTAGATCTTCCAAAAGATAATTTTGAACTCGAACCGCTTTCACGCACGCCTTTGCCCGGCTTACATCGTCGTACGCGCGCCTTTATCAAGGTGCAGGATGGTTGTGACAATCATTGCACATTCTGTGTCACAACCATAGCGCGCGGCGAAAGCCGAAGCCGTCCACTTGCGGATGTGATCAGTGATATCCATGCCGCGCTTGCAGGCGGCACAAAAGAAATCGTCTTAACGGGTGTTCATCTCGGTTCGTGGGGACAGGACATTTCGGCGTCGCTGACCGTTCGTGCCGCGAGCAACGGCGGCACGTCGGTACGAGACGACAATGCAGGTTTTGGAAGGCATCTTCGAGACCTTGTCAAAGCCATTCTGCGCGAAACGGATACACCACGCCTGAGGCTCTCCTCTCTCGAACCCTGGGATCTGGACGCGGACTTCTTCTCTTTATGGGAAGATAAGCGCCTCATGCCTCACCTTCACCTGCCTCTGCAAAGTGGAAGTGAATCCACGCTCAGGCGGATGGCACGCAAGACCACGCCGGATTCATTCCGCGAGTTGGTCTCTGCCGCGAGAGGGATTATGCCCGATGTCGCCATCACCACGGACATCATCGCAGGCTTCCCCGGCGAAACCGAGGAAGAATTTGCAGAGACACTTGCATTTGTAAAAGAAATAAATTTTGCGGGCGGACATGTCTTCACGTATTCGCCGCGTCCCGGCACGGGGGCCGCGAAGATGAAGGGGCAAGTCTGGCCAGAGTTGAGAAAGAAGCGGAATCACATCCTGCACGACTCGCTCGAAGAGTCCGCGAAGGTCTACCGAGAGAAATTTGTCGGGAGCAAGACATCCGTATTGTGGGAATCGACTTCTGAAAACGGCGACTATGGCTGGCAAATGGAAGGCTGGAGCGGAAATTATTTACGCGTGACCGCGCTGGCCTCTTCGCCGCGTTGGAATGAATTGGATGAAGTGCAGTTAACCGCAGTCAATGAACATTCACTGACAGGCGTAATTTTATAGTAATATGACTTGTGCAAAACACCGTTTTTGAGGCAGTTGCACTGCCGATTTCCAGCAGTACAACTGCTGGAATAACTCATAGGTAATTGAAAGAGGAACGAGTTATGACAGCTCAATTAATTGACGGCAAGCTGATCGCACAACAAGTGCGCGATGATGTAGCTACGAATGTAGCAATACGCACGGCGGCCGGAAAACGTAAACCGACTCTTGCAACTGTGTTGGTTGGCGCCCGGCCCGATTCCGCGGCGTATGTAGCTTCCAAAGGAAAGGCTTGCCAGGAATTGGGGATGGGGTCTGTGAGTGAACATCTCCCAGCGGATGCGACTCAGGAACAAGTGGAAACGTTGGTGAAAAAATTAAATGCCGACCCGAACATCAACGGCATTTTGGTCCAACTACCCATGCCTTCACAGATTGATGAAGAACGCGTGCTTTCGCTCATCAATATCGAAAAAGATGTGGATGGCTTCTCTCCGATCAATATTGGCCGCCTGGCTCAGAAGGGACGTGAGCCTTTGTTCGTGCCGTGCACGCCTTACGGCTGTATCTATTTGCTTGAAAAATCCGGCGTGAAGATTGAAGGCGCCAATGCAGTGGTGTTGGGACGTTCAAATATCGTCGGCATGCCTGCGGCTTTGTTGTTGATCGGCAGGAACGCGACCGCGACCGTCTGTCACTCACGCACGAAGGACATCCCCGGCATGATCCGCCAGGCGGATATCCTGATCGCGGCGATCGGCAAGACCGAGTTTGTGCGCGGGGATTGGATTAAACCCGGCGCGGCAGTGATCGACGTGGGCATCAATGCAATTCCGGATGCTACGAAGAAAAGTGGACAACGACTCGTGGGCGATGTTAATTTCAATGAAGCGAAGGAAGTCGCGGGCTTTATCACCCCTGTCCCCGGCGGGGTCGGCCCGATGACCATCGCCATGTTGATGAAGAATACGTTACGCGCAGCGGAGATACAAAATAAGTCAATCGTGAGCAGTGAATAGTGATTAGTTATCGGTTCTGTCGCAAGATGTTGCAGGAGAAGTAATTGTCATTCCAACGGGTGCTGCGACCATTGAATTGATGATCGCTTCTTCTGTCGCGTAGGCAGTTGCGCGGGATGGGGTCGAAGCGTAAGTCGCCTGGCCCGCGGTTCAATAATGTTTTGAATGTTTTTCGCCTGTGAATAGTGCAGTGGTCGAATCCAATAAATTATCTGGTCTGATCTGCCAGAGGGTGAGTCCGTGTTCATTACAGGCATTTTCCACAAAGCGGACAAAGTCTGCATCATATTCCCAATACCGCGGGAGACACAAGTCATAACGGATGGGGAGATGATATATTAGGATTTAAGATTCTTTTGTCAAACGTCGGATCTCAAAGGCTGCGCGGTGCCTGACTATTGAAGTTTGATCTTGGGCATCTCCATTCACTGATAAAATGGACGCACATATTTTGGCAAAGGATAATAAATGAGCAAAGAAGATACAGTTCAGAATGGTCTGGTCGTTTCAATAGAATACACCTTACGTGTGGATGGCGAAGTATTGGATTCTTCTGATGAGGCCGGTCCGTTGCAATTCCTGGCGGGTTACGGCAATATCGTTGCGGGTCTGGAAAGCGAAATGATGAAGATGAAGATCGGCGAAAGCAAGGATGTGGTCGTGAAGCCAGAAGATGGCTACGGTGAATTTGATGAAGAAGCTTTCGGAGATGTACCGCGCGGCGATTTTCCCGGGGATATGAAACTCGAAGAAGGGCTTGAATTACGCGTTACCGGCGAAGACGGGAATGATCAGATGGCGGTCGTTGATAGTTTTACGGATGAGACGGTCCGTCTTGATTTCAATCATCCCCTGGCGGGCGCTGAATTGCATTTTTCGGTGAAGGTCGTTGCAATGCGCGAACCCACTACCGAAGAATTGGATCACGGTCATGCTCACGAGGAAGGCCATCATCATTGATCGATCATGTTCAAAGGGGGCCTTGGGAAATAGGGTGAGACTAAACGCCGCGAGTTTATTTCGCGGCATTTTCCTTTTCGGGGATCTCCAAAGCTTTGAAGAGTGCCTCGTCTGGAAGCCCATATGTATGTGCGATGAAGGGAATGGTCATCCATCCGCGCATCGATTCAACATCTGTTTCCACATGTCCTGGAGGAGCTGGACGACGGCCATTGATTCTATTAAGTGCATGAAATGCGCGCCATCCAAAGAAGGCGGTGAACAATATTCCAAGGGCGATCAGCACGATGATCAGAATACGTTGCCTGGGGCTTATATTGGAAGACATGGATAACTAGTCCTTCCACTCCAGCTCAAAATCTCCAACGTAGACCGTATGGCCTTCCTGCACACCAGCTTTGCGCAAGGCTTCATCCACACCGAGTTTAAGTATGAGTTTTTGGAAACGGCGGACAGAGCCATCGTGCTCCCAGTAGGTCATCTTTGCCGAACGTTCGATGGCCACACCGGAGACGCGCCACTTGTCTCCATCTTCTCGCTTGATCTCGAATAGATTCGGGTCGACCTCAGGTCTATACACCGGCAGGGATTCGTTCATCTGTTCCACCGGTATTTCAGCTAGTTTTCGATGTGCGGCGATCAGTATATCGCGTGTGTTCGTGCGTGCCATGGCAGAGATCGTGACCAGTTCCACTTTTTTCTTTTTAAAGCTTGCCTTGATTTCTTTCAAACGTTCCTGCACATCGGGCTGGTCGATCTTATTCAGCGCGACAATCTGCGGCTTCTTCGCAAGGTTAGGGTCAAAGAGTGCCAATTCGTTGTTGATCTGGCTAAAGTCAGCCAGCGGATCTTCGGACTGTCCATCCAGCATGTGGATAAGTACGCGGGTCCGCTGGATATGGCGAAGGAAGTCATGACCCAATCCGGCACCTTCGTGTGCACCTTCGATCAAACCGGGAATGTCTGCCAGAACAACCGTTGTGTCATCATCAATTTTGGCCACCCCAAGATTCGGCACCAGCGTGGTGAATGGATAATCCCCGATCTTCGGCTTGGCATTCGTGAGTGCGGAAAGCAAAGTGGATTTGCCCGCATTGGGCAAGCCAATAATGCCAATATCGGCGATGAGCTTGAGTTCGAGGCGGATCAATTTTTCTTCGTGAGGTTCGCCGCGTTCAGCCATGCGCGGGGCCTGATTGCGCGATGTGGCGTAATGCTGATTGCCCAGCCCGCCGCGTCCGCCTCTGCATATCATGAGTTGCTGACCTGCTGTGGTGAGATCCCCAAGAAGCACACCAGTTTCTGCATCGTAGAGCACTGTTCCAGGTGGCACATAGATGATTAGGTCTTTTCCGCCGTGCCCGGTCTTTTGCGAGGAACCCCCGTTTTTGCCGTCATCCGCCGCGAACTTTTCGTTCTGTCGAAACGCGGATAGTGTATTAAGAGTGACCTTCACTTCAAAGATGACGTTGCCACCTCTGCCGCCGTCGCCGCCATCGGGTCCGCCACGCGGCTCATACTTCTCACGGCGAAAATGAACCATGCCATCCCCGCCCTTCCCTGATCTTACATGAATGTTGACCTGATCTATGAACATACCCCCATTATACTTGTTGCAAGTGACAGTCACCTTGAAAATGACTGCCACTTGCGAAACTTACTGAACTAATTTCCACGCGGCAGGCAGGGCAAGTCCCGCAGCAATTAGTTTGATCGCATCACCAATTAAGAAGGGAACGAGTCCAAAAGCAACAGCTTGACTAAAACTTCCCAACACGACAGCCAGCCATGTGACTCCACATAGGTATATGATGGCCGTACCAGCCAAAAACGGGATGAACGAAGTGCGCACGCTTCTTTCCAGGCCTTGTTCTGCCAGCCGACCTATCACATAAGCGGCGCCGATAAAACCGATCAGATAGCCCGCTGTTGCACCAGTCAGAACGCCGACTCCGTGTGCCCCACCCGCGAAGAACGGTAGACCGAGCGTGCCTTCCGCGAGATATAAAACCAGTGAGGCTGAGCCGCGCTTCGATCCAAGCGCCGCGCCAACGAGAAGCACAGCAAAAGTCTGCCCTGTCATGGGCACAGGTTGCAATGGAATTTCAACCTGTGCCAGCACGGCCACGCACAAGGAGCCAATGATGATCAACGACAGGTCACGCAGCCAACTGGCTGCACGCGGGAAATAACGAGTAGATAGGGTGGGAACGAGAGTGGTCATTAAATTTTCCTTCGAATTGGTTCTTGCATGAATGACCAGGGTAATCATAAGGATACTCAGGTTATTGATTAAGTATAGAGTAACTTATCACACACCCTGGACACTTGCTCAAATTGGGCGGAATTCATTTTACACGATTGCGAGAATTTTTGCAAAATATTAGGCCCGAATTTGTCATGGCCTTATAATGATTATCTACCCTATCGAAGGGATAATAAAGCCACAGATCAATTCGCCTTTGAAAAAATCATGGATTCCAGACCCACCATTCTCATTGTAGACGATGAAGCTTCTATCCGTTCAGGCCTGGCGGATACGATCAGCCGCCATGGTTTTAACGTTGTCACCGCCGAAGACGGCAGGGATGGCATTCTCAAAGCCAAAGAAGTTATGCCAGACTTGATCCTATCGGATGTAATGATGCCCGCCCAGAACGGATTTGAAATGCGTCGAGAAATGAGCGCGGATCCAATTCTTGCATCCATTCCATTCATTTTCCTGACGACGGGCGCGGGTGTAGAAGACCGCATTACTGGTCTTCCCGATGGCTCAGATGATTTCATTACAAAACCATTTGTCTCGGAAGAGTTGATCTCTCATATTGAAACCGTCCTGCAGCGTGTGAACACGGGACGGAAAGATCGACGGGAGCAGAGTCAGGCCACGGCTCAAGAGGAGCTGGAAAAATTCCGCACAGAAATCCTGCAAAATTTCCGTCATGAACTGAGAAGCCCGCTGGGAAACGTGGTCATGTCCCTTGATATGGCTGTGAGCCACAAATTTGAAGATCCGCAGGAGCAGGCTGAGTTTGTCCGTATTGCCCTCTCGAATGCCGACCGTTTGGAATCTCTCGTATCGGATATGATCCTGTTATCCGATATTGACCAGAATGACTTGAACCGTGTTCGCCAATCTGTTGACGTGGACCATCACATTTTGGCCCCGATGCAAAGGCGATTGCAGATATACGAAAGCAAAGGTTTGAGTTTCGCACATGATATAAACTTGAGAGGGACAATCATGGCCCCTCGTCGTGAGTTTACCCTGGCGTTGGTGAATTTGGCGGATAATGCCTTCAAATACAGCCCCGAGCACGGGAGAGTGGACCTATTTGTCAGATCCAGCAAGAACGGTGGCGCGTCCATTTTCATTCAGGACGAAGGTCCGGGAGTGCCTTCGGAGTTGCGTGAGAAGGTCTTTGAACATTTTTATCAGGTAAGCGAGAGTGATCATGGTGAGCATCAGGGATTGGGCGTTGGTTTGACCATCGCACGTGCAATCTTCTCTTCACTTGGCGGTGACGTAAGGATTGTGGATAGTGTGAGGGGCTGCCGCGTGGAGGCCATTCTCCCAGATTTAAGATCCGAAGATATTGCCATTGAATGAAGAAGCCCTAGCTGCAAGGGTGGCATTTGCAATTGGTTGGGGCAAATGGGGTATGCGGCTGATGGATTTCTTGCTATCGGGAGTACGAAATGACAAATTATATTAACGTGAATTCGGGATAAGGTCTTTTGTTGGACACGGATGTCACGGAAGGCACGGACGTCGTTTAAATTGACGGAAAAATCCGTTGTAACAGTTCACGACTTTAATTGAAAAAGAGTGTTGTAACAAACCTGATACCAGAAACGGCGAAGATAGAGGAGCAATCACGCGAAGAACCAATTGCGCTGATTTATGAAATGGCGAAAGAAATCAGCGAACTGAAAGCGGAGATTGCGCGGATCAAGCAACCGCCAACAACATCTCAGAATTCGTCACAAGCTCCGTCTCGAGATTTCAAGACAGAGAAAAAGAAAAGCAAGAGAAGCAAGAAGAAAGGCGCCAAGCCTGGACACGAAAAACAAGAACGCCAATTCGTGGAAAAGCCGAATAAAGTAATTGAAGCGTACGTGGATAACTGCAAAAATTGTCATCTGAATCTGTTGGATCAAGTTCCAGTACAAGTGGTGCGTCGTCAGGTGACAGAATTACCAGAGATCAAACCTGTGGTGATAGAGACAAGACAATATGTAGTGGATTGCCCCTGTTGTGGTGAACGCCAACACGGTAAATTGCCCGAAGGACTGGAAGCAGGACGATACTTTGGTGCACGCTTGGAAGCCATGGTGACAAAGCTGCATCATGAACATCATATTGGGTATAAACGGCTGCGCCAGATTTGTGAAGAGTTGTTTGGTTTGAGATTGAGTTCAGGTGGAGCAGTGTCCATAGTGAAACGAGCGGGCCAAGCAGTGCAAGAGGAATCAGAGCTCATTGGCGAGCAAGTTCGCCGAAGCAAAGTGATTGGCAGTGACGAAACCAGTGCGCGCGTGCATGGGCGCAACTATTGGCAATGGGTCTTTGTAGGCGATAATCGTGCAAAAAATGTCACCATTGCCGAAATACCAGGGAGTGGCATCGGCCTGTATATTGTCAAGTCCATTATCGAAGAGTTGGGTGGAAAGATAAATGTAAAAAGTGAATTGGACAAAGGTACTGCATTTATTGTCAGTTTAAGGCTAGTGACTTAAAACACAACGGAGGATTTGCCTCCGTTGTGTTTTACTATGTTTTCAATAACAATATTGCAGGATCAAATTTTGATTCTTAACCGGGCTGCGCCAACCCTAAATTTGCGGCGATCAGCGGGAACACCTGCTCCGCAAATTTTTCGGCGCAAGACCGCGTCTTGCTTTTGTCATGACTCCATTGTAAAACCAACCCGTAAATCGCCCAACTTGCGGCAGTTGTTAGCGTAAGAATATCGAGGATGGAAACCATCTGAGATCCAGAACAAAAGAAAAGAGAGATAATCATGTTAAATGTTAATAAAGATATTACACTGGCCCCAAACAAGGAATTTGCCAAACTGGAAAGTGACGAGCAAATCGCGCGCGTGGCTCAGGCTCTTGAAGCAAACGGCATCCACGTATTGATCGCTGAAAACGGCGAAGAGGCGAAACGTCTGTTCTTCCAATTGATTCCCGACGAAGCAGAGGTCTTTCTCGGTGCTTCGGTAACCCTTGAAAAACTCGGGATCAAGGATGAGATCGAAAAATCCGGGCGTTTTGATGCCTTGCGGCCGAAGATGTTCGCGATGAGCCGCGAGACTCAGGGCCGCGAGATTCGCAAATTAGGTGCCGCACCGGATTACGCGGCCGGCAGTGTCCATGCAGTGACTGAGGATGGTCAAGTGCTGATCGCGTCCAATACAGGCAGTCCGCTCGGACCTTATGCTTCTGGAGCCGGGAAGCTGATCTGAGTGGTTGGCGCCCAGAAAATTGTGAAAGACCTGAGCGCAGGATTGCGACGCGTCCAGGAGTATGCATATCCACTTGAAGTCGAACACATGAAACAGCTCTACCATGCGGGCACTGCCGTGAATAAAATTTTGATCGTCAACGGTGAATTCCGACCCAACCGCACTACGATGATCATTGTCAAGGAAAAATTGGGATTCTAAAAAGAAATTAAATTCACGGTAATGTCGCCTATTTTCCGTGGCGGCAGATATACAAAAAGAGCGGCCCAGAGAGAGAAAAAATGAATCAAGTACAAACAAATCCCAAAACTGAATTTTCGATCCACCCGGCGACCCTGCTGGGACATGTCTCCCTCAGCGTCGCCAGCCTTGAGAATCAACTTGCGTTCTATCAGCAGGCACTCGGTTTTCAATTACATTGGCGTAAAGGGAACAAAGCCGGGCTGGGCGCCCCCTTGGGGGATCCGACGACAGGCGGGGTGGATCTACTCCACCTTGTGGAGGAACCCGGTTTCAAGCGGTATCAGCGCGTGACGGGGTTGTATCATTTTGCCGTGCTGTTCCCGAATCGCCGCGAATTGGCACGTGCAATGGCGCGTTTATTTGTCTTGAAGTATCCAAACTATCCAACGGATCACATCATGACGAAGACTACTTATCTCGATGACCTTGAAGGCAACGGTATTGAGCTATATGCCGAATCGCCCGAAGACGGAACGTGGACCATGGCGAATGGGACATTTGAAACGCGTCGCACGGACGGTACGTTGAGTGATGGACGTGAACCCCTGGATGTAAATGCGCTGTTTGCTCATCTGAAGGAAGATGATCATCTGGATGTCTCCATTCCCCAAGAGACGCGAGTCGGGCATGTACATTTACATGTGCGAAATGTGGATGAGGCTGTGGATTTTTATCACGGCCTTATCGGCTTTGATGTGATGGGCGTGGCAAAGCTGATGCGTGCCGCGTTCGTCTCAGCGGGTGGGTATCATCATCATGTTGGGCTAAACACCTGGCAGGGTGAAGGCGCACCCCCGCCGCCAGCCGATGCCCTTGGCCTGCGCTTCTTCACGGTTGAATTGCCAGATCAAAAGGCAATGGATCAAGTCGTCGCGCGGATTGAAAAAGCGCGAATCCCTTCCAATCAAATAGACGAAGGGCTTCTTATTCATGACCCGTCGCAAAATGGGGTCGTGCTGACGACCAAGTCAAACGAACAAATACATCCGAAGTCATTTTGACTTCGGATGTATTGATGCTATTAATTCTTGACATCATGCTCCTCCGGGAGTATAACCACTCTGTAAGTTGAATAGTCCTCGTTAGGCCAGGCGTCTGCAAAATACATAAGCCATTGTCCTGAAACGTCGAAAGACGCCAAAGGGTATACCAGGTGAGGTCGGCATAAGGCTTCACTCAAAGTGGCTGGAATGGGTTTTTCCGTTCCTACGATGTGCAGTGCTAAAGCTCAACCAGAGAGGCAGCATTTTGTGACGCGTGTTTTGTATGCCTCCTGGTCATTTTGACGGGAGGCTTTCATTTTGCCAGCATGTGGAGCGTAAGCGAATCCAGACACGTGCTGCAAGCAGGTGTTCGCAGGGACGACCATAGTAATAAACGAATTTCTTTAAGACGAAGGCATCCTTCGCAGCGTCCGCCGTATCAGCACGCCTCTGGTGTTATTTGTTCTCTGCGTGAAATGATTCGGGGATGAACAAGCCTGGGGAACAGTAGCAGCGAACGGGTTAAGTGCGAATCGCCTTTTCGGTCAAGCGGAGGCGATTTTTTGTTGTCTCCGTCCAAGAGGATGATCGAGGGCAAGAACAAAATCATCAAACACAGATCGGTGATGGAATTGTTCGCGCTCTTGATCCTGAAACATAAACACAAGAGAGAAAGGGAATGAATATGAACCCGACAACTAAAATGATCGACATCGAAGCAGTGATCGAAGCGCGCGAATTCAACAGACTGCGCGACGAGACGAAAAACTGGTCGGCAGGTGATCTTGCCGATTTGATGGAGCCGTTGTCTGCGGAGAAGGAGGCGATCGTTTTCCGCCTGCTTCCGCGCGAACAGGCGGCTGAGGTGTTTTCCTATCTTTCCATTGAAAGGCAGGAGGAGTTGCTTAAGGCGATGGCGCGTGAGGAAGTGGCCAGTATTTTGAATGCGATGGATCCTGACGACCGCACCTCTTTGCTCGAAGAACTTCCCGCGAATGTGATCCAGCACATGTTGAACCTGCTTTCGCCGGAGGAGAGAATTGTCGCTTCGCAATTGCTTGGATACGACGCGGACTCGGTTGGGCGATTGATGACGCCGGACTTTGTGCGCATCCGCCCGCACTGGACGGTGGAACGCGCACTGGATCATATCCGCCGCTATGGCAAGGATAGCGAGACCATGAGCATGGTGTATGTGATCGATGAAAATGATAAATTGATCGACGACCTGCGGATCCGTCAGATCCTGCTGGCGACGCCCGACATGCTGATCTCCGATCTGATGGACTCGCGCTTTGTATCTTTGAAGGCAACCGATCACCGCGAAACTGCGGTGGAGGTCTTCAAAGATACAGACTTGATCGCGCTTCCGGTAACGGATACGGAAGAAGTGTTGCTCGGCATCGTCACCGTGGACGACATACTTGACGTGGCAGAACAGGAAGCCACTGAAGATATTCAAAAGATCGGTGGTTCGGAAGCTTTCGATGAACCCTATATGAAGATCGCAATTTCCAAAATGGTTCAGAAGCGCGCAACCTGGTTGATCATCTTGTTCCTAAGTGAGATGCTTACTGCAACTGCAATGGGCAGGTTTGAGGATGAGATTGCCAAGGCGGTTGTGCTTTCCATTTTTGTTCCGCTGGTGATCTCCAGCGGCGGGAATTCCGGCTCGCAGGCTTCGACATTGATCATCCGTGCCATGGCCCTGGGCGAGGTGAAATTGCGCGATTGGTGGCAGGTCATGAGGCGTGAGATATTATCCGGATTGTCTTTGGGCGCGATCCTGGGAGTGATCGGATTTGTCCGCATTTCCACCTGGCATTTTCTTTTCAACTCTTATGGTGAACACTGGTTCCTGCTGGCAGTGACCGTGGGCATTGCGTTGATCGGCATAGTATTATGGGGATCGTTGACAGGATCGATGCTGCCATTCCTCCTGCGTCGTGCGGGCCTCGACCCTGCCACATCCTCCGCGCCTTTCGTTGCCACGCTTGTGGATGTTTCGGGGTTGATCATCTATTTTTCAGTGGCCGCGTTTATTCTGCGTGGCACGCTGTTGTAGAAAGAAAGCGACAGCCGCCTTCGCGATATGATCCCCTTGGGAAGTACTCCCGAGGGGATCAAGGTAAGGGTCACTGGTTGCCCTATGCCAGTGGTCGCATACTGAGCATGTGCATGATCTCGATGCCGTCATCCAGTTCTTCCCAGTAAATTGCGAATCCACCTGGCTCAATGCTCCATTTTGCGCGTTGTTCTGGCGTGGCTTTGGCCAGCCATTTCAACCAATCCATCTGGTCGATGGGCAGGCTGATCTCGCGTCCGTCGCTCAATACAATGTGCAAAGTATTATTTTCAAAGCGCAGGTTTTTAGCCCGTACTTGTGTGTCTATATTATTGGTTGAAGTAACCATTCCAAGCCTCCAGCAATTTCTCCTGATTTTCCAAAGTTAATCGAACAATCCGGTTAAGCTCAGGTTGGTTGTAGCCGTGATTGTATTCGACGTTCACTGGTGCAAGCCAGATTTTTGCAACTTTCTCATCACGAATTACATGAACATACGGCGGCTCTTGAATGTCTGATGAATAAAAACGAAATTTATGCCCGTCAATGAAGACCGTAGGCATGTTGGGATGATTTCTACCCCCAATTTCCTAACAGCAAAATCATTCCCGCACAATGGGTGCGGTCAGGCAATGCGCGGCGCCATATCCCCCGACCAGCCTGAGGATCTCGGCCTTTATTACTAAAAAGCCCCTCTTTTCCAGTTCTGCGATCACTCTTTGATTCCTCGAGAGGGGCACCAGGATGCGCTTGTCTCCAAAGTTGACGATATTGGCGGCATAATCGTGTTGTTCCTGTGCCGTGATCTCAACCACCTCGATCTGTTTTTCGGTCAGATATTCCCTGAAGGAGCCGATGTCGCGAGCTGTGACTCTTCCATTGGGTTGCGAGAATTCAAGCACGCGCCTACGATCGATCTCTTCGCCAAAGGCCAGCACCGTTTTTTCATCCAGTGGATTCCAGAACATATCCAGGTGCATCACTTGCATGTGTTCATACGCTGGATTGAGCGTGGTGGGAGATTCGTCTGCGTGTTTCTGATTGACGATGGCTAGGAGGCGAATGCCTTTGGATTCAAGCCGCGCGCCGATGCTTTTGTAAACGTCCATGACCGCCTCAAGGGAGGTTCTTGCTCCGACCCCGATGTAGCAGGCGTCCCCGAAGATGATCGAATCCCCGCCCTCGATCATGCCCGCGTGAACGTCTACGAGGGTATCCTGATACCCGAGATATTCGAGGGCTTCCTTGTAAATCTCCACTTCTGGCTTGCGAATGTCCCAGCGCATGACCGAAAGGACGATATGATCTCCCAATGCGTTGGATTGGTCTCTGCCATAGACGATATTTGAGATCGGCAGCTCCTGTGCAAGACAGAGAACATAATTGAGCTTAATGGCGATTTCCTCGCCATAGGTCTGAAGGTCTTCCGCCAGCACTTCCTGAATATCATGTTTGACTTCAAGGAAGATTTCCTCGGGAGAGATCTTCAGCCCTTCGCGCGCAAGCTCGGCTCTTTTTTCTTCACGATAGGTCTCATAAAATGCATCGGCTTTTGCGAGCAACTTTCCCTGCAACTCTTGCAGGCTTGCAGGCAGATCGGGGATGTTCTTGTTCTTCAAAAGCGCGGCGTACGCATCCTTGACGCGAATGACGTTGACACCTGCTTTTTCGATCAGGCTTTGCATGTGCCTGAATTCGCTTCTGGCTTCTGTGACCTGATAAAAACTAAGGAAGAGGCTCTTGGATTTTGCCAGCAATTGCCCGAGAAGGGCCTCGCAGCCTGGTTCTCCCCAAACCAACATTTCTTTCAATCGATTGATCTCGTTATAGATGCTTACAGGTTGGGCGGCCTTCTCGAGCCTCATCGATTACATCACCTCAGGGGATTGGATGGACAGCAATCGTAGCGCATTCGCGATGACCTGCTTTGCCGCCGCGACCAAATTTAAGCGCGCATTTTTTATTTCTTGATCTTCTGTCTGCAAGACGGGCACGGCGTGATAGAACGAATGGAAGGCATTGGCCAGGTCGTACGCATACGCGGCCATCACCAACGGGCGATATTCATTCGCGGCCTGTTGGACTGCTTCGGGGAAGCGGGAGATCAGTTCAATGAGTTCGATTTCGTGTTTGGATAGGTCATAATCGAAGGGCGAAACGTTTGAACGTTCGAACGTTTGAACGTTGGCTTTCCTCAAAATACTATTGGCTCTCACATGCGCATTTTGAATATACGGACCTGTTCGACCATCGAATGATAGCGCTCCGTTGATATCGAAGACGATGTCTTTGTTATTGTCCACTGAGAGCATGGAATAAACCAGCGCGCCCAGACCAATTTGCGAGGCGATTTTCTCGCGTTCTTGCTTGGGAATATTTCCGCTTTTTTCAACCTCCACCGCAAGCACCCGCTTCATGGCTTCATCTGCTACATCTTTGAATAACACGACACGCCCACGCCGCGCGGACATGGCACCTTCGGGCAGGCTCACGAAGCCATAGCCCAGGTGATAACATTTTTCAGCCTGAGGGAAGCCCCATAACTTCAAGATCGCAAACGCCTGTTGCATATGTAGGGACTGGCGTACATCCACGACATAGATCGAGCGATCCACGTGATATTGCTCAAATTTCACTTTTGCAAGCGCGAGGTCTTTCGTGAGATATAGCGTTGTGCCGTCCGAGCGCAGGATCACATTCGTACGATATTTTTCTTTGGTGAGACCCAACTTCTCATCAATCTTCACGATCACTGCACCGCCTTGCGGGCGTTCATCATCGGCGATGTTCTTCGCAATCAGCTCTTCCACAATGGCTTTGGATGGTTCGTCCACTTCGCTTTCGTAGAACCATACATCCATTTCCACGTCAAGCATTCTTAAAACGTCGCGTAGTTCTTCCAAACTCCACTCACGCGTGGTCTTCCATAACTCTCGTACGTATGGATCGCCCGCGTCCCATTTGCGATACATCTCACGCCGCTCGGTTTCATAAGCTTCGCGCTTCGCAGCCTCTTTCGGCGTTTCGTTCTCTTTCTTTTCGAGCAGAACAGTGGCTTCCACATATAACTTCAACAACCATTGACCGCGCTCGTGCACGCCCTCGGGTTCCTGTCCTTTATAAAACTTGTCGTAGATCCACATTACGGTGATGACGCCAAGTCCCAGATCTCCGGGATAGGAGGCACGAATTGTTTCAAAGCCTGCAAACTCAACCAATCTTGCAAGTGCTTCGCCCAGGATCGTGTTGCGCGCATGTCCGATATGGAACGAGTGATGTGTATTCGGCTGCGCATATTCGACCATGACCCGTTCATTTTTTGACGCCCCGCGACCAAAGCCGTCGCGCGAGGTGAGCACTTCATCCACGACGCGACGCGCGTATTCGGATGTCGTGAAATACAGATTGAGGTATCCTTTAACCGCCTCGATGCGGCTGATCCCCTCCACGCTTCCGATCTGATCCTTCGACACGGCTTCGCCAGTCTGGACGGCAGCTTTGATCTGCTCGGCGATTTCCTGGGCCCGTTGCGGCACTGGGGCCCTGTTCCCTTTGCCCGCGCGGGCTTCGTCCGCGGCGGTCTGAAAAAATGATGTGGCAAATCCCCATTCACCAGAGAAGGGAATGGCCTGCCATTTCAATTCGCCCAACGCAATGTCGTTCGCGGCACAGTAGGCGCGGATCTTTGCTTCAATTGCCTGTTGTTCTTCTTCAAACATAATGTCCGGATTATATCATCTGGATTTTACTGCTCGTTGCTTAAAATTCTAGACGTAAAGATGCCAAAATGCAGGCAAAATTAATGTTTTTGTTTAGCAATTTATGCAGTACTCCGTAATTGCTTGAATGCTGCGGGTCGGCTCGTTACGCGTTCGACGATCTTTTGCGCGCATTCCTCGGGGTTGGGCGCAGAGCTGTCCACTTCGAGGTCGTAGCGTGTATATTTATGGATGACGTCAACTTGTGCGCGCACCTGCCCGAGGGTGCGATCCTGTCTATCGCGCTCACGTCGCTCCAATATTTCGAGAAGGCAATTTTGGCCAATCAGGTATGCATTCATCTCTGCAAATTAAGTTGCACATTCTTCCACGCAAACCTTTTCTACGAAAACATGGTCAGCAAGTATATTATCACTGCGTTGAGATGCGGACGCGCCCGCGTGGTGCATGCCTGAGAACAGGACCAGGCCCAAAGGTCCTGATTGATGAGCTTTTCCCAGCACGTCGTCCCAAAGTGGACGATTAAAATATCGACCGGGAAGCATCCAGATGAAGCGGTCAAGACCCATGTCAGGATCTGGATCCTGTAATTGTGTTTGCAAGACCTTGAGCAGGGAGGTTTTACCTGAGCTGGATGTTTCGTTGAGAAATATGATTGTGGACATGGGAAATAAAAACGGGAGCACCGCTGGTATGGCGTTCCCGCTAAATGACTTACTGTGTGGAGGCTAGGCGGCTTTCTTTTTTGTCGTTGCCTTTTTAGGAGCCGCGGCTTTCCTCTTCTTGGGAGCAGCTTCTTCGGTAACGGGTGGGGCGGCTGTAAATGCAGCGAGACGCTTCATTAAGCGGCCCTTTCGACGGGACGCGTTGTTGCGGTGGATCACGCCCTGTTCAGCGGCCTTATCCAGCATGCTGATTGCCTTCATGACCGCTTCTTTGGTGTTGGGGTCGTTGTCTGTGAACGCGGCGCGGGCATTGGTTACTGCAGTGCGGGCTGCACCCCGAAATGTACGATTGCGAACGCGGCGCTTTTCGTTTTGACGATTGCGTTTGATCTGAGACTTAATGTTAGCCAAGGTCTTCCTCCAAAAATTTCTTGCTTCGCTTGACGACGGCGGGTTAGGTGCGCCGCACAAGAGCGGTATTTTACATTAGGGATGTGGTTTTGTCCAGTGACTTAGTTAACAGGGGTCCATGTGGCTGTCGCATCCTGTGGGCCGGCAGTGCTTGTGGGTGGACGCGTCGGTGTGGCGGTGACCAGGTTTACAGGAATGATTAGAAAATCTCCAACCTTAATATCGTTCGGGTCAGAAATTGAATTCGCTTTGACGATTTCCTCTTGCGTGCTGTTAAATTTTGAGGCAATCCCTGCAAGTGTGTCGCCTGTTTGGACCGTATATTCAATTTTTGTGCCGCGCGGCAGGTTGGCTGGAATGGGTGTGGCAGTTGGCAACGGCATGCCCGGGTAAGGCAGCAGGATGACCTGACCGGGAGAAACGATCTGCGTGGAAGGATCAATGCCGATCCGTGAGTCTTTATTATATGGATTCAACATCAAGATGAGTGCGATCCCATCCTCACCAAGGTTGTATTTCTCAACGATCAGTGCAAGATAGTCGCCCTCCTGAACGGTGTAATTGAACGGTGTTGAAAAAGTCGGGGTGGGTGTGATCGTGTAAGTTGGGGTGATGGTTGGTGTTTCAGACGGTAGAGATGTGTTCGTTGGAGTGAAAGTAACGGAGGGTTTGGGGGTGTCTGTTGCAAAAAGTGCATTAAGGGGTCTTCCCGGCCCGGCCTCCCAGAACACCAGCAAAAGCAAACCGCCCAGCACAAATACAGCTGCCGCGATATAGATCATGTTTGGATTGGCCGGTCTTCTTTTTCGCGGAGGCCTGTTTGCCAATGGATAATTATATGACTGATTCATTTTCTATTCCTGTAAGCTTCGATGGGGAATGATCCTGCCTTGCACTCCTGTGAATATATTCTACCTGAATTTGGCGGGATCGTGCGCGTTCAAATCTTCACATATGCATGAAGTGTTTATTCAAACGGGATTTAAAAACATATGTATAGGAAGATTCATCTCACTTCAAATGGCTTTTCAGGAATTGAGCCGTATATGATCCCTTGACTTTCAGTAGCTGTTCGGGCGTCCCTTCCGCGATCAACTGGCCGCCTCTGTCGCCGCCTTCAGGGCCGAGATCGATGATCCAATCCGCGACCTTGATGATATCGAGGTTGTGCTCGATGATCAAAACAGAATTACCTGTGTCCACGAGCCTCTGCAACACTTCGATCAACTTATGCACATCCGCTGCGTGCAAACCAACAGACGGTTCATCTAAAACGTAAAGAGTACGTCCTGTAGCGCGGCGCGAGAGTTCCTTCGATAATTTCACCCGTTGTGCTTCACCGCCCGACAAAGTTGTGGCGGGTTGACCGACACGTACATATCCGAGGCCAACCTCCTGCAAAAGCTTTAACTTGGTCATCATGGGCGGATAATTTTGGAATTCTTGCAATGCGTGATCCACGGTCATATCCAAGATGTCGGATATTGAATATTTATCCCTGAACAAGACCTGCAAGGTCTCGCGATTGAAGCGCTTGCCATGGCAAACATCACAGGGCACGTAAACATCGGGCAGGAACTGCATTTCGATGCGTAACTCTCCCTGTCCCTGGCAGGCCTCACAGCGCCCGCCATGCACATTGAAAGAGAACCGCCCGGGCTTGTAACCGCGCACTTTGCTTTCCGGTAACTCTGCATATAACTTTCTTATTTCATCAAACAAACCGGTATATGTCCCTGGGTTGGAGCGAGGCGTGCGCCCGATCGGAGACTGGTCAATGTTAATGATCTTATCGAGATGTTCCGTACCTTCGATCTTTTCATGCTCACCTGCGCTTGTATGCGCGAACATTAACTTTGCGGCAAGTGCGTTGTACAGAATATCACTCATCAACGTGGATTTGCCCGAACCGGAAACACCCGTGATACAAACCAATTTTCCCAAGGGGATCGAGACGTTTATGCCCTTCAAATTGTTCGCAGATGCCTTGAAAATTTTCAGCGATTTGCCGTTTCCCACCCGCCTCTTCTTCGGGACCTCAATTTGCCTGCGCCCTGATAGGTATTGACCTGTCAATGACTTGGGGTGTGCCAAAATCTGTTTTGGCGTGCCCTCGGCGATGACCTGACCACCATGTTCACCCGCAGCCGGACCAAGGTCAATGATCCAGTCTGCTTCACGGATGGTTTCATCATCATGCTCAACGACCAGGACGGTATTACCCAGGTCGCGCAAGCCTTTAAGCGTTTCCAGCAACCTTGCGTTATCGCGTGGATGCAAACCAATTGAAGGTTCGTCCAATACATACAACACACCCACCAATCGCGAGCCGACTTGAGTCGCAAGTCGTATCCGTTGTGCTTCACCGGCGGAGAGTGTCGTAGCCGAACGATTCAGGGTTAAGTAATCCAGTCCAACATTCACCAGGAATGTGAGTCTTTCACTGATCTCTTTAATGACTCTTTCTGCGATGGTCCTCTGCTTCGACGTAAGCGGCGAGCCCTTGCCGGAGATCTGCTTCACCCAATCCAAAGTCTTCAACACTGGCCAGGAGGTGACTTCGATAATGTTGACACTGTCCACAGTAACAGCCAGCGCAGCAGGGTTGAGTCGCTTGCCTCCACAGGTGGGGCAGGGACGATCTGACATGAATTCCGAGATCTTCTCCCGGATATAGTCCGAGTTCGTTTCCTTGTATCTGCGTTCGAGGTTTGTGATCACACCTTCAAATGCCCGTGTGAATTTGAACTCGTTTCCATTTGTGTTCTTATACGACATCTGTATTTGTTTTTCACCAGTGCCATACAGAACGATATTAAACTGTGCTTTCGTTAGATCTTTTACGGGTGTGTCGAGATCGATCTTATACGCTTTTGCCGCGGCCTGCAATCCCTGCCAGTAATAGCCGCCTTCTTCCTTCGGTCCACTCCACTCCATGCTGGCGATGGCGCCTTCGTTCAGGGACCTGTCAAAGTCCGGGATGATGCGCTCCGGGTCGATCTCCAGTTTGGAGCCAAGCCCCTGACAATCCTGGCAGGCACCCTGAGGCGTGTTGAATGAGAAGGTGCGCGGCTCTACCTCCGAAATGCTAACTCCATGTTCGGCGCAGGCAAGATGCTCTGAAAAATGAATGTCCTCTTTTTTATCGACTAGATGGATGGAGACATAGCCTTCGCCAAACTTGAGCGCGGTTTCAACAGAATCCGTCAGGCGCGTACGCGCGGCTTTCTTTTCTTCTTTATCGCCCTCATGTGAGATCACGAGACGGTCCACAACCGCTTCGATGGTATGTTGTTTATACCGGTCAAGTTCGATTTCATCATCCAGCGAATGGACCGTTCCATCCACTCGGGCGCGCGTGAAGCCGGCCTTGCGGATCTCCTCAAAGACAGCTTGATAAGTGCCTTTGCGAGCGCGCACCAATGGCGAAAGGATCAGCACGCGCGTCCCATCGGAAAGTTTCTCGATCTTGTCCACGATCTCTTGGGCGGACTGCTTCAGCACCTCGCGTCCGCAAATCGGGCAATGCGGAATCCCCGCGCGCGCAAACAAGAGACGCATGTAATCATAAATTTCCGTAACGGTACCCACCGTTGAGCGGGGATTGTGCGAAGTGGATTTCTGGTCGATCGAAACCGCGGGGGAGAGGCCGTCAATATAATCTACATCCGGCTTGTCCATCTGACCGATGAACTGGCGCGCATACGCAGAAAGAGACTCAACGTAACGGCGCTGACCTTCCGCAAAGATCGTATCGAACGCCAGTGATGATTTACCCGAACCCGATAATCCCGTGACAACGACGAACTTGTCGCGCGGGATCTCAACGGTGATGTTCTTCAAGTTATGCACGCGTGCGCCTACCACGCGAATGACATTGGATGACATGGTTCTCCTGAGGGAGGCAATTTTAGCACAAATGTTTTATTTTTGATAATACAGATGGGGGTGGAATTTTCTTATGCAGCTCTTGCCGGTAGTGTTTGTACCAGTACTTTATCTACGCGATGGCCGTCCATGTCGACCACTTCAAAGCGCAGGCTATGCCATTCGAAATGGTCAGCAGTTTGTGGCACGCGACCAAGCGAGACCATCATGAATCCGCTCAAGGTTTCGTATTCATCTTCATGCGGTAGGGTATCCAATTTGAAAATTTCCTTGAACTCGTCCACTTCCAGCATGCCATCGAGGAGCCACGAGCCATCCTGCCTTTGTGTGGCCTGAGGTTCTTCGAGCTCGATCTCGCCAACGATCTCTTCCAGTATGTCATTGATGGTAATCAGACCTTGCAAGCCACCGAACTCGTCAATGACCAAAAGCAATTCTGTGCCTTTTTCCTTGAAGATCTCGAGCGCACGCGAGGCGAACATGGATTCAGGGATGAAGTAGGCGGGCTTGAGCAGATCTTTTAATTTTATCTCTGCAGCGGATAGACTTTGCACCAGAATATCGCGTGATTTAACGATGCCGGCAATCGTTTCCAAGGAATCCTGACTTACTGGAAAACGTGAATATTCGCTTTCCGCGATCTTTGTACGGATTTCATCAACACTGTCTTCAACGCCCAGCCAGACGACCTCAGTGCGCGGCGTCATTAGCGAATAGACGCGCTGGTCGTTCAGGCTAAAGACTCCCTCGACCATATCCTGTTCAGCTTCTTGAAAGACCCCGGCTTGTGTGCCCTGGCTGATCAGCATTTGAAGCTCCTCTTCTGTGATCGGAGGTTCGGAGGATGCTTTGATTCCGATCATTCGCAGGATGAGGTTGGTTGCAGCACTCATCAATTTGATGAATGGATAAAACACTTTTGAAATGAGGAGCATGGGTCCGGCCACAACCCGGGCGATTCTTTCGGGGCTGTGGATGCCGAGTCTCTTTGGGACCAATTCGCCGATCCACAGGGATAGGATCGTGATCGCTAAAACCACGATTCCAAGTGCGATGGATTGACTGTATTCTGACAGATAAGGAATCTTTTGGAGTAATCCCCCCAGCGCGTCAGCTAGTGTTGCGCCGCCGACTGCGCCCGCCAGTACGCCGATCAAGGTGATGCCAATTTGCGTGGTGGACAGAAAAATATTCGGGTCTTCGAGTAATTTTAATGCCAGTCCTGAGGCTTTATCGCCCTCGCCCGCCTTTTGCTGCAGCCGCGCTTTTCGTGATGCCACCAAAGCCGCCTCTGCCATCGCCAGAATGCCGTTGACAAAAATCAGCAATAAAATCGTCAGAATTTCGTTACCAACGCTCATTTTTTCCTTATCTACTATACGTGTATCTTAACCCTGCAGAACGCGTTTTCACGCGCGCTTACCCGGGCTAAATTGTTTTCTCTCTTAATGGGACTTAAATCAGGTTCTATGGGAATTTCAGACATGATATTTACAGGTAATTCGTTTCGCCCCATATTGTACCTGATAGTTACTTCTTTTTCTCAAGCTTATTTTCAATGCTTTTCAACCGCTTATTCAGGCGTGCATGGCTGCGTGTGACGATCAAGGGGAGGATGATCACCAATAGCGCTAGCTTCCAGTATGCCAATGCGGAACATTTCCTACATTACCTCAATGCCTTTTCCAGCATGAACTTCGCCAATAACCCAAACCGGCTGGTTTAATCCTTTTGCACGCACCTGGAATTCTCCCAGTTCTTCACGTGGCACTCCAAGCAGCAATCCACCGCTGGTTTGTGGATCGAAGAGCAACATTTGCGCGGGTTCATCCAGTTTTTCATCAAAGTGCACATTCTCAGCGAAATACTTTTTATTATCGAATGATCCGCCGGGGAAGATGCCTTTTTCCGCGTAGCCTCGCGCTCCGCTCAGGAAGGGGATTTTTGCATATTCGATATGAAGTGAAACGCTCGAAGCCACAGCCATTTCCGTGCCGTGACCCAGCAAACTGAATCCTGTCACATCTGTTCCACCGCGCAGGTCAAATTCCACCGCGAGTTGACTGCCTGTCTTGTTCAGACGCGACATCCATTCGATGGCTTCCTGAATGTGCGCGGCTGCGGCCTTTTCCTGCTTAAGCGCGGTGGTAGTGACTCCTGTGCCGAGTGGCTTGGTGAGCACAAGCGCGTCGCCAACTTTGAGTCCGCCTTTGCTGAGCATGCTGCGCGGGTCCACGAAACCGATCACGACCAAACCGTATTTTGGTTCCTTATCCTTGACGGTGTGCCCGCCCGCGATGACAACGCCGGCCTGGCGCGCTTTCTCCGCGCCACCGCGCATGATCTCGCTGGATATTTCAGAAGGGAGATTATCCGGCAATGCCGCGATGTTCAATGCAAGGAAAGGTTGCCCGCCCATCGCGTAAACATCCGAGAGACTGTTGGCCGCGGCAATCGCGCCATATTCATAAGGAGTATCCACGATCGGAGTGAAGAAATCAGTTGTAATTACGATCGCTCGATCATCGCTTAAACGCCAAACAGCCGCGTCATCCGGTTGTTTAAGACCAACCAACAGGTCCGGATACGAGGCGGGATCGAAGATATCTTTTATGGGACGCAAGACCTGCGCCAGCGCGTCAGCGCTTAGTTTGGACGCTCAACCGGCGCATGTCGAAAGCGTGGTGAGGCGGATCTCACGTCCAGATCGTGGTATCGGCATGTCTCTCCTTAAACAAAATGGCCAGCAACCGAATCAGTTGCTGGCCATTATTGTACCAATTTTGTCAGCTAGGGCGTTGTAGTGTTTGGTAACGGCAAAATGAATTGATTCCCACTGGGTATGAATATCGTTTGCACGCCCGGGGCAAGTTTCAGGATATATTGATATTGCACGAGCGCGGGTGTGAGAGACTGCGCCAATAACTGATTGGCCTGGGCTTCAGCCTGCGCCTGAATGAGACGTGCTTCCGCCGCGCCTTTTGCCGCGATCACCGCCGCATCCGCGGCGCCTTGTGCAGTCTGACGGGCTTGCTCTGCTTCCTGCCTCTTTGACTCCACAACGAACTTGGCTTGCTGCGCCTGTTGTTCAGCAACCTGCTTTTGTTCGACTGCCGCGGCATACTCATCACTAAAGCGAATGTTGCGTAGCAGGAAATCAGACATAATGATGTTGTTGTCTTGCAGTTTTGTTTCGATTTCCTGGCGGATTGCAAGCTCCAACTCGGCGCGCCTCGAGCTGACCAGTTCTTCCACGCCAAATTGTGAAACCGCATTGCGGATGGCCGCGCGCGCTACTGGTCTCACTACGTTTTCTTCATAGCGGTTTTGCCATACAGTATGCAACTGGATCAATTGTGTTGGGTCTACCGCATATATGACCGAAGCGTCAATGAAAATCTGTTGGCCGTCTTTTGTACGCGCTTGAATCGAATCATCGCCCTGCACGGTGCCTTCGCTGCTTGTGGAAGACATCGTATACGTTTGCCGTGCAATCGAATACTTCTGGACGCTTTCAATGAATGGAATGATCCAATGCAAGCCCGGGGTTAACGCCAGATCACGATAGCCCTTTGGCTGAAAGGCTGAGATCACCACGCCATACTCATTGGCTTGCAGGAACACCAGCCCTGCGCCAACTGTGGTTAAAAGTAGTGCGGCAACCAGCAAAACAATGACAAGCGAGGTTAATCCCTTTGCAGGTTGATTGCGGCTGCTGCGAACAAAGATGGTAGCGAGCACACCCAGGAGCCCGATCCAGGCAAGAGTTGCAAGTCCGGTCAGTAAACTCGAAATATTCATGGTTCCTCCAATTTTTTTCTTCTATTATAACGCTTGTTCGAGCCCACATAGCATGATAGCATACCCTGATGCACACAAGCACCGGTCAGATCGCGGAAATTTATCTGGATGGCTCCGTCCGCATCGATTGTCCGCCTGAACTCGTCCCTGCGCCCGGGCAGTATCTTCTGGCTCATGCCAATGGATCAGATATCATCCCCGTCGGGGGCTCATCTCTCCCTGCTGCTCTTTTCTTTTACGACTCAACCCCGAATGGATTCCGCGCTGCGCCGCCCATCCCTCCCGTTTGGACCCTGGGTACGTGGTTAAACCTGCGCGGTCCGTTGGGGCACGGCTTTGCCCTGCCTGTGCCTGCACGCAAGGCCGCCTTGATCGCATGGGATGATACGCCGGCGCGTTTGCGTGGAGTCATGTCGCTCGCCTTGAAAGACAATTTGGAAGTTGTACTGGTTTGTAATTCAACTACTCAAGACTTGCCTGAACTTGTGGAGGTCCAGCCTTTGCAGGCGGTCAAAGAGGTCTGTAAATGGGCTGATTTCATCGCGTTCGATGTGGCGCGTGAGAATCTGTTTCAGCTCAAAGAGATGTTTGGGGAGTTAGCGCAGGTTGCGGCGCCGCGTGAAGCGCAAGTCCTCGTCCGTACACCCATGCCCTGTGGGGGTCTCGCCGAGTGTGGCGTATGTGCGGTCAGCATTCATCACGATTGGAAGATGACATGCAAGGATGGCCCGGTCTTCGTTTTAAAGGCATTGTTCGATTGGGGTTAGTACCAGATCCTGAATGAAGTCGTGGTTGTGGAATTCAAATTGCCGTATGTACGGGTAACATTTGAGGCGATCAGACTGCCATAAGGCTGGTTCTTGAATGCCAGCGATAGCATCCCAACGCCGGCGGAATTGGTGATGAGTAAACTGGTTTCGTCCCGACCGTCAGGCCAGTGAACGACCCCTGCGCAATTTGCATTGTTCACCGTTTGCAGGTTTTGATCCTGCACGATCACAAAGTTCTTTTACGAGTCATCGGTCAGCGTGACCGCTTTCCAGGCAAAAGCGCGTACCTCCAGTTTGAGGTTGGAAGCGGTTGTATTATCCTGAGGTTTGACGGGAGGCAGGAGGGCGGGGTCTTCACCGAGCTCGCCAAAATAAACGCGGCCGAGGTCATAGACGACCACACGCTGACCTTCCGGCTTCGAGGGCTGCCATTCAAGGCGGGCCTTTTCAAAGTATTGAACGATCTTATCCTCATGATATTCAAACGATGAAATTGGGTAGCCGAATTGCGCCACGCCGCCATAGCTGTCGAAGAATCCAAGGAAGGCAAAACAATCAGAATAACCTGTTTGTGTATACGTACGGCAGGCGAAAGCTCCTGAAACATCGAGCGGCCCGCTGGAAATATACGACTCGCGGCCCAGCCGCGTACGAAGCACACGTTGACCTTGCGGTAATTCGGAGCGATATTCAAAACGGGCCCGTTGGAAATATTGCACGGTCTTTCCGTCTTTGCTTGTGAATTCTTCCGTGATCGGATAGCCATACAGGATGATCGCGTTCGAATTGGATTCGTAAAACTTCAGAAAGTCCCCATTCCCATTGTGTCCTGATTGCTGAAGTATCTTGCGTCGATCGTCTGCGCGTGCACGGAAATCCAGCTCGAAACAAGCAGGCAAAGAGTGAGAAGCATAATGAGGGAACGATATTTCTTCATTTTATTCACTTCGTCATACTCATATTTTATGGGTGCCACATTACGAACTATTGGCCTGCCAGCAGATGCTGGATGATTCGTTCTGCCGCGTGCCCATCGCCATACGGATTCGCCGCCTTAGTCATCAGCGCGTATTCGGTTTCATCGTCGAGAAGCCGCTGCGCGGCGTGGACGATATGGCTGGTCTGTGTTCCAACCAGCTTTAGCGTCCCTGCTTCCACTCCCTCAGGGCGCTCGGTAACGTCGCGTAATACGAGGGTGGGTATACCCAAAGCGGGAGCTTCCTCTTGAATGCCGCCGGAATCCGTGAGGATGAGCGTGGCGCGCTTTATTAAGTGCACAAGAGGCAGGTAATCCAATGGAGGAAGTAGAGTGACATGCTCCACACCTTTGAGAAGGCGATTGACCGGCTCCTGCACATTTGGGTTCAAATGCACCGGGTATACGATTTCCACATCTCCACGCGCGGCAAGTTCCTTTAGCGCCCGACAAATGTTTTCGATGGGCCTGCCAAAATTCTCGCGGCGGTGGGCGGTGACCAAGATCAATCCTTTATTGCCATTGCGAGCGCTGGTTGAGTGACCCGGTGTTCTTCTGGACGTATCGGGACCAAGTGAAGCAATCCCCAATTTTTCAAGCAGCTTGATAATTTCTTGCGGTTCAGGCTGTTGTGCCACAAATTGCAATGCGTCAATGACGGTATTGCCGGTCACTTTGATGATTTCCTCGTCTATTCCCTCGCGCAACAAATTATTTTTTGACCATACTGTTGGCGCGAAGTGTAGATCTGCAGTCACTCCGGCGATGCGGCGGTTGATCTCTTCGGGGAAGGGTTGCCATTTGTCGTGCGTCCGCAAGCCGGCTTCGACATGCCCAAATTTCACGCGGTGAAAATAGGAGAGCAAGGCCGTGATTGCGACCGTGGTGGTATCACCTTGCGCGAGCACCCAATCCGGTTCGAAATCCTCAAGGACCGGATCGAGATGGGTAAGGATGCTGGCGCTGAGTTGCGCCAGGCTTTGATCCGCGCGCATCAGGTCAAGGTCGTAATCAGGTTTAATATCAAATAAATTCAAGACCTGGTCGAGCATTTCCCTGTGTTGGGCGGTGACACAAACGCGCGATTCCACCTGCGCTGTTTGCGCCAGCAGTTTCACAAGCGGGGCCATTTTCACGGCCTCGGGCCGGGTTCCAAAAACGGAGAGGATTTTCAATGTTTCGACAGCCCTTCGACAGGCTCAGGATGACAGCTCAAGACTAGTTTGCGATCTTCGATTTGTTGTCGCCAAGGCGATGGAACTTAAAGTTAATGCTTTTCCATTCCTTGCCATTCCAACCATTGACCGTGTCCACAATAACGCGCGCTTTTGTTTTCTGCGCGATCTCTTCGGGAATGAATTTGATGAATTCAGTATGTTTTACAAGAAGGATCAAAGCGTCTGCTTCTTTTATGGCGTCCTCCAGTGATGTAGCCATCTCAATACCGTCGAGGATCGCATCGGGCTTGAATGGTTCCCAGACCTTCACCTGCGCGCCTTCTTTTTGAAGTAAATGGACCACTTCGCTCGCAGGGCTTTCGCGCAGGTCATCGACATCGGGTTTGTAGGCGAGTCCGAGAGCGGCGATCTTCTTATCTTTTAGATCACCCAGGGCCTGTCTGATCTTTTGGATCACAAATTGCGGCTGCGCGTCATTGACCCGCCGCGAGTGGTAGATGAGGGGTGAGAGTTCAGGAGCGGCTTCCACGAAAAACCACGGATCTACACTGATGCAGTGACCGCCGACGCCGGGTCCGGGACTCAGGATCTTGACGCGCGGATGCAAGTTCGCAAGCGCAATGGCTTCCCACACATCCACGCCGAATTTTTCCGCCAGGCGCGAGAATTCGTTGGCGATGGCGATGTTCACATCGCGATATGTGTTTTCCATGAGTTTGACCATCTCTGCAGTGGTCGCGTCAGTCTGGACGATCTGACCTTTGACAAAGGTCAGATACAGGTCGTAACCGGCCTGTGCTGATTCCCGGGTCACACCGCCGATGACGCGGGCATTCTCGACCAGCTCACGCAGGATCTGCCCGGGCAGGACCCGCTCTGGTGAATAACACAGAAAGAAATCGGAACCAGCCTTGAGGCCGGATCTCTCCAAAATCGGGGCAAGCAGGTCCACGGTAGTTCGAGGCGGCGAAGTCGATTCCAGCACAACCAGATTCCCCTTTTTCAAATGTGGAACGATCGATTCCGCTGCGGCGGTCACGGCGCGCATGTCCGCTAGTTTGAGTTTGGCTCCCTGGTATTCACCGAATAGATCCTCCCGAAATGGAGTTGGTACGGCGATGATGAAGGCGTCGGCTTCTTCAGGTTTCGTAGCGGCAATGAATTTTTTCGATTGAACGGCCCGGGTCACAGCCTCATTTAAGCCGGGTTCGTTGAGGTGGATCCCGCCGCTGTTAAGGGTTTCAATGATGCTGGTGTTGATGTCCACCCCAAGGACTCGCACTCCGTGCCCGGCGAAGGTGGAAGCTGTGGGCAAGCCAATATAACCCAGGCCGATGACACATATCTTGTTGAAATTCACTATGGACTCCCATCATATCGTGATTTGGTGGACTTTATTATACAACCGCAGGGCTTTTTCATCATAAAACTCTTACGGGTAATTTCCCTTACATAAAACATGACCTTCTTGTTGTATAATGAAATGGAGGCCCAATGGACTTTCTACTAAATCCCAATATTGCATACTTGATCCTGCTTTCAGCCGTTTCGCTCGCCTTTCTTGCGATCGTCACGCCGGGGACCGGGCTTTTGGAGATCAGTGCCTTGTTCTGTCTTGTACTGGCCGGGTATGCCGCCTACAAACTGTCCATTCATCCATGGGCATTGGTCATCCTGTTGTTGAGCGTCGTGCCGTTTGTGATGGCCATTCGCAATCCAAACCGTGGACTCTTCCTGGGGTTATCCATTCTTCTGCTGGTGATCGGCTCTATGTTCCTCTACGGCAGCGAAGAAACTCTCGTATCGGTCAACCCGATCGTTGCAACGGTATCATCCGGCCTAATGGCCGTTTCGCTCTGGTTCATCCTTCGCAAATCCATTGAAGCTATGTCCCGCAGGCCAACCCACGATCTGGAGGCCTTGGTAGGCCAGGTTGGCGAATCCAAAACGAAGGTCCATGATGAGGGCAGTGTCAATGTTTCGGGAGAATTGTGGTCCGCACGCAGTGATGCGGAGATCCCCACAGGGAGTCCCATCCGGGTGGTTCGGCGCGAGGGCTTTATCCTCGTTGTGGAAAAAATCAATCATTCCAATTCATAAATTCATAATAAAAGGAGAAAATATGGAACCTTTAATACTTTGTATTGCAGGCGGAGTAATTCTCATCCTGGTGATCGCGCTCTTCAACATGATCCGCGTTATCCCAGAGTACCAGCGCCTCGTAGTTTTCAGGCTCGGTCGTGTTCTCGATAAGCCGAAGGGCCCTGGCCTGGTGTTCCTCATCCCTGGCGCGGATCGCCCCGTGAAGGTGGATCTGCGAGAGCAGATACGTGAAGTTCCTCATCAGGTTTCCATTACCAAAGACAATGCCCCGATCTCCATTGATTTCTTGTGGTATTACAAAGTTTTGGATCCGGGTCAGTCGGTCATTGCTGTACAAAATTTTGAGCAGTCTGCCGCAGGTATAGCAGCGACCACATTGCGCGCCGTCATCGGTGGTATTCCATTGGATGATGTACTTTCAGAACGAGAGCATATCAATAACATGCTTCGCACGCGTTTGGACGAAGTGACTGAACGTTGGGGTGTGAAAGTGACCAACGTTGAAATCCGTGAGATTATCCCACCGCGTGAAGTACAGGAGGCCATGAACCGCCAGATGACGGCAGAACGCGTTCGCCGGGCGCTGGTAACAGAGTCCTTGGGCGACCAGGCAGCCGCGATCAATCGTGCAGAAGGCACCAAGCAAGCCGCTATTTTGACAGCAGATGGCGAGAAGCAGTCCAATATCCTGCGCGCCGAAGGCGACAAACAAGCGCAGGCTTTACGTGCGGAAGGTTTCTCCATGGCATTGGATAAGATCTTTGCCTCTGCCAAGGCCGTCGACCAGAAGACGATGACGCTTCAATATTTTGAAACACTCAAATCGATCGGTGCCAGTCCATCCACCAAATATATCTTCCCGCTCGAGTTTACCAGCATGCTGGAAGGCTTCCTCGGCAAGAACTCCAAGGGTTAGTATTCGATCAGCAAATCGAATAAAATAGGGTCTCTTGAATGAGAGACCCTATTTAATGGATATCATCAACGCAAATATTCTCGATCTCAAAGCACTTCGCAAACTTGAAAAGGTCAGTTTTGAAAAAGATGCATGGCCATTATTTGACCTGATCGCAGTTTTGACGTTTCCTGAAGTGATCCGGTTCAAGGCGATGGAGGATGAACATATGGTGGGCTTCATCGCCGGAGACCCGCGTCCACGCGACGGCTGGGCCTGGATCGCCACCCTTGCAGTGGATCCACGCTATCAACGGCGCGGCATCGGGCGCGCATTGCTGCATAAATGTGAACGCCAGCTTGGCGTGCCGAAAGCACGATTGACAGTACGGATGTCCAATACAGCGGCTATCGCAATGTATGAAAAAGAAGGATATCAAATAATTGATATTTGGAAGGCGTATTACAATGACGGGGAGAATGCGCAATTAATGGAGAAGGTCCTTGAATGAAATTTGAAATTATTCAGATAATACCATCAGGTTTATAATCAGCCAATATGCTTGAGACCTTGCTGCCGCCCATTTGGGTAAATTCAAAGCAATTATTACAACAGATGCTAGACGACCTCGCCATGCAAGACCGCGTGGCGGTCGATACCGAATCCAACAGCCTGCACGCCTTCCGCGAACAGGTTTGTTTGCTGCAGTTTTCCTCCCCGAAAGCGGATTACCTTGTTGACCCGCTTGTATTAAAAGACCTGGAAGTCCTTGCCCCCATTTTTGCCAGCGCGAAGATCGAGAAAATTTTCCATGCCGCAGAATATGATTTGATCTGTTTGCGCCGCGATTTTGGATTCAAGTTCGCGAATTTGTTTGATACCATGCAGGCGGCCCGCACATTGGGATATCCCGCCGTCGGATTGGACCGCCTACTCGGCGACAAGTTTGATATTCAAACGGACAAGCGTCACCAAAAAGCGGATTGGGCTGCGCGCCCACTGTCGAATGACCAGATCCATTATGCGCGATTGGATACACACTATCTCTTTGATCTGCGCGACGCCCTGGAGAAGGAGTTGATCGAGAAGGATCGTCTGCAATTCGCGTTGGAGGATTTCTTCCGTGCCTGTCTCGTTGAAGAGCAAAAACAAAAAATCAATGGTGAATCATGGGAACGGTTCTCCGGCCGCAAGGACCTTTCGCTGCGCGAGTTGACCCTCCTCTCGCATTTGTGCAAGTGGCGTGATCATGAGGCCGAGAGATTGAATCGACCCCCGTATAAGGTGATGCTGGATGATATGCTCATCCTGTTGTCGAAAAACCCGCCGGAACAAAAGGTGGATTTATCCGCCGCTGGGTTGAGTGAGAGACAGATAAAACTATGGGGGGATTCGGTCTTGAGTGCGATTAATCGCGGGGCACAGGCTCCGCTTGTGAAACGGCAACAGGTTGAAGCAAAAAATGACGCAGTTCTTCGCCGCCTCGAAAAACTGAAGGCGTGGAGAAAGAATCTTGGCTTGGAGATGAACGTGGAGTCAGATATCATCCTGCCCAAACCATATTTATCGGCGTTGTCTGAGCGCCCTCCGAAGAGTTTGGATGAGCTCGCAACGTTGATGAAGGATACGCCCACGCGCGTGGAAAAATTTGGCGCACAGATCTTAAGAGTTCTTGTAGGCAAACATGCGAATTAGTTTTCACGGCGCGGCCCATACGGTGACGGGCAGCCAGCACTTGATCGAGGTGAACGGGGCGCGCTTGCTTTTGGATTGCGGGTTGTTTCAGGGCAGGCGCGCAGATACATACGAACGCAATTTGAATTTCAGCCACGATCCAAGCAAAGTGGACGCGGTGCTCCTTTCACACGCACATATTGACCATGCTGGCAATTTGCCTAATTTGGCGAAGCGGGGATTTGATAAGCTGATCTATACCACACATGCCACGGTGGATCTGGCGGGCTTGATGATCCAGGATTCCGGGCATATTCAGGAGTCGGATGCAGAGTTCGTGAACAAGAAACGGGCCCAGCGCGGGGAACCGCCGATCGAACCGTTATACACCAAGGAGGACGCAGAAAAAGTAGTTCAATATTTTGAGGGTGTAGATTATGGCGCACCTTTTGAGCCAATTCCCGGTGTAGTGGTACGATTTTTTGAAGCAGGCCATATCCTGGGCGCAGCAGGTGTTTCACTTGAGATCGATGAAAAAGGTAAAAAGTTCCGCTTATTATTTTCTGGTGACATTGGAAGGTTCAATCTGCCATTATTACGCGACCCGGTTCTGCCCACTTCTGCAGATTACTTGATCATGGAATGCACATATGGCGATAAGAAGCACAACGATCCGGAGAATGCCTTCACCGAATTTCGCGATGTTGTGAAGAGCACCTTGGAGCGCGGCGGCAAGGTGATCGTGCCCGCCTTTGCCGTGGGACGCACCCAGGAGATCGTTTATCATTTGAATCAGATGATGACGGAGCATGAGGTTCCTTCCGTGCCCGTGTACGTGGATAGTCCGCTGGCGGTGAACGCGACGCAGATATTCAAGGATCATCCCGAATGCTTCGACGAAGAGACTCGCCGGTTCGTGCAGGCGGCGCGGCATCCCGCCCTCGATTTCAAGATGCTGACGTACGTCAGGTCGGTGGAGGAATCCAAACAGTTGAACGAGCGGAAAGAGCCGATGATCATCATTTCCGCTTCGGGTATGGCAGAAACGGGACGCATTCTCCATCACATAAAAAATAATATTGAAAACCCAAAAAATACAATTTGTATCGTCTCATGGCAGGCCCCCGATACATTGGGCCGCAGGCTGGCAGACCGAGAGCCCGAAGTGCGTATATTTGGCGAAACATACAAACGCAAATGTGAGGTTGCCACGATCGGCGGACTTTCGGGTCACGCGGGACAGGACTTGCTTTTGAAATATGCAATCGGCGTGAAACAGACAGTAAAACAGATCTTCCTTGTGCATGGCGAAGAGAAGCAAGCCATGGCCTTAAAGAGTCTGCTGAAAGAACAAAATATGGACCACGTGCATTACCCAGAACTGCACGAAAGCGCTGAGCTCTAAGAACTATCCGCCGATTTCTCAGATTATGCAGATTTGTTCTTAAAAATCTGTGAAATCTGCCTAATCTGCGGATAAACATCGGTTATAATCTGCGCCGTTTCACGTGACACTTAAAAAACCCTTCGATACGGCTACACCGGTCAGGGCAAGCCTGACACGTGAACCCCAATTGGGGAGGTGCCAGAGTGGTTGAATGGGACAGTCTCGAAAACTGTTGTGGGCTCCGGTCCACCGAGGGTTCGAATCCCTCCCTCCCCGCTGTTTGTTGGTCTTTATGTGAACGGGAGCATAGAAGGATGGATAAGACATTTATCTCCAAAGCGACAGTTACGATCACGCTCCAGCCCCAAAAGTATGGGAAGCCTTGACGACGCCCGAGATCTTGAAGCAATACTATTTTGGAGCCGATATAGTATCTGACTGGAAAGTGGGCAGCCCCGTTATTTATGAAGGTCAGTGGCAAGGCAAGTCTTATGAAGAGAAGGGCACTATCCTAACGTTCGAGCCGGAAAAATTATTAGTTGCGACTCACTGGTCACCTCTTTCTGACGTGCCGGACAGCCCCGAAAATTACCATAAGGTCACATACGAACTGTCAGAACAGGGTGGCAACACTAAGGTTACCCTAACCCAGGATAATAATGCTACAGAAGAAGAGAAAATGCAAAATGATCAATTCTGGAAAATGCTGCTGGACGGCCTGAAAAAGTTGCTTGAGAGTTAAAAAGCCAGACACGCGCGATCGGGAAAAATTAATATACAGATCCATAGACACTCAATGCAGGAGCTGTCGGGTGGCAGCATTTCGTTCAATGACCCTTAAGGTTATCAGACCTTTAGGGCCTTATTTTTAGTGGTAAGATTCGTACAATGAAACTCAACCTTGCCCTTGCCCAGATCAACACAAAACTTGGGGATGTGGAAGCCAATCTTGAAAAGCATCTAGACTATATCAAACGGGCGAAATCCGAAAAAGCGGATTTACTCATTTTCCCCGAACTTTCTTTAACTGGATATGTATTGCAGGATTTGGTCGCCTCGGTCGCGCACAAGCCGACGGAGGATGATCCCGTTTTCAAACAGCTGCTCAAAGCATCTCACGATCTGGACCTTGTGATTGGATTTGTAGAGAAAGACTCGGGTCACGCTTTCTATTTTGCCCCTGCCTACCCCGCCGGCGGCCTTGGCTTGAATGTCAATACAAAGTCTATCTTCCTACCTATGGCCTTTTTGATGAAGGCCGTTTCTTTGCATGGGGAGATTCTGTGCGCGCCTTCGACACACGCTTTGGTCGCGCCGGCCTGCTCATCTGCGAAGACTTCTGGCACGCCTCGCCCCCTTACTTGCTTTGGCTGGATGGCGCGGACCTTATGTTATTCTCTTCCGCCTCACCTGGTCGCGGGCTGAATGATAAAGAGAAGCTCGAATCCGCCCGCTGGGTGGAGCGGGTCACAAAGGCATATGCCAGCATGTTCACAACCTTTGTAGCACATGCAAATCGTGTTGGTTATGAAGACGGCCTGCATTTCTGGGGTGGAGCCACTCTGTTTGATCCGAATGGCGAAGAGCTGGCCCACGGACCCTATAACGAAGAGGCCATTACCTTCGCTCAAATGGACTTGAATCAACTCCGCCGTACACGTTCCCGTCTGCCTTTGTTGCGCGACGAACGCACCGGCCTCGTACGAAATGAATTAGACAGGATCCTTTCACGTGGTTGACATTTCTCTTGCCATCAATACAGACCTCGCCCACGAGATCCTAACGGGCTTTATCAAATCTGAAATTACTCGTGTAGGATTTAAAGGCGCGGTAATTGGGCTTTCAGGTGGAATTGATTCCGCGCTCTCCTGTGTCTTGGCTGCGAAAGCGCTCGGCGCCGAGAATGTGCTGGCTGTCCGGATGCCATATAAAGACTCGAGCCGCGATTCTCTGCAGCACGCGCAATTGCTTATTGACCAACTCGGCGTGCAAAGCAAAACCATCAAGATCACCGATATTGTCGAACCAATTTTTCGGCTTGACCCTGATATCTCAAATAAGCGTAAAGGAAATATCATGGCGCGGGCACGCATGGTCGTGTTGTACGATCAAACCGAAGTGTTCAAGGGACTGGTCATCGGTACAAGCAATAAAACCGAGATCCTGCTTGGCTACAGTACATTGTATGGCGACTCCGCGAGCGCACTTAATCCAATAGGTGATCTATATAAAACACAGGTACGTCAACTTTCACAGGCATTGAACATCCCCGCGCCGATCATTGATAAGCCACCCTCAGCCGATCTGTGGGCGGGTCAAACCGACGAAAACGAACTTGGCTTTACCTATGAAGAAGTGGATCAACTGCTTTATCTTATTGTTGACCAGCGTTATAGTCCCCAGGAAGCAGTGCAGGCCGGTTTTGACGAAAAATTTGTCAACGCGGTTGCAACGCGCGTTCGCCGCAATCAATTCAAGCGTATGCAGCCACCGATCGCAAAGGTCAGCAACCGCACCATCGGGTACGACTTTTTATATCTTCGCGATTGGGGCACATAAATGGGATTACACATTCCCCCGTCACTCAAGCATAAACGCTTCTTTTATCTCTGGCTCGGACAATTGATCTCAATCACTGGAACCCAGATGCAACTCTGGGCTTTATTTTGGCATGTCCATCAACTGGATAAGAACCCCATTGCCTTGGGCGGGATCGGCCTTGCGCGCATTTTGCCGATCATCCTTTTTTCATTAATTGGCGGTGCGCTGGCGGATTCATATGATCGACGCAAGGTGCTGTTCATCACACAAGGCGCCGCGGCGCTGCTCGCATTGTCCCTCGGCCTGCTCACCCAATTCGGGCAGGTCACCATCTGGCATATTTACGTGATCACTGCGCTGCAGGCCGTGGCCGTGGCTTTTGACGGCCCTTCTCGACAGGCCCTGGTCCCCAACCTCGTTCCAGCCAAAGACCTGCCCAATGCGTTCAGCATGACCTTTACATCCTTTCAAGTTGGTTCTGTGCTTGGTCCGGCACTGACCGGTTTTATTATTGCGTTGGCCGGGCCGGGGGCCGTATATTACTTCAATGCCATCTCATTCATCTCGGTTTTACTCGCGCTGCTCCTGATCGGCGATATACCCCAAAAGATTTCTGAGAAAACGGCGGGTGTCAGCATGCAATCCATTCGCGAGGGGATCCAATTCATTTTGAGAAAACCCATCATTATTTCCTCCATGCTTTTGGATTTTGTTGCAACGTTCTTTGCTTCAACGAATACGCTTATGCCCATTCTTGCCACCCAGATGTTGCATGTGGGCGTTGTGGAATATGGGTACCTCTCTGCCGCTCAGGCAGTAGGCGCAATGATTGTTGCACTGGTGATCTCTCAGGTAAAGGAACTTCGCAGGCAGGGAATCTTATTTTTGGGATCGGTTGTTGCCTTCGGGTTGGCAACCATCTTATTTGGAATTACGAGATCGTTGGTGGCTGCCTGGTTGGCGCTTGCAACCACCGGTGCGGCAGATGGAGTGAGTACCATCATTCGTAATACGATCCGTCAATTACAAACGCCGGATGACTTCCGCGGGCGCATGACGAGCGTGAGCCAGATCTTCTTTCAAGGCGGACCACAACTTGGTGAGGTGGAAGCGGGCGTGGTGGCACAATTCTTAGGCGCGCCTTTTGCCGTGATTACCGGCGGGGTTGGTTGTATTGTCGGGTTATTCCTGATCGTCTGGAAGTGGCCGCAATTGGCCAAATATAACGGCGATGAGCCGATGGTCGCGGGTGCAACCGCTGTTTGATTATCCGAAGAGACCGGCAGCCTAGCGCTGGTCTCTGTATATGACACTCTTCACGTTGCCTTGGGGCGGGTCTTTGAAAAGTTATGCGCGCTAAACCGAATCGCATCTTTCTTCTCGGTGTAATAATGACTCAATTCTTCACGCGTGCCAAAAAATCCAACTGATGTGTGACACATACCAACTCACCACGATCTATTTGCGCGCGGCGCTCCTTCAGCCAATTAGCAAAAGCAATTGTATTTAATTCGGGCCTACCCGTGAGTGACTCTTCGAAGAAATGCAAAATTGAATGCAGGAAGTATGCCTCGTCAGCCGGATACCTTCCATTGACTGCATGCACCACCCAATCTGATGCGCCCGCGGCCAGCACCTCCGCACCTGCAGTCCGCAAATGACCGAACAAATGGCGCCCGACGCGGCTATCTCCACCTGTTCGCCGCGTGTCCATTGTTGCATGATACAGCCGCTCGATCTGTTCATCCAGCACCGCGTCGATCGCTGGCTCTAGGCTGGTCATGCCGTCAAAGTTTATTGTCAACCAGGCCAGCCCCTTCGTGAGCCTCAGCAACTTCGGCATGCTTTCAGGCATGGGCAGCAGATCTAAGAACGCGTGCGCGATCAACAGATCTGTGGGCGCAGGATTTTTCTGGATGAAATCGAAAACGTCGGCACGCTCAAAGCAGATACGGACATCGCGTGCCGAATCGAACACCTGCATCTGGTCATCAGCGATCCTTTTCGTGCTCAGGCCTGTTTCCCCGGCCCAATGCCGAATCCAATCCCACGCGGATTCGACGTTCTCCGGCATATTGTCCACGAGGACATAATCGGCTTTTGTCACGATGTCCCAGCGTATTAGACGTGTGAGCATTGTCCCGATTCCCGCGCCGACTTCAATAATGCGGATCGGTGTGCTGGGTAGGTTGGCTTTCAAAGATTCGAGAACGGTCCGGCTAAGAGCGCGGTCGTCCACGCTTTGTTTCGAGAGCAGGTAATGTGGGAAGGAGAATTCCATTGATGAGTCAAATTTGCGCCACGCGCAGATGAGCTTCATCACGAAGCCCCACCTGTTTCGGCCCAATCAAGTACAAAATGGTCATGACTATATCTTATGCCCGGCCGCACAATGGATTATGGCTTGTCTGACCACAACAAAACAAGCATGCAGACTTCAGCGATCTTGGCCGGAATACCATATAAAGAATCGTGGCTAAAAAATGGTATGCCATCGCGAATGACGCTGAAGCCCACCCAGATGAGAAGCCACGCAAAGATGGTCACGATGACATATCCAAACAATACGTTCCAGACTAATTTATGGCGTTCCTGAAATAACCTGATGGGCAAAAAGTAAGCGCCTAATAATCCGATAAAACCGAGCCCGTTTAAAATGAACAGCGGATCCGGGGATTCCGGGAAGAGGACCTTGTCAAAAGCCGTTGTAAGATGCAGAGTGGCCGTGAAGAGGCCGAGTAGGACGATCCCATAATGTTTGTTGGCCATTTGCATGATTTATCTCTCTTTGGGTTTGTCTTCAGAAGAAAGTTCTCTGGTGCATAATTTTTACGAATGCGGCACGATCAAGGGAAGCATTCTCATATTCACTCTCCCATACTAACATTAACCGGTTTTGCTTTTGGCAGATCGAACCACATGAAAGTCAGCAAGAAGAATTCCGCGACCTTGGCGTAGTAACCAGTGTCGGCTGTCGTCTCAAATCTAAAGGTCTTATCGCCAAATATCACCCACAGCACAATGGTGAGAAAGGCGTACCCAAATGTTGTCCAAAAAACGATATTATGTCTTTTTTGAAAAAATGGAATGGGCAGGAAATATGCGGCCAGCAGCGCAATGTATCCCAGGCCATTTAAGACGACCCAGTCGAAGTAGCCAAATGAGGGGTACAGCGATAGATGCAGGTAGGCGGTGGTGAGGCTGCTAAGGATAATGCCGTAGTGCCTTGCAGAAAGCTTCATAAGTCATCTCCTTGGGTGGTTGATAGATAGACGGAACTTGCTCCTTATTACTTACCAACTCCGCGGCCTGTTAATATTAATCCCAGACCACCGATCAATAAATCGCGTGCGCGTATCAGCAAGGTGACACTTATGGCCGAAGCCGCTGAAATACCGAATGTGCCAAGCGCGAACACCTGGCTGGCTTCGAGCGCGCCCAGCCCGCCGGGCAATGGCACAAGGAAGGCCAGCCAGCCTGCCGTCCACGCCGCGATCGTTTGCCAGAAATAGAGATCGATTTGCAGGAAGGATGTAATCCAAGAGAATTCGACCACCATTCCTGCCGCGCCGAGTACGGAAAATAGAATCGCAGATATCAACGACGGTAAGTGTCGACGGCAGAATGTCCCTGCCATTCGTTCTGCGGCCCCCATAAACCGCACGGATCTATTTTTTGCAAATTTTCGCAACAATGCCGAGATGGGATATTTGCCATGATATAACAGGATAATGTGGATGGGTGGCCACAACATCAGGACGATCAATCCGATCGCGCTCATGAATGGCTTGTTTCCATATGTGGAAAGAAATCCAGCTTGAACAATCGCTGTTAATCCAACCCCGAGAAAGATGAAGTTTGCCATAAACTCGAGCAGCTTATCCATGATAACCGTGGATGTGGCGCGCGTGTACGTCATGCCGTATTTACGCTGCAAATACAATACTTGCAACGGTTCCCCGCCCACTTGCGGACCAAGCGTGAAGTAACTGATCCCAAACACTGACACGCGAATAGCCAGCAAAGAGAAAAATGGAATTTTTCGATTTTCAGCGCGCACGACCAGCCACCAGCGCAGTGTGATCAATATGTAGATGACGGCATTTATTCCCGATAATGCGAGCAATTGCCAAAGTCGTAATCGGTTCAGGGTCTCCCAAATCGTGCTCAGCGGGGCCTTGCGCAGGGCGAAATAAAGGAGCAAAGCAGGCACGGAATAAATAACAAAGGTACGTACCCACGGCTTCGCCCTTTCCCAAAGAGTGGGTGGGCTCGCTGCTCCCTTTGGAGGATGGGCTGGGGAGGAGGCAGAGTTGGTCATAGCATGCTCTGCCCTTCACTCAGAGGCGGATTTTCGATAAGATGCTTCATCTCGTTTAATACCGATCGATGAATAACCTGAGTATTAGTTGTTCCCAAGCTTCGTACTGTGATTGGTATTCCAATTTGTACAGTTACGCTTACAGGCTTTTCATTCCAGAGCACCATGCTTAATAACTGCAATGCAGTGGCCAATCTCTCTCTTTCATCCCTCGTCTTTTTAAGTTTGAGCAATAGATGTCTGGCCGCTTTCGCCCAAATTACATTTCTTACCAGCACCGGCAAAATAACTGTTTCAGGCGCCATTCTGATAAATACACCGACGCTATCTGTCCAGGACTGCAAAGACTCGGCTGCACCGGGATAAACATCCGGGTCTGGCTCGATCTTGCCAGCCGGGAAAGTCAGAGCAGCGCCACCTGCGCGTAGATGCGAAGTGACCTGGCGCAGGAGGCTCACACGCGAGGCCGGA
>CAZSVR010000004.1:81954-94233 GCA_964610295.1 uncultured Anaerolineaceae bacterium
GAGCGCAGCCAGGAAGGGATGATCGAGCGCGATGATCTTTAAGTCCGGGCGGTTGAGCGCGCAGAAGAGCGAGAGGGCATCCGTCATACCAGGATGATTGGATAATGCCAGAATCGGGCCGGCGGGAATAAGGTCAGGACCAAAGACGCGTATGTCTTGCACAAAGTGTCTCTGTGTAAAACGCGACGCATTCATCAGTCCGTGTTGACCAACAGCAGAGTCGAAATCCATCATCTGTTCCGCAAATTTGCGCGCGGGACGGAAGAAAAGTTTGCGAAGAGCGCGAGCAAGCATCGGTTGATTTTGCCAGCCGAATGCACTGATAAGGTCGTCGAGATTGATCTGTGTGAGGGCTTCGAGTGGATCCAATTTACTTTTGCGCGGTGGCCCACAGGTTGAGCATGAATTCGAAGTAGCCGAAATGGGTCCTGGTCATTTCAAAGCCTGCCTGACCAAAATACCAGCCGAGCAGCGGCAGTGCGTATGCGTAGGCATGTTCGTGAATTTCCTCCGCACTGACGAGACCGACGCGTGCCATTAATTTCAGCAAGCCATCCGACCAGGCGGCAGGCGTGGTGAGAATGACCATGCCACCGGGTTTGATGACGCGATAGACTTCCTTGAACAAGACAGCCATGCGGGAAGGATCAAGATGTTCAACAACCGCGAGAAGTGTAACAGCTTCAAAGAAATTATTTTCAAACGGCAGGCGCGGACTTATTTCCAGATCGAGAGCATAACTTTCGATTTTTAATTCAGAGGCTGTATTCTCGGGAAGTGGGATCTGGTCAATTGCGAATTTTTCCTGAAACGAAGTATGGGCGAGGAAATATGGATATGACCCACACCCGATGTCTAGAATGCGCCCATTGCGTAAATGAGCTGGGATGAGTTTATTCGCCCTCTGTGCGCGTAAATCCGCGAGCATGGGTTCGAGCAGTCCCTTTCCGCGCGTCATACCTGCCATACGAGCTCTATTCTCCTATAGGAATTAATCGCCGCAACTATATCCCACTTTCTCCGACTGTGCAAAGGTGAGGGGATTATTCCGGCTCGATCGAAAAATGAAGTGGATATCCTTCCAACCCGGTTGCGAAATGGGCCTTGTTGATGCGTTTCTCCGCCTCGGACTTCGGAAGTGTTTGCACGTATGCCCTACCCTTGTAATGGGCGATCAGCATGACTTCAAGCGCGTGCGGTTGCCCGAGGAAGAAAATTGAGGTTAATATCTGGACGACGAAATCCATGGGTGTGACGCCGTCGTTGTGGATAATAACCCGGAACAGAGGCTCGAGTTCGGTCTCCGGGTCCTCGATGATACCGATTCCTGGGGTGATGTAAAGATCCATTTTTCGGCCACTGAGTCCTGGTGATCGATTAATCAGTTAAGCGGGATATTTCATCCGCTGAAAGACTGATCTCCGCCGCGGCGAAGTTCTCTGTTTGGTGTTTCTGATCTGCGGACATGGGAATTGTGATCACACGCGGGTGTGAAGTGATCCATGCGAGGGCGATCTGATAGGTCGTTGCGTTGTGGACTTTGGCAATTTCATTCAGAGTTTTCGATGAGCGCAGATTGCCCTGCTCGAGCGGGGAGTAGGCGGTAAGCAGGATATCGTTTTGCTGGCAAAACTCCAATATGCCATTTTTGACGTAGGAACGTTCCGACAAACTATAAGGCACCTGGTTCGTGATAATGGGGCTATCGGACAATCCCTGGGATTGGTTTAGAAGTTTCAAATTAAAGTTGCTCACGCCGAGGTATTTCACTTTTCCATCGCGCACGGCTTTGTTGAGCGCGCGAAAGGTATCTGACAATTTCATGCCAGGTTGAGGCCAGTGGATGAGATACAGATCGATATAATCCATTTGCAAGCGGCGCAGGCTGCCTTCGCAAGATTGCAAGACCAGTTCGAATTGCAAATGTGCAGGCATGACTTTGGACGTGATGAACAAGGTTTCGCGTTTAACACGTGTTTCGCGCACGACCTGCCCGATCAGTTCTTCGGCGTGACCGCCGGCATACATCTCGGCGGTATCGAAGTGGGTGTAGCCGATCCCCAGTGCGGAGCGTAGCGCGGCCTTCGATGCGGTATCAGTTTTCCGGTCCGCGTTTGAACCGCCGCCGATCTTCCAGGTGCCGAATCCGATCTTGGGCAGGGTCAGGTTATGGATGGTTTCGTATCTCATCAGTTTTTCTTCGGCAGAGTAAAATAAAATGCCAGGTGCGTTAGGATGGCGATCCCAAGCTCGATGAAGATGAGAGAAATGTCGTCCACCCCCTTATTTTACACAATAAAAATCCCTCCTGAGGAGGTGGGTTTGTTTAGAATCATAAGTTGAGATTTACTTTATCTTCCTCACGCGCCAATATATTTTGGGTGGATAAGACGGGCTTTCACTTTCAAGCGCGTACAACAAATAGCAAATGCCTATGATATTAGTTAAGCTTGGCATTTGATTCTCCAAAAATTAGCCGCAATGCACGCAAAGGGCGCTAAGGTCTAAAAAGGGTTTCTTAGTGTTCATTGCGGTTCAATAACTATGTCGCGAGCGGGGCGGCGGCTTTGGTCGCTTCACGATAGACTGTGATGTCAGGATCGGGACAGACCAAAGCACAAATAGCACACCCCGTGTAGCCGTCTCTGAACGTGTGCGCGGGGTGGTATCCCTTTGGCGTGAGGCGTGAAAGATTGAGTTCCATAACCTCTTGTGGCATGCACTAATAAAAGGTTTGCATCCTTCGTGGGAGGTGTCACTGACTTCGATCCAACCTTTAGCGGGTATTTCATCTCCTCCTTCTGAGAGAAGTTAGACATGAATTAGCGGGATATTCCGCCAGCCTGATTATGGGCTTTAATGCTCCGCGCGAGTAGTGCCATGCGTCATAAATGGAGATGTCAAATATGATCCCGTTCTAAAGGATCTAACTGCTAATTGGACTTCTAAGAAACAATCCATATTTCTCAAATGATAGATCATTTGTCCCCGGCGCTTTTTTTTGGTTGATAGAATCAAATCCTGAAAAAGTTTTGGAGGATTTCAGGAAGGCGGAAATCTATATATTTATGAGGTGAAGGACCTCAAAGGTCCAGTCACCGATGTGGTAATATCCTGCCATCCTTGATTTTCAACCGGGCCATTAAGATGAGAATTCCCAATCGTTCCTACTTCTATATATTTGGTTTTTTGTTCCTGGTTTCCGGAATCGCAGGCTTGATCTATGAAATAGTGTGGGAAAGGTTGCTGGAAATTTATTTTGGCGTGACCAACGTTTCAATTACATTGATTGTCGTGGCCTATATGGCTGGATTGGGATTAGGCTCGCTCTTCGGAGGGAAATTATCTGTTCGCATTAAGTCCATCCTGCGCGCCTATGGTCTTGTAGAAATCGGCATTGCTCTTTTTGGGTTGATCAGCCCAAGCTTAATTGTTTGGGTCGGCGTGGCCTCTGCGGGCTCACCTCCTGAAATCGTGTTTTTGATCAGTTTTGGAATTTTGCTCATTCCTACCTTCTTAATGGGGATGACTCTCCCTTTGCTGGCTCAAGCTTTTATTATGAAGGTGGAAAAAGCCGGTGAAATCATTGGCCTCTTATATGGGATCAACACTTTAGGTGCGGCATTTGGGTCATTCCTGGCCGCGTATGTTTTTATCGGCCGGATCGGTTTAGAGGGAACTGTGTATGTTGCCTGTGCTTTGAACGCGGCAGTTGGGTTGGCATCAATCTTGCTGAGTCGCAATCGACAGAATGAACGGGCGAATCTTGATACCACCGATCATACGCCCGATCAGCGTATTCTGGATTCTCGGGTTCAATGGAGCTATCAAACTATCCTTGCGGTTTCCTTTTTGGTGGGATTCTTGGGATTGGGATATGAAATGCTCTGGGTTCGAATTCTGAGCATTATCAACAAGAATACAGTGTATGGATTTCCCACCATTCTTGGAGTATTTTTAGTGGGTTTGGCATGGGGCGGATATTATTTTGGCAGGAAAGCGGATAGAACCCGCCAGCCGGTTCAGATGTTTTGGAAATTGGAAGTTTCGGTGGCTGTTGTTTCTGCGATGGCGATATGCCTATATTGGGTGATGATGGAATGGCCACCTCTCAGAGATGCGATCCATTCTGTTTTCAGGAATCCTCAACGCCCGAGTTCTGCTTTTGTTTTGATCGATCGCGTGTACCTTTTTTCCCGGCGTGAACTAATTCTTGGATTGATCTACTATTTTGTCCCGGTCGTGTGGATTGTTTTTCCAGCGAGTTTTTTGATGGGGGGCGGTCTGCCCATGCTCGATCGTATAGCAATAAATAACCCACAGATCGCCGGAAAAAGAGTGGGTGCGGTCCATCTTGCCAATATTCTTGGCTCGCTGTGTGGAGCGCTCCTGGTAAGTTATGCTCTTCTTTCCTGGCTCGGAACAGAGTTGACCCTCAAATTTCTGGTGCTCTTGAGCCTGATCTTTGTTGTAGGTGGCGCGTATCAAAAAACCAAAAGAATGGATGATTATCGAGTCGAATTCGTTTCCATTTTGATCATTTTCCTTGCCGTATATATCCTACCTGGACGCGAATCGCTTTATGAAAGTTATTTCAGTGCAGGGACAAACAACCAATCCCCCATTATTCAGGAATATTCTGATGGCGTACTTGCCCTGACGTCTCCCTATCTTTGGATCCGAGGCGACGAACATGGTTCCTACCCTTCTGATGGCAATTATGAAAGTCACGCGGCCGTATGTGTTTCTGCTGTCCACCCCAAGCGTACACTAATCATAGGCTTGGGTGGAGGGAACACAGCATATTTCTTGACCAAGATTCCCGGCGTGGAGGAAATTGTCATCGTTGAACTGATGGCGGGGTTGGATGAATTTCTATACGACCTGGCTCCAACAGTCAAGGAGATTTTGACCGATCCGCGCGTGACTTACATAATTGATGACGGACGACGTTACCTGTACGCTAATCCTTCTGAGAAATTTGACCTGATCTCAATTGACCCGCTACATAATTACTCTGGCGGACATAATAACTTATACTCAATAGAAGCTCAGCGATTGTATCTTGCTCATCTGAATCCGGGCGGTATTTTTTGTCAATGGTATGATGAAAGACATTACATACCAAAAGTTACCGCAAATGTTTTTCCGGAAATGGATAGCTTCAGGAATTTTAGCCTTGCCAGCGATAGCCCTATTCGCTATGATGCTGCTTATATGCGTTTAATTATTGACAATTATCTCAAAGCCGCCGGGGACCATTTGCATCCCTCAGCGGCAGAACATCTGGACGCAGGCAAAATATTGCTTAGGTATTCCCGCGACCGGCAGCAAATTCAGACCGAGGAAAGTAACACTCCCTTCCTGACTGATTTTACTCCGTGGCTTGAATATTATCTGCTTCGTAAACCGCTGGACACTCCCATTCTGCCCCGGCCGCAAACTCTCCGGAACTTTATAGGACGTCTGGACGGTTGTGATGAAACCTGTCTGGCTCCGTTTTATGAGTGGCTGAATAAATTAAGTGAATGAGAAATAGCCCATCCTCGCTGTCTTATGAACTGCCTATTTGTTGTGAAGGCAGATGATGAGTGGAACGCGGCGCGAAGCAGGCGTGCGAAAATTATCTCAGATTGAAGATCCGACCGTCCAAAATTATTGGGCTCTCTATTTTTTTTCGTTGCTGGTTGAATGGCGATGGGTTTATACTCATCGCTATATGTTTTATAAATGGTAGAATCAAATAATCAAAGACATTTGGAGTATCGCATGAAAGATGCTGTCATTATCGATGCAATCCGTACGCCGATCGGCGCGTTGGGAGGTGTACTCGCTTCCGTTCGTCCGGACGATATGGCTGCTCTCGTTATCAAAACCATTCTTGAAGGCAATCAATTTGATCCCGCGCTTGTCGAGGAAGTTTTCCTTGGATGCGCGAATCAAGCAGGCGAAGACAATCGCAACGTGGCGCGTATGGCTGCACTTCTCGCGGGTCTTGCTGTTGAAGTGGGCGGCGTGACCGTGAACCGCTTATGCGCTTCGGGACTGAATGCCATCAATCAGGCCGCGCGCGCGATCAAAGCAGGCGAGGGCGATGTATATATCGCGGGTGGTGTCGAATCCATGAGTCGTGCGCCCTATTCACTTCCAAAAGCAGAAGTGGGATTCGCATTCGGTAATCTCACCGCCTGGGATACCGCGCTCGGCTGGCGATATCCGAATCCAAAGATGAAAGAAATGCATGGTATCCACTCGATGGGTGAGACCGCCGAAAATATCGCAGAGGAATGTCCGCATCTTACGCGCGAAAAACAGGATGCTTTTGCAGTGCGTTCCCATCAACGCGCAATTGCGGCAATTGACTCGGGCCGTTTCAAACAAGAGATTATTCCTGTTTCCATTCTACAGAAAAAAGGTGACACAAAAATTGTGGATACAGATGAACGCCCGCGCCGCGATACTACAATGGAATCCCTGGCGAAACTCAAACCTGCCTTCAAAAAAGATGGGGGAACTGTTACGGCAGGAAATTCGTCTGGATTAAACGACGGCGCGGCCGCGCTCTTGATCATGAGCGCAGAAAAAGCCAAAGCCTTGAAACTCAAGCCACTGGCCCGCCTGGTTGCTTCTGCTGCAGCCGGCGTTCCACCGCGTGTGATGGGCTACGGACCCATCCCGGCGACCAAGAAAGCGTTGGAGCGAGCTGGCTTGAAAATAGAGGATATTGGCCTCTTTGAGATCAACGAAGCCTTCGCGGTCCAATCTCTCGCGGTAATGGACGATCTGGAGCTTGACCCTGAAATCGTAAACGTCAACGGCGGGGCGATCGCGATCGGGCATCCCCTCGGTTGTTCGGGTGCACGCCTGGTTACAACCCTTGTGCATGAGATGAAGAATCGCGGGAAGGTGAAATATGGTGTTGCCACTCTCTGCGTTGGAGTTGGTCAGGGCGAAGCGACCGTGATCGAATATCTCGGCTAGAATGTAATGTTAATGGAGATTGAATGAAAAAAATCTTATTTTTCCTGTTTCTTCTCTCTTTCATAGTTGCCTGCAACATTCCCGGTTCACAGATTATAGAATCCCAAAATACAGCTGAAACCCAAAACACGCCCGAGGCCGCGCTTGCACATGATAATACACCTCCGCCGGCAGAGATCAACGCGCCGATCGTTGACTTTCCGTCGATCATCTCCATTGAAATGCCGGATGAAATCTATGGCTGGGGCGTGACCGGGACACAGATCGTTCGCACGAACGATGGCGGTGTAACCTGGTATAACGTCACACCTGCCGGGCTGGCTGAAACAGGATATAGTGTTTCCACAGAATTCTTCGATGTCAGTCATGCATGGATACAGATCCCCGACCCAAACAATTTTCCGAATGGCGGCACGAACTATCGCACATCGGATGGTGGCCTAACTTGGACTTCGACCTCAACTCCATTTAGTGGTGGGGACATGGCTTTTCTTGATGTGAATAACGGGTGGATGATGGCCGATCTCGGCGCGGGTGCCGGCTCGAATGCCGTCTCTGTCTTTCAAACCACGGACGCTGGCGCAACCTGGACTCGCACCTACACAAACGATCCCAACCTTGAAGGCGCCGGCGAGACACTTCCATTAGGTGGCCTCAAGGATCAGATCACTCCAATTAATATGCAAACCGCGTGGATCAGCGGCGTTGTCTATGCCCCAGGCACCGTTTATTTATTTCGTACAGACGATGGCGGCAAAACATGGTTCAAGATCAATCTTGTCCTTTCGCCGGAGGCGCAGGCGGGTGATCTCGCTGTTGACCAGGTCAAATTTATTTCGCCGACTCAAGGAGTTCTCTCTTTGCGAATTGGAACAGACAGTCTGCAAACCGTTATTTATACAACGAACGATGGGGGCAATACATGGGATCTTGCCCCTGCAAAAATTCCTGGTTCGGGCAGCTTGGATATCCTCTCGGCGCAGGAGATGGTTTTTTATAACAGAGACCAGTTTTACGTCACGAAAGATGCGGCGAAGACCTGGAGCCTTGTTCCACCTGATGTGGCTTTCGGTGATTCCTTTGCAAGTATGAGCTTTGCAAATTCAACCACGGGTTGGGCCATCACCGCCGATTCTTCCAATCATTACACACTCTATAAAACCATCGATGGAAGCGCAACTTGGTTCCCAATCATTCCTTAAAGGTTTTTGTGGTTTATGTTTTAGCCACTCTCGCCTGGATTGGTTTCGCCCGCTCGTGACTCAGCCATGCCTGCTCCTGTTGAAGAGACATTCTCCGCGCCTGTAGCTTCTGCTTTGAGCCTGACTGCTGAGCAGCTCAAAAACGCGCAATATCAACTCGGCAGGCGTGACGATCATGTGGTGGTGCAATTGACTGACGGCAAATACCAGAGAGGCCCGCATACAACCACGCTTGATTATGCCTATATCGCATTGACCCAATTCACTGCCAGCGGTGATCTTACAGATGACGGTGTGGATGAAGCCGCAGTGATCTTGTTGGAGAATTATGGTGGCACAGGGAATTTCGGCCTGCTTGTCATTTATGCGAATGTCAATGGCTTGCCTGTCTTCCTCACTTCAACCCTGATTGATGACCGGCCGATGATCAAGAGTGTTTCAGTCGAAAATGGCGAGGTTTTTCTTGACGCAACCATCCATGGATTTGACGATCCTGGATGCTGTCCGCAACTGCCTGCCACGCGGCGGTGCCCTTGTGAATAATCAATTACGGCTGACGAACCACACTACGCGGACTCCCACCGGCACACAACGGATCATTGAGATCACTTCTCCGGTGAATGGAATAAAGTCAAGTGGCAGTCTGCAGGTGAGCGGAAATTTCAGCATTGCTCCGTTTGAAAACACCCTGAGTTATTTGATCTATGATGAAGCAGGGAATCAATATGCTGCGGGCGCACCCGGCACATTTAATCAAACCTTTACACTCACAGGAATTCCCGCAGGCACGACCCTCTATTTGGAGTTACAAGATCAAAGCGCAGCAGATGGTTCATTACTTGCCATGCACGCTGCAAAAATAATCGTGAAACATAATTAACCCCAAATCTAATATTGGACGCAGATGAACGCGGATTTACGCTGATAAAAAGCGAAAAATCCGCGTTTTCTGCGTTTATCCGCGTCCCATTTGCTCTTAAAACAAAAACTCGCCCGCGAAGATTAATTTCAGGGTGAGTCATGTTTATTTTCGATGTACTTCACGACGGTAAGTTTCATATGTGCCAACACACCTGTGAAACCATTGAGGCGTTGTTGCGAGACGGCTTCCTGTAAATTCATGGGCAGGTAAAAATTCGCGGGGACCGCGAGGATCTCTTCCGGTTTACAACCGTTCAGGCCCCCTCTAAGAATAGCGGCCAATCCGCGCACAGTAGGGGATTGCGGTGGAATATCGAAGTGGAAGATCACGCCGCCATCTGTCTGTTTCTCACCAAAGAGAAAAACGGGGGTCATGCACTCTGGCACGGGTTCCATTTGGGCGCGTTCTTCCTTCAGCCATTCCGGCAGCGGCGGCAGGGACTCTGCGTACGCGATCAGCGTCTCGAGCTTTTCTTCGCGCGACATGCTCGCGATGTCATCCACGATCTCTTGTAATTTGGGAGGTAAGTTTGACATGATGATCTGCCACAGAGCACACAAAGACTTTGAGAAAAACTTCTGAGAACTCTGCCGTCTCGCACCGGCATGCCGCCGGGCTTCGCGGCACGAACGGTGTGGTCTCTGTGGCGAGAATAACTATTTCTCGATCGGCGCGTCTACGAGGTTGCCCCATTCGGTCCATGAACCATCGTAGTTCTTGACCTTTTTGTATCCCAGCAGATATTTCAGCACGAACCATGTCAGAGAGGAGCGTTCTCCAATGCGGCAGTATGCGATGATATCGCCATCGGGCTTGATCCCTTTCCCTTCGTAGAGGGCAGTCAGCTCCTCGGGCGTCTTGAACGTGCTATCCGCTTCGTTCACCGCCTGAGACCAGGGAATACTGGCTGCGCCGGGGATGTGTCCACCGCGGGTCGCGCCTTCCTGTGGATAAGCGGGCATGTGGATCAATTCGCCGGTATATTCCTTCACAGAACGGACATCCACCAGGGGCTTCTTCGCGTCGATCTGCTTGAAGACTTCATCGCGGAATGCACGAATGGACTTATCTGCCTCCTTCGCCTTATAAGTTGATTTGGCATACGAAGGAACGTCTTTTACCAACTCGCGTTTCTCCTGTTCCCATTTGGCGCGGCCTCCGTTCATAATGCGGACTTTTTCATGGCCATAATACTGGAAGAGCCACAACGCGTAGCAGGCAAACCAGTTGGACTTATCACCATAAAAGACGACTGTGGTGTCCTTTGTGATGCCGAGATTGGAAGCGACTTCTTCGAACTTTTCCTTGGTGAGGAAATCGCGGCGCAATGGATGTTGGAGCGTACTGAACCAATCCAGCTGTACCGCGCCCGGGATGTGGCCGATCGGGTACAACAAAGGATCTTCATCCGATTGGATAATGCGAACCGCAGGATCCTTGAGATGATTGGCGACCCATTCGGTTTCAACCAGATATTCGGGGTGAGCGTAAGGCATTTTATTTTCCTTTTTGCGTAGGGGCGACCCGCCCAGGTAAAAAACTTGATGTTTAATAACCTTGAAGGGTCGCCCTTACGAAATTAATTAGAGTAAAAGCGGTCAACATAAAAACAAAAGGACAGCGAACACGTCCTGCGCAGACATCATTGTGCGCGGGGGCCGTACCACTGTCCTGCGAAGTCCCCAAATGGGGGAGCGTTGACTGCTTGTTCGTGATGGGCGTCTCAGGCGGTGGTTACGAACCCCGCCATGGACAGGAGCAAAAGTTGGAGGTGATGATCATGGTTAAGGTTTGGCGTGTATTTTACGAGGTTTGAGAATTTTGTCAAGTTATATATCAACACACGAACGATTGATGACTTTGATGTAAAATTGATGTGTGCCAAAGCATAAATATTACGTGGTCTGGAAAGGACGCAAGACAGGCGTCTTCACTTCATGGGCGGATTGTGAAAAACAGGTGAAGGGTTTTGTCAACGCGCAATATAAGGCCTTCGAGAGTGAGGCCGAGGCGGATGCCGCGTTCCTGGCCAAGTATGAGAAGTTTAAGGGCACGGCCTCTTCAATGGGGAAATGGAAAACAACCAGCACACAGCCAGTGCTTCCCTCCATTTGTGTGGATGCAGCTTGCAGCGGGTCATCCGGGAAATTGGAATACCGCGGGGTCAACACAGAAACCGGCAAGGAGTTTTTTCATGCCGGACCTTATGCAGATGGGACCAATAACGTTGGCGAATTCCTGGCGATCGTGCATGCGTTGACGTGGCAGGCAAAACACAATATGCACCTGCCGATCTATTCTGATTCAGAGAATGCCATTGTGTGGGTGAACACAGGTCAATGTAAAACGAAGCTTAAGCACAAGCGGAAGAGTGTATTACTTTTCGCCCTGATCCATAGTGCCGAGAATTGGCTGGCCGAAAATGAATTTTCGGAAGATAAACTGATGAAATGGGATACCGCACTGTGGGGAGAGAACCCCGCAGATTTTGGAAGGAAATAACCCATGAAAACAGCTTTATTAGTAATTGATATTCAGAACGATTACTTTCCCGGCGGCAAATATCCACTGCTGGAGCCCCTGGCTGCCGCGAAGAACGCGTACATGCTTTTACAGTGTTTCCGCGAACACGGCGGGCATCACGTTCATATTCAGCATGTGGAGCTTGACCCGAACGCCGCGTTTTTTGTTTCAGGAGATCGCGGTACGGATATTCACGATTCCGCCGCTCATTTTGAAGGAGAACCAATCGTTTACAAGCATGACCCCAATTCTTTCCTCCATACGAATTTGCATAATTTATTGAAAAGCTGGGATACGGAGCGCGTTGTGATCACAGGCATGATGACTCATATGTGTGTGGATGCAACCGCCCGTGCGGCCAGTGACCTTGGCTTCAAAGTCATCGTCGCGGCAGATGCCTGTGCCACGCGTGACCTGGAATTTGGTGATACGATCATTCCCGCAGATCATGTCCATAAGGCGTTCTTGTCCGCGCTTCAGTCTTATAGCGATGTGATGAGGTCGGAAGAGATCATCGCGCTGCTCGCGGCGGAGATGGTGTAGTAACGTCATCGCGAGGGCGTTCTTGGCCCGAAGCAATCCCCGTCAAAATATAGTGGATTGCTCACCTGCACTGCAACGAGCGCAGCGAGTGGGCCTAGCGTAGCGGAG
>CAZSVR010000004.1:94243-107452 GCA_964610295.1 uncultured Anaerolineaceae bacterium
TCTCATGGCAAACCCGGGGATTGCTTCGTCGGGAGTACCCTCCTCGCAATGACGCATGAAAGGTCTTGATGATAACCCTTGACCCTGAGAAGCAAAAACAAGCAAAGGAATATTCACGCATCCGCCGCCGCTTGTGGCTGGTGGACACCGTCTTTAGCGGGTTGTATATGTTCGCGTGGCTGTTCTTTGGCTGGACCATTTCCCTGCGTGAATGGCTGACGACAATCACAACCAATCAGTGGCTTTTGGTCGCGCTGTACGTTGTCATCCTTGGCGGTCTTTATTCGGTATTGAATCTTCCCCTTGGCTATTACAGCGGATTCGTCCTGCTGCATCGGTTTGGTCAATCCAATCAGTCGTTCAAAGATTGGGTCGTGGATCAACTCAAAGGTCTCGCGATCGGCGCGCCGATTGGATTGCTCCTGCTTGAGTTGATGTACCTGGCCTTGCGTCTCACCGGCGAGCTATGGTGGTTGTGGGTGGCTGTTGGTTTGCTGCTCTTCAATGTACTGTTGTCGAATCTTGCGCCCGTGCTTATCCTGCCTTTGTTCAATAAATATGTTCCACTGGGTGATGAGCATAAAGAATTGCAGGACCGCCTGCTTAAGCTTGCAGAACGCGCAAAAACGAAAGTGAAGGGCGTGTTCAAGTTCGACATGTCAAAGCGCACGAAGGCCGCGAATGCGGCATTGACTGGAGTGGGCAACACACGTCGCATTATTCTTGGCGATACACTCATCAACGAATTCACGGTCGATGAGATCGAGACTGTGCTCGCACATGAGTTGGGACACCATGTCCATAAAGACATTCCCTTTTTGATCGCCTTCGGCACGCTCAGCACGGCCCTCAGCCTGTTCATTGCATCACTGGCATTGAATTCTGCTGTAAGTTTTTTCTCCTTCACCTCCACCGCAGACATCGCCGCGTTCCCTGCGCTTGCTCTGATCCTCGGCGCGTATGGACTGATTACCATGCCATTGGACAACGCGCTTTCACGCTGGCGTGAGCATATGGCAGATGATTATGCTTTGCAGTCCACACTAAAAGGAGATGCATTTGCCTCTGCTTTTACAAGATTGGCAAATCAAAATCTCGGTGAGATCGATCCAGAGCGATGGGTGGTCTTCATGTTCTACTCTCATCCGCCTTTGGGCGAGCGGATAGAAAAAGCAAAAAGGTTAAGTACAACGGGCGCTGGTTAGCGCCCGTTGCTTCATACTAGCAGCAGCCTCCGCCGCCGCAGCATTGACCATCACAACATTCGTTGTCGACAACAGTTAGCTCGTTCATGAAGTTCACCTCCTTTCAAATAGACGTTTGTCTATGTAATTTGCCAAAAAAACGGGACGCTTGTCTCGGCCGAAGACGCGTCCCGATCAGGCCTTGATGGTCTTAAGCAGATTTTCGGTCGCGACAGATTCGGGCGCGAACTTAACCATCAACTGTCCGCAGCAAAACGCGACGCGGTCCTGGTTGAGGGTGTAGAAAGTCTGCTTGCCTTCTTCGCGTACTGTAACCAAATCCGCTTCGCGCAGGATGGCGAGGTGATGTGAGACGGTGGGTTGGGAGACATCCAATTGCTCAACGATCTCGTTGACCGAGAGCGAGTAGCAACAACACGCGTTCATGATCTTCTGGCGGGTATCGTCGGAGATGGCTTTGGCGAAGAGCACGGGATTAAAAGTAGTTTTCATGCAAATGCTTCACGACCGTTGGCGGTACTCTGTGAATTCTTCGCGCAGGAATTCCTGCGTACCTTCGGGACCTGTGAGGAGTAAAGAGATCGGTTGTAAATCCGGGCCAATGGTAAGCGTGAACTTCAAAAATGGACAACATCGTTTTTCATTGACAATAAATTCACTTATTTTGATGATATCCGATTGGTTAGGCAAAATGAACTCAAAGCCATTTTCAGCTTCCTGAATATTCTGCACGGTTTGAAATAACTGACGCGTGGTTTGGATATGCTGTTCGCGTTGAGCCGGCGTGAACACACCCATATTGCAGGCGAGGGGAGTTTCCGATTTCATATTGATATCCGTCTATGCGTTATTATATCGATGATTGTCTATTTGTCAAGGGGCCCGCAACGGACTGGGTCCACCGCGCCGCGCATGAGACATGGACTGCTCCTTCGCCGTCTCTTTCCCAACCCCATCTTCCGTGCGGACTACCCACAGGGGGCTTCGCACAAGTCCCTCCTCAGCACTTGGAAGCCCTCACGGGCTAATTGCGCGAGTCCACTTTCGTGGACTTTCGCGGAGCACACCCGAAGGGTGCCACGACCTGAGGCAGGGATTTACGCGTGCCCGTGAGGGTATCCCGCCGAACTCACCCGCCAGGCGCATTCCCATGATCAAAAACCGCGACAGCGATTGCCTCCAAATCTTTCAACGAAACCCCAAATTGCTCGAATGTTTTTGAAATTAGTTCTAAATCAAGATCCTTGAGCTCAAGACGAAGGACAAAAGACCAAGAGTTTCAGCCTCTGAAACGATCTTGATGCCCAAAGCTTCCACTTTGTCAAGTTCGTCGTTGAGCGTTTTCGCCGCGTCCGGTGTCATATACACAGGGATTCCCGCGCGTGCATGTTCTTCAATGGCCCATGCTGAGGGGCCGCCACCCATTTGATGGCCTGTCAGCAGGATCGGGGTTCGCGTTTGAAGCGCCGGTTTGAGGCGGCGATAGATCATCCTCGTTGGCGAAGGCAGAACGAGTTTGTATCCGTTCTCGATATCGAGATTCGAATCGGATAGGAAAATATCCTGTGTGCCTGTGCCAATCTCGACGGCTAAGAGCTTCATATTTCTGTTGCGGTGTGGCGGCAATTCATCGGCCACCACAACCTTGGTTATATTTCAATCCCAAGCCACTCACGGATGAAGTATCCGAGGATAAATGAAAATGTCGCCACGCCGAGACTCAAACCCGCCATCTCAAGGAATCGTTCGCGAAAGGGCTCGCCTTTGGCGACAGAGATATAGTAATTGAACATTGCGATGATCACGACTGCAGTGGTCAGCGCAATCGCGAGGTCAAGGTAATAGTTTTCAAAGAGAAGATATGGAAGGACGAGTAATGACACGGTGATGATGTACGCAATGCCTGTATAAATCGCGGCCCGCACCGGCTGTTTGGTCGTCTCTTCAGAACGCGTGGATAAATATTCGCTGACTGCCATGGACATCGAGGCGGCAATGCCTGTGATGAGCCCTGAAAGCGCGATCAATTTTACGTTTTGCAGGGCAAGCGTCAGCCCCGCGAGAACGCCGGTGAGTTCCACAAGCGCGTCGTTGAGGCCAAGCACCACAGATCCGGCGTATTGCAAGCTCTCCTCGTTTAGCATTCCGATCAACTGTTCTTCGTGTTCATCCTCCTCGCGTTGCAGCCTGGTTGCGTCGGGCATGACCGAAGCAACCTCTGCATAGCTGTTTTGCACTTCCTCTTCGCCTTGCTCCATCAGCTTGATGCCAAATGTGTATCCGAACATACGGCTGATCAGGTAATACCACCATACTTTAAACCAGTCTGGCTGGACTTCCTGCTGGCTATACTTTTTCAATTCATTGTAATGACGCAGTTCATCCTCCCCAATTCGCTCAAGGATCTTTGCGTTTTCGGGGGCGTTGATCTTCCTCGCAAGTCGGACGTAGATATGATGCTCGGTGATCTCGATGCGTTGGAATGCGATGATCTTCCTGCGTAGTTCCTCGGTGAGTTGCATAATTGACTCCTTCTGCAAAATTTCTGTATGGTATTGTAAGCGATTTTCCTTAATGAAAAGATGCGCCCGCAGGCGCATCTTTGATGACTGTAACTTTCATAGTTCCTTTTGCAGCACGAAGTACCAGTATTTTCGATTATCAAGATGGGGCAGAGCTTTTGGCGATTCGGGTGCGAGGCCCGCGAAGTGATAGAACTGCCGGCGAAGAATGACAGGGATATGTTTATCGACCATCTCGATACGATGCTCCTGGTCAAGTTCCATTGCCTTGAGAACATTGTCTGTGATTTCTTCTTCTCTGATGAGTTTCAACCCCATGTTCCTCAACTGTGCATGCCAGATTGCCACTTTTTCCCGATACCGTAAATCGGTGTAAAGGAAGTAACCATTTGGTTTGAGCACTCGTTTCACGTGTTCGAAGAACCTTGTGATGTGGGGATAATAAAGTGACGCCTCAACATTAACTACAACGTCGAAGGAATTGTCGGGGAAGGGGAGCGCTTCGGCGTTGCCGTGCTGAAATTTGAGTCCATCGATGCTGTAATTTTCGCGGCAGAATTCAATCGCGCGAGTGGAAAAGTCAACGCCCGTATAGGAACGTGGCTTGAAATGACGCATGATGAAGTGCGCCCCGCCGCCACGTCCAGAACTGACCTCGAGCACGTCGCGGCCATCCCAGTCAATGGACCTGGCTACGTGGTAGTACAACTGCAGCGGGTAACGATGTTTTTCATCTTCTGGTGGAAGGGAAATAGGTTCATGTCCCTGATGATCGGCATGGTACCCGAAGTTCATAAATAGTACATCTTTTTTCAGGTTCAGAGTGGAAACGTATTCGTATTGCAAACGCGTGAGCCAGCCTTTGACGTTAGGGAAATGATGGAATAAGAGCTTGTTAAGCATCTCTCCTCCTGAGAATTCAAATTTGGACTTGATGCTGATTATAACCCTGTGAGGTTTGGGAGGATACCATGGGGTTTTGAGCGACCGCAACTAAAATAATAATGGGCCGCAGCTTTATTTTCTGTGGCCTATTTCGGTGAATTGGCCCTTCTATTTCATTGTCTCGTAATTCTCAGGCAGCCAACAACATAACACCAACTCGCGCGCGGCCTTGACTTCATCCATACGGCCGAAGAGGGTGGTATTCGGCGCGTTGTGGAGCAAATCTGGCTGGGACCTGGCCTCTTCTGCGATCTGGATCAGCGCGTCGGCGAACAGATCGAGTGTATCCTTGTTCTCTGTTTCGGTCGGTTCGATCATCAACGCTTCATGGACGATGAGCGGGAAGTAGTTTGTGGGAGGGTGGAAGTTGTAGTCCATCAGGCGCTTGGCGATATCGAGCGCGCGGATGTCACTGCCTTTAAATTGTCCTTCCGCAACGAACTCGTGCATGCAGATGCGGTCGTAAGGCACGTGATATGTGTCGCGTAAACGCGCCAGCAGATAATTGGCATTTAGTACTGCATATTGTGAAATGTCTTTGAGTCCATCCGGGCCGTGCATGGCGATGTAGGTATAAGCACGTACAAGTCCACCGCCGAAGTGTCCGTGGAATGCCTTCATGCGTCCGATGCTGTGTTTGGGTGTAACAAAACCATAGAGGGGAGCAGTGTCGTCATCGCCATCTTCCGCGATCGCAACCAGCGGCGCGGGCAGGAAGTCCGCGAGATGCGCAGCAACGCCAACCGGACCACAACCAGGGCCGCCGCCTCCGTGCGGGACTGAAAAGGTCTTGTGCAAGTTGAAGTGCATTAGATCAAAGCCGAGGTCACCGGGGCGGACAATGCCGAGAAGCGCATTGAGGTTTGCTCCGTCGCCATACATCAAGCCGCCGCAATCGTGTACCAGCTTAACTACTTTTTCGATGTTCTCGTCAAACAGGCCAAGAGTATTCGGATTCGTGAGCATCATTCCCACGACAGTATCGTCACATGCAGCTTTAAGCGCCTTAAGGTCAACATTGCCGCGTTCGTCCGAGGGAATGGTCACAACGGACATGCCTAACATGCCAACCGACGCAGGGTTTGTCCCATGGGCAGCGTCGGGGATCAACATCCTGGTGCGTTTTTGATCCTTGCGTGCCTTGTGATAGGCGCCCATCATGAGCACACCTGTGAATTCACCGTGTGCACCCGCGGCCGGTTGAAGCGTGATGCCTGCAAAACCACTGATCTCTTTCAGCCATTCCTGCAACTCGAAAATTAGCGCAAGGTTTCCCTGTACGGTTTCGATCGGCTGTAATGGATGTGTAAAAAGGAAACCTGGATAACGACAGGTATCTTCGTTGATCTTCGGGTTGTATTTCATCGTGCACGAACCCAATGGATAAAAGCCGCCATCCACACTGTAGTTGAATTTACTGAGATGCATGTAATGGCGGACAACGTCCACTTCAGCGAGCTCGGGCAGGGGCAGCTCAGGGCGGAGAAGATTCTTTTCCGGCAGGGCAGTTTCAGGCACGTCGGAAGCGGGCATCCTGACGCCAAGTCTTCCAGGGGAGGAGAGTTCGAAGACTGTTTGTTCAACGATCTTGCCGGCGCCGTGAATTTGTTGAGAGGTCGCGTTAGTCATGACTCATCTCCTTCAAGACTTCAACGAACATGTCGATTTCTTCCTTGCTGTTCATCTCGGTCACCGCGATGAGCAGATGATTTTTCAGCGCGGGATAATCTTTGCCGAGATCGAATCCGCCGAAGATGCCATGTTCGAGCAGATATTCGTTGATCTCGCTGGCAGGTTTCGGGCAGCACAATACGAATTCATGGAAGAAGGGCTCATTGTAGCAAAGCTCAAAGCCATCAATTCTGCCGAGTTCGTTCGCGGCGTAATGCGCTTTTTGATAACAAAGGTTCGCAACTTGTTGCAACCCAGTCTTGCCCAGCACGGACATGTACACCGCAGAGGCCAGCGCGAGCAGGCCTTGATTGGTGCAAATGTTCGATGTGGCGCGTTCGCGTTTGATGTGTTGTTCGCGCGCAGTGAGTGTCAGCACATATGCGCGCTGGCCGCGTGAATCAACGGTTTCGCCGACCAGGCGCCCGGCCATTTTGTGCACATACGTTTTCTTTGTGGTGAAGAAGCCGAGATATGGGCCGCCATACCAGAGTGGAATACCAAAAGGCTGTGCTTCACCCACAACAATATCCGCACCCATCTCGGCGGGTGTCTTGAGCATGAGCAACGCGGTGGGATTTGCAACCACGCAGACAAGCGCACCTTTTGCATGCGCATCTTCGACAAGTTTTGTGTAATCGTAGATGCGGCCAAAGAAATCGGGATATTGCACAACGACCAGCATGGTGCGCTCATCGACTAAGGACGTTAATGCCTCAGGTCCGACCTCGAGGTCTGCGGAGGCATCATCCCCGGCTTCCTCCAGCCCCATCCCTTGCGAGTACGTACGTATGACCTCGCGATACTGCGGGTGTACAGTGGGTGATATGACGATCTTTTTGCGTTTGCCGCGGAACTGAGCATAGGCCAGACTCACCGCTTCGGCTGTGGCTGTGGCTCCGTCATAGTGGGAAGCGTTGGAGACCTCCATGCCGGTTAAGTTGGCCATTAAGGATTGATATTCAAAGATTGCCTGCAACGTGCCCTGTGAGATCTCCGGTTGATAGGGCGTGTAGGCCGTATAGAACTCGCCGCGGCGCAGCAAGTGATCCACTACAGATGGGACGTAATGGTTGTACGCTCCGGCACCGAGGAACGAGATCACATGCTCGCGCACATTCTCATTGCTCTGCGCCATTTCACCGAGAAGAGCAGCAGCTTCCATTTCGGTGAGCGCAGGAGGCAGATCTAATTTGGGAAAGCGATGCTTCTTGGGGACGGCGTCGAACAGGTCATCCAATGCTCTGACCCCGACGGTCTTGAGCATCGCGTCCCGTTCGTTGGGACTGATGGGAATATAGGTCATATCTGGCTCCATGTCTTTGCGAGGAGGATGTTCTTCCCGACGAAGCAATCTACTAGGTCCAGCCGGAGATTGCTTCGGGGAGAGCACCCTCGCAAAGACATCATGAAATCTAATGTGTCCTTCCTGCGCAATATTTTTCGTAGGCGGCTGAGTCCATCAGATCCCCTGCAGAACCGCCTTCGATCTTGATCATCCAGCCTGCACCGAAAGGATCGGAGTTTAGGGTTTCAGGTTTTTCTGAAAGGCCTTTGTTGACGGCGCTCACTTTACCTGCTGCGGGTGCGTAAATTTCGGCAGAAGCCTTTACAGATTCAACGGAGGCAATGGCTTTGCCAGCTTCGACGGATTCGCCTTCATCTACGAGGATCTCAATGAAAACGATATCGGATAGCTGGCTTTGGGCGTAATCGGTGATACCGACCGCGCCGCTGGATGGGTCAAACCATTCATCGGACTTGGCGTACTTGAGATTGGACGGTGTATTCATGTTTTCTCCTGGACCTAAATGAGATTTTGGCAAAATAAAAGAGGACGCACGATTCTATAATCGCGCGTCCTCTGTAAGGGAACCTGAGAGATTCATGCCTAGGTCTCGATATGGACGAGAAATGCACTCGTCCTACTCGACCAGCGGCATGTTACACCGTCGGTGTCTCGTGAATCGAGACTTTCCAGAGTTATGCGGGACAGGGTCCTTTTGCCTGAGAGTTTCATCTGGTTTCGCCTGTTCCAGATTTGCACCTTCGGCGCTCTTGGTTTGTGAGTTCAGCAGTGAAACTGCTGAACTCACACTTGGAGTCTCTTCCCAGCGTCCCGTGAATTGTCCTTCGAATTCTAAGGTCGAGAGATGGGAGAGTCAAGAGGAAATGTGTAGGTCTTTTACATGCAATTCACGAAAAAACTCTCGCAGGGTCATAGGTCTTGCGAGAGCATATAGTCACTTTCCGGCTACTTTACGAATTCCTTTAGATTTCCGAGGCTCTTCAATATTAGGCGCAGGAAGACCCGGCCTGGATGGGATGGCCGGTAATTCTGGTGCAGAAGGAACAACAGGAAGGGACGGGTAGACTTGTACCGCATTGATGCGGGCGAAGTATTCCTTTACGGACTGGTCATTGAAAAAGATAAGGTTGAGAATCCCCACCACCATGGAAAAAATATTGCCATACATAAAGGTCAGGATTTGAAATACAGCAATGGATGGAGAAGCCTGCGCAGGTTGAGGCTGGTTACTTAACATTTTCGCGGCATAGATGATCTCAAAAATACCGAGGAGGGTCGGCAGGATCGTGATTGGCAGGCAGACGACGCCGACGAGCGTGCCCAGGGCCGTTGCGGATGCGACGAATCCCCAGAAAAGATTGAGGATGCCGCTGGCCAGTGTCATCGCCGCAATCGCGGTAAGCAGGCCGGGTTTTTCGTTTGCATAAGACGTATTCATTCGTTACTCCTTGATTTTGTTTGTAAAGATATAACGAATGAGAGGGGACGTGGTTGCAGGCTTTGATCTACAGACACAGGCTTGCTCGTACCTGCTAGGGTTGCTGAAATGTGAGCAATAACCCGCCGAGATAGCTTCCGCCGGCAGGATCTGTACAAGTTGGCGCGCTGATATTGGGGACAAAGGAACCGCCCTCCACGATCTGTACACTATAAATCGTATCTACTTCCATCAAGAAGTCCGCATACCCATTCCCCAATTCTGGTTTCAGGCCGGTGAAGAAGTGGTTTTCGCCATCATCCCATGTAATAATTATCTTAAGACCAGGTACCTGTCTACGGCGCCCGTCCATCACGATGATCTGCAGCAATCCTTGATCCAGGTTGAAGTCACATACGGTATCCTGTCCGACGAGTGCGAAGGGCTTGCCTGGCAAGGGAATGGCGGTAAATGCTGGTCGCGGGGTGGGCGTAAGGACAGGCGGTGGAGCCAGTGGTGTTAATTCAAAGCCCAAAGTTGGCTCTTGAAAAAAAAGTGTTTCGGTTGGGAATGGTTCCTCTATAAAGGGTGTGTCTGCAATGGGTGTATCCAGATTCCGGGCGAAGGGCGTACTTGTAAAAGGAATCGAGACGAATCCTTGTTGCAGGTCTGTGGCAAGTTGTGCGATGGAACGCACTCGTTCGAAATCTTCAGCAGCGGCCAGCATGCGTTGGGCTTGTGCACTGAGCTCGTTTACCGGGTTTGTCTCACCCAAAAGTTCGAGGCGCGCGCGCGCGCGGGTAAGATCATGCGTGGATGTATAGGAGGCAGCAATCACGATGCGGTATTGATCTTTGAAATCGGCGCGCAAGATCGCGGGACTTGCGTCCACATAGGTTACGGGGGAGATCTTCCACGAGTAGGCCAGACCCAGCCCAAGTCCCGCGAGAAGCGCAATAACGAGATGGAAGGTCTGGTTGCGGAGATCGAATCTCATGGCGGATTGGTCCCCTGCGGTTGATAGGTCTGCATTGCAGAAAGTAATCCCTGCAACAGTGTGATCTCTGTGTGAGTGAAGTTGTGTATGCGGGCGTAGTCCAGTGTTGTTGAGACAATCCTGGCGGGTGGTTCGCTGCTGAGGATGGCAAGCCTGCGTGCGGCTGTGTCGCGATCTTGTTCGGTTTGATATGCTTCGGCGACCATCAGGACATAATCGGCGCGATAATCCGCCCGTAAGATGTTGGGTGTGACATCGGTGTATTCGATTGGGTCGATCGTCCAGCCATAGATCAGCCCGATGATGACCCCACTGCCGATGGCGATGATTATTTTTATCCAGTTTGATGAAGACATGGGGGGATTATAAACAAGAAATGCCCGGGCAGGCGACCGGCGGCACCCGCAAACACTTCCTTACCGTTGCTGTCTTTCGACCCTGGCGGGGTTCAAAAGGCTCCGCCGCGCCGGGCCTGCCCGGACGAGCGGAAGGATACTCGAAGAGGGAGGGGGTGTCAACTTGATGCGGTCCTTTGCATAATATTTAAGCACCTAACAGCTATGAATGGTTTCAGCATTGCTTTACTTGACTATTGGGATATAATATTGCTAAATTAATATTACTTAGGTAGGAAGCGGATGCAACGACCCTGAACTTGAAGATTGGTCGCTTTTCCTGAGCATATATGTTTTCAGGTAAGGTTTCTGCCGAGCAAGTAGCGAAACCGGCCGCGGTTGGCTTCGCTGCTTTGATTCTATATTGTGTGTGAGGATAAATGCCGTTTCTTTCATTTTCTTTAAAATATCGCGGAAGTCGACAAATTATTCATGTCATTGTATTGCTGGGTTTGTTAACGGGGCTTTTGATTCCGCAGACTAGTGCTTATGCGTTGCCAAGCTTGACTGTCACGCCGATCGCCTGGAATATTATTGGTCTCGACAGCAATAATGTGAATGTGGGACCAAATCATTTTCCAATTGGCGCGCGAGTGTGCAATTCGGGTACAGCGGCTACCAACGTAGCCGCCACGTTTGTCTGGGATACTACCCCAGCTCCCAATTATATTAATATCCGTGCCGGAACGACCAGCACTTTATCAGTATCCAACCTGGCAGGTTCCGGGGCTTGTACTTATTTTTACTTTGAAGTGGAAGTGACCCGCGACTCGAATGCTTATGACAAAACCCGTCGCTATCATATCGAAGTAACAACAACTGAAACAGGCGCAACCATTTTTAGCACGCCCACCCCACGTGAACTTTATGTGGAGCATTTAGTCTCACAATCTCGCAACGCGGTAACGGATGTGCACTTGGATGGCGTCTCGATCCCAGCCGGTGGGACAATGACTCTGGTGAAGGGTCAGACCTACGAAATTAAACTCTTTGGCTTTACTGCCACTCAGGGATATGAACAGATCGAATATTTCATTAACTTCCCGAACACGATCTTTCAGATTCTGTCTGTAGTGTCAACCTTTACGGCAGACACCTCTGCCACGGTGTCCAGCCCAAATGACAAGTTGTATGGCGATGGTTGTGTTTGGGAAAACGATCCCAATAGCCCGAATTATCGCGGGTGTAATTCAACCGGTAAAACGGGCGGCACTGTTACCGTCACCTATCAGATCAAAATATTGCAAGTGCCGAGCGCTCCGCTGGTAAACCCACAACCGCTTACCACGTTGATTTATGATTTCTCCGGCAGTAGTTATCACTATAACTCGGATTTTAGCGTTTCCACTCGTTATGCCTATATCGTGGATCCGGGCATCGTCAAGTCGTTTTCTCCCAAGTCAATCAACCCGGGCGGAACTTCTACACTGAGCTTCACCATCACCAACCCCGGCACAACGTCAATTACGGGTGTCAACTTTACCGATACCCTGCCCTCAGGTGTGACCATTTCCAGCACCTCGATCACTTATAGCGGTTGCGGTGGCTCGCCCTCGCCCTCGTCGTTGACAGTTGGACAAAGTGCGCTCTCGTTCTCGAACATGACGGTTAGCGGACTAAGCACTTGTACGATTGCAGTGAGTGTCACATCTTCCACCGATGGCACTTATAACAACACCTCCGGCCACCTGTTTATTAACACTTCAACCGATACCGGCAATTTCGCCACGGACTCGCTGGTGGTCACTTCCAAGCCGGCACCGCCGTCTTCCTGCGCCAGCCCGACGACCATGGTAACCTGGAATTTTGGCGTATCACCAGCGACTACGCTAACCCCCACCATCAATGTCGGGGATGTTGCAACAGCCACAGCCTCCAGTACTGGAACTTCCGCCTTTATACTTGACACTAGCGCAGGCAACGCTGCCAGCTCATGGCAAGGTACTAATTGGGCGCTTTCGGGCACGATTATCCCTAACAATCCTCCCAGCCCGCTGACTTATTATCAGTTTGATATAAATACAAGCAATTACGGTGGTGTCTCAATAAATTTTGACTATCAAGCGCCTCCCGGCGATTGGGCCGCCGGTGCTAATAATTTTTTCCACATTTATTCTGACACATCCACATCTGGCGCTCCTTCCTGGGCTTCGGGCACTGGTTATACCTTAGTCAAAAGTGTCACATACCAATCTCCCGGTATCACCCATTCTGCTGCAACCACAGGAACCGTTACGACGCGTTTCTTTATCAGTGCCGTTGGCGCAAAGAATTCTTCATCAACGTTGAATATTGACAACGTCGTTATTAAAGGTTGTCCCCGCCCAGTTGTCCCCACATTGTCCAAGAGTTTCTCGCCCACTTCAATTGCTAAGGGCAATACCAGCACGTTGACCTTTACCTTCACCAATCCAAACACCAGTGCCCTCACAGGGGTGGGCTTCAGCGACACCTTGCCCACCGGTTTGGTAATCAATACCCCCAACGGGTTGTCGGGCCCCACTTGTTCGGTGGGTACGTTCACTGGTTCGACAACAACGGCCACAGCTGGCTCCTCCAGCATCACCGTGAGTGGCGGCACGTTTTCGGCTGGGGCCAGCTGTACCATTTCGGTGAGTGTGAAAGGTAATGTCGCCGGGCAATATACGAACACCAGCGGCTCTATCACTGCCACCGAAACCGGGCCGAACACTACCTCGGGCGGTTATGGGGTCTCATCACTCACTGTGATTGCCCCGCCGGTTATTG
>CAZSVR010000005.1:0-19618 GCA_964610295.1 uncultured Anaerolineaceae bacterium
GGAAGACCAAAATCGAGAGCCCAAGGAAAGCACTCGCGCTGAAGGGGACCTTCCATAATTGGTAGAAAATCCACATGAACGGGATGATCATCAAACTACTGCAACCAACTCTGCGGAGTAAGCGAGTGAGTCGATCAGAGTAATTTGAAAGATGGACAAATACTTTCCTAATGTTTTCATTCTCGCATAGCCAATTAGTGTTGTGTTTCTAAATATCTAGAACTGTTTTAACTCTAGTAAAGTGCTTGCAATTTCTGTGGCAAGCCAGTCACGGTTAAATAATTTATCGGTTTGTATCACACGCATGTACAGGCTGCGCAGAAAATTCCTGGTGTTGGAATATGCAGACTGCGTGGGCTGCGACTCAAATGATCCTTTCCAGCTGTGTTTTTTCGTTGAGACGAAGGACTTTAACCACGTCTGAAAAAAAAACTCATCCAGTAATTGTCGCTGATGGGCGGCAATCACAACCCGTACGAGTCGGTCGTCCTCATTATGATGATAGATCCAATCGACCGGCTCGGTGATCTTGTCCGCGATGGCGGTGAGCATTTGCTCCAATTCAACGCGGGTGAGAAAGCGGTTGCTCGCCAGCACGTAGAGCAGATCCGCAGTGTGGGCGAGCGCGTGTGCCCAACCTTTCTCGGGGACGTAGCCGCGCGGGTCGCGTTCTTCCGCCAGATACGACAATGTTTTTGTGTAGATGCTAAAGACCTCGTCCAACTGCAAATACACCCGCTTATTATCATTATGGATGATCTCGGCGAGGAATAGGACGGAAAATGCCCGCGCAAAGACGGTGTCGGTATCCCGTTCACCGATCCCATTTTGCAGGTTGATCACGAGAGGCAGAATGAATGAGCGGATCTGTTCCGGGGAATAAACTCTCTTCTCCAGCCAGCTTGAGAAGGTTTCGTAGCCAATGTCGTCACGCAGTTGCGGGTCGAGACTGTCGATGTAGGAAAAAAGCTGCTCCGTCAGTTGCGCGGCTGAATGTCCCTCGGGAACTGCGTATTTATTATCGCGGATGTCGAACCAGAATTGTTTATCCATGTTTTTTCCTCGCGGACCCGCTCGTAAATTTTTGCGATCAATTGCACCAGGGCTGGATCGGAGATCGTGATGTCTACGCTATCAGCGGCTTCCGAAATATGAGACATGACCGCCTCGAGCGGCGTTTGGGCCGTGTCGAACTTCAATTTAACACCGGAGCGCCCGACCTCTAAAGTTTCAACGCCATGGATCGAAAAATCCTTCGATACTTCTTCTGCACAGCGCACTTCCACCATCTTTGTGGACAGGAATTTTCGTTTCCTCATCTCGCGATCATCCGGTTCATATATTTTTCCAAATAAAGTGAAAGTGTCGATCGCAGGCAGGTGATACCAGAGTTGCAGTATTTGATCAAATAGAGTGCCGATGTGATCGGCGAGCTTTTACCTATCCATCCACGGAGTGAAACCGAGCACTTTGGCATCACCGTTGCTTCGATGTAAAATACCCGTTAGAATTTTGATGGTGGTGGAATTGCCCGCGCCATTCGGTCCAATGAAACCGAGCAATTCTCCCGCTTCCATCCTGAAGGAGAGATGGCGGACCGCCTGCACTGTGCTATATTCCGGCTTGAACAACGCACGCATCGAACCGCTCATGCCCGCGGCTTTGCGTTTTGTCTGGAATGTTTTTTGCAGGTTGTTTAGTTCGCTGGACGGCATGCTGTTGTAAAATGGAATAGTTGAATGAATTCAGTTCGTAGTATTATAGCGTGAAAGAGGTAGGATATGCGCAGGTTATACACGGTGTTTTTGCTGGCGATCTGGTTACAGGCCTGTTCATTGGATGGAGGGATTCCTTTTGCAGATGCCCTGTTCCCGCCTACGGACACGCTTGCCCCCTCTTCAACTCCGACCATGACATCCACACCTACTAGAACACCAAGACCGACTGTCACTACCACCTTTACGCCTTCGCCCACCATCTTGCATTTCCCGACGCAGGATCCCAGCCTGCCGACAGCTACCTTCGTGCCCATCCCGATCTTTATCGGCGCTGAAACTTCCACGCCGTTTGTGATCCCAAATCTCACAAATCCAACCGAAACGAACCCGGGAGCCGGATTTGTTTCGGTGACCGTTTCACCGAACAAGATCTATTGGGGCGTTTGCAAGAATAATAAAACAACGATCACAGCTGTGGTCGAAGATCGCCATGAAGTGCTAAGCGTGGTCATCTTTGTAAGAGTGAAGTCTGCTAAAAAAGAGGATTACACACCCTGGACCACTGGCGACGTCATGGCAGGGCACGGAGATGGATCGTATACCTATGTGTTGCGTGGGAGTGCCATTTATGGACGTAATCACTATAGAGATTCGTGGGTCCATTTCCAATTGGTGGCGACCAATGCTGAAGGCGAAGAGGTGGGTCGCACGCAGATCTATACTGAGTCCATTGCTTTGTCACCCTGTATGTGAGACATGAATAATCTTAAAGGGATCCGCTCTCCCATGAAAAGAATTCGTAGTTTGCTCTTGTATACGATCCTGCTCTCCTCCTGTTCAATGAATGTGGAGCAGATCTTCTTAATTCCAACCAACACCCCGACTCCGGCCGCCACCAACACCGTTGGCCCGACGGATATTCCTACGTCTACGCCAATCATCGCTACGCCGACATTTACGGTCACTCCCACTCTGATCGGGGAAAAAACCAGAACATCAACACCTGGTTTCACACCGACCTCTTCGACCTTTACACCGCTTCCCTTCTTCACGCCGAACACTCCCACAGCACCGGTCGCCATGGTTGGGTTTGTCACCGTATTCACCTCCAAGACGGAATTTTACAAGGCGGGTGTTTGCCAGCCCACCTCCGTTAAATTTACTGCGCAGGTTTCAAACGCCGCTGCAACAGCTTTTGTCGTGCTTTTTGTCCGATTCAAAAGTAAACAGACAGGCGCAACCAGCGACTGGACAAGCATTACCATTAAAACTATTGGCGCAGGCACTTATGTCCATGATCTGGTGGCGGAAGAAATGAAATCAGTGGACTCATTTAATGACTCCTGGGTGCAATATCAATTCGTTGCAACTGACTCAAAGTTGCATGAGATCGGGCGCACCGACATTGTAAGTGAGAGTCTTAGCGTGCTGCAATGTATCCCGACTCCCACCGCATCTCCGCTTGCATCTCCCACACAACTAGTCCCTTAATGGATTATCCCCCTGGCCTCATTCGCGTTCTGTCTACGGCGAAGCATGTCACGGCATTAACCGGGGCTGGTGTGTCGCAAGAAAGCGGACTCCGTACCTTCCGCGATATTCAAACCGGACTTTGGGCACAGTACAAGCCAACAGATCTGGCTTCGCCTGAAGCATTCGCGCGTGACCCGAAACTCGTTTGGGATTGGTACTCGTGGCGGCGCGAAGCGATTAAAGGAGTACGCCCGAACGCGGGACATTACGCGCTCGTAGAAATGGAAAAGAAGATCCCTGTATTCACTTTGATTACACAAAATGTGGATGGTTTGCATCGCATGGCTGGAAGTACGAATCTTCATGAGCTGCACGGGGACATCCAGCGCGTCCGCTGCTCGGAGTGTGGATCATTTACCGAAACCTGGGGAGATGATATGGAGTCCGTGCCGAAATGCGGGAAGTGTGGCGGCTTGCTTAGGCCGGATGTTGTCTGGTTTGGAGAATCACTTCCGCGTGGGGAGCTGGAAGCCGCTGTACTAGCCGTGCGTTCATGCGACGTTTTCTTTTCAATCGGAACTTCAGGAGTGGTTCAACCTGCCGCTTCGTTAGCGTTTGCGGCGCGCAACAAAGGCGCGGTGCTCGTTGAGATCAATGCAGAATCCACACCACTCACTCCAAAAGTGGATTTTGCTTTTCACGGCAGATCAGGGGAGATTTTGCCTGAGTTGGTAAAGGCCGTGGCTGACGGTCGCGCTTGAGTCGCTGTTGCCTTTGCAGGTTTACTGCGCGCCCAGTTCAAAATCATCGAATTCAAAAACAGCGTGTTGTTCAGATCGAAACAGGGTTGAGATCAATCCTATATTCAGGCAATTCAAATCAAGGCCGACTTTGCAAATAGTTAAAAAAGCCAGCCATTGCCTCGAACAAACTGCGGCTGGACTCGAACTGATCTGCTGGCGCTGAAAAATCCAGGTGATAGCGTAAAAGACCGCCGACGAAAATATATTCAACGTGACGAGTGGTCTGAATCTGACCTTTTACAGTTCGATCGAAAAGATAATCGACCACTCCGACTCTTGTATTCCTGATCGTGCTCGTGCTGGCATTGACTTCACGATACTCGGGCTGGCGGCCCAGGCTGGTGGCGAGATCCGCGGCAAACTCTTTCGCGGCTTTGTTCTCAGCAAGGTCAAAGACTGAAACAGTCATTGCCGGGCATCCTTGTGCCGAGCCGCAGTCGTTGACGAATTCAACCTTGCGTTTGACCTGATCCCAGGCAGCCGCGCGCCAGTTGCGCGGGAAGCGGACTGCGAAGAAGGCCTCACTTTGAACATAGTCCTGCATCGAGGCATCGGATCGATCGACACTGCCAAGGACGATGGCCTGATTGAGACTTGCCTCCAGCCCATCCCGGTCCAGGGTTGCCTGTGTTGCTTCGATCACACGCGTCTCGGCGTGCAGGCCCTCGTCAGCGCTACCCAGAACCAGACCTGATAAGCGCAGCGTTTTTGACTCGAGTGTGAAGCGTGCCTGATCCTGCAGGGCGGTGGTAGCCATGGCGTTGAATATTCTGCCGGATCCAAACCCCCGCCAGTTTGCCGCTGTAAATTCATCCGGAAGTGTGAAGACCGCCGCAGGCAGGGCCAGGTCTATAAAACTGCTCATTTCAGCGCGGCCTGTTGTTTTCACGCCGTCCCCTGCAAAGTCGTTGTAGATCTTTCCATCCAACATCCAGATGCGTTTGTCGATCAGTATGCCTTCGCCCGGGATGGCATGTAAATGAACTTCGATGAGATAATCGTCGCCCAGGCGCGTTATTGTGTAATCCCGCTCCAGGTCCCCATTCTGATTTGTTGTTTGAAAGCGGTAAGTGAGCCGATCGGCCGCTGAGGCAGAATTCATGGCATTGACGACCTTGTCTGCCACGCCTATTCCCAAACGATCTTTGAGCAGATCGGTTCCAACGCTAAAAGTGGGGCTCAAAGCCAGAAATGGCGCGAAAAAGAGCATCAAGACGATCAAGATCACTGCAAGCATTAGAAAACTAATGACATTTGGCACTACAATTCTCGAGCGATCGGCCGTGAATCCGTAATGGATGAGCATCCCTGCCACGTATAACCCAATTAGTAAAGCCAGGTCTATCAGCACGATGTGAATATAGACTGCCTCCGGGCTAAAGCCAGCCAGCAGGCTAAGTATGAACACGATCGGTGCCGTCACAGCCAGCACGATGGATGTGGTCGTCAGGAATGTCAGTGGAATTGCGGCTACTTGTCCGGCCCGTTCTTCCCGTCCCATCAACCGGTAGGCGAGCCAAAAGATCGGGAGGGCAAATATCAGTCCCAGTAGAATGATCAAGCCAACTTTTATCGCATCCCTGGCGGCTGTCTCAGGGCCGAGGCCGATTCCCATGGCAAAGCCGTACATGACACCGCCCAGCACCGCGACAACCACTGCAGAGATACTGAACCATCCGAGGGATTGGCCTTCCTTGAGTTTGGTCACCAACCCGCGCTGGCGGAAAATCCCAAACAGAGCACTGAATATGTTCATGATTCCCATCTTCTCCATTCTTCGACAAGTTTATTGCGGGTCGCCAGCAATTGTTCCCGCCTGAAAAGCCCGGCCATGCCACCACCCAGTAGAATTATCCCAATAATGGCGAATTGGATCCAGCGTGACAATTCTATGAAGCCGGGACCAAACTGTACAATGGCATTGGCCAGCAACGACAAGCCGCCGAGCTGGACGTAGCCGCGTGAGCGCGATCGAATGCCCCAGCCGACCGCCAGCAGACTCTCGATCAGGAGTAACACGGCGTAGCCAATCGTTTCGAGGGATTGCACAAAGGCTGTACCCATCAGTATCAGGAGCCCGAGAATGGTTGGCCAACGATAGGACGAAGAGGTGGGCCTGCCGAGCCTTTTCTCATTCCATCCCAGCGCGACCAGTCCCAGTCCAAGGGGGAGGACGTAAGCCTGAAGTTCCGTAACTTCGAAAAAGGTCAGGATCGCCCAGATCACGATAATAAAGGCACCGATGCTCAGGTAGGCAAGATTAAGGATTCGACGCACGGAAGCATCCGCCGCGTAAATAATCCCGGCAATCCCGAAGGTAACCGCGGCGATCAGCGAGTCGCGTGTGATCACAGCGCCAAGAAGAGGGATCAACAACAGCCACGAACCGGCTCGGCGAAAAGGCGTGCTGTATAAATCTCCAGGTGATCCTCCCCTTAATGGCCAGGATATGACAACCAGGAGCGCACAGACTGCGGCTGTGTAGGCTGGCCAGGTCTGCTGGACCAGGCGGGACATCAATCCAATTACATAGAAATGCCCGCTGAAGAGTAGTGCTATGCCGAGATATGTCAGGAAAGGCGGGTTCTTCGAGCTGGCCACGGCATTTCTTTCCACCCAGGCCAGCCACAAAGCCAGCAGTGCAAAGATTACTGACAGACCGATTGCCAGCGGGCCACCGAGTAATAGAGCGAATACATAGGTCCCTGCGAGATTCAGGGCCGCGACAACATAAAGGGGCCATCCCCAGTTTTGTTCATCAAGTCGCCGCAACGCAGCACCGCTCAGGGTTAACGCGAGGCCAAGCGCGGCATAGGTGATGGTGAGGGCCTGGTCCCAGGGGGAGTCAGCCTGAAAAAAGATCTGGAAAATTGAAATGATAAGAACTTGTACACTGGCAAGTGCGGGGTATAGCAGCCAGCTCCAGCCCAGCCAAAGAGCGATAAGCAGATAGCCGGTTCCGATCATACTCAGAGCGACAGATACGATTACCGGGTTTTCCCAGGTCAGAATAACAACGACAATACTCAGGAATGCCGAGCCTGTCAGGAATGGTCCGCTCAGTGATAGTCTTCGGCGGCCAAGGACATATCCGATCGCGGTGTAATTCAGCATCAGCACGGCCAGGACCAGGCCCATACCGAAGAGATCATCCAGATAAATTAAGGAATACATGGACACGGGAGCGATGAGGAGCCAGGTGGCCCCGTAGATCCATTCATATTTTTGATGTGCCCATGCAGAAACACCCAATAGGATCACATCCGCGATCAGGACTTGCGCCAGATCGTCCAGCTCGCCTGCGCCCCCGGCATAGGCAAACAAGGTCAGGAGGGTAACAAAGGCGGCCAATCCGTAGCTGGCCGCATAGAGAGGCCAGCCGTGGGAGCTGTTTTTCATCCGCGTTTGAAGAGCGTTACCCCCGATGAGATACAGTAAGGATAGTATCATCAAGGTGATGACCGTTGCCTTGCTCGAGAAATCGAGCTCGATGAGAAGCAATGTGAACGCCAGCGCAAATGCAAACGCGGCTGCCCAGCGGGATAGGATCCAGTGAAATACCAGGTCAGTGATTATATAGAAGATCACACCGATGAACAGGGACACCAGCGCAAGCCATGGACTTCCCGCCGGACAGGAACTACAACTGCTGTAGGAAATCCATCCTATCAGGGCGGCGGCGTAGAGTAAGGGCATGGCAATTTGCGATACGATAATTAGAGGGCCGCGTGTAGACTCTGCCAGGAGCGTCGACTGGACCGCGCGTGCCACAAAAAGAAATGTCAGGGCCAGGAGCGTGTAAGTTAATACAAAAAGGAGCAGGGGTGCATCGAGCAATACCAGGCCCGCCGTGAATGCGCTGAGAACAGCTCCGATGCTCAGATAGCCGAACAGATCGGCGCGCGTCCAGTAGGCGGTCAGGAAATACAGCAGCAGCGCGGGGATCGAACCGATAAACCACATCATGTTCGCGCTCAACCCCTGTGCGCTGAATATGTAGATCTGCAGGACTACAAAGTTGAGAGGGACGAAGCCAGATGCGATCCCAAGAAGAGTCACTCCCCCAAGTTTCAGCAGCGGGCGCTGAAACAGCAGATACCCTCCAAGGTACATTAACCCGGTGATCATGAGGGTGATCGCGAATTTGGCTGGGCCAGGTATTTTCCCCCAGTTTACGCCCACAAAGATCAATCCGGCCAGGACCAGCAGTAATCCACCCGTATAGAGTGCGATCTTGATATTACGCTCACTTAACAACCACTGATCAAAAGGTACGGCTTCGGCTTTGCTTTCGGGAGGTTGAGAGACTGGATGAGGCGCAGAGGCTTCTGGAACACGTGCTTTTGACTTGACCGCGGCAGGTTCCGCCTGGGTGGGCAAGATACGTTCTCTCAGTTCCTGCAGACGCTGCCCGTATAATTTACGCTTTGAAGCAGTGTTTGGCCACTGCTCGGTTTCCTGGAGCAGGAATTCAAGCTGGCGCAGTTCCAGTAGGTCTTCCGACGCATAGGCAGTTCCGCAATTTTGGCACGTACGTACCCGCGCCTGTTCGAGGGTTCCGCAATTTGGACAATTCATATTCTCCTCCTCTCAATCTAAATGTATTGCAGACTTATTTTGATTTCAGGGCAATTCCGGAAAGGGGTTCGACCAGCCCAAGGCGTTCCAACTCTTCCAGGGCTGCCTGACGCTGTTCCGGATCGCGATTGAAACGGATGATATCGACAAGCTCGTCTTCATCTTCTCGATCTCCATCATCTGAAATGTTTTTGGATGCAGTTGCTGAAATCTTTGCGGTCTTCAGCGGCAGTCCTTTCCCATGACCAGCCCATCGCATTAACGAGCAGTCTCCTCCCGCAGCCTGGCTTTGTCCCCAGATCGTGCCAGTTAACCAGATGAGAATGAGAACGGGAATGGCCGAGAGCACAGAATCTTCAGCATATCCACCACCGAACGCGAAGCCGTAGGTCATGAATAACAATGGTACCAGTGTGCGAATACCGGCCAGGAGCAAAGCCTGCCGGCCATGCCAGCGGATAAATTCACTCTCCTTATTCGAGCCTGGAATGAGAAGGAACAAATGCCAGAGAGCTGAGATCAAAACTGCACTGACCAATGAAATATAGGACGCTAATGCATAATTGCAATCAGGGTAACTCGTACCACAGATCAACTCGTAGCCCAGATCTGCGGTAAGGGCAACGTAGATGAGCGTGGGAATAGTCAGGATGGGTGAAAACCAGAGCCATTTGTAGATATTCTTAGCCCTGTTGATCTCAGTATTCAAGTGCACGCCATTTCTCAAGAGCAGCCCATTGCCGAAATTGTTCCATATGCCCGCGTCTAAATGATTCCCATGAAGTTGAACTCCGTGAGCATGGTTGTAATATTGATTCGGCTATGGAATTCTTACGCATTGCAGAAAGCCACCTTGTCTGAATGACCTGATCTGTTAAAACGATTATGACACCGGTAGACACAAAAAGCAAGCACTTTGACGATTTGCTCGGAAAGGAAATGGCTCTGATCACAATTTAGCCGATCATACACTCAATTAACTGCCAAAAACCGCCAATCTTTGTTCCCCCGAAAAAATAGGGAGGGTTGGTTTTCTTACCGGCCCGCTCTATTTATTTCAGCACGATACCACTTCGCGGGGGGATGATACATTGAGTTCCCGAAATCGAGGGATTTCCAAAAAGGATCTGAGTCTTTTTGGTGAGGGGCAATTCGATCGTTTTCTCCTCTTTCCCCACATTGAAAGCCACGATGATCCTGACGTCTTCGTGCTCGCGCTGAAAGGCCATTGCATCACCTTCGGCAAATAAACGCGTGTATTCTCCGCGTCGCAACGCAGGATGGTCATTTCGTAACGCAATGCAGGACTTTGCATATTCGAGCAGGTCTTTATCCCATTTGCTCTCATCCCATGGAAAGGATTTTCGGCATTCGGGGTCGTGGCCGCCATCCACGCCAACTTCATCGCCATAGTAAACGCAGGGCGCGCCCGGGAACGTAAACATGAACAGCCAGGCGAGTTTGAGGGAGTTCTTATCTCCGCCCACGCAGGACAGGAAGCGCGGCATATCATGACTATCCAGCAGGTTCATTTGTGCAAAAGTAATATCTGTTGGATACAAATTCAATAGGCGATCCACTTCGTTGGCAAAATCGTGTGCATGCATATTGCGAACGCGGTCTTTGAGGCCGCCGGCTTGCGCAACGATGTCCATTTTCAAATGTTCGCCTGGGAAGAAACTTAAGGAAACCGCTGTGAAGAGGTAGTTCATCACCGCATCGAATTGATCTCCCTGCAGCCAGCGATTGGCCTCATGCCAGATCTCGCCCACGATATAGGTTTCCGGATTGATCGCACGAACGCGTCTGCGGAATTCCCGCCAAAATTCATCGTCATCAATTTCGGCAGGTACATCCAGCCGCCAGCCGTCGATCCCAAATTTGATCCAATACTCGGCCACGTCAAACAGAAATTGACGCACAGCAGGCGTGCTGGTATTGAACTTGGGCAGCGCGGGTAAATTCCACCATGCTTTATATCCAATCGCTGTCAGGCTGTCTTCATGTTGCAAAGCCTTCTGTTCATGAGGGGTGGGATACGCACCCCAGTGTTTATGTCCAGTCAAGCGTTCAGGGTCAAAGAAAAACCAATCCTTGTAGGGTGAGGCTGCGCCGGCCTCCAGCACATGATTGAATTGCCAGAACCCGCGGCTGGCATGGTTGAACACACCGTCCAACACCACACGAATATCGCGCTTGTGCGCGGCGTCCAACAATTTTTTCAAGGCTTCGTTGCCGCCGAGCAATGGGTCAACATTGTAATAGTCAAACGTGTGATATCGATGATTGGAGGCCGAAGCAAAGATCGGGTTGAAATAGATCGCGTTAATTCCCAGATCCTGCAGGTAATCCAACTTTTCGATCACGCCATACAGATCGCCGCCTTTGAAACCGTGTTGCGTCGGAGCAGAATCCCAGGGCTCGAAGCCAGGCTCAGGCATGTGGTTTGAGCGGGCAAAACGGTCTGGAAATATTTGATAGAAGATCGCGTCCTGGACCCAATTTGGAGTGGTCATTTCGTCACCTCGCAATAACGCAATGATGCGCAAAATAAGAGCGCGAATCTTGCGACCCGCGCTCCGTTTATTCTTTTTGCAGATCAGTTTAGTGAATAGCTTCTTCAGTGCCTGCATCAAAGATATGGAGCTTGTCCATATCAAAGACCATTTGTGTTTTATTACCGACGCGCAGTTTGGAGCGTGGATCCACGCGGGCGACGAAGGTATGCTTTCCGCTGACCAGATACAGGAGCGTTTCATTTCCCATGAGTTCTGTCACATCCACTTTTGTGGAGACCTTTTCGCCGTGAATATTTTGTGGGGCAAACTCGGGGTCATGGATATTCTCAGGCCGGATCCCAAGGATGACAGCCTTTCCAACCATCTTTTCGTAGGGTGCGGTACGATCAGAGGGAATTTTTACATTGAAGTCCGCGGTATCAACGATGATCTTGTCCCCATCCTTGGCCACTTTGGCAGGGAAGAAGTTCATGGCGGGGGAACCGATGAAGCCGGCTACGAACAAATTGGCAGGGTTGTCATACAAGGCCTGCGGAGTATCCAATTGCAGCAACACACCTTTGTTGATCACAGCGATGCGCGTCGCCATGGTCATGGCTTCCGTCTGATCATGGGTCACGTATATGAATGTGGTTTTCAATCGTTGATGAAGTTTGCTGATCTCAGCGCGCATTTGCACCCGCAATTTTGCATCCAGGTTGGAAAGTGGTTCATCGAAGAGGAAGACCTTGGGCTCGCGCACAATTGCACGTCCCACAGCCACGCGCTGGCGCTGACCACCCGAAAGCTGGCGGGGCTTGCGCTGGAGCAATTCTGAAATGCCGAGAATATCCGCGGCTTCATCCACGCGCCGCTTGATCTCAGCTTTTGGCGTCTTGCGAAGTTTCAATCCGAACGCCATGTTGTCATATACCGAAAGATGAGGGTACAGCGCATAAGACTGGAAGACCATGGCAATATCGCGGTCCTTGGGTGCGACCTCGTTCACCACGCGATCACCGATGAGTATCTGGCCTTCTGTGATCTCTTCCAAGCCTGCCAGCAGGCGCAGAGCGGTCGTTTTACCGCAACCTGAGGGACCAACCAACACAAGGAATTCCTTGTCCTCAACGTGGATGTTGAGGTTTTTGATGATCAAAAGATCACCGAACTTCTTGTCAATGTTCTTATATGTAACACTTGCCATGGGAAACCTCCAGTCTTAAGAATATGGTGGCGCAATTATACCTAGAAGCCGGAAATTTTCCCATGATTTTACAATCTCAATGACAGGCCTCCGCCCACGAAAACCGGCTTTTTGCGGTCGGCAGAATCGATCAGGGCGAGGATCGCGGCGATATTCCCGCGGGTGTCTTGAAGGGAAACGCGCGGCGGCTTATTATGAAGGATCGCGTCGCACATGTCCTCCACTTCACCGCGGTACAGCTCCTCTCCCTTTATTTTTACTTTTTCCTCTTCTTCGCCGCGCCGAATATAAATTTTATTCCTGACCTGCGGCTTAAACGGCATGGGAACGATCAACGTCGCCTCGGAACCAACGATCTCGATATCGGCGCGGAACGGGGAGATGAAACTGCTGTCGAACTGGAAAAGGATCCCATTCGCGAATTTCATCTGCCCGATGAACATTTCGTCGCTTCCACCCCCGCCCAGTACCTGCCAGCCAAACACTTCAACCGGTTCCTGCCCGGCGATCATGCGCGCGTAAGAGATGGGATAACAGCCGACATCCCAGATACTGCCTCCTCCCATCTCTTTAAAGTTGCGATAATCCTCTTTTCGGGTCAGCTTGAATGAGAACGCGCCCTTGATAAGCTGGATCTTTCCCAGTACGTCACTATCCACGATCTCTTTTACCATTAACGTCTGTGGGTGATGACGGTACATGAAGGCCTCGGCTAATACTTTGCCGGTTTCCTTCGAAGCAGAGATCATTGCGTCCACATCTGAGAGCGTCAGCGCAAAGGGTTTTTCGCACAGGACATGCTTGCCGGCGCGCAAAGCTTTGATTGTCCACTCCGCGTGCAAATGATTCGGAAGCGGGTTGTAGATCACGTCGATTTCCGGATCACTCAGTAAGGCCTGATAACTGCCGTGCGCGCGCGGAATTTTCCATTCGCGGGCGTATGCGTCAGCTGAGGATTGGTTCCTCGAAGCTACGGCCAGCAAGCGGGTCTGTTTTGAAGCGTTGAGCGGTTTGATCAAGGCGCGGCTGATCCTGGCCGTCGAAAGCAGTCCCCAGTTAAGTTTTCTTTCCATCTGAGATTCCCTTCATGAGAATAATGATCGAAATGGAGGACAATTCGAAAGGAGTGTCGCTTGCCTGGGTTCCGTTCAGCCTTTGAGAGCTCCAGCCATCAATCCACGTAGGAAGAAACGTCCCAGGAAAATATAAACGAGCAGTGTCGGAAGTGCGGCCAATAAAGTGGCAGCCATCAAAACATTCCACTGTACAAGTTGACTGCCTGCTAAATTGTTGAGCGCGACCGTTACGGGCCAATGAGATTGGTTTGTCAAGATTACCGCGAAAAGAAATTCGTTCCAGGCTTGCGTGAACTGCCAAATGATCACCACAGCAAAACTTGGGGCTGATAAAGGGAACATAATATAGCGATATAAACCCATAAGACTCGCGCCGTCGATTCTGCCCGCCTCGAGTATCTCAGAGGATATGCCCGCGTAGTAGTTTCGGAATATCAAAGTTGTGATCGGGATGCCATAAATGATGTGTACCAGGATTAATCCCGGAAGATCTCCGTACAACTTAATAAATTGCATAAATTTTACAAGCGGAATCAATATGCTCTGGTATGGAATGAACATACCGAACAGGATTAATGTGAAGATCAAGTTTGAATTAGGGAATTTCCACTTGGAAAGAAGATAGCCGTTCAATGAGCCGAGTAAAGCTGAAAGTATCGCCTCCGGAATAACCATAATGAGACTATTCGCTAAATTGGGGGCCAGCTGTTTATAACCGGCAATAAAATTATCGAAGTGGATGCCCATGGTCGGAAAATCCCACATGGTTTTCAGATCAATTTCGTTGATCGGCTTCAATCCGGTCACGATCAGAAGATAAATGGGAAGCAGGTAGATGGCTGCCAGCGCAATCAGGGTTAAGTAAAAAAAGGCGTTAACCAGTGTGCGGCGGTTCATAGCTCGGCCTCAGTACGCATACTTTGAATTAAATAGGGGATGACTAACAATGCCACGCTAACCAGCATCAGGATACCGATCGCGGCTCCTTGAGCATAGTTGGTGCCATCAAATGTTGTGGTCCACATATAAATACCCGGAACATCGAGCCGCAAATCTTTATTGCCGATCGCCACGATCAAGTCAAAGATTTTGAGCGACATATGGCCGAGGATAATAACAGCGCTCAATGTCACTGGCTGGAGCATAGGCAGGATGATGTAGCGATAGATCTCAACTTCACTTGCGCCGTCAACGCGTGCGGCTTCGCGCAGATCATCAGAAACACTTCGGATGCCCCCCAAATATAAGGCCATTGTAAACCCTGATAATTGCCAAACCGCAGGGATCAGGGTAAAAGCCATCCCCCAAGGCGGAGGAGATGAATGCCAAAGGCTGATCAGAAAGTCGAGACCCACTATCTTAAAAATTAGATTGATTCCAGTAAGGCGATCCCCGGTAGCCGGATTCATGAGCCATCCCCAAACGACCCCCGAAGCAATAAAGGAAATCGACATGGGGAAAAGGAAAATACCGCGGAAGAGAGCCTCCCCTTTGAGTTTTCGGTCCAGTAGAATCGCTAATCCCAAGCCAAGCATCAGACAGCCCAGAATAAATCCAGTGGTAAAGACTGCCGTATTACGCAAATCAATTACGAAGCGCGGATCGTGAAACATCAAATCACTATATTGCTTTAGTCCAACAAAGGTGTAATCAGCGTTCAGTCCTTTCCACTTGCTGAGCGATACTCGAATCGACCAGGCAATAAACCCATATACAAAAATGGCGACGGCCAACATGGAGGGAAGCAATAAAGCGATCGATAGGACCGTTTCATTCTTGAACATTGAGACGATAACCAGCACACCTGAATAAAAGACAAGTCCACCGAGGAGTAGGCCGATGGAGCTTAGATTCTTTCCACCAATATTAAGCCCCGTTTTTGAGAGAAAATTTATCGATATAACGCCGAAAAGCATTAGAACCAATGCCAGAATGAATTGCGGCAGGCGAAACGAAAAACTTCGAGTCATTAATTACCTCTCTTTCAACTGGAATATGCCTGATGATAATGTCAATTCAGTCGTAGTGGCTGGAGTATTGAATGTCAAGTTGGAAGGCCGTTTCATCAAGTCAATTCATAAAGATTGGACAAAAGTTAGAATCTTTGAAAATGGGCGGCTCGGAAATGAGCCGCCCATCATCCTACTTATTTGATCTTGAGCTTACTGACAAACGCCGTCAGATTTACATGCATCGGCCAATGCAGTTTGGAAATCAGCAACCTTTGTTGGGTCAGCCAGGAAGAGACCAAGCGCGGTATCGATCTTGCTCTTCCAGGAATCATTGGCGACCACGCCATGTGTTAAGCTGCCGACAACGGTGTCGGAGCTCCAATCCTTACCAGCGGATTGCAGATACTCGTTGAATAGAGATTGATCGCAATCGGTGCGGGCGCAAATTGAGCCTTTGACTGGGTTGAACGCTTCTTGACCGGCTTTTGAAGCGGCAACTGTCAACCAGGCGGTTGTTTCTGCGGGGTGCTTTGCGTTCGCGGGCAGCACAAAGCTGTCAGATAAGAACACAAAAACGCCCGTAGTGCCAGGGGTTGGCGCCCAGTCGAAATCTGTGTGAGCCTTAAGACCGAGACCATCGGGCGCAGCATTTTCCAGATAGCCATCTGCCCAATCGCCCATAATATTGAAGGCGGCATCACCGTCAGTCACCAACTTTGTAGCAGGTTGCCAGTCGGCCAACGTTGAGTGATCGCTGTTGGTCACGGACAAGGCCTTGGCATAGTTGTCCAAAGCGGCTGTGACTTCCGGGCTATTCCAGTCTGTGGTACCTGTCCACAGACCATTCCACTGGTCAGCGCCTAAGGAGCCGATCAATACGTTTTCGAACAGGTGCATCGCAGTCCATTGAGGTCCAAGCGCCAGACAGATCTTGCCAGCGGCTTCGAGCTTGTCGCAAGCAGCAAAGAATTCGTCCCATGTGGTTGGAACAGCGGCCACACCTGCATCGGTAAGGACCTTCGGGTTGTACCACATTACGTTCGAGCGATGGATATTAACCGGGACACTGTAGGGATGCCCATCCTTGGAAATAAGCGGTATGAGGGTCTGGGGCAATACATCCGCAAAGCCTGTTTGTTTGAAGAAATCATCCAACGGTGCAACCTGATTGGCTGCTACATAGGTGCCGATGATTTCCTGGCCGGCATGAGCTTGCCAGGAATCAGGTGCGTCACCAGCTTGCAGACGAGTGGCAAGGACTGCGCGAGCATTTGTGCCCGAACCGCCAGCGACGGCAGCGTTCACGAATTCAATATTCGGGTACTGTGCTACAAAGACCTTTGTCATCGCGGTCAGACCAGCGGCCTCACCACCACCGACCCACCACGAAAAGACTTCAACTTTTGACTTGGCAGCGGCTTGTGTAGCGGGGGTACCGCAGGCGGTAAGCGCCATGGAAGCAATCACGAGAATGCTCAAAAGAGCAAACAACTTTTTATTCATTCTTCTCTCCTATTTGGATTATTGATTTTGACACGACAAACTACGATATACATGCGCATATTCTATTTATGCAAAAACCCATCACCTCCTTTCAATATTCATAGGTCATGATAACACATCGTTCACAACGATGGCGATGGCTCCGATTAAACTCGCATCAGGTCCAAGATGGAGGTTACTAGCCTCCGCGTTCTACCTGGTGAGTTGTAGAAACCTACAAGATTTACTTTGCCTTCAACGCATCCCAGCCTGCGTATTTTGCTCCACTTCCCAACTCCGCTTCGATGCGCAGGAGCTGGTTATATTTTGCCACCCGATCCGAGCGGGCGGGCGCACCGGTTTTGATCTGACCGGTATTCAAGGCAACCGCGAGGTCCGCGATGGTGGCGTCTTCGGTCTCGCCGGAACGATGTGAAGTGACAGCACGCCAGCCTGCGCGCTGGCATAAGTCAACTGCCTCAATGGTTTCAGAAAGAGAACCGATCTGGTTTACCTTTACGAGTAATGCATTGGCCGCGTTCTCCTTGATCGCTTTGCGGACGCGTTCAGGGTTGGTCACCAGCAAATCGTCTCCAACGATCTGGATCTTATCGCCCAATTCTTTTACCATTAATTGCCAGGACGCCCAATCGTCCTGCGCATGTCCATCTTCGATGGAAACGATCGGGTAATCCTTGACCCACTTCGCCCAGAACTCAACCATCTGCTCGCCACTTAATTCCCTGCCTTCTTTACGAAGGTTATATTTTTTCGTCTTTTCGTCGTAAAGCTCGGATGCGGCGGGATCGAGCGCGATGGCTACATCTTTTCCGCGGCCGGCCTTGAAGCCGGCCTGCTCGATCGCTGCAAGGATGAGCTCGATCGCTTCGCGGTTTGTCTTCAGTGCAGGCGCATAACCGCCTTCATCACCGACCAAAGTGCTGTAGCCTTTTTCTTTCAAAACGGAATTGAGCGTATGATAAATTTCTGCTCCCCAACGTACACCTTCTTTGAATGAGGCAGCTCCAAACGGCATCACCATGAATTCCTGCATATCGGTGGATTGCCAGGCTGTGTGCACTCCGCCGTTCAAAATATTCATCATGGGAACAGGCAGAACGTGCGCGTACACACCGCCGAGGTAACGATAGAGCGGCATCCCAAATGAATTGGCTGCGGCTTTTGCAACTGCGAGGCTTACACCTAAAATGGCATTCGCGCCAAGTTTGGATTTATTCGGCGTGCCATCCAACGCAAGCAATTCGGCGTCGATCGCTTTTTGTTCGGAGGCATCCCAGCCGAAGAACGCATCCGCGATTACGCCGTTGACGTTCGCAACTGCCTTCGATACTCCCTTGCCAAGATAACGTTTTTTGTCGCCGTCGCGCATTTCCAGCGCCTCATGTTCGCCGGTGGACGCGCCCGAAGGGACTGCTGCGCGTCCCCAGGAACCGTCCATCAGGACGACTTCCACTTCCACGGTGGGGTTGCCGCGCGAATCGAGAATTTCCAGCGCGGAAATGCTTTCAATCGTTGTGTCCATTCTAAACTCCGGGAGTCATATTGTGTATGTCATGGCCTGGTGACATGAGGCAAGTATAATCGCATTTTGCATGGAGAAGCACTCTGACGCAGACAGAAGAAAATTGACCGACACGATCGTTGTATGATTTTTTCAACTCCTGCCCTTGCCGTCCTACATAACAATCGATCTGTTTCCGCTTTGATTGCGTTCACCGGCCAACTCTTTGGTTATTTATCGATGAAACATTTCAGTTCCGAGGTTCTGCCAAAATGTAAAACTGTTATTTCTTTACCTTTTCCTTCGCGGCTTTGAGTAAACCTACAAACAACGGATGTGGCTTCATCGGCCGCGACAAAAACTCAGGGTGGAATTGACTCGCGACCATGTAAGGATGGTCTGCAAGTTCAACGATCTCGATCAGTTTGCCATCCGGCGAGATGCCGGAAAAAACCATGCCGTGTTTTTCAAATTCATCCCGGTAGGCATTATTGAATTCAAAGCGGTGACGATGCCGCTCGTCCACGCGTGGGACTCCATAGGCGGCCGCGGCCTTCGTCCCTTTTTGGAGCAGGCACGGGTAAAGTCCGAGGCGCATGGTCCCGCCCAGATCGGTGATGGATCGTTGGTCGAGCATCAGGTCGATCACGGGATGTTCGGTGCCCCGGTCGAATTCAGAGGAGTTGGCATCTTCAAAATCCAGGACGTGACGTGCAAAGTCAATGCACATCACTTGCATGCCGAGGCATAATCCCAGATATGGGATCTTGTTCTCGCGCGCGTAACGCGCCGCCAGCACTTTGCCCTCGATGCCGCGCGAACCGAAGCCGCCGGGCACCAGGATCGCATCGGCCTTCTTGATGATATCCCAGCCCTTGTCCTTCTCGAGGTCCGCCGAATGGACCCAGCCAATTTCAACTTCCACACCGTTCGCGATGGCGGCATGTTTGAGCGCCTCGCGTACGGACATGTATGCATCCTGCAACTCTACATATTTACCCGCCAGGGCAATCTTTAAAGTGGGTTTCGGCTTGCGCACCTGCTCCACCAATTTTTTCCACGGTCGCATGTTCGGTGTGCGCGTCGCTTTCAAACCGAGTTTATTGACAACCAATTCGCCCACACCGAGTTTTTCCAACAATAATGGGACTTCGTAAAGCACGTCCGCAGTGGCCATTGGGATGACGGAGTCCCTCTCCACATCGCAGAAGAGCGCGATCTTTTCACACAAGCTTTTTTCGACTGCCTGATCTGCGCGCGCGATGATGATGTTCGGCGATATACCGATGGAGCGCAGGGCGGCCACGGA
>CAZSVR010000005.1:19628-93118 GCA_964610295.1 uncultured Anaerolineaceae bacterium
CCTGTCGCACCGATGGTGGGGAGCCAGGTGACGTGCACGAACAAACAATTCTCGCGACCCACTTCGTTTCGTAATTGACGTAACGCTTCAAGGAAGGGTTGCGATTCAATGTCGCCGACCGTTCCACCCACTTCGAGAATGACTATCTCCGCACCGGTTTCTTTGGATACCAGCCCCACGCGGCGTTTGATCTCATTGGTGATGTGTGGGATCACCTGAATCGTCCCGCCCAGATAATCACCGCGGCGTTCATTCGCGATGATCTCCGCATAGACCTGGCCCGTGGTGAAATTGCTGACTCGGGTCAGGCGGTTGTCAATGAACCTTTCGTAGTGACCAAGATCGAGGTCCGTTTCTGCGCCGTCATCCAGCACATACACCTCGCCGTGTTGATACGGCGACATTGTGCCCGGATCAACATTAATGTATGGATCCAGTTTTTGCACGGCCACCTTGAAGCCGCGCTCTTTGAGGAGTAATCCCAGCGCGGCGGCAGTCACACCTTTGCCAACCGATGAGACCACACCGCCGGTAAAAAATAAATATTTAGTAGTCATGCTTTACCTCCTCCAAGATGTCGTTGCGAGGAGCGGAGCGACGAAGCAATCTCACCGCTAAGCCGAAGGTTGCTTCGGGCTGTCGCCCTCGCAACGACATGACAGCAACAAAGAGAATGGGAGGGCGTTTAAGCCCTCCCATTCGGGGTTGTGTACAATTGAGGTCGAGAATTCTTATTTGATTCATCCGACCAGCTTCACTAAATCTTCGGCTGCGCGTCGCATTTCCAAGAAGATCATGCCAAGTTTGGCTTCCTGCCGCGCCAAGGCGGTCAGGACTGCTTCAGTTCCGATGGAGGTCAATACGATCGCGCCTTTATTTCCTTTGATGTAGACCTGCTCGAGGCCGCCGCGTCCAAGCTCACCCGCAATACGCTCACCCAGTGAAAGCATGGCCGCCGACATGGCTGAAACGCGATCCTCTTCCACGCCCTGCTGCAAGGCAGACGCCATGATCAAGCCGTCCACTGAAACGACAGCGGAGGCTTCGATATCGGGTGCGGCTGCCTGCATGTTGCGCAGGCGCTCCACCATCTGATCAGAGCGGGATTTTGCCATAACACGATCTCCTAATCCAAAAGCGGAATGAGCCGCCAATCATTACAACCACCAGAGTTTACCAGAAAATGAAAAATTCGAGAATTGTCCGCACATTCTCAAGATGAATAATGTCGCTGCGAGGCGCTCTGGTCCTTAGCCGAAGCAGTCTCCTAATAACATGGGATTGCTCACTTGCACTGCAACGAACGCAGTGCGGCGCAAGTGTCGTCGGAAAGAGCAAATGCCCTCCGCGCAACGACATCTGCACAATACAATTTGACCCGCGCATACCTTCATGTTAAACTTATCGATTGCCATGCTCCAATCGATTCTGATGCTCTTGCTGCTTTTTCAAAGCCCAGCAGTCTCAATTACCTCGCCTGAAACGGGCGCGACTTTACGCGGGCAGGTGGGGATCCTTGGGACGATGGACGTGCCGAATTTCGCATCTGCGGAACTGGCCTTCGGCTATATCATCCCCGCAGGGAGCGCCTCCAACCCCGCCGAACCCTGGTTCATCATCGAATCATTTCCGCAGCCCAAAGTGGATTCGGCACTTGCCACCTGGGATACCACCTCCGTAACCGATGGAGATTACAACCTCCGCCTACGCGTGGATCTTCAGGATGGTTCGTTTCAAGATGCGATCGTGAGAGATCTAAAGATCCGCAATGATTCGCCGGAGCCAGGCGAAACGCCGGCTGAATTTGCAGAACCAACACCTCAGACCGTTAGCTCATCCACGCTTCCGGTCACACCAACTCTGGGATTTCCTCAACCGACCTCCTTACCATCCAACCCTGCTTCGTTGACAATTCCTCTCGTCTATTCGACCTTCGGGCGCGGCGCGCTGATCGCGTTGGTTTTGTTCGTCATCTTTTCACTTTTGCTTCGGCTTCGCAAAGACTAACACCTGGCACCTCACTCATGACACCTGAAACCTCCTATCTCCTCATTGGCCTCGGTAACCCCGGCCGCGAATACATAACTACCCGTCATAACATCGGTTTCATGTTGATCGACCGGCTTTGCGTTCGCCTCGACGCGCGCGGGATGAAACTGCAATCCAAAGCCATTGTCATCTCCACGAATTACGAGGAACGGAAGATCTTCCTTGCCAAACCGCAGACCTATATGAATCTTTCCGGCCAATCTGTGCAAGGGCTCCTACACTTTTACAAGATTCCCGTTGAGAACCTGCTGGTCGCGCATGATGACATCGATCTTCCCTTTGGCACGATCCGTATTCGTCCCGCCGGTGGACCGGGAGGTCAGCGCGGCATGGCCTCCACGATCGAAAAGCTCGGCACAAAAGACTTCCCGCGCCTGCGTTTGGGAATCGGCCGCCCGCCCGGCCGCATGGACCCGAAGGATTACGTCCTGCAGGATTTTTCAAAAGATGACTCAAAAACCTTGCCTGAAGTTTTAGACCGCGCCGCAGAGGCCGCCCTTGAATTTGTCACTAGAGGATTGAACGCCGCGATGAATAAGTTCAATGGGTCTGTTGAATCATAAGGCGGCTTTATGGTTACCTTGAGCGGGGCAGTCCTGCCTACATTGATAATATGGATCATCTTCTAAAAAAAATAGCCGAATTATCGCAATATCAGCAAATGCTGAGGCAAGTTCAGGCCGGCCAACGAATCTCCGGCCTGGGCTTGCCGCGCGCTGCACGCTTGCCCATCCTTGCCGCGCTGCAGGCAGATTCGAATCGTCCAATCCTGCTGATCACGGACCGCGCCGACCATGCCTTGTCCATTTTCGACGAATTAGGTTTCTGGCTTAAATCCCCGCGTTATCTGTTTGCAGAACCCAATCCGTTGTTTTATGAAGACGCAGCCTGGGGTGTATCGACGCGGCGTTCACGCTTGCAAGCCCTTGCTGCGCTATCTATATATCATTTGCCATTTGCAGAAAAACCTGAGACGCCGCCGGTCATTATCGCTTCTGCTCGTTCATTAATGACGCGGACCCTGCCGCGTCGCGATTACCTAAAGGCCTGCAAGAAGCTTTCTGTAAGACAAACCATTCAACCCGATAGGCTCATCCGCGAATGGGCGCGGGTGGGATACCAGCGCGTCAACACCGTGCTCGAGCCCGGACAATTCTCGCACCGCGGTGGCCTGCTCGATATCTGGCCCTCCACAGAACTGCATCCCGTGCGTCTCGATTTCTTCGGCGATGAGATCGAGACCATTCGTCAATTTGATCCGGCGTCTCAACGCACAATAGAGGGCCCCGAGACCATTCTGGTCACCCCCGCGCGCGAATTTCTGCAACCCGAAGGTGGGGAACTCTCTGAAAACGCAACCGAGTTTCATATCCCGCTTTTGCATCCTCAGCCCGCGTCCCTGCTGGACTATCTCCCGCAGAACTCGTTGATCGTGATCGATGACATCAGCCTCGTGGAGGTCATGGCAAATGAAGTGGAAGAGCAGGCTGTCAATATCAGACAGGAGAGCATCGAAGAAGGGACTCTCGCACCTGAATTCCCGGTCCCTTATTTGCCGTGGTCTGAATTGAGCGACGCGATCCGTGACATGGCTTTTATCGAATTAGGCCACTCCACACTTTATTCTTCTCCCTCTCCTCGCGAAGGGCAGGCTGAGCGAGAAGTTGATCTCACTTCCCATTTTGGTCATGACGAACGTTTTGGCGGGAGACTTAAACCTTTCATTGATTACCTTGCCGGCATCCTGGAGAAAGGGGAGAGGGTCCTGATCGTGTCGCGCCAAACCCCGCGTTTGCGCGAATTATGGATGGAGCATTATCCTGAATCTGAGCATGACAACCTTGAGTTTATTGAAGCCTCGCTTTCGGAGGGTTTTACTCTCAACCTCACGCTGAGCGGAGCGGCGCGCAATCGCATCGTCCCTGCGAAGTACCCGAGAGGTGAAGGGGGAAGCGCGCTTGTGCATCTGATTACTGATTCCGAAGTCTTTGGCTGGGAACGACCCCAACCACGCATTCGGCAGAAGCAGGTTGCCGAGACGCCCGAATCGATCTACGCGGACTTACAAGCCGGCGATTACGTTGTCCACATAGATCACGGGATTGGGCGATTCGCGGGATTGATTCAAAGGCTGCTGGACGGCCACGAACGCGAATATCTGGCCGTTGAATATGATGGCGGAGACAGACTCTATGTCCCTGTACATCAGGCAGATCGTCTCACGCGCTATGTTGGGGCAGATGGCGGTTCGCCATCACTCGATCACCTGGGCGGCCAGGGCTGGTCAGAGACGAAGAGTCGGGTCAAAGAGGCGGTTCAAAAGGTCGCAGAAGACCTATTGGAGCTATATGCACGGCGTCAGATCGTGGAGGGATTCTCGTTCGATGCCGATACTCAGTGGCAGCAGGAGCTTGAGGATAGTTTTCCCTACGTGGAAACAGAGGACCAAAAGCGCGTGATCGTAGACATAAAGCGCGACATGGAACGCGCCCGTCCCATGGACAGATTACTGTGCGGTGATGTAGGATATGGCAAAACGGAAGTCGCTTTGCGAGCCGCATTCAAAGCAGTGATGAGTGGCAAGCAAGTGGGCGTGCTTGTACCAACGACTGTGCTTGCTCAACAACATTTTGAGACCTTCTCACAACGGCTTGCGGCGTATCCGGTGAAAGTGGAAATGCTCTCGCGCTTTCGCACCCCGCGCGAACAGACTGAAATATTAACCAAGCTTGCACTCGGCGAAGTGGATATCGTCATCGGCACGCATCGCTTGCTCTCCTCTGATGTCCAGTTCAAGGATCTCGGCCTGGTCGTAATCGACGAGGAACAACGCTTTGGTGTGACTCATAAGGAGCATCTCAAAAAACTTCGTACCGAAGTGGATGTGCTCACACTGACGGCAACCCCCATCCCGCGCTCGCTTTACATGGCGCTCACCGGCGTGCGCGATATTTCCAATTTGAATACGCCTCCCGAAGAACGGTTGCCCATCTTTACACATGTTGGTCCGTATTCGCCGAGACTGGTGAGACAGGCGATTTTGCGTGAACTCGAACGCGGTGGACAGATCTTCTTTGTCCACAACCGCGTGAATACGATCGACGCGATCAAGGCACATCTCAACAAACTGGTTCCGGAAGCGCGTGTAGCTGTGGGACATGGTCAAATGCCCGAGGTGCAGCTTGCAAGCGTCATGCATCGCTTCAACATAAATGAAATCGACATTCTGCTTTCCACCACCATCATCGAATCCGGTTTGGACATTCCCAATGCGAACACACTCATCGTTGACCGCGCCGATACGTTTGGGCTGGCACAACTCTATCAGCTGCGTGGGCGTGTGGGACGCGGCGCCATGCGCGCGTATGCCTATTTCTTCCGTCATAAGAAGTTGTCTCCTACAATGGAAGGCCAGCAACGCCTGGAAGTGATCGCGGAGAATACGCAGCTCGGCGCGGGCTATTCGATTGCCATGCGCGATCTCGAGATTCGCGGTGCAGGCGAATTGCTGGGCACGCGCCAGCATGGATATATCCAATCTGTTGGTTTCCATCTTTATACAAGATTGCTTGCAGATTCAGTTCGCAGATTGCGCCGCATCGCGGGTGAACACCTGAAAACGGACACATCTCAAGTGGAGCGCGCCTTCGCGTCGTTCAGCATGCCCATTTCCATGCCTGTAAATGTGGATCTGCCTCTTGCAATCGGAATCCCCGCGGATTACATTGCAGACCAGGATCTGCGCCTACGACTCTACCGTCGCATTGCGGATCTGCGCGATGAAATTGAGTTGGATGCGCTTGGATCTGAATTCCGTGACCGCTTCGGGATCCTGCCTGAAATGATGCAGAACCTGCTGTATCAAATGCGTGTGAAACTGCGCGCTGAAAAAGTTAGTCTGAATTCGGTCAGTTGGGAATCCGGCCAGATCCTGCTCAAGTACGCCACACCAGTTCAAGGATCTGACGAGAAGCGTCTGCCTGATCTGGCGAAGGGAGTTCGAGGAGGAAAATCTGCTTATTGGGTGACAATATCGAAGGAGGAAGTCTGGATGGTGAAGTTGTTGGACGTACTAGACCAATTGGGGGATAAATCCCCGACCCTATAAGCGGGTTATAGCGGATACGATTGTCAAAGGAACTATGAGATGAAGAAAAAAATAATATCTATTTTGCTCGTGTTCGTTTTTTTGCTCGGTGCTTGCATACCTTCACAGGAACAAATTGACGAGATCGTGTCATCTGTTGGGCAAACTGCACTTGCGCAGGTGACCGTGGTCGTGCCCACTGCCGATGTGGATGAGATCGTTCAAGCCACGCTTCGAGCCCTGACCGCGCAAGCACCCGTTTTACCTTCGGCTACGCCCTTACCAGCTGATATTTCTCCGACTCAACGTGGAACCGACAGCATTTCTACGAATACGCCTCCCGCTGGACAGTCCGGTAGTATTGCGGGAACGCTTTCTTATCCTGCGGAGGGGATTCCGGCGATGGCGATCGTCGCTTCTAAAACAGGAGCTGGCCAGAATGATTATTATTATGTTCTCAGCATACAAGGACAATCCGGTTATCAAATCGATAATCTGCCAATTGGCACTTATCATGTTGTCGCCTATAGCATGGGTGGTAGTGGATTCCCTGCGGGCCTTGCGGGCGGATATACCCAATATGTTGTTTGTGGAATGCAACAAGCTTGTGTAGATCATGCATTGGTGGATGCGCCGGTCAACGCGGGACAGGTAACGGGGAATATCAATCCACAGGATTGGTACGCGCCGGATGGAACTTTCCCAGCATATCCGCTTCCATAATGAGTATTGACCATCATTCATCATTCCTAAAGTGCATTGCGATTGTATTACTTCAGCAGAAGCAATCTGCTTACTGGTAATTCCCGCACTTTATATCTTCTTTTAATTTTTTAATCGTATCATCTCTTAGTTGTGTTTTTGGGGCGGTAAGGGAAAGCCTGTCCATTGCACTACATAAGCTCGGCTCCAATCCTGAAGTGATTCGGTTCGCGGATTTGGTCAGAAACTTCACCCGCTCCCAATTCTCTTGATGGCCATATCCCTCAATAAAGGGAATGTACTCGAAGCCATTGCCGGCACTTTCGCCTTTAGATTGTGCTTCTTCTAATAAGTGCACTACCTGATCCCATTGCCCGTATTGTCTTGCCAAATCTGCTTTTTCAAAGTAGTAACACCATGTCTCGTTGTTTTGTTTTCCATAAATGCCTTCAGGCAAGCCCGTCTCGGCCACGCTTTTTTGCTTGATAAGATCAGTATCGGAGCCTGCACTTAGTTGACGCATATCTTCGCTGACAAGATGAAGATTTGTGTCTTCAGGGCTTAACACCCATAAGCATCGATTCATCTCTGGATTGAATGAGAATAAAATCATTTTCTTGCTGGTTCCCGAAAAATTAATATTGACCCTGCCATCCTGCAATGGTATGCCTTGAAGTATGTCCCCAATATTTGGGTTGGTGTAGTAGAAAGGAAAATACCAATAAGGGGGCGTTTGGATGTTGCCGGGTTGATACGAGGTAATAATCGAAAAAGATACTGAGTAACTTCCCATATAACCGAGAATTTCCTCGTCTGTAAGAATAGCAGTGCCAGGTTCAATCTCCGGCGCGCGCCAGATCAGCTGTTGGGAAAAACGCTCCTGCTTGTTCCATGAGTAGGAGAAATTGTTTTCGTTGTTTAAGTGCATACCCACAGCAAGTGCCACGCAAACAGCTAAAGCCGCCATCTTTTTTCGGGGGTTTTCGATCAGGTTTTCTATGATTACTGCGACGACCAGCGCCGCACCCAGTGTGGAACCGAGCCCAAAGCGTGAACCGGCAAATTGATTCTTGTGTGTGACGATGTCCTGGCCGATCATCCAGATCGGTGCCATCCCGAGGATAATGAGAAGCAATCCGAGGGTCAGAGGAGCTGCGAACCAACGGAATGTCGTTGTTGATGCAAATTCCACTGTTCTTGTCAGATATAAGAAGGTCACCAGGAAGGTGAGCGCACTGGCAAAGATTACGAACCAACTGAAGATCGACGCGAATGCAAACAGCTCTGGCACAAGAGTTCGATACCAGCTTGTAAATGTGATGATAACTGAGTCTTGTAAGGCAGTACGAATTAAGTATGGAATGGTCGTTCCGGGACTCTCGAATAATGCATAAAGTATCCTGGGCGTGTTACGATCACCCCCGGGTGGAGGATTGAATAGGAATAATCGCCAGCCTAGATAAGCTGCCAGCGAGCTGAGATAAGGAACCCAATGTCCTAAAGATTTTCTTAGTCTCGTGAGTACGTTTGATTCTTGCCTGCTTATCATCCAATACAAAACAAATGGACGGATCATAACCATGGCAACGAAATATTCGCTGGTGAATAAATGCAGTCCTTCAAAAAAGACACCGATCACTGTAAGCCAGATCCGCTTATTTTTCTGTGTTACATTACGCGCCATGATCAACAAGCTTGCAGCGAAGAAAAAATATCCACTCCAATATAACATTGAATTTACTGCGTACGGTTGTATTAAGAAGAAAGGATGAACGATGAAGATCAATATTGCGAAGGTCACCTCCCGCTTGTTCTCCGGCCATACGCGCTTAAGAAAATACCAAAGAATCGTTGCCGTTATCCAGCGAAGTAGGGCTGCTGCGTAGTGCCATGCCATTGGGCTAAATCTAAGCAGGTTGAACAAACCGATATATAACCAGGCCGCATTAGGCCTGCTGTCATAAAACAGTTCTTCTTTTAAGCTGGGAATGCCCTTGTTGAAAGCAAAAAAAACATAAGGCCAATCGTCTTGATAAAAGCCAAGTTTGTTCGCGAGTAGACCAAAGCCGAGGAGCGTGATAATGAAAAACGCGAGCGGGGTGTATTTTTCATCAAATTTGATTTTTTGGATATAGAATTGAAACGTTTTCATGCACAGGATTATACACTCGACTTTTTCCCATGACTGCCGCTGTAAATATGCAGTTTTCCAATGTTTTGCTGGCCCTTTCCTGGCCTTTAGAGTAAAATAGAACACACGTTCCCATAAGCATTCGATACAAACTATGGATTTCAAACTTCAAGCTCCCTTTATTCCCATGGGCGACCAGCCCGAAGCCATCCGCGGACTTGTGGAAGGTATTCGCGCGGGAAAGCGAAATCAGGTACTACTCGGCGCGACAGGTACAGGCAAGACCTTCACGATCGCGTCTGTGATCCAGCAGCTACAAAAACCCGCGCTGATCATGGCGCACAACAAGACCCTTGCAGCCCAGTTGTATGCCGAGTTCAGGGAATTCTTCCCTGAGAACGCGGTCTCTTATTTCGTTTCCTATTATGATTATTATCAGCCCGAGGCATACGTTCCGCGGCACGACCTTTATATCGAAAAAGAAACTGAGATCAACGAAGAGATCGAGCGTCTGCGCCTTGCCGCAACGATGTCATTGGTCTCGCGCAAAGATGTGATCATCGTCGCGTCCGTCTCTTGCATCTACGGATTGGGCAGCCCTGAGGAATTTGGCAAAGGTACCGTGACCCTAAAGGTGGGGGAGATCTATCGCCGCAATGCCTTGCTGCGCCAGTTGATCGAGAGTCAGTATCAACGCAACGATATGGAATTGCGCACTGGTACATTTCGCGTGCGCGGCGATACCTTGGAGATCATGCCTGCATATGAGGATAAACGCGGATATCGCATCACCTTCTTTGGTGATGAAGTGGAACGGATCATGCAGTTCAGCCCCGTTTCAGGTGAGATCTTCGATGAACCCGGGGAAGTTTCGATTTTCCCTGCCAAGCAATATTTAACCGATGGCGAAAAGATGAAGGACGCGATTGCAGATATTGAAGCAGAGTTGGAAGAGCGGCTGGCCCAATTCAAAGAGGCGGGGAAGCACCTTGAAGCGCAACGCATAGAACAACGTACACGCTACGACCTTGAAATGCTCAAGGAAGTTGGTTATTGTTCCGGGATTGAGAACTATTCCCGCCACGTTGACCGCCGCGCGCCCGGGACACACCCATGGACGATGATCGACTTCCTGCCAAGCGATTATCTGCTAGTGCTCGATGAGAGTCACATGACCGTGCCGCAGATCCGCGGCATGTATAACGGTGACCGTGCCCGCAAGGAAACACTGGTCGAATTTGGTTTTCGCCTGCCCAGCGCAATGGACAATCGTCCGTTAAAGTTTGACGAGTTCGAAGAAGTGATGGGATATACGATCTATACGTCTGCCACGCCTGCCGCTTATGAGATGGAACATGCCGACCAGGTCGTGGAGCAGATCATTCGCCCCACGGGTTTGGTCGACCCGCAGGTGGAGGTACGCGCCACCAAAGGACAGGTGGATGACCTGGTCGGAGAGATCAGGCAACAGGTGGAAGGACACGAGCGGGTTTTAGTCACGACGTTGACAAAACGCATGGCGGAAGATCTATCCGAGTATATGAAGGAGTTGGGGATCAAAGTCCATTATTTGCACTCGGAAGTGGATACTCTCGAACGGGTGGGTATCCTGCGTGACCTGCGTCTGGGTGTGTACGATGTCATCGTAGGAATTAACTTGTTGCGCGAAGGGTTGGATCTGCCCGAAGTGTCGTTGGTTGCGATCCTGGATGCAGATAAGGAGGGGTTTCTACGCTCGGGTACTGCGTTGATCCAAACGATCGGCCGGGCCGCACGTAACGTCAATGGACGCGTGATCATGTATGCAGACCGCGTGACTGATTCAATGAAGCGCGCCCTGGATGAAACCAATCGCCGCCGCGCCAAGCAGGTGAAGTATAACCAGGAGAACGGCATTATGCCGATCAGTATTCACAAGGAGATCCACGATCTGACCGAAGGGATGACCGCCAAGGCAGTGGGCGAAATGAAGGGTGAGTATCGGACGAAGGGCGCGGGCGGTTTGCCGCGCGGTGAGTTGCGTAAGATCATTGATGAAGTGGAAAAGAAAATGAAGGAAGCGGCCAAGAATCTTGAGTTCGAGCGGGCTGCCGCATTCCGCGATGAGCTGTACGAGTTGAAAAATCTACTTGCCCAGGATGAGAGCTTGAAGCCGTGGGAGCGGATCAAGTTGTTGATCGGCGAGGAATAAATCTCGCAGAAACGATAAGGCCCTGAAGAGTTCAGGGCCTTATCGTTTGGCCGCCACTTTCAGGCTAACCATCTCTTTTTATGTGTTAAGTTGATGACTTTTCATTTTCATGTGCCTGTACGTGATTGTTTTCTGTTATATCGCAATACAATGAATCAGGGTCGCAGCCTACACATTCCAGTTGTAAAGTCGCATGTCCTACATTATAACGATGATAAAGGATTTCATTGACCTTACGCTGAATATCCGCGCCCGCGCTGATTGGAATATCCTGGGTGAGAACATGAGCAGACATCGTTCGTAAACTTTGAGTCAAACTCCAAACGTGCAGATCGTGGACACCAAGCACACCCTCTACTTGTACAAGGTCGTCTACCATTGTTCTTATATCCAGATCGCGTGGCGTGGACTCAAGCAAGATGTCCATGGCATCACGCAAGATACCCCACGCATTGTAAAGGATCAGGAAGCCAATCAATACGCTAACCAGCGGATCAAGCCAGTTGGCTTTCGTAAAATGAATGATGACACCTGCAATGACCGCGCCAACTGTAGAGAGCACATCACCCATTAAATGCACAAAGGCGGAACGTAAATTTAAGTCTTTTTCACTGCCGCGACGCACTAGAAGAGCTGTAACGAGATTGATGATAACCGCAATGATTCCAACCCCGATCAATATCTCCGAATTGACTTCGGACGGAGCAATAAAGCGCTGATAAGCTTCATAGAAAACACCCAATGCAATGATGATCAGCGTGGTCGAGTTGATAACGGCTGCGAGGATGCCCGCCCGATGATAGCCGTACGTTTTGCGGGCATTGGCCGGTTGCGCCGTAAGATGAACAGCGAACCAACTTAGCCCAAGGGCGATCACATCAGTAAGATTGTGACCTGCATCGGTGAGCAGCGCGAGGCTATTGCCAATAATCCCCGCCATGGCTTCAAAGATAACAAAGGCAAGAGTTAAAAAGAGGGATCCCGCCAAGCGCGAAGTCGTTCGCTTGGCTAAATCACCAAAGTGCGAGTGGGTATGTGAGTGTACCTTCAAATGTTTCCTCCTAAATCCAACGGCGGACTTGTTTTTGATAGGCGAGATAATCCTTGCCATGCATACGTGAGAGAAACTCTTCTTCAAGCCGCACTTGAATTTGGATTAGCATTTCGCCTGTTATTAAGCTCGTTAAAGTAACCACGTTTGGCAAAACCAGGAAGAGTCCTAATAACATCACTCGCATTCCAATGAAAATGGGATTACGAGAGACTTTGAATAGGCCGCTCTGTACGAGCTCGGTTTTGACATCTTCGTCAATGCCAATGCGCCATGATTCCCGCATCTGAGACTGAGCGATCAGAACCCAAACCAGAGCAAGTACTAGTAGCGCTTGTCCAATCCAAAAGATAACAGGGTATGATAAAAGCGGAAAGGGTAGAAGTTGTTGATAAACCGATGGCCAAAGCGCAAAAACCAAGACCACCAACGCATAGGCAAGTAATGTGAGACGAAAGTATCTGCCAATATAGTCGTGGGCCGAGTCGGAGTTGCCGAGTTTGTAAGGGTTGACCCCTGTGGATTTCCAGACGCGATAGGTAGGCAGGATAAAAGCCAGCCCGAGGAAAAATGCAAAGTAAGTAAGGAGAAAGATTTTCATTAAATTATCCGTGTTGTATGTGATCGAGTCCAAGTGAGAACAGGCGCGCCACGTGATCGTCCTCCAGACAATAGAATACCTGTCTGCCGGATTTGCGGGCACGCACAAGGTGCATTTGCCTTAGTCCACGCAGCTGATGGGAAATCGCCGACTCGGTCATACTGAGTTTTTCAGCGAGACGGCCCACTCCCATTTCTCCTTCAAGAAGCAGAGAGATGATGCGTACTCGACTGGCGTCGCTTAAGGCGCTGAATAATTCAGCCAGTTGGATGGCTTTGAGTTCTGTAAGTTTCATATTATTGAATAGTTGAGCAAGTATTCATATGTTACTGTAGGAAAAAAGATGTGTCAATGGTGAGTTTCATGTCGAACAATAAATCTGGCACTGTTAGCGGTGCCAGATTTATCAAAATACACGGATGTGTAGCTGTGGGTGGGCGTTAATGGCCGTGTTCTGCTGGCGGTTTGCGAGGCCCTGTATTATTTCTCAGTCGGTAAAGGGATAAGTAATAATGGGATGCGTATGCGCCGCGCCACATTGGGGGCTACGCTGCGACTCCAAAATGCATCGATGCCCGCCTTGCGATGAGTGCTCAACACGATCAAGTCGGCTTCAATGCGTCCGGCCACGTCTACGATGGATTGCGAGGGGTCGCCGCGGGCGATCTCTGCTGATGCGCGAAAGCCCTGGCTGATCAGTTCGTTCAGATGATCCTGTATATGCTCCCCGGCGTGTTCCTCTTTAATATCCAGAAGAGCACTGGTTGTAGCCGGTAAAATCGTACTGGTCGCAACTTCCTCGCCGCGTAATGTGCTGAAGGTGGGGATAACGCAAAGCAAATACAACTCTGCGTCATAGGCTTTCGCCAGAATTTTTGTGAAAGGCAGGCTGTCGTCGTGAACTGATTCGCTATCAAGCGGGAGCAGGATGCGGCGCAATACGAACGGCTTCGGTTGCGAAGTCATCGGCCGGAGCAGGAGCAATGGGGTCGAGCCCATTGCGACCACCTGCTGTGCGGTCCTGCCAATCAACAGGTCGCGGATGCCGCTGCGTCCATGCGTACACATAATGATCAAATCTGGTTTGAATTCGCTGGTATGTTCAACGATACTGGCAGTTACATCTTTGACCTCCGAGCTGTGAACGTGCCAATCCGCTTTTATCCGCGCTGAAAAAGATCCTTCGACCAATTTTTTCAGGTAGGCAGCCGCTTCTTCAGGACGCCTGAGATGAGGCTCATTATGGATCGCTTGCGGAGCATGCTGCTCAATTACGTGAAGCAGCGTAACAGAGGCGTTTAATTTTTCTACGAGCGAATCTGCTGCGGGCAGGCACGCTTCCGCCAGGTGTGAACCATCGAGAGGAACGAGAATACTTTTAATCATGTTTTAGGCAGCGAAAGCAAGTTGATAAAGCAGGAAGAGGTTAAGGGAAACAATCAGACTTGCAACGATACTAGCGATTATAGTGGTTATTCTGTGGTTGACCAATATGCCCATCAATTTCTTCTGGCGGGTAAACATAACCAGCGGAATGATCGCAAACGGCAAGCCAAAACTAAGCACGACCTGACTGAGGACGAGAGTGCGTGTGGGATCAAGACCCAGTGCAATAATAATGATTGGTGGGGTCATCGTGACGACACGCCTCACCCAAATTGGAATGGAGCGGTGGATAAAGCCCTGCATAATAACCTGTCCAGCCATCGTTCCAACAGTCGACGAGGATAAGCCGGAAGCAAGCAGGGAGACCGCGAATACAGTGCTGGCCGCGGAGCCAAGCAGCGGAGTCAGAGTGCGATAGGCCTCCTCGATCGTGCCAATCTCCTGGAGTCCTAGCGCGTAGAATGTTGATGAGGCCATAATCAACATTGCGCCATTCACGAGGCCCGCCAGCCCCATCGCGATCGTGACATCCAGCAATTGAAAGCGGAACAACCTTTTGAGCTCGCCCTCATTTTTTGTGGGGATGCGGCCTTGTGTTAGCGCTGAATGCAGGAAGATGACGTGCGGCATGACGGTCGCGCCAAGGATGCCGGTGGCAAGCAGTACACTCTCCACACCGGAGAATTGAGGTACGACAGAATGAAAAGCCACCTGTGCCAGATCGGGGCGGTCCAGGATCGTCTCGATCACATAACAAACCGCGATTACACCAACAAGTGCGGTAATGATGGCCTCGAGGGGGCGAAACCCCCGACGCTCCAGGCCGAGAATTATGAAAGTTGTTATCGCTGTAAGCAAGGCCGCGGTCAATAAGGGAATATGGAAGAGCAGATTGAATCCGAGCGCGGCACCGAGGAACTCAGCCAGGTCGGTGGCCATTGCCACAAGTTCCATGAGCACCCACATACCGATCGCAACCGGACGTGAAAATTGCTCGCGACAGATTTCTGCCAGGTTCCTGCCAGTGGCAATCCCCAACTTGGCTGAAAGTGTTTGAATGAGCATTGCCATCAGGTTGCTGGCCACGATCACCCATAACAACATATATCCAAATTGGGCGCCCCCTTGAATGTTGGTCGCAAAGTTGCCCGGGTCCACGTATGCGACAGAGGCCACGAAGGCCGGACCCATAAAGGGCAATATGCGGGCGAAGAGATTTTTTTTGCTATTGCCGGTCAACACATCATTCGCGGTTTTTAAAGTGTTCAGATCCCCTTCACGGATGGGAATTTGAGTCTGTTTTGATGCCATCAAAAATAATATCCTTTGTTCCCCTTACTGAGGATCAAATGAAAACAAGGTGCGGGCTTCAGCGTTAAAGAGTCGCAGAACTGGAAGATCGATCAGTTATTTTGCGCGCCGGCGTTGATCCAGTCAATGATCATCTGAACCTGCGCGGGGGTAAGTTTCGGTCCGCGTTTCGGCATTTCGCCCTTTAAGATTTTCTGTGCCAGCAGGCTTTCATTTGCCTTGCCAGGGATGATCACGGGTCCATTTTGAGAACCGGTCATCAGGCTTTCATAGGTCTCCATATGCAGGTCTGCGCTCGTGAATTCACCCATATGACATCTGCCGCAACGGGTTTCAAGAATGGGTTGAACATCATTTGCATAGCTGATCGTTGAGCGCGAAGCAGTGTCTGGAGAACCGATTTGCAAAAGGGTGTAGGCAGATACAAGGCATATGGCAATTAGTACGATAATAAATCGTTTATTCATTTGTGTCTCTGTGAATTTGTGGTGATTAGCATGGCGGGTTTAGAATAGTTTTGGCAAATAGCGGCCTGTTCGTTTCATGTATTCCAGGTATTCATTGCCGAATTTTTCGATGAGATTAGCCTCTTCCTTCGGCGTACGAATTGCCATTCCAATAAATGCCAGCATACCAAGTGCGGCGATAAACCAGTTATCAGCCATCATTCCAAAGGAAATAAAAATCGTTGACCCAACGGTGTAAAGAGGGTGACGCACCCAGCGATAAGGACCACTTGTGACAAGTATGTGTTGCTTGCGTGTTGCACTGGTGGGCGAGATACCGCTGCCAATACTGCTGAATAGCCAATAGACCAGAGCAGCACATATCACGCCAACTCCAACGCCCAACCAGCGTATCCATTCCGGCAGACCGATCTTGGACCAGGCCATCCAGAGAGGGTTGAGCAGATATACAAGTGGACTAAGCCAAAGGATCAGCCCACCTACTTTTATGACTGTCATCATTACAGTGCCATCGACCTTGCGGGAGATCTTTTCGCCGCTGTCTCGATCTGCTTTGCGGCGGAAATAGCCGGAGATTCCGAGGCAGGTAAACAGAATGATAGCGGCCGAAACGCGAAAAATTGTTTCCTTCATGTTTTATTATTTCCTTTAGTTATCAACAAATACCTGAGTTGTAACTGCCCTTCCAAGAACCACGTTTGATTTGCGCCCGTTTATTTGCAATGTAAGATTGCCATCAAATTCGGAGAAATCCTTGACAGTTACTTTTACTTCGGGAATGATGCCGAGCTCCTGCAGGTGGCGAAGGAGGGCCGGGTCGTCATCTGATACCCGTTTAACGGTGGCAGTATCAGCGGTCCGCAAAGATGAGAGCGGGCGGGAATCGTCTACCGGCATGGTCAGATCCGCAGTCGGAATTAATTCTCCGTGTGGGTCACGGGTTGGCTGTCCGAGAGCATCGGCGATTCGTGATTCAAAATCCTCCGAGATCACATGCTCAAGCTTGTCTGCTTCATGATGGACCTCGTCCCATGAATAGCCGAGCGCCTTGACGAGATACAACTCCAGCAGCCGGTGATGCCGAATGACTTCGAGTGCGGCCCGTTCACCTGCCTTGGTCAGCGTGACGCCCTGATGTTTTTTGTAAACCACGAGAGGCGGTTTCGATGAAGCCAGTCTCTGCAACATGCCTGTGACCGACGCGGGTGCAATGTTCAGCCGCCCGGCGAGCTCGTTGGTGCTGGCATTGCCGCCGTTCTCGCTCAGTTCATAAATGTGTTTGAGATAATCCTGAATGGATTGGGTGAGAAGTTCAGTCATTCGACTCCTATTTGATAAGTAACCCGGTGACCCATAGCAGCGACATACCCGTCAACACGCCGCTGAAGACCGTGCCCGGCATAAGCTGTTTGGCTGTATCTTTTTGGATGAGTTTGGCGATTTCATATACCACTTGAAAGATGGCGCCTGTTCCTATGGCAAGGAAGAGGACGGCCAATGTGGGTGAGGGTGCGTACCCGCCGATCCACGCACCGAGGATGGCCGGTCCGCCGCCTATGAGACCCATCCAGACCAGAGCACGCAAGCTTGGCCTGTCGCGCAGAACGGGCGCGATGATTCCTAAACCTTCTGTAATATTTTGAATAATGAATCCGACAACGAGGAAGGTGCCGAGGGAAATCTCGCCGATGTTATAGGCGGCACCAATGGCAAGCCCTTCACCAAGATTGTGAATGCCAATACCTGTGGCAATAGTAAATGCCAGTGACAAACGCTGCGCGGCTTCGTCCCGGCCTGTCTCTGCTTGCCGTTTGGAGATCATGTCGAGAATGAGGAATGTGGAGACGATCCCAATTCCGATCAGGCCGATGCCTTGGAACACACCCGGCACTTCACCAGCTTGCTCAAATGCTTCGGCGATCGTATCGAATCCTAAAAATAGTAATAGGCCCGCGGTGACCGCCAGCAGGAAGAGCATCCACCGTTTTCCAAGATTGCGAAGTGCAGGGAGCCAGAAGATGCCGAGGAAGACTGGAATTACGCCAACGTAAAGTCCAATGAGGGTAAACCCTAAAAACGTTTTGCTATCTGGTTGAGGCGTGACGAATGCAACAGGAATATCCACATCAAACGGAACAGAGTTGCTGGTGAAGACACGAACTGCATATGCTTCGCCTTCTGTCCAGGCGTAATGGATCTCGATTGTCGCGGTCGCCAAACGTGGGATCGCCTTGTTTGGGGTGATCTCAAACGGCATGACCCCTTCATTAACGATGACCTGTGCTACCGTGAGAGAGGCCGGTCCTGTATTGCGAACGCGTAATTCGATATTTCCGCGTTCCAGGCGGTATCGTTCGATGGTCAGGTTTTCGATGGGGGCGGGGGATTCGAGCTCCAATCCGCCACCTGTGTTGAGGAAAAGTGCTATGACTCCAGCCAGAAGTATGATGGGCAGCAGGAATAGTGCGAAGGTCCGAAGTTTGGAAGGATGGGTCGTTGGGGGGGAGGTTTGTTGAGTCATGGTTGCCTCTTAAGCCAGCACTTCAAACATGCCATTCCAACCCAACTCGGCGAACTCTGTCACATGGGCGTGGAACATGTACATGCCGGGATATTTGTAACTGAATTCGAGGATGCCGCGCTGGGCTTGTCCCTGAATGACCGTGTCAGTAAATTCGGTAGGCGTCAAACTGGTGCCTGTGGGATAGTAATGAAAGAAATTGGCATGTAAATGGAAGGAGTTCATCAGATCGAACTCGAGGATGTTGACGAGATAGATGCGCACGGTTTCACCGACGCGGAATTGGATCGGATGATTTTGGTAATAAAACGGGATGGCATTCACCGCGTAGAAATCGTTGCCGCCGTCAAAATCCACATCAAAACCGCTCATGACCATGATCATTTCGTGATCGACGCGCGGGCGGCCTTCCTTCGGATCAATGATGAACGCGCCGTACAACCCCTTTGCGATATGCTGTGCCAATGGAAAGACATGACAATGATATAAGTGCAGACCAAAAGGCTCGGCATCGAACTCGTAAAAAAATTCTTCACCCGGTTGAACCATCCCACCCGGCCCGCTGCCAGGCACTCCATCCATCTCCCCGGGGTGAAAGCCATGAAAATGAATGGAATGCGGGTGATCGCTTCCGTTCACGAAACGGATACGAATGCGGTCGCCTTGCGTGGCTCGAATGGTAGGGCCGGGGATGCGTCCGTTGTAAGTCCACGCAGGGAACTCAATGCCCGGGAGGATCTCAATATTTTTATTGATGGCCACAATTTCATACTCGCGCAGGATCTGTCCTGTTGGAAGCAATGAGATTTTTCCATAATCGAAATCGGTCAGGATGTCCCCCGGGTTGAATCCGTTCTTTTCGAAATCCACATCGCCGGTGCCTGGCAGATCTCCATGATCCATTGGCATGGGGGTTTGCATCATGTGGTGACTTTGACCCTCTGTTTGCGGTAATGCGGTTTTGCTCAAGGCCGCCGCACCGGTTGCGCTCAAGAGCCCAAGTCCGCCGAGCTTGAAGAAATCTCTTCTGGAAAGTTTTGGTGGCATCGTTCCTCCGTAAGAATGAAATTAAGATCCGTCTTACTTCTTTTCCTTAATAATTGCTAAAATGAAAATTAGGTTAGGCTAATAATATTTTAGCCTAACCTAATTTTTTCGTCAAGGGCAAATTGTCGTAAAATAGGCCCATGATCCTGTACTCAGAAATCATCGAACAGCCCGAACGGATCTAAGCCCTGCTTGCCTCCCAGAGAAGGGTGGTGGAAGAGATCGCGGCCGCGTTGTCCGATGTTCCGCGTGCTGCGGGAAAGACATATTGAATATCACCTGACTGCGGCAAAAGGAAACAACACAAAATAGCCACGTACGATCCGTAAAGTAACTGAAACAAAATAATTTATTGAAAGATGAGGTGATCAATGCGCGTCTGCGTACTTTCAGATGAAGAAATTTCCGATTTTGACCCCGCTCCATATCTTGAAGGCTACGATTGGCAAATGGTCACCATGACCGCGCCGGTTATTGACATTTTGCGCTCATTGGCCGAAAAAAAACGATTTGATGTGTTCTTGAATATATGTGAGGGGTATGAGCTTGATGAAGATGACCAGCTGAGTTATCAAGCGATGGAGGTTGTTGAGGGATTGGAAGCCCTTAACCTGCCATTCACCGGCGCTGACTCAAAATGTTTTGACCCTACCCGCGAGCACATGCAGGCAGTTGCAGATGAAAATGGGATTGGCTTTGCAAAGGGGTATCAGGTAAAAAGCGTTGAACAAGCCGAAAAACTGGTTAAGAACCTGCGTTACCCCATCATGGTCAAGCACCCCAAGAGTTACGGTAGTACGGGGATGACGCGGGACTCGCGTGCGGACACGCTTGAACAAGTGCGCACGCAAGTGGAACGCATCTGTTCAGAGTTTGGCGCGGCGCGCATGGAGGAATTCATTGTTGGCAATGAGTTTAATGTTTTGGTGGTTGATAATGCGGATGATCTAAGCCGGCCCATTGCATATCCACCTGCTGAATTGGTGTTTCCTCCCAACGAAGAGTTCTGGCATGTGGATGTCAAATGGAATTACGACGTCGTGTTTGATTTCAAACAGGTCACTGATCCTGAATTGGTGAGGCGATTGCATGATATCGCGAAGAAAATGTATCTTGCCATGGGATGCGCGGGTTATGGGCGCTGTGACATCCGCATGAACGAAAAAGGGGAGTTGTTCATTCTGGAGATCAATCCGAATGGCGGCATCATGTTCAAGCCTGAGGAGTATGGCCCTGCCGATTACATGATCTTGTATGATAATGAGGGTTACCACGGATTTTTTGATCGTATATTTCGCGCCGCGCTGGTGCGACCAAAGATGAGAGTTCAAAAATAAAATAACAAGAAGCCGCGCTGTCCCCGCTTCTTGTTATTTGCGATTCATTGGATCCAGGTCAGTGAGGCGAGAAATTCTGCAACGGAGCGTGCCTCTTCGCCGCCTGCTTCGGCATGCGCGATCAAGGGAATTCCGTGCGGGCCAGGAACGTTTTTTGCCTCGGGATACGTATTCAATACCGCATTCACGCTCTCGAGCTTCCCGAGCATGGCAGCCGCGAAGAGATCAAGCCTGGCGCCCTGCGCCAATAAATAATTGGCAATATCTTTTCTGCCCATGTGTGCGGCCGCACCGAGCGCGGTCTCAAAATCCCCGCCACCCCATCCCAGGTAGCGTTGACCAGGGCAGATTCCGCTTCGAGCAATTCCTTTACGCGATCCAAATTTCCATGTGCGTCGCGAACAAATTCCTCCACCTTCTTTGCTTCTAATGCTGGTTTCTTGTCCATTTTTTACCTCTAAATGCAAGATTGGATCCTACGCTATGATTTTTTGTATTTCGATCGTCCTTGATTCTATGGTCCTGGCGAGTTCGATGCAGCCGGGTGAAGTTTCGTCTCCGGCGATCAATTTGGCATTTACGCCGGCAACGGCTGCAAATAGATATCGGGTCAATCTTTTCGTTTCGCTGAGGGCTGAATTAATTGCGACCAGTGTTTTGTCTATTTGCACGGCATGTTGAACCATATGCGCCTCGTAACCGTGTAAACGATGACGAATGGGGAAGCGCGTTTCCTCCCAGAATGTGGATGGAAGGTCCAATTCTTTGTCGGTTATTGTGCTGAATTCCAGAATGATCTTCGGGTGGAAATCACGATGGAGCGCAAGCATGTGCTTGAACGAACCCTGCATGAGTTCGTCGTATTCTTCTTCGCTCATCCCTGTAATACGCATTTCCTCTTCATCTAAACATGCGCTCAGGCGACCATTTCCCTGCACGAGGCTTCTCCAGTGCATAACGGACGACCGTGCTAAAGCCGATATCTGCCCCAAGAATGTGGGAATAGACTCGCCTGACCTGCCACTCCCCTTCGGCTGGGACGCGCTCCGCATCTTCCTCTGAAAGCCCAAATACCGCGGCTTGCAAGTCCATGTACTGGGTGTGGTATTGACCGAGGATCTGCTGAGCAGGTGTGAGCCGCGTCCGCAGCGAAGATAATTCCACGGCCAGTTGTCGCAATTCCTGAATCGTCACAAAGAAGGTGAAGCGAATCCTCTCCTCGTCGTGGTCTTTCCATATCCATTCACGCTCAAGGTCTTTTTCGGTAAGCGGGGACATGCAAGCCGCAAAGGATTCGACCGCGCGGTTCAGTTCAATGTTGAACACGAATATTCCTTTGACGCGCAAGGATCGAGTAAAAAACCATTATGTCGGGATAATCATCAAGAAGGGTGCGGGGTTGTCATTTGAATCCCGCACCCTTCTTGAATTATGTTTCCGCGCTCGGCGTGAGCATGTAGTACGCGGCCGCCAGGAACAACATGATCACTGCAGAAAACCAGACCACCTGATCTTTGATGCCGTATGCAAGTTGATAGCCGATGATCGTGAGCAGGGTGGCTGCATTGGCAATTACGCCGAAGCGGATGATGTCACGATTCATGGCGAGGTTCTCGTGCGCGAGCCAGTACAGATAGGCAAGAGCCAGTTCCGTCGCGCCGAAGATGCGCATATAGAACAAGTCGCTTGGAATCGTGATCTTCAATGCGGTCAGAAAGGTTTTCGGCGCGATCCACAGGGGCAGGCCCCACACAAGCACTGCAACGATGATGTTAAAGATCAAAACCTTTTTGAGCCATTCGTATTTTGTCTTTTCATTCATGATCTATTCTCCTTTGGGATTAATTCTAGAGGCAGTTCGTTCCATGGACAATAGTCCTATGCTCTCAAAAATACACCGTGTTACTTACAATTTTATTAGGATTGGCGATTTCCATTGTGAAATGGAGTGTGCCGGCCATAAATTCTGGTTATAAGTCCAGGATCGCACAAGTTTATGATGAAAGGCGCGCGAGGATTTATGCGAATCTGTGTCTTGGCCGATGAAACGATCGAGGAATTTGGCGCCTCCATGCATTTAAGCAAGTACGCGTGGGATCTGTTGACCGTGCGATCGCCTGTTTTTGAATTCATTCGTGACGCATCTTTGAGCAGGCAATATGATGGATTTTCGGACAGAATTTTTCGGGCGGCGATCCTGCGATAGAAGATGCACATCGCTCAATGACTATGAACGACTGGGGTTTGTGATCGGACGTGCTGCTTTTATTCCACAATCACAGGGTCGCCATGGCTTTCAGGTACCGAGACGACCAGAAAAACCACGTTTGCTTCCGAGTTGTTTTCAAATCGATGTTTCATAAGCGGGGAATTTCCAACCCATCACCTTTGCGCAAGGAGGCGATTTCATTTTCAAGCCTGATCTGTCCCCGGCCTTCAAGAATATGAAAGAACTGGCGGGATCTTTCGTGATAATGCATGGTCTCCTTCGCTTCCTGAGGGACGCGTTCCTGGATCACACTTATATCCTCACGTTTGAGCAAATGCCAGCCATCGCAATTTGAACCCCAGGAATAATGCATCGCGTTCGAAGATGAAACGGGTTCCGTCATTTGCGCGGCCTCATCCAGCGTCCCCCAAGAATGAGGGAGAAGACCACGAACGCGACCGCCGCCAATGAAAAGGCGGTATTGTTCGTACCGATCCCTATCGCAAGAAAGGCCATGCCAAGAATAAGAAAGACCACGGATGATCTTCGTTTGTTTTGATCCATTATTTCAATTCCTTTACTTCTGAATAATCTGAAAGAGACCCGTCCAATAGTTTCGAAGGCTTTGCGTTCAAGGTCGTCTCGAAGAAATCAAGTATATATGAACTGACGATCTCCATCTCGCGTCCGCCGTTCAATGGGTCTTTCAGGCCCAATTGCCGAGCGATGGGGGCGAGCAAAGGCACGTCGTTAAAATCATAATGCTTCGTGCCTGCAATACGGATCACGCCCTGGTTTCCTCGCGAATTTGATCGGAATTGATTGAAGAGTATATTGTTCCTGCTCTCCAGGACATCTGAGCATGATTGGCTGAACATGAAGAAAGACGGTTGTGAAACACCACTCGCGATCACCTTAGCAGAGACGCGGCGCAGCAAGGGATCCTGCCAAGCACGGCTTTGCCGCGTGCATCCGTGCCGCAGAATTGGAGAGCCGCGCCACTGCCGGTGGAATGTCCGTACACTCCTACGCGCTCCAGATCCAATTTTTGGAAGAAGCGGCCGCCCGCTTCTTTGTTCAAACATTCGAACTGGTCCAGCACAAAGGCCATATCTGCGGCCCATTGATTCACCAAGCTCCGCGCGACGGCCTCGTAGTTCGGGTCGTTCTCGTCCTCCGGCAGGGTCTTCGGGTTGTGCAGCGCGACGCTTCCATTAGGGAAGACTGTGATAACGGCTCCGTACGTATGTTGAGTACTTATCACCACGTAGCCGTGGCTTGCCAGCTCGATGGCCCGGCTGGTATTTTGTGTGTTGAATCCACTCCAGCCGTGAGAAAATAAGAGGGCCGGAAATTTATAGTCATGGTCCGAAATCGCAGCATCTTTATAGGAGGGCATTTTTATCAGCGCAAGATGGTCCAGGAAGAAGGAGGGAAAATTTAGGTAAGTGGCAATTGCGCGTGTAAAGATCTTCGCATGGACCATCCAGGGTGCGTGGACGTCTGCACTTGTGATTTTCGCGGGATACCAAACCTGAACCATGATATGGCGCGGTTCATGCTTGCCCGAATAAATCTCTTTTCTGGATCGATCACTAAGTTCATATATGGTCGTGCCGACCTTATGCATTCCACTCGGCGCGCGGAATTTTGGAACAGGCAGGAGAAAGGGGAATGCCGTTGAAAGCGCGAGCAAGATTACTGTCAGGCAGGAAGCGGCGGCCGGCCGATCGGCAGGATTGCGAGATTGGTCAGGCTGCTCAGCACGAGCAGTGTAGTCAGGGTATAAAGCGGAATCATCTGCCAGCGGTATCCTTCTACTGAAAGATGAATGAGTGTAACGATTAACGCGGCTGAAGGTAAAAGTCGAATCGCAAATGGGCCTGGATGCGGCCAGAACAGATAAAGTGTGAGCAGTATTGGGTCAACGATCTCAAGTGGACGCATGCTGGTTATGTAGCTTGAGGAATGTTGGCAAGGTCGCTCAGAAAGAAAGATGGGACGATTGGCCCGCTGAACGCTGCAATCGAGACCAAGGGGCCGATCAGAAAATATTTGCGCGCCTCCGCATCCTTGACGGGGAACAGAAAGATTTTCTTCAAATCGAATCCGAAGAACATATCTTTTTCCTTATTATATAGCCACGCCCATTACAGCAACGAAGTGCGCCATTGCGGCAAGTAATACAAAAATGTGCCAGACTTCATGGAAGCCGAATACACCGGGAACAAAGTTGAATATTTTGGTGATATATACCAGCGCGCCCAAAGTGTAAATTACGCCACCCGCGATCAGCCAGGCAAAAACCCAAAGTGGCAAAGCCGCCAGAATTTGACCCGCGGCGGCGACGCTCAACCAGCCCATCAGCACATAGATGCCGGCGTTTAACCAGCGCGGCGCGCGGACAATGAAGATTTTCACTGTAATTCCAAGGATCGCCAGGGACCAGATCAGGCCCAACATACCCCACTTCCAAAACCCTGTGAAGACATTGACGCAGAATGGTGTATACGTCCCAGCGATAAGCAGATAGATGGCTGCATGATCAATTTTGCGGAAGATCTCCAGGGCCTTTTCTTTGACGCCTACCATATGATATGTGGCGCTCGCTGAAAACATCGCGATTAGGCTTGTGCCATAGATCGTGAGTGAAATGATCTTGGCAGGTGTACTCCGGCCAACAATAAGCAGGGCGATCAATCCCGCAAGCGCAAGGATGGCACCGCCCCAATGCGTGAGACTGTTAACAGGTTCGCGTAATTTGCTCAACATTTTTTACCTCTTTTGTGCAATTACGATTAATAAGTTGCTTGATTTTACTGCAACAATTTGTGCTTCTGTCTCAAAACCCGCACTGTTGAATGTTTGTATTAATCTGGATTTTATAGATTCGCGTAGCTCGGAAGGACTCTCGCCTGTGACTGTATATAGCCATTTGAGCAGTTGACTCTTCGGCCACGCTATAGGCAGGACGATGAGCCTGCCTCCGTCCGAAAGACAGCGCTTGATCTCGGAGAGAGTACGTCGATCGAAAATGTAATCTGTTGGAAATGTTGAGACTATGGTTTGGAAGGATTCGTTCGGGAAGGGGAGTGTTTGGGCAAGGCCGCGCGTCAATTTGGAGGCAGCCCCGAGGCGGCCGGCGAGTCTGCCCATTTGCGCTGACTCATCCAGTCCAACGGCGAACAAGCCTCGGTTAAGCAGGATCCGCTGTAAATGTCCGGGACCATGACCCAACTCGAGGACGCGCGTCCCATTCATAAATGGTAGGACAGTCATCACCCAATCATGCCAACGACCGAATGAAACCGTCGCGGCGACGAGGTCGTATGTGAAGGCAAAGGGATGATAGAGCAGGCGAAAGAATACCCGCATCAAGCTTCGAACGATCATGGTAATAATAAAACAAGGGTTTGACTCGGACGGTCAGACCCTTGTCGCGTTCTGATGGAATTACGCCGGAGATTCGCCGCCCTCTTTCTTGGGCTTGCGAACTGCGTCCAACGCGCTCTTGCCGCGTTCGCGGACTTCGTTTGCAAACTCGCTTGCACGGGCGCGGGCCTCCCGGGTAAGTTCCTCCGCGCGCGCACGGGCTTCAGCGGCAGCGGCTTCGGCGCGGGCCATCAATTCTTCGGCAGAACTGGCGGCGCGGTCACGCAGTTCAATGGACTTGTCCTTGATCAGCGCACGAGTCTCTTCGCCAGATTGCGGGGCAAAGAGCAATGCTACAACCGCGCCTGTGAGGCCACCAACTATAAAGCCGACGAGAAAGGCTCCAAATTCATCACGGTCAGACATAGGATTCTCCTTTTTTTAATTTGTAAGCAGTTTGGTTGTATTATTTGGGCTTGATGCCCAGTAATTCTAACATACGTCGCAGGCCCGCCAGATAACCGTTAAGTTTCACGACCGGTTCAACGACATTCTCGCCCAAAAATTCCACCGTACCTCGCAATGTATTAACCGTTTCGCTTGTGGCATTCAAGATCGGGCCGATTTCGTTCTGCAGGAGGTTGATCAGGCTGGCAAGTTGCACGATGAGCACGATGAGTGCGACGCCGATGACCAGTGACTCCACGGCTACAACAATGATGAACACGTCGCGAATCTTGTCTGTGGGTGTAGCTGGTTGAAGAAGGAAATATACCGCCACGGCAAGCAGGATAAGGATAAATACGATACCTGCAATAATGCTGGCGATGATCGTTTTTTGGCGACGTTCTTTTTCATGCAACTCAGCAAGTTGTTTAGGTGTGAGTTGATGGGGCGGTGCTGTGTGTTGTTCTGGTAGGGGTGTTGCCATAAAATTATTATAGCACGGGGATGCACTCAAGTGTACGGCCAATGGAAATGTTCAGGCCGTTTGCATTCCCAATAAGGATATTTCGTGCATCCGAGTCTCTTTTAAGCCATCTTCTAATCGACGTGGATCAAATCCCAGATCCCGGCGAGCCTTGCTGTTGTCGCCAATATAGGTCACACCTGCGATCACACGTAGGCCTTCGGAGGTGTAACTATCAGGCACAGGCATGATTTTTTCGATCGCACTCATCAGGCGGGCCATTGCCAGGAGCAGGCCGGGTGAAACAGATCCGGCGAAGGAATCCCCGTGATTTCTTGCACTAACTGCATTGCATCGGTCATTGTATAAACTTCGCCGCGGATGAAATAAGTTTCGCCCACTTTGCCCTACTCCATCGTAAGGATATGTCCGCGTGCGATGTCATCCACATGCCCCCAACAAAACGCGGCCTTGCCAGGCATGACGGGGAGTGGTCTCTTGAGACAGCTTACGAGAGTGGTTCGTAAGCTGCTCGTGTCATGTAGTCCATATACAAGCCCGGGACTGACGATCACAAGGGGAAGTCCCGCTGCGATCAATTGTGTTGCGATATCGTGCGCGACGGCTTTGCTTCGGTCGTATTCACTTAAATGCGCGCCGCTGAAGTGATAGGTTTCGTCCACGAGTTGGCCGTGTGTATCTGAGTTGACCGCCAATGTGCCGGTATAAACTCCTTTGGGGATCTTCAACTCTTTCATTAACTGACCTTACGCAAAAAATCTCTTTTACAATTTTTGCGCTGTCTTCCGCCAGCCCCGCCCCGACGTAAACGTCGGGGCTATTACGAAGCCTGCTTCGCAGGCTGAGCCGCCGTAGGCGGCTTCGTAATAGTAGCACGGGGATTTATCCCCGTGCAGGCAACGCGGCGCGCAGAGCGACACTGCGTAAGGTGAGTCATTAACTCACGCGTGTTGCGCGTGCCTTGAGTATTGACCTTTTCCCCATCGCTTTTATCACGGGTGCCGACTTTGTACCAGCCCGCCACGTGAAAGACGCCATCCACGCCTTGCATGGCCGCGCGACTGGACTCTTTATCCGTTACATCGCCGTTGAATATTTTTGCGCCAAGTGATTCCAACTCTCGCGCTTTTTCAGGGCTGCGCACAACGATATTGACTTGATGTCCTTGCGCAGGCAACTGTCGGGCTACGACGTTTCCCAGGAAACCTGCTGCTCCCGTAAGAAAATAATTCGTGAGAGAGTTCTCCTTTGTAGGCAAAGTAAAAGCATGGCACGTGAAAAACCTTGACTCCTTTATGCCCCGCTGTTATTATTCGTCAACCGACCGTTCGGTAGGGAGACCTTATGACCAGAGACGACATTCTCGACGCCGCCGCGCAGGTATTCAGGCAAAAGGGATTTCATGGCGCGTCCATGAACGATATTGCAGAAGCTGTGAGCCTGCAAAAAGCGAGCCTGTACCATCACGTTTCGTCTAAGCAGGAGATCTTGCTTGCGCTTCTTGACCGTGCTCTGCAAATGTTGATCGAATATATCGGGGAAATTGCCGGCCAACCCATACCAGCCGACAAAAAATTACGAGAGATGATCCGCGCTTATCTGAGGTCCCTGGCTGATAACACAGATCTCACATCGGTCTTGTTGTTCGAACATCGGTCCTTGGATAAAAAATCCCATACCCGCCATGTCCCTCAACGCGATAAGTTCGAGGCATTATGGCGGGATGTGCTTAATGAAGGGGCGCGTGCAAAATTATTCGCATGCCCCGATGTTAACTTAACCGTTCGCGCCTTGATGGGGATCATGAACTGGACCCTGACCTGGTATCACCCTGAAGGCGAGAAATCCATTGACGAAATCGCAGATGGTTATGCAGATCTATTATTTAAAGGGTTGTTGAAATAATCGAGAAAGTGAAGGAGAAAACATGTATTCATTTGAACCGAATGAAGAACAACAAATGCTCGTCGAAGCGGTGCGGAAGTATGCCAACAATGACTTGCGCGCTGTTTCGCATGACATGGAGGAAGCTGCTGAACTTCAAATGAAAGTCGTGAGCAAAGGCTGGGAGTTGGGATTGCTTCAGGCAGCCATCCCCGAATCTTATGGCGGTTTCGGCGAGCGGAGCGCGGTCACTGGTGTGCTGGCGTTTGAAGAACTGGCCTGCGGTGATCTCGCCGGCGCGTATGCGGTTGGTGCGCCGAATCTTTTTGCAATCCCCATTTTGCTTTCAGGTTCGGAAGAACAGCAGAAAAAATATCTTCCCAGGATCGTTGCGGGCGTTTGGCATTCATATGGCAGCGCACTGATTGAATACGCGTTTGACTTCGACCCGAATGACTTGAAAACTACTGCCAGCGCGAGCGGCGATTCATACATTCTCAATGGCAAGAAGGCTTTTGTTCCATTTGCAAAAGATGCAGAAACGATGATTGTGTATGCAAATCTCGACGGCAACTCTCAAGGCTTTATCGTTGAACAAGGCGCTGCTGGATTAACCATTTCAGATGAACGCGAGAAATTGATGAGCCTGAACGCACTTCCCCTTTATCGAGTGAAATTGGATAATGTGAAAATCCCTGCCTCGAACAGGCTGGGCGGCGCTTCCGGCCATGACTTTGAACTAATCCTGGCTTCAATGCGCATTGCCTCCGCCTCAGCCGCGCTCGGTGTAGCGAATGCCGCTTTTGAATACGCGCGTGATTATGCCAAAGAACGCGAGGCTTTTGGGGTGAAGATCGCGCAGAAACAAGCTATCGCGTTTATGTTGGCAGACATGCGAACCGAGATCGAAGCGATTCGCCTGCTCACATGGGAGGCCGCCTGGAAATTGGACAACAAAAAAGACGATGCCTATACCGAAGCTTATCTCGCTTCCACAGGCGCGGCGGACATGGTCATGATGGTCACAGACCGCGCCGTGCAAATCTTGGGTGGGCACGGGTATATCCGTGAGCATCCCGTTGAAATGTGGATGCGAAACGGGCGTGGATTTGCCATGTTGACCGGCTTGGCCATTGTATAACGGAGAGAACGATGACAATCGAATTTGAATCCCCAAAACCAGTTACCCAGGCACAGTTCATGTTGAAAACTGTTGCCGATGAAATGATGCGTCCGACCTCCCGCTATTTTGACGAACACGAGCACGAAATTCCCTGGGATTATATCGAGTTCATGCATCGTGCCATGCGGGCAATGGGCGGTAGTAGCCTTGCGCCGCGTGAGCCCTCGCCTCCATCCCCTCTCCCTCAGGGAGAGGGGGATAGGGGTGGGGCAGGTAATGGAGCACACCCACCGATCGGATATCAGTTGATTGCAGCCCAAATTGAATCCTTGGCGTATGGAGACCTGGGCATGTATCACTGTCTGCCGGGGGGAGGGCTGGGCGCGGCAGCCGTCTACTCTGCAGGCACGCCGGAGCAGAAGGCAAAGTTCCTTGCGCGGTTCAATGAAGAAAAACCCACATTTGCCGCGATGTGTATTACAGAGTCCGGTGCAGGTTCTGATAATTCTGCAATTCGAACGCGGGCAGTCTTGGATGAAAAGAGTAATGAATGGGTCATCAATGGTGAGAAGATCTTTGTCACTGGCGGTGATAAATCATTCACTGAATATGAAAAACTAGGCAAAGGCTATGTCGTTGTTTGGGCGACGATTGACCCATCCGTGGGACGTGCGGGTTTACGGGCATTTGTTGTTGAAAGCGGAACGCCAGGTGTGAAGGTAGTCAAACTGGAACATAAGATGGGGATACGCGTGAGCGATACAGCTGCAATCTCCCTGGTGGATGCGCGCGTGCCGTTTGACCATCTTCTCGGAAGCGCGACCGCAGAAAAAACTACAACCGGTTTTAAAGGTGCGATGGCAACCTTCGACGCGACCCGGCCGCTCGTGGCCGCCTCAGGTATCGGCGTGGCGCGAGCCGCCCTTGAATTCCTGAAAGAGAAACTGGCCGAGAACAAAATCGAAATCAGGTATGGACTCCCGCGTCAAAAAGTATCCAACCTCGAGCGCGAGGTGATCGACATGGAGATCATGCTGAAATCTGCCTGGCTTATGGTAATGAAGGCAGTATGGATGGCTGATAATAAGAAGCCTAACGCGCTCGAGTCTTCGATGAGCAAGGTAAAGGCCGGCGATGTGACGACGAAGATCACACAAAAGGTTGTCGAAATTTTGGGGCCGCTTGGGTATAGTCGCGAATTCCTTGCTGAGAAGTGGTTCCGCGACGCGAAGATCACCGATATTTATGAAGGCACCGGGCAGATCAATCGTCTTGTCGTTGCGCGGCAGATACTTGCCTATAGCGGGAGTGAGTTGAGATAAGTTCGGAATTCGGGAATCGTAGACGACTCCCGAATCACGGATCCCATTGGAGGAAACTATGAAATACAAGATATTTCGCGCCGTCGTGGTTGGCTCTGGCACCATGGGCGCGGCGATCGCGGCTCAGCTCGCGAATGCCGGCCTGCCGGTGACTCTGCTTGACATCGTTCCAAAAGATGCGCCAGTGAATGATAAGGCTGCACGGAACAAGGTCGTCAACGAAGGCTGGGATCGCTGCTTGAAAGCAAAGCCTGCCAATTTGATGTCTGCGGATCTGCAGAGTCTTGTCACGCTTGGCAATCTTGAAGATGATTTTGGCGCGGTGGCCGAAGCCGATTGGGTCGTGGAAGCAATCGTCGAAAACCTCAAGATCAAACAAGATCTGATGGTGCGTATTGACCAGCTGCGAAAACCAAACTCGATCGTCTCGACAAATACTTCTGGTATTCCAATTAAAGATATTGCAGAAGACCGCTCGAAGGAATTCAAAAAGCATTTTCTTGGTACACACTTTTTTAATCCCCCGCGCTATTTGAAATTGCTTGAGATCATCCCGACTGCGGATACATCAAAGGATGTAGTTGAATTTGTAAGCCACTTTGGTGAAGATCGTTTAGGAAAAGGGATCGTGCTTTGTAAGGATACGCCGAACTTTATCGGGAATCGCGTCGCTTTTGGAACAGGCGCGTTCGCGCTGGATTTCATCCTAAAGAATGGTTATACCGTGGATGAGGTCGACGCTCTCACTGGACCTTTAATGGGTCGGCCTAAAACGGCAACGTTCAGGCTGATCGATCTGGTCGGTGTGGATGTGTGGGATCAGGTGGGCAAGAATCTTGCGCCGTTAATTCCACACGACAAACTTGGTCAGGAATATCTCAAGGCTGAAGCGCCGCGCAAATTGATCGAAATCCTGGTCGAACGTAAGTGGCTTGGCAATAAGACGAAAGTTGGTTTTTATAAAGAAGCGCGCAGTGAAGAGGGCAGGAAAGAATTTTATTCATTAGACTTAAAGAATCTTGAACATATTTCGCCAACGAAGCCGCGCTTCGAGTCCGTCAAAGCAGCCAAGGATGTTGAGGGGCTAGCTGACAGGCTCAAGCTGATGTTGCAGGCGGATGATAAAGCTGCGCAATTGGTCACAGCATTGACCTATCAAGGATTTCAGTATGCCTCCACTATCATTCCCGAGGTGGCGGATACTCCCAAGCCGATCGACGATGCAGTTCGTTGGGGATTTATGCACCAAGCGGGCCCATTTGAAACTTGGGACATGCTCGCTGTGAAAGAGACAGTCACGCGTATGAAGGCAGCGGGATACCCACCCGCGAAGTGGGTGCAGGCGATGTTGAAAGAGGGTGTAGAAACTTTCTATCAATATAAAGGCGTGAATAAAATTGGTGTGTACGATGTTGCGAAGAAAAAATATGTAAAGTTGCAACAGCCCGAAGGATTCGTTCTGTTGAAGGAATTGCGCGGTACGAAAAAGGAAATCAGCAGGAACGCAGGCGCGTCGTTGTATGACCTTGCTGATGGCGTGGCGCTGGTTGAATTCCACACAAAGATGAATGTGCTCGATGATGACATCTTTGCGGTGGCAAGTGAAGCGCTTGACCGACTCGATAAAGATTTCGACGGACTTGTCATCGGCAACGAAGCGGATAACTTTAGCGCGGGCGCGAATCTATTTATGGTTGTGGTCGCCGCGCAACAAGGCATGTGGGATACGCTCGATGACGCAATTTGCAGATTGCAAGGCTTGAACATGCGCATGCGTTATTCTCCGAAGCCAATCGTTGTCGCTCCCGCGGGCCTCGCACTGGGCGGCGGTTGTGAGATTACCATGCACGCTTCACGTGTGGTTGCGGCCTCTGAAACCTATATTGGATTGGTTGAACTGGGTGCAGGTGTGATTCCGGCTGGCGCAGGGACAAAAGAAATCATGCGCCGCGTGATTAATCCCGCAATGAAAACAGAAAACGCGGAAGCATTGCCTTTTCTACAACGTGCCTTCTTGCAAATTGGACAAGCTAAAGTTGCAAGCTCGGCAGAAGAAGCGCGGGGAATGCAAATCCTCAATCCACAAGACCGCGTGGTGTTGAACCGCGATCATTTGCTTACGGAAGCGAAAAAGGAAGTGCTTCATATGGTCGCGACGGGATATGCTCCGCCCGCACCAGAACCTATCTACGCGGCCGGGCGTGATTATCTCGGCGCGTTGCGGATCGGCGCATTCATGTTCAAAGAGGGTAACTACATCACAGAATACGACCATCAGATCGCGAATAAGTTGGCCTATATCATGTGTGGCGGTGGATTGAGCAGGCCCACTTGGGTTTCAGAACAATATATCCTGGACCTTGAAAGAGAAGCATTTTTGTCTCTGTGTGGCGAAGAAAAGACACAGGCCAGAATGTGGAATTTGTTGCAAACTGGCAAGCCGTTGAGAAATTAGTTAAATGTTGGAAGGTTGAAGGTTTGAAGGTTGTTTGACTTGCAACCTATCACTTGCAACTTTTAACCCTTGAGAAGGAGATAAACCATGAAAGATGCTGTTATTGTTTCTGCGGTTCGAACACCTGTGGGCAAGGCCAAGCGTGGAGTACTAGCCACCGTTCGCCCTGACGATATGGCGGCGCGTGTGATACAAGAACTGCTCAAGCGGACGCCGAATCTTAATCCCAAAGAAATCGAAGATGTAGTGATTGGCTGTGCCTTTCCCGAGGGGGAGCAGGGACTGAATATGGCGCGCATGATCGCACTGCGTGCAGGTTTGCCCGATTCGGTTCCTGCTGAAACGATAAATCGTTATTGTGCGTCAGGCGTGCAATCTATTGCGCATGTGGCTGCCGCGATACAGACAGGTCAAATTGAAGTGGGAATCGCAGGTGGGGCAGAGTCCATGACCATGATCCCAATGACGGGATTCAAGTTCTCGCCGAATCCACACTTCGCACAGGACTTGCCGCATTATTATACAAATATGGGATTAACCGCTGAGAATGTTTCGGTAAAATATGGCGTAAGCAGAGAAGACCAGGATATCTTCGCATTGCGAAGCAACCAGCGCGCGACGAAGGCCGTTGAGTCTGGGATGTTTGATCCTGAACTCCTGCCGCTTAATGTGGAAGTTGTAGAGTATGTCAATGCTAAGGCCGAGAAAAAGTCAATCATGGTGAAGCAGGATGAAGGTCCGCGCGCGGATACGAACCTGGACGCGCTCGCCAAACTTAAGCCAGCTTTCAAAGAAGGTGGAGTCGTCACAGCGGGCAATTCTTCCCAGATGTCTGATGGTGCGGCCGCAGTGATCGTGATGTCTGCAGAAAAGGCGACGCAATTGGGACTCAAACCATTGGCGAGATTTGTAGCGTTCGCGGTTGGCGGCGTGCCTCCCGAGTTGATGGGAATTGGGCCGATCGTCGCGATCCCCAAAGCCCTGAAACTTGCGGGTCTTTCACTCAATGATATTGACCTGATAGAATTGAACGAAGCTTTTGCAGCGCAAGCGCTGGCGGTGATCCGTACTTTGGAGATTGACGAAAACAAAGTGAATGTCAATGGTGGCGCGATTGCGTTGGGACATCCACTTGGATGCACCGGTTCAAAGCTGACAACACAACTGATTTACGAAATGGGCCGTCGCAATTCCAAATATGGAATGGTCACGATGTGCATTGGCGGTGGCATGGGCGCCGCGGCGATATTTGAAAATTTACAATAATCAGAAGGAGAAATAAAATGCCTCTTACGGTGTCAGACCTTATGTCCAAAATGCCCGCTGCGTTCATTCCGGAGAAAGCCGCAGGCCTTGACGCAGTCATCCAGTTCAAGTTCACAGGCGCGGAAGCAGGTGAGTGGCACGCAGTCATCAAAGACGGGAAAGTGGACGTATCACCAGGCACACATGCTTCCCCGAAGATGACCCTGACTGCTGATTCAGCCGACTATGTCAAGATTTTCACGGGCGAACTTGATGGGATGCAGGCGTTCATGCAGGGTAAGTTGAAACTCGCAGGAGATCTAAATCTTGCCATGAAGCTCACGCAAATGTTCAAGATCAAATAGAGCAAGAACTCGGAAGTCTTGAAGACTTCCAAGTTCTTGCATACTCAAATCCATAAAAAGCCGTTAGAATCCGCCCAACCTTTTTTCAGGAATGCCAAGTGAGTTTGCATTTTAATTGGATCACACAAGTTGAAGGTTGGATCGCACTCCTTACCCTTGTTGCGCTGGAATTGGTGCTGGGCGTGGATAACGTGATTTTCATTTCGATCCTTGCCGGCAAGCTGCCGCATCACGACCAACAACGCGCGCGCACCACGGGCATTATGCTGGCAGTCATCACGCGCATTTTATTACTACTTTCCCTTTCGTGGGTCATCAGTCTGGAGGAAGCCCTTTTCACTTTGCCGTATTTCGACATCGGAATTTCAGGCCGCGACCTGATCCTGCTGGCGGGCGGTATTTTCCTCCTATGGAAAAGTACGCACGAAATTCATGAAAAACTGGAAGGGCAGGAAGGTTCGGCTTCTGCCAGGGTCGGAGCGACCTTTGCCAGCGTGCTCGTTCAGATCATGTTGTTAGATATCATCTTTTCACTTGATTCGGTCATCACCGCGGTTGGCATGGTGGACGAGCTGGCGATCATGATCATTGCTGTTATTGTGGCGGCTGCCGTGATGATATTCACTGCCCGACCTATTGGTGAATTTGTAGAGAAGCACCCCACAATTAAAATTCTCGCCCTAAGTTTCCTTTTGCTGATCGGTTTTACTTTGGTTGTGGAAGGCTTGCATCAGCACATTCCGAAGGGATACGTCTACTTCGCGATGGGCTTCTCTGTGTTCGTGGAAATGCTTAATTTACGAGTGCGTGACAGCCGGGTGAAGCCGGTCAATTTGCGCGATGCGTATAAGGAAGAAAAGAAGCTGGCATCGCAGCTTGTTGCGATCAGGGCCGAAGTCAAACAAAAAGAAAAAGCAAAAGTACGATCTAAAAGGAAGTAATCAACAAAAGACCTTGCGAGATCCACATCGTCAGATTTTTGTTTACTCTATATCGCATGCGCGCCTTTGCCGCTTGGCCTTGTAATGATCCCTCTTGTTTCAATGCCTCGTTCTTCAAACACGGAAGTGATCTCCGCTTTTGCCTGCTCGGCCTTTCCAGCAGGAACGAAAGTAATAATGGATGGCCCCGCACCGGAAAGCGCGGCCGCTCCAAATCGCTTTGCAGTTTTGTAGGCGGACATTCCACCTGAAATATGTTTCAAGCGGTAGGGTTGGTGGATGCGGTCATCCATCACCTTTTGCAGAAGATCAATGTCGCCATTTCTCAGCGCCTCTACTACAAGGATTGCGCGACCGATATTATGGATCGCGTCGGCACGTGAAATGGATTTTGGTAATACGGCGCGGGCTGCGTGCGTTGGCCAGTGGACATTAGGTTTTACGATCACAATCGTTATTTCAGGAATTTCATAACGGCGTGTGATTATCTCTTCATGCTTGACCACAGAGACGACTAGTCCGCCGAGCACGGTCGGGGCAACGTTGTCGGGATGTCCCTCCAGTTCAGTGGCATGTTTCAATAATTCCTGTTCGGTTAGAGGATTTCCAAGGAATTCATTCGCACCGAACAAGCCTGCTACAATTGCAGCCGCGCTGGAGCCGAGGCCGCTACTTACAAGAATTTCATTGTGTGCGTCGATGGCGACCCCGTGCATTTTCTTTCCACAGATCTCGTGCAAACGTGCAAACGCCTTTGTGAGTAAATTTCTGGTGCTTTTATTAAACTTTTCCGCGCCTTCTCCAGTGACCTGATACGTTGTTTTTTCAGCAGGCTCAAAAATAACCTCATTCCAAATATTCAAGGCAAGACCAAGGCAATCGAAGCCAGGACCTAAATTTGCAGAGGTGGCGGGGACCCGGATTTTTATCATGTGGACATTATAATCGCCACATTCCTGACTTCGGAGCTGTTATGACCTACATGGGCCTTATCCATCGCTATGGGCAGTATCTTGATTTACCCGCCCACACAAAGAACATTTCCCTGCTCGAAGGCAACACGCCGTTGATTCCGATGCCGCGTTTAAGCAAACAATTTGATTGTGACTTATTTATCAAGTTTGAAGGTTTGAATCCGACAGGTTCATTCAAGGACCGCGGCATGACTGCGGCGATCAGTGAAGCCGTTGGACGGGGCGTGCAGACGGTAATTTGTGCCTCCACGGGCAATACGGCTGCATCTGCAGCCGCGTATGCTGCGCGGGCTGGTTTACGTGCTATCGTCTTGATACCGGAGGGGAAAGTGGCAATTGGTAAGCTCGCGGGCGCAATTGCCTATGGCGCGGAAGTAATCCAAATACAAGGTTCATTTGACGACGCACTATCCCTGGTTGTGGAGATCACGCAAAAGACACCGATTGCGCTGGTCAACTCAATTAATCCGTTTCGCATCGAAGGACAAAAGACCGCCGCGTTCGAGATTTGTGATGACCTTGGTAGCGCGCCGGATTGGTTATGTCTGCCGGTTGGCAACGCTGGAAATATAACTTCATATTGGGCGGGATTTAAGCAATATCAAAAAGGATTGCCGCGTGTGTTGGGTGTGCAGGCTGCGGGCGCAGCTCCACTTGTGCTGGGACACGCAGTCGACAAGCCCGAGACTATTGCGACAGCCATTCGCATAGGTAGGCCAGCGCGCGGGGAGCAGGCTATTGAGGCTGCGCAAGAATCTGGGGGACGGATCATTGCAGTGTCAGATGAGGAAATATTATCTGCACAACGGATCCTGGCAGCGGAGGGCGTGTGGGTTGAGCCGGCATCTGCTGCTGGGCTGGCAGGTCTGGTTGCAGAGGCAGGCCGGGGGTCGTGGGACGCAAAGGCTAAGAAGATCGTAGTCGTTTGTACAGGTCATGGATTGAAAGATCCCTCGATCGTGACCGACTCGTTCGAATCCCCGAAAATAATCCCGGCGAATTACGAAGCTTTGGTCAGTTTGGTGGGGTCGTAGTGCTCACGTATCCTGCACGATGGGATCAGTGTTTTAAGCATTGGTCAACCCGATTTCGTAACACATAACGACAAATCTATTAAGCCATAGCAGCCCCTGTATGTTTTTCAATGAATAGAGCATTCTCGTCGTTGACGATGAGCCTGATGTTCTCGCAGTGACCAGACTTGCGTTACGTGATGTGAAGATGTATGGCCTGCCAGTAAAGCTGAAGCCATCGAATTGATGAAAGGGGCTCTGACCTTGCAGGGTTCGTCTGAGCCCATCGTGGCTGTCGCCTTAGTGGATGTGGTCATGGAAAGTGACCATGCCGGCCTCGAATTGTGCAAATATATCCGTGAAGAAGCGGACGGTCACTCTGTTCAGTTATTTATCCGCACCGGGCAGCCCGGCCTTGCACCTGAACGCAAGGTCATAGACGATTACGATATTTCTGGTTACTTTACCAAAGTGGAGTTAAGTGAACAGAAGTTATATACCCTGGTTAAGAGTGGCGTACGGCAGTGGTTTACCAGCTGGTATACATTGATGACAGAAGCCTCCAATTCCAATTTGATCACTCATTCAAGTTCACGAAAGGACTTTTTGGAGGGCATGGGCTGGTTTGGCGAACCGGGTCCACGCGAAAGCGAAGGTGTGACTGGTTTTATGTTCGACAAGGAATTTATCGTAAGTGACTATCCTGATCAGATCAAACCTCCGCACGATCGCCTGGATGCATCAAAACCTGTGATCCGGACTGCGGAGGGTCATAAGCTCGCGATGGATGAAATGGGTAATATTTTGGTCATGACTGTGAAGACCAAAACAACCGCGGATTATTATTATGTAGCCGAATCTGCGATGATCATGCCACGCCTGTTACTCGACCCGACTTCTAATAGTGGTTTGGTATTTTCCACACTCTGGAAGAAGATCACGGGTGCCGAGAAGGTTTCTGCTGGATCGAAACCTGTCAGGAAGGAAAGGACTAAACCTGCCAAATCTGCAAAGAAATCCGTCAAAAAACCTGTTAAGAAAGTTGCAAAAAAGGCTTCAAGGAAGAAGAGATAATAAAATACTCTCTATGAAGATACAATTGCACGGAGACATGGGTAGGGAGCCTGTGTTCTCCGTGAATTATGTAGCGGAGCTCTCATGTATATGGATGTGAAAAAACGCGTGATCGACCCCGAAATATTGCGGAAGTTCGCCTTCTTTGCCTCTATTTCAGCGGTTCAATTGGAAGAGATCGCAGAAACCGCACCAAAGGTTTCGTTCAAGACGAACACGATCGTGTTCCGCCAGGGCGACCGTTCTACAACCATGTATTTGATCTTAAAGGGCGGTGTAAAGATCGAGCGCGAAGATATAGACGGTGAAACGATCAATGTCAGCGAATTATCCGAACATCATGTGTTCGGTGAGTTAGCCATGTTCAGCCAAGAGCCCCGCCAGGCAAGCATAACGACGAGTTGCGACTCGGAATTTCTGGCGATCGACCGTGAAATGATGGTGAATATCATCCGTAAAGCGGATGCGGAAGAGATCCTTGAAATATTCTCAACCTTGAGTGAACAGATGCGGGCGGCGAACGAGCGGGATTTCCAGCAGGTTTTAGCGCGTAGAACGCTGGCCGCGCAATTGGAAGTGGAGAAACAACGCGCCCTCACCCAAATGGTGGCAGGTGTGGCGCATGAGGTCAATACACCCCTGGGAATTATCAACACTGCAGTGAGTATCATGGCCCGGGAGTTGGCCGTGCCCATGGAAATAACCACTCAGCGTGCTGCAGATATTGCGGAATCGCTCGAATTGATCCGTCGTAACGTCGAACGCGCTAATCAGCTCGTGCAGGACTTTAAGAAAGTTTCAATCAGCCAGCTTACTGCGGAGAAAGAAACGCTGGAAATTTCCGAAGTGGTGAAAGAGACGATCAGCTTGATGTCGGTGAGTCTAAAAAGGAATAACATATCCGTAATACTCCACGATAAACTCAGGCCTGACCAAAAAAAATGGGTGGGCTATCGCGGATTTCTAACCCAGATCCTGATCAACTTTCTTTCCAATGCAGAGCGTTATGCTTATCCCCATGATATGGGGGGCGCCATCGAGGTGACACTGGACTTTGATGAAAGCGAACGATATCACCTTAGTGTGTTTGATCATGGAAAGGGTATTTCGCAGGAAAACCTTGCGCGGGTCTTTGAGCCGTTCTTCACCACAGGCCGCGCCATGGGTGGCAGCGGGTTGGGTTTGGCGATCGTCCATAATCTGGTCACCAATGCACTAAAAGGGGAGATAGAGGTGAAATCCACCAAGGGGCAGGGCACAGAGTTTGCCGTTACATTTCCCAAGGTAATTCCGGATTGATTTTGATGGCACTTATTGGAACAGTATTGTATAATGGGGACGCAGATTAATTCAAACCCAAAAGAGGAGAGTATCCAATGGATAATAAAGTTTTACAGATCATTCTTTGTTTTTTCATTCCACCGCTGGCTGTTTACTTGAAGAAGGGTCAGATCGATAATGATTTCTGGATCAACCTGGTATTGACCTTTTTAGGCGGAATCCCGGGTTTGCTCCACGGTTTGTATGTGGTGTTGAAGTAATAATAACGGCTGAAAATACACTCTGCGATGCTCGCGGGGTGTATTTTATTTAAGCAGGAATATTGACTTGACGGATGATTTGCCTTCCCCGATAATAAACCCATGTCCATAATTTCGTTGACGACAGATTTCGGCCTGCGCGATGGATTTGTCGGCGTCCTCAAGGGAGTGATCCATGGAATCGCACCCGATGCCAGGATCGTAGACATCAGCCATGCGATCGCCCCGCAGGACGTCCAGGAAGGCTCATTTGTACTCGGGCGCGCATACTCATTTTTTCCAAAACATTCAGTGCATGTATATGTAGTTGACCCCGGCGTGGGCACCAGACGGCGCGCGCTCGCAGCCCGGCTAGGGGATCACTTTTTTGTCGGGCCGGATAACGGTCTGCTCACGCCGATCATGGAAGATGCAGAGCGGTATGATCAGCCGGTCGAATTTGTCCATCTCGATAATCCAAAATACTGGCTGCCGAAAGTAAGCCGCACATTTCATGGACGTGATATTTTCTCGCCAATTGCGGCCCATCTTGCAAATGGGGTTTCGATCCATGAGTTGGGCGCTTCGGTTACGGACCCTGTCCGACTGAAATTGGCGCGCCCTGAAGCGACACCCACGGGTTGGATCGCACATATCACGGCAGTGGATATTTTCGGTAATCTCTCAACTGATTTACCAGCTGAGGTGCTTCATAACCGAACCGATGTGCTTTTCCGCCTTCAGGAAACACAGATACACGGGATCGTTGAATCGTATGGATATCGCTCAGCCGGCGACCTTGTGGCTGTTGTCGATAGTGAAGATCATATTGAGCTGGCTGAAGTGAACGGCAATGCTGCGGAACGACTTGGTGCAAAAGTTGGTGATTTAGTGGAAGTCATCCTTTCAGAGTAAAATAAGAACACAATGTCAAATTCGCCGCTTATTGTTGAAAATTTATCTTTTAAGTACCGAACTCGCCCGGAAGTTGCGATCGAGGATATCTCATTCGAACTCAAGCCGGGCGAGCTATTGTTAGTAGCGGGTTCAAGCGGCTGCGGGAAGACCACCCTGGCGCGTTGTATTAATGGGTTGATCCCGCGTAGCTATCGCGGTGAACGGAGTGGAAAAGTTTTGTTGTACGGTAAGGAAATTTCAGGGATGAAGATCCCTGAAATGGCGCAGATGGTAGGGACGCTCTTGCAGGACCCGGAACGCCAGATCGTGGCTAGTAATGTGTATAACGAGATTGCCTTCGGTCCCGAGAATTTGGGATTGCCGCGTGACGAGATCGTCACACGTGTTGATCTGGCCATGTCCCGGCTGAAGATGGAATATCTGCGTGAACGCGAAGCATTCAATTTATCCGGAGGTGAGAAACAAAAGCTGGAGCTGGCAGGCCTACTGGCAATGAACCCGTCCATCTGATAATTGGATGAGCCTCTCGCATCCCTGGATCCGGCTTCTGCTCACGAAGCACTGGAAGTGTTCCGCAGCCTTGCGGATGAGGGGAAGACTATCATTCTGATCGAGCATCGCGTGGAGGATGCCCTTGAGGCGCGGCCGGATCGATTGCTCTATATGGAGGACGGACAGGTAAAGTATTTGGGGCACATTCATGACCTGCCTTCTGAGATCGACCATAAACAGGTTAAACTGCCAGCTCAGTGGGTGGTACAGAGAGTCAAGGCGACGCATGCTGCAAAGGGCAGCGCGCCCAGGCATAAAGTCCAAGAAGGAGGCGAGCCGCTGGTCGTATTCGAAGATGTGGATTTTCGTTATAACGATGAGAGTCCGCTCATTTTACAAAACGTGAATCTGCAGATCCATCCGGGTGATCTGGTCGCCGTGCTCGGTCCGAATGGTGCAGGAAAATCCACACTTGTAAAACATGCAATTGGCTTACTGAGACCCACGCGTGGACGGGTGTTTGTGAAACGTGAGGATACGCGTATGTTGAGTATTGCGCAGATCGCACGAGTTCTGGGTTATGTATTCCAGAGCCCGACCCACATGCTTTTTGCACCCACGGTGCGTGAGGAGCTGGAATTCGGCCCGAAGAATTTGGCTTTCGAGCCTGAGCTCATGAATCGATCGGTTACGGAAAGCCTTACTACAGTGAACTTAAATGGGCTTGAGGAGTATCCACCGTTGGGCCTGTCTTTTGGGCAGCAGAAGCGCACAACCATAGCGGCGGTCCTGGCCATGCAGTCGAAGATCCTGATCCTGGACGAGCCAACCGCGGGGCAGGATTTCGCAAACTACACGCGCTTTATGGACGCATTCTGCAATGCTTCAGATGGCACGCACTCGATCCTCACCGCGAACTTCGCATCCACGTTGTTCATTACGCACGATCTCGACCTCGCATTGACCTATGCAAATCGTGTTTTACTTGTTGGTGATAAGCATATCGTGGCAGATGGAAAACCTGAGGAAGTCTTAAAGGATGTCGATCTTTTGTTGAAATATCGCATACGACCAACCTCACTTCTCCGCTTAAACCTTGACCTGCTGCCGCGCACAAAAAGATTTTTGCCAGCCGAATCATTGGCTGAGTTCGTTTCGTGATTTTGCCTGTAACGCAGGCGCGATCTCAGGGTTTATCTGTATAGGGTCAGTTTGAGATCAATATATTTTGACCGAAAAGGAGAGAAATCATGAACGACAAAAGCACTTGGGAATTTGGAACTCGGCAGGTTGTATATGGCGCGATCGGCGCAGCATTGTATGGTGTGTTTTCCTGGGCAACCAATATATTCCCACTGCCTGCGGCAGGTAATATAACCTTCCGCCCTGCAGTGGCTGTGCTGATCTTCTTCGGCGCGGCTTATGGCCCGTGGGTGGGTCTGCTGGCTGGCTTTATTGGTAACACCCTTGGCGATGCGTTGAGTGGTTGGGGCTTTTACTGGAATTGGAGCCTCGGAAATGGTTTGATGGGTCTGGTCGCTGGGCTGGCGATGCCCGTCATCAAAGACTTCCGGGCACGTGGTGATATCACGAAGGCTGTGGGCTGGGGCGCGCTCGGCATTGCGATAGGGATGTTGTTCGCATCGCTTACGGAAATGTTCGTAGGTGGTATCGATTTTAATACTGCCCTAGTGGGTTATTTTACCCCTGCCTTCCTCGGCAACCTGGTTGTGACCGTGATCCTATTGCCCATTTTGATGATCGCGTTCGCCGCCGTTGCAGCGCAAAGAGGCCGCTAGCCGAATGTTGGTCACCTGGAAGTACCGTCCACGCAATACTTTCATTCAACGATTGGATCCTCGCACCAGGCTCATTTTTATGGTCTGCATCATCCTTGCATTGACCATCCCTGATATCTGGGACTATCGCATTATCCTTCCGCTCTTCTTCATCTCACTGACCCTGTATCTGCTTGCACGGATCGAGTGGAAGGATGTGCGGCGTGCCTGGATCTACATCTTCTTCCTGGTATTTTTCATCGTTGGGTTGAACGGCCTGTTATCCGGCCGCGGCGGTCCTTCTTCGGTGACCAACATCCCCTCCCCTGTTTTGTTTGAAGTACCTATTAAGATCCCATTCACGGATATAGGTTGGGAGGTGCCGATCACAATTTCCAAGACGTGGTTTGCCCTTAATCAGATGACGCGCATGCTGTGTATGGCGATTCTGGCGATCCCGATCCCTTATACGATGGACCCGAATATTTATGGGACGGCGTTCAAACGCATGGGCGCTTCGGATAACGTTTCGTTTACCATGGACCTGGCCTTCCGCTTCCTGCCCACTTTTGCTCGTGACCTCACGATTACCATGGACGCGCAACGCGCGCGAGGCTACGAGTTGGATAATCTCAAGGGTGGACTCGTGGCCCGTATCCGCCGACTGGCGCCATTGATTATTCCCGTTGTAATGCAATCCACTGTAACGGGCGAAGAAGTGATCGACGCGATGGATCTACGCGCGTTTGGGACAGCCCCGCGAACGTGGCTGAAGGATTTGAAATACGCGCCACGCGATTACATCATGCTTGGAATTGGCGTTGCGTTATTCATCGCCTCTTGTGCGTTGAAGTGGGGGTTTGGGATCGGCGAATTTTTTGTACCAGATTTCTTTACCCGATTTCTGATCGGATAAGATAAGACCGCCGCAGAATGCGGCGGTCTTATCTTAAGTTGAGCGGCGGAATGTTTCCCCGGCTGTCACCCTGAAATCCAGATGATTTTGGTCCGGGGCGAAGACACAGGTGGCAAATTCTGTGAAGGCACAGGGCGGAGAATAAGCCTTGTTGAAATCGATGAATATTTTATGATCCGCTTCCTCATCTGCTATGAGATAACGACCGGTGGGGTAGGTTTCGTCCTTGCTGGTGGGGTCCCAAAATCGGACAAAGAGCGTGCCATCGTCTTCCTTGTTGATATCAAGTTGATAATGATTCCCGTTGAATTCGAAGGCAAGAAAGCCTTCCACCGGAAATTCGGATTTTTCACCTGTGAGATCGGGGAAGAATACCATCTTGGGGTTTTCATAGGGAGTGTATGCCGCGGAGATGCGGAACTTATCGTCTATTTCGAACCAGGTTCGGGCGGGGAAGGAACGTCGCTCTTCACGTTGGTTATCCCACATGCGTATGCCGAGCTTGTTACCGCGTTGGATCACAACGAGTCGTATATCCTGTAAGGTAATGAAGCTTGGATTTTCGGAGATATCTGGTTGGAGGATCGCGAAGTCTGTGAGTTTGTCGTTGACTTTAACCTTTTGCGAAGAATTTGTCCGCAAGGTGACGGATTTGCCATTATGTTCAAAATAGCCAACATTGGCCGGCGTTCGATCAGGTAATTGAATTTCACTTTTTGAGTCTGACCCAAAGTGGTTTTTTCCAAGCTTCAGCCAAAAAAGGCCTACAAGGGAAAGCCAGCCATTTTCACGGCGGATCGTATTATCCCGTTCTTTTTGCCACTCAATAATTGTTTGTCGATGGGTCTTCTGTATCATCATAGCGGATTATACCAACAAAAAAGACAGGTCGATTACGCGACCCGCCTTTTTTGTTATGTCAAATCTCCGAGATTTGACATAACAAACATTTATTCTTCCAGTGTACTGATATCACCTTCGGGCAACCCTTGTGCGCGTGCCTTTAAGACGCGTCGCATGATCTTGCCGGAACGCGTCTTGGGGAGTTTTTCCACGAACCTGACCTCTTCTGGTCGTGCAATCGGGCCGATATGCTTGGCTACATGCTGACGCAATTCCTCCGCCAATTCTGGAGAGGCGGAAAACCCTGCGCGTAAAAGGACAAAGGTGTAAATGCCTTGTCCTTTTAATTCATGTGGCAAGCCGATTGCTGCAGCTTCTGCCACTGCCGGGTGGCTCACTAGCGCGGATTCAACCTCAGCTGTGCCCAGGCGATGGCCGGAAACTTTGATCACATCGTCCACGCGGCCGATGATCCAGAAGTAGCCGTCTTTGTCGCGTTTTGCAGAGTCGCCCGTAGTGTATTTGCCAGGATATTTGCTCCAATATTGATTGACATAGCGTTCATCATCCCCGTAAATGGTGCGTAGCATGGCGGGCCACGGATTCTTCAAGACGAGATAACCTTCGGTGTCGTCGGGGGTTGGATTCCCTTTTTCGTCCACGATCTCAGCCTCTTGTCCGAAGAATGGACGCGTGCCAGAGCCAGGTTTGAGAGGCACTACCGGAGTCGGGGTAATCATGAACATGCCTGTCTCGGTTTGCCACCAGGTGTCAATGATCGGAAGTTTCTCTTTGCCGATGACGCGGTGATACCATCTCCATGCTTCGGGGTTGATCGGCTCACCAACGGTACCCAGCAATCGGAGCGAGGAAAGATCGTGCTTTTGGGGCCAGGAATCACCGAAGCGCATGAGTCCGCGGATGGCCGTGGGTGCGGTATAGAAGATGGAAATCCCATAGCGTTCAACGCACTGCCACCAGCGGTCCGGTTCGGGATACGAAGGCCCGCCCTCGAACAGGAACGATGTGACCCCGTTGAGCATCGGGCCATACACAATATACGAATGACCTGTGATCCAGCCTGGGTCCGCCGTACACCACCAACGGTCATCGTCGCGCACATCGAAAGCGTATTTCAAAGTAGTGTAAGTCCCGACCATGTATCCGCCGTGTGTATGCAGAATGGCTTTCGGTTTGCCGGTTGAACCGGAGGTATAAAGGATGAATAGCGGATCTTCCGCATCCATCGGTTCGGTTTCGCATTTGCCTTCGGCGACTGGCTGTTCGAGTAAATCGTGATACCAATGATCGCGCCCGCTTTCCATGTTGACTTGATTGTTCACACGCTTTACTACAATCACATTCTTAACACTTGGGCAGCGTTGGAGTGAATCGTCCACAATGTTTTTTAAATGAACAACTTTGCCGTTCTGAAAGGAGCCATCGCAAGTAATCACTAGATTTGATTGACTGTCTTCAATACGACCCTGCAAAGAGTCAACAGAAAAGCCGCCGAATACAACCGAGTGAATTGCTCCGATCTTCGCGCAAGCCAGCATGGCAAACACGATCTCAGGAACGCGCCCCATATAAATGGTGATGCGGTCGCCTTTCTTCACGCCCATTGACTTGATGATATTCGCCATCCGCGTTACCTGACGGTTCAATCCATAGTATGAAAATGAACGGTGCTCTTTGCCGTCTTCGCTTTCCCAGATGAGGGCGAGTTTGTTTTTGCGGGCAGTCTTAAGATGGCGGTCGACCGCATTGTGAACGATATTGACCTTGGCGCCTGTAAACCATTTGAAGAAAGGCTTTTTGGAATCGTCCAGCACTTTTTTCCATTTGCTGAACCATTCCAGTTCAAGCGCTTCTTTTTCCCAAAATCCTTTGAGGTCCTGGCTGGCGCTCGCGGCGAGTTTATCCCAATCCTTCAGGCGTGCCTGCTCGATCACCTGTTTGGAAGGATAATACACATCCCCGGAAAGTTTTTTGGGCTTTGCAGTACTAACGACTTTACTGATTCTTGACTTCGTCGCCTTTTTGGCCGGGACCGCATTGCGGCCGGTTGGCTTGCTCTTTTTCCCTGCAGATTTTCTTACAACCATATACTACTCCTCTAAAATTGGAATGTAATGCTTCAATTTTACTCCACCAAATCCAAAAATTTGTACCACAAACCGGCGAATGGCAAAAACCATGGACGGCCATCATATAGACCTAATGGCGCATCGGGAAACTCAAACTGTGCGAAAGGGTGCTCCTTGATATTGCCTTTTAGCATGGCTTCAGCCACTGTCTTTCCTGAAAGCGTAGCCATGGCAACTCCATGTCCTGCATAGCCAAGCGAATAATATACCCCCTCTGCTTCTCCCAAATGGGTCATCATATCAAATGTAAAATCCAGCGTGCCTCCCCAGGCAGCTTCCACTTTTGTATCCTTCAATTGTGGATAAACGCTCACCATCTCGCGCCGCAAGATCTCAGCGCTTCGTGCAATTGTATTTTCATTTTCTGGGAAGAATGCAGCGCGTCCACCGAAGATCATGCGGTTATCCCATAATCTGAAATAATTCAGATAATGTTTGTAATCAAAGATCATTCTATTTTTGGGGCTGAGTTCGTGGGCAAGTTCATCTGATAGTTTTTCAGTCGCAATAATAAACGACCCGATCGGGATGATCTTCTTTTGCAATTTCTTTGTGACATTTCCTGTGTAACCAGAAGTTGCCACCAAAACGGATTCGGCCTCTACGGTGCCTCTTTCTGTTTGGATGACAAACCGTTTCTCTCTCCGCTCCAGCTGGGTGACTCGTGCCTGGGCGCAGAGCAATGCCCCGGCTTTTTCCGCCGACCGCGCAAGGCCCGCGACGTATTGCGCGGGATTCAATCCACCACTGACCTCATCCACAAGTGCGCCGTGGTAAATAGCCGAGCCGATCTCACTTCTTAAGTCACTTGGCGGGACCAGCCTTACCTTATGATTAAACTCCTTTGCCATGAAGTCTACTTCGCCTTTGAGAACCTCATATTGTTTCGGCTTATTCGTAGTTAGCAAGTGACCGTAACGCGCGAAGCCGCAATCTATATTTTCCTCTTTAACGATTCGTTCGACAGTGCTCACTGAATCAAGCGAATATTGGAATAATTTTCTTGCCAAATCGCGTCCATACTTCTTGAAGATGGTTCCCATGCCAACCTTGAGACCTGTGAGGACCATACCGCCATTGCGCGAACTGGCGCCCCAGCCAATTGTATTGGCTTCAAGCACGACTACCTTGGTGCCGCGCTTTCCCAAAGTCCGCGCCGCGCTCAAGCCGGTGAAGCCACCGCCGATGATCGCAACATCCACTTTTTCTGGGACGGGCGTGAGATTTGAGTCATCGGGCATTTTTACAGTAGTGTGCCAAAAGATCTGTTGTTTCATGTTGGCTCCTTTTTGGAGTGCAGGAGCTAAGTGCCCCGCGAAGTACCCGCCGAAGGTCCCTCGCGCAGCATCCCGTAGGGGCGAAGGGGGAAGGGTGAAGGGGTAGGCTCCTACACCATCGGCAGGCCGATCGACTCCATATTACTTACGCCAGAATCTCTTCCCAATTCAAGTCTTCAAATGCTTTATGCAGGCGATGGCCATCGTCTACCGCGATATATTGAAGATCTGTAAAAACATTCTGGGCGATCTTTCGGACAGGCCCAGGCGGTACCACATCATCCTGCGTCCCGTGGACGAGCACGGTCGGTATATCAATCGGTGCAAAATGTTCTGATGTAAATTCTGGTAACATCAACGCCGGCGCGAGCAGGATCAGTTTTCTGACTTGTACGGGATGCTTGCAGGTAAATACTGAGCCCATCAACCCGCCATAGGAGGAGCCGATGATCGTCCAGTCTTCTTTATCCCCAAGAATGGTGTAAAGTTGCTGCATGCGTGCATCAAATGGGCCCGTGAAGTCCGGTGTGAGCATCCCGGGGAATTTTTGCGCGAACTGCCGCGCTTTGCCGCTCTGGCTCGTGCTCTCAAGACCGTGCAGGTAGATGATCTGGGAGTTGTCAATCATCTTGACGTTTCTTCTCCTTCTGCATGGTCGCTGCCTGGATGGAAATCCCAATGATGAGCAATACGATAAAAGCAAGACCGCCTATGCCGCCCTTAAGATTAAATGCCTCAAGAAGCAGTGAGGCGCCGCCGAAAGCGGATAGACCGATCAACGCCCAGTCAAATAACGTGCCCACCAGGATGATCCCGATCACACCACCGACGATATAGATGACCCAGCTTAGCCGGCCATTGGCCATCCCAAGCGCACCAGCCAATCCGCTTAAAATGGAGCCGCCCAGGAAAAACCCGGCCATACCGATTGCGAATGATTTGAGGAACATGGCCAGCACCGCAAAGGCAATACCAACTGCGAGGCCGATCAGGATCGTCAGCCATTCCGGACCTCGCGTGACCCTTGTCGCAATTAGAATACCGGCCACAAACCCACCGGCCGCGACAAACAACCAGAACAACTTGCGACCCGATACCAGGAGCGCCGCACCCAGGATGATATTGACGATCGATAACATATTAACCTCCAGGTCACTTCACCAAACATTATGATCTTGGTTTTGAAGACTTTTTTGCCGGGACGATCTTATTTTCGTTCGTTGTTTTCCGTTTTTTAACGGCCATCGTTTTTTCTGCCTGCCTCTTTACTCCGGATAATTTTCCGGCGGCCTGGGTGCCAGTCTTTTGAATTGTAACCGCTTCAGGGATTGGGAGGAAATCTTCCATCTTTTCTTTAGTTTTGGGCTTTGAAAGCGGTTGTGGTCGCAGGATCTTATTCAATTCGCTTTGTAGAGAAGCTGGAAAGGAACGTGAAATGCGTCGCAAAGTAATTAATGTCATGGGGTTTTGCGAATTGACCAGGATGTGTTTGAGCATGAAGGTCGTTTCGTTCGCAGAGGCGCGATACAATGCGATGATCAGGTCCCGCAGGTCGTTTTGCAGGGTGGATGGCGCCTCTTCAATGACGGGTTCTACGATGTCGAGGATCGGGGGCAGGTTGGCATAATTTGTATCAGCGATCATGGGTAAAAGGGCCTGGATGCCGTCTGACCAGGCACGCATGCGGGCGGGATGCAAATATTCGCGGATCAATGTGAGAAATTGATCGGGTGTCTCCTGCCTCATGCGGGTGAGACTTGTGGAAAGCAGTGCGGAACGCACATCCGGGTCGCGCACCTGCTGGGTCCACGCGGTGAGACGGGGGAGCAGGCGTTCCTCTCGTGGAGGAATTCGCCCGAGCAGGAACGCGGCAAGCAGGCGGGTTTCGAGCGCGCCTTCGTCCCAAAGAACATCTGCCAGTTCAAGCGCAAAGTGTGGATTTTCCTCCGCCACCGTGCGTAGTTCATTTTCAATATGGGTAATGACTGCAGGCGGCGTACGGTAGGTTTTCAGGTTCGAGCCGGGGGCTACGTTTTCTTTTGACCTTAATGTGTAATTGACATAAAAATCCAGCATCCCGCGTAAATGCTTCATGAACTCATCCGGTAAAAAGAAGAAATCTGCCAGACGATTGGCTTGTTTACGGAGGCGGGCGAGGTCAATTGCGGGCATGGGAGGAGGGTGTCAGGTGCGATGTGTCAAGTGTCAGGTGCCTCGGCTCTTAACCTGAGACCTGACACTTAAACGCGTGATACTTATTAATACGTTCTTGCGATATACACTTTTCGTTTTGAAGGCTTGCCACAGACGATACATGGGCCTTCTTTATCGGGCTGGTCAAAGGGAATGTTGCGCGTGGTGGCCTTGGCGTCTTCCTTTACTTTCGCCTCACATTCTCCTGACTCGCACCAGTACGAGAAGGCCCATCCATCCGCGACGACTTTCTTCAACTCGTCATAATCTTTTGGATCATGAATGTTGGCATCGCGGAATTCAGTGGCGCGCTTAAGGAGTGCATCCTGAATCTCGACGAGCAGCCGGCTCACGGTCGACGCGAGACCCGCCTGCTGCACAAAGGATTTTCCTTCTTTGCCAGGTCTATCCCGGCGGGCAAGCGCCACAGATCCCTTTTCCACATCTTTAGGGCCGATCTCAACGCGAACAGGGACACCGCGCATTTCCCAATCGTTGAATTTGAATCCCGAGCTGACATTGTCGCGGTCGTCCATTTTGAGGCGAATTCCCGCAGCTTTGAGCTCCTTGAAAACGCGGTTCGCCACTTCCATTACTTTAGTTTTCTCGGCGTCGTTCTTGTGGATTGGAACAATCACGGCTTGAATAGGCGCAAGGCGAGGAGGCAGAACGAGACCCTGGTCATCGCCGTGCGTCATAATGATCGCGCCAATCATGCGAGAGGAAATGGCCCACGAGGTCGTTTCGCAAAATTGCAGAGTGTTGTTGTTATCCAGATATTGGATCTCAAACGCCTTTGCAAAGTTCTGTCCGAAGTAATGGGAAGTCCCGGATTGTAAAGCGCGCTTATCCTGCATCATGCCTTCAATGGATGTAGTGATCTGCGCGCCGGCGAATCGTTCGGTCTCGCTCTTTGTACCTTTGATGACCGGCAGGGCGGCTTCGTTCACGGCAAAGTCTTCATAGATATCCAGAATCCGATACATTTCTTCGAGTGCTTCCTCTTTTGTGGTGTGCGCGGTGTGACCCTCATGCCAGTAGAACTCGGAGGTGCGCAGGAAGAGCTTTGTGCGCATCTCCCAGCGCAGCACGGAACCCCATTGAACGATGAGGATGGGAAGGTCGCGCCAGGACTTGACCCATTTGGAATACATATATCCGATGATCGTTTCAGATGTGGGGCGTACGACCAAAGGTTCTTCCAGCTTTTCGCCGCCGCCATGTGTGACCACAGCCAACTCCGGGGCAAAGCCTTCCACATGCTCTTTTTCTTTTTCAAAGAAGGACATCGGGATCAAGGTTGGGAATGCCGCATTCACATGACCCGTTGCCTTGAATTCTTTATCGAGCGCAGCGGTGATGTTTTCCCACAACGCCCAGCCATAAGGTTTTACGACCATACAGCCGCGCACGGGGGCGTAATCGGCCAGATCGGCTTTCAATACAAGCTGGTTGTACCATTCAGAAAAATCTTCTGCACGTGTTGGTAATTTCTCTTCAGCCATTTTTATTCCTCTTCGTTTCAAGTTGCCACGTTAAACCCTCAAAGGTTTTAACGTGTTATTGTTCCAATGCCTTTACAGCAGTTTTTACATCCCCCGCAAAGTATAACAAGTCTCTTTGGTGTGCAGTCGTGTAAGTATCCAATCCCTGGAAGAACTGATCGAACGTGGACTGCCAACCGCGTCCGACCAGGATCAACGGTCTGCGGGGTAGGGACTCCACGATCATGAGATTCCACATCAGCGAAATTTCTGTCAACGTTCCTGCGCCACCCGCTAGGGCGATCGCCGCGTCGCATCCTTCAATAAGACTCTGCAGCCGTTCAAAAAGTGTCTTCCTTCTTCTTTCCTCTTTAACCCACTTGTTTGGGCTGGATTTTCTCCATACTTCGATGTCCTCACAGGTCACGCCGATGACATGTCCACCGGCTTCTGCCGCGCCGCGGGATGACGCCTCCATCGTGCCCATATAACCGCCTGTCAAGACAGTATGACCGCGCTCGGCAAGCGATTTGCCAAGTTCGCGGGCTTCTTCGTAGGCCGCAGAGCCTGGCTTGGGTTGGGAACCGCCGAAAACTGTTACATTCATATCATGATCCTGTAAAACAAAAACGGCTCACCAGGGTCTGGGAGCCGTTGGGGCGCATGGAATCGAACCTATCCAGACCAAATAGATTTGTCGCGAAGCATTCGCGGGGACGGGTTCGGGTTTAAAGTCATTGTGCCGATTATAAGGGTAAAATTGATTTTATGCAAAAGGACTTGCGCCTTCGCATGCTTGACCCAGGTCTGCTTCCGTCCGATAAACGGGATCTACTCACGCGCATTACCGCCCAAGCCGCGGCGATCAACATGTCTTGTTACATCGTTGGAGGCTTTGTGAGAGATTTGCTGCTAGGCAGACCCGTCACCGATTTTGATTTTGTCGTTGAGGGCGACGCGATTAATTTAGGCAATGAACTGGTGAAAAAATACGGTGGAAAGCTCATTGCGCATCAAAAATTCCATACTTGCATTTGGCATTTGCCTGAATCCTGGAATCCTTCGACCTCGCTCACCGTTCGTGCCGCGAGCAGCGGCGGCACGCCGGTGCGAGACGGCAGGACAAGCCTGACACCTGACACTCTTGACATCATCACCGCACGATCGGAATCATACGAATTCCCTGGTGCGTTACCAAACGTAAAACCATCCACAATCCAGGACGATATTCGCCGCCGCGATTTCACAGTCAATGCAATGGCACTTCGTTTGGATGGAGATCACTTCGGCGAACTGCTCGATCTACTTAACGCACAAAATGACCTGAAACAGGGATTGATCCGTGTTTTGTATCCTTCCTCATTTGTAGATGATCCCACGCGTATCCTTCGCGCGATCCGCTATGAACAAAGATACGGATTCAAGATTGAACCTGATACATTGAAGCTGATCGATCGAGAAGCGCTCGCAGTTTTATCAAGGCTAAGCGGTCAACGGCTTCGCAATGAATTTGATTTAATCCTGCGGGAAGAAAATTCTGGGCGTCTGTTATTGCGAGCGCATAAACTAGGCATCTTTGGTGCCTTCAAGCCTGAATTACCCAAATTCGACAAGAAATACACGGGTTTAATGAATTCCGTGCCATCAGATGATTTTGGGATTTCGCCCAATCGTGTTCTGCTTGGTTATTTACTCTGGCTGATCGATTCCACTCCAGATATTCTTAGCCAAATTTCCAAGCGGCTTGATTTCAGTTCTGAGTTGACTGACACGTCTCTTGCCATACTTCAATTGAAAACTGATCTGAGTTCACTCAAAGGCTCCAGGCCGAGCGCGTGGACAATTCGCTTGGATAAGGCGCCTGCGATGGCGATTTACGCGCTCTGGCTGGTTACCAGCGAACCTGGTCTGAAAGAATATCTCACAAAATGGCGGCAAGTCAAACCGCATTTCACAGGCGATGACCTGAAGCAGCGTGGGCTTCCACCCGGCCCTCGTTATAAAGAAATCCTTTACCGTCTCCGTGCTGCATGGCTGGATGGAGAGGTAACTTCTGAGGATGATGAGTTATCCCTCCTGGATAAGCTGATTGATCCAGATCCTGCGAATTAGATGCCGCTGGCTCCGCGCGGTCAAGCCCGAGGCACTGAAATTGAGGTGAAGGCGCCAATCCAGCTTTCTTCCTGTACCATGTGTTCATCCTAAATTATAATATTCACAGATGAAGACGATGACTGAAAAAAAGGCGGAAACTCAACGATTGCCCTACCGATTGCGAGCGCCGTTCCTGACCACAACGGAACTGGCTCTTTTTCGCGCGTTGGCGCAGATGGTGGCGGGGAGGTATATTATTTGCCCGAAAGTTGCGCTTAATGATGTCTTTTACATTGTACGGCCGAATGAGAATGTCCATTTCTTTAACAAGATCTTTCGCAAACATGTGGATTTTTTGCTGTGCGATCCCCAAACCTTTGCACCCACATTTGCCGTGGAAATTGTGCGCTCTCCCTCGAGGGGGCAGGCACGCGAACAGGATAAATTCATGGATGAGTTATTTATCAGCGCAGGCCTGCCGCTCGTGCATATACCTTCCAGTCAGCATTATGAGTCCGCAGATATAGTGGCTTTATTTCAATTTTCATTGACCAAGATCGGCGGAACGGGTTCTTTGCGTATTGAACGACCCGGCGATTCTGTCCCGCAGTGTCCCGTCTGTGGAAAAATGATGGTGTTGCGCATGCACCGGCATGGACCAAGTTCGGGGAAGAAATATTACGGCTGCATGGATAGCCCGCATTGCAATGGTGTGGTTCCGATAGATTAGAGTTTATGATTGCAGAAGGCCTAGTGCGCAAATCGAACTTTTTGTAAAAATAGAATCGTATTTTTAGGGGATCATGGATGCTATTTTTAGGAAATCAGTCTAATTCCGAAGGGATCAAGATAATTCTGGAATTCACCAAGATTTATAAACCCTATACAGGGAAATGCGCCATGTGCCGGCGGACCCTCCCGTAATATTTTTCCTGCGAGAAGAACTGAGGGGGCAGCGGGGATGCGCAGACCATTTCTAAAAGTGACGAATGCAAGTGATTTGGTGTTAGCGGCTTCTCCCTTAAGGGTAACTAAAACCCCACCGGAATATGATCCAAAATTCTTGAAAACCCTGCTTAGTCTTACAAGCGGTACCGCTAACACGGGTAGATTGACCTGTGGAATATATTTTTTAAGATAAGCCAGAATGGATAGCCCAATGTTGAAAACTGGTAATTCGACCCCCGCTTTGAATATCACCTGATTGGCTTGAAACAATTCTGGAAACAGCTCCAGATCGGGGACGTTGCATAGTTGTACAAATCGTTTGCCAACGGGTGCAGGAAATTCAAAATATTCAGCCAAGCCCCAACCCATGAAGTTTTTCCATTGACCATCTTTCCAGACACGAATCGGAGTCCCAGCGTATGAAAGGATCGATTCAAAGGTCGAGACTCCGGGATTGTTTTTATTCCCTGCGCTCAGATATATATTAATGGAACTGATCATTTCGAACTGTTTAATTAATTCGGAGGTCAATGCATACGTCACAGCCGGTGTCGTGCTGGCCCCGCTACAGGCAAAAACACCCTTTTGTTTTGCCAGGTTGTGGAGTTGCTCAAAACCTTTTAGGTACTCCCGATCATCTGCAAGGTCAATATAATGGCAGCTTCCTTCAATGCAGGTTTGCGGAATGGAGTAGTCGTTCGGTGTAAATGGCCCGCATGCATTGATGACCATATGTGCCCCCGAAATTGTTTTTCGCAATGATTCCGTGTCTTTTGCATTACACAAAACAAAATCCGCGCCGATGGAGTTTGCATATTTTCGTCCATGTTCCAGATTGCGCCCTGCGATGACGACGTTTGTTAAATGCGTAAGTTGGTCTGAGATCAAGCTTCCAAATGTCCCATACCCTCCGATGATGACGATCCTTTTATTGAGCAGCCTGTTCATTACTTCATGTATTTTTCGACTCGAAGAAATACCTTCTCGCCATAAAAAGTGGAATCAAAATTGCTAAGGCCGAGATCAGGTTAATGATCGCGTTGATGTAGACTCCCTTTTGGATGGATAACAGGCTGTCGTAAGGGGCCCACACAACACAACAAAAGAAGATTGCCCACCAGCCTTTGGAGCCCAGATTCTTGAAAGCGAAGGTGACTACATATAAGAACAGAACTCCCCAACTGGCGATCGTCGGGCCAAACAACCCGACCAGAAAATTGATCTGTGAATATTGTGAGGGCTCTTCAAATCTCAGAGCTTGATACATCAAGGAGTTGTAGGGCGCGAAAAGCGGGGTGTTGACTAGCAAAGGCAACAAGATGCCCCCGACAATATGAACTATTGCGATAATTTGCAGGAATATCTTGATTCTTGTTAACGCCATGGCGATCTGCTCCTGAACATATTTTCAATTCCGAATTATACCCGCACCAATGTTCTTATTTCGATCACGATCTTAGGCCCCACTTTGAGCTTTTTCAGATATTAATCTTGAATGATCTTAATTTTCTGTAAAAGCTCATGCAACAAAAGGGAAACCCCAACAAAAGAGTAGCCGAGTTTTATGCTGGCAGGAACTGAGACTGCACTTCCAACTACGATAATTATCACCCCAACTCCCAAGAAATCCGGCTCAAAAAGCGAACTAATAATCGTGATGATCCTGTAAGTTACAGGCACAACGAACATAATCATTTGCGGGGCTGAAGTGAAGGTGGCTTGGATTTCCTCAGTCGTTTTTCCTCTATTCCAGGTCAGCAGATATGCAACCAGAATTGTATAGGGCATCAACCAGAAAAACGCGAAAAAAATTCCAAAGGGCATTTATGATTGTTAAGGGACCTTCATCGTATACCGATCCATAATATTTGGAATAGCCTGCAGATTCGATGAGAGTTAAATATGGAAACAGTAAGGTAAGCCCGGCGAATATTGTTGATTTTATAAGTAATGCCTCCCTAGTTCTGAAGCATATTTTGCACCCACAATAGCCTTATTTGTCTCGAGCCAGTCGCCTAGACTGGTCTTGCAGCGCGGCGGCTCTTTGGAGACGAGCAAATTTGCCATTAAGCCATCCACTTCTTCCGGGGTAAGCATCACATCCCTCACGAATAAACCGAGCCATTGAGCGGCTAACAGAGCCAGACGAGGTGGAAATGAGATGAGCGGCTTTTGAACTCCAATCGTCTTTCTTGTCAGTTCCACCATTTCCTTGAATGTGAATTCATCCGGCCCGACTGCATCCCACACATAATTTTCTTTTCGATAGACTGCGTCTACAGCGAGTTCAGCGAGGTCGTCTACATAAACGGGGGATAACTTATACGAACCGTCTCCCGGCATGCCAAAAAAGGCAAATCTTCTCAACAGCCACGCGATGTTATTGATGAGAATATCTTCCTGGCCGAACAAGACTGTGGGGCGTAATATTACATAGCCCAATCCAGAGTCGATGACGGCTTTTTCATTGACAGCTTTTCCCCAGAAATAAGGCAGATGAGACTCAGCGGACGGGTTTGTAATACTGATGTGTACGATCCGCTTTACGCCCGCGTTGAAGGCGGCATTTACCAAGATCTTTGTATTTTCCACCGCGCGCGTTTGTGTGTTATTGCCTTTGTCAAAACGGACCCAATAGGTATTGATCAGGACATCCACGTCGCGTAGATTGGTCCTCAGTTCGTTCTGGTTTGAAAAATCGAGCGGGAAGGCTTTTACTTTGCCATCAAAAGGATCGGGCCGGTTTGGATGATTGGTGAGAGTGATGACTTCCTCGCCGCGTGCCAGCAAGCGGCGGGTGATATATTTTCCCGAATAGGAGAATGCACCTGTGACTGCGATTTTCATTTTATCTCCTCGTGCGGAGGTCTCGGTGTTACAAGGGCGAAAAATGAAATGATCATGCCAACTGCGATTAACGCAGCGAGATAACCTCCCAGATTTCCACTCAGCCGGCCGATAATCTCAAAGAAGAGTTTTTCAACGCCTTTTGCAGTTGGGCGGTAGGTGAGTGAGAAGATCACAGGCAGGCCTACCAGTACAATATTGGAAAAGACCGTCCAGAACTGAGCGCTTTCTGCTGTTCCGCATAGGATCGCCAACATCCGTCTGAGGTGAGGTCTTATATAACTTGTGATCAGCAGTGAGGCGATCAGTGTAACGGTAACTTCGATCAGAAAAGTAACAATCGTGGACACGATCATCTCCTTTGGTGAAATAATTCACAAATTGATTTTATGCTGATTTGTCCGTCTTGTCAAGACATTATTGGAAAAAATGCCATCCTCGAGGGATGGCATTTAATGACCTGAAGTGGAAATAAATACCTAATTAACGCCAGTTCGGGATAAGACCAAACCAAATCTTTTGGACATCGTTCATGCCGCGCACAACGGCGGCACGTCGATGCGAGACGGCACGGATCACACGGATTAAACGGATTTTTCCGTCAATTTAAACGACGTCCGTGCCTTCCGTGTCCAACAAAAGACCTTATCCAGAATTCACGTTAATTATTTTTGTAGAACAGTTGGAACAAATCTGCGCCGGTCATTCCCAGTGCTTCAGATCGGTATTGCGCGATGGAGACGTGCACGATCAGGTTCTCCGTTTCGCTCTTTGTGAACCGAAAATCGACGAAGCCGTCATTGCCCTTAATCTCCCCCCGCGGGATTTGAAGGATCGTATCCAATACCTGTTTCATCCAATTCCCAAAAGCTTCGTGATTGGTCAGATCCTCAACTGGCAGCCGCACATAAAAATCCGTTTCCATGGTGCTGAAAGTGGAATGACCATTTGCGTAGACACAGTCTTCACCAAAGAGGCTGACATTTGCAGTGGCTAGTGGATCCAAGGCGCGGATGGCCGCGTCTATTTTTTCAGTTAATTCAGGATCATCATGATATGCCCACACAAAACTGCAGCCTTCATAGCCTGGAGTAAAAGTCGTGGTCTCGATTGCAATTGCTGTGCCTGTAGCAGTGGGCGCATTATTCGTTGGGGCGGTGCCATTTTGCAGAGCGAAAAAACCCGCGGTTGCAGAAAGGATCAAAGCAAGGATCCAATTTCTTTTTTTGTTCATGGCCAATTATGGCTTTAGACGGTTAAATACCAAGAAAAGATCCTTGCCAGCCTTCAGGTTCGCTTTGACCATCTTCCTCAGGTGCCTCCTCTTCCTAATCAAAATCCTCGGGGAAGTCTTCTGGGTCGGGAAGTTCGTCAAGGAAATCTGACAGTTCCGGAATTTCCTCGAGCCAATCCTGGATGTCTTCCCTGTCGATCATCTCAGGTTCAGAAGGATCCTCTTCTCCTTCGATATAGGAAGATTCGCCCTCGGTTAATTCAACTTCATCACCATCCTCATCCTCAAGGGCGCAGTGGCCCTCAAGGCAGGTGGCTTCGATGCGGCCTTTCTCCGCGTCGTATTGCACGCTCAGTAGACTGCCTCGCACAGACGCAACACCGGACGGTGTTTCCACATCGAGTGAACCACCATTGAGCAGGATGAAAACCTTGCCGAACAACAACTCAAGTTTCGTTTTTGGTTCGCCGTTTTCCACAGTGAGTACCTGGATGGTAAAGGATGAGTTCGGTCCGACACGCACGATCGTTCCATCCGGGATTAGCTCGATTTTTGCGCGGCCATTAGCGCCCGTCTCAATGCTTCCGGAGGGGAAGATGGACATGCCATTGGATGCGGGTGTCGGCTCATCGTTTGATGACGCGCGCGCGGACACATTATTTTCAACCTCCGATAAAACCGCTTCGCGCGCAGCCTCGACCTGCCCAGCGGACGTGGATTCGGTCGCGGTTTCTGTCGCGGCTTCTATCGTCGCGAGGGTTTCAGTGGGGGAACGGCCGGTCGAGCACGCGCCCAGCAAAAAAGTCAAAAGAACAAACGCAGGGATCAGTCTTTTCATGGTTACCTCAAAATATCCGCGGCGGCCGCGGCCATTAATGCCGCTCCGTTGACCAATGCTTTTTCATCAAAATCAAATTTGGGGTGGTGGTGACCGTAATCAAGATGGCGCTCCTGGTTGGCAGAACCGACAAAGAAATAACATCCGTCTACTTTTGCCTGCATGTAAGCCATATCCTCGGCGCCCATGGTCAGATATGGTGAACTGTCATGATTGGATTGAGGCAGCACGCGCAACGCAGTCTCCCTTACTTGGGTGGCAATGTGATCTGCGTTGACTAGTGCAGGGGTAAGTTGTTTGAGATTCATTTCAACCTGACATCCCATCGCAGCGGCTATTCCGTTTACGATCTCTTCAAATCTTTTTAGAACCATTTGCCTGACGCGTAGATCGAATGTGCGGATCGTCCCATCCAGCATGACTTCCTGCGGAATGACGTTAAAAGCTGTACCCCCGTGGATCATGGTAAAGCTGACGACGGCAGCCTCCAGCGGCGCAACATTGCGCGAGACAATGGTTTGTGATGCGCTGATGATCTGTGCGGCTGCGACGACGGGATCGACGGTCGCGTTGGGAACCGCGCCATGCCCGCCTTTGCCGATGAGTTTGATCTTGAATATTTCCGCGCCCGCCATGACAGGGCCCTGAGCAACGTTTACCCAGCCGAGCGGTTTCTCATTCCACAGGTGAAGCGATAGAGTTGTATCCACTTTTGGGCCGTTGAGCACACCCTCGCGTATCATCATTTCGGCTCCGCCAACCTCCTCGCCGTTGCTGCCTTCTTCAGAAGGTTGGAAACAGAACTTGATCGAGCCGGCCAATTGGTCCCTATGCGCGTGAAGGATCTTTGCGACCGTGAGCCCGATCGCGGTGTGACCGTCGTGTCCACATGCATGCATGACGCCCGCGTTTTTGGATGCATATTCCGCGCCCGTATCTTCAAGGATCGGAAGCGCGTCCATGTCGAAACGCAGGAGAAGCGTGGGGCCAGGCTTTGTTCCTTCGAGAAAGCCAACCACGCCTGTCTTGCCGACGCCCTTGGTGACTTCAATACCAAGCGATTCGAGTTCCTTTGCCACAATGCCGCCGGTGCGGATCTCACTGAATCCCAGTTCGGGATTCATATGAAAATCGCGGCGCAGCGTTTGAGTATAAGGGAAAAGTTCTTGAGCCTCTTTCAGGAAATCAGTCATGATAATTCCTTTCTTATTTAAGATCGTGTCACTCTCCCGAAGGACACACCTGCACTTGCGTCAGGCCGTCTCGCCCCGACGGGCTCGCGGCCCGAACGGGGTGCAAGTGTCGGCACGATCTGAGTGAGCGACGCTTGCGCCGCACGCCCACTCCGCTGCGCTAGGTCCACTCGCTGCGCTCGGGACTGCCGCTTTGCGGCGTGCGCGAGGGACTTCATGCGTTCGGTGTAGTGCCGGTGAGCGACTGAAGGGTCTCGTCATAAGCTATGAGACCCTTCGCCGCCTCTTCGCTCTGCTCAGAGCTTCGGCTCACCGTTCGTGCCGCGAAGCACGGCGGCACGCCGGTGCGAGACGGCAGGGTGACACGCAGTTTGTTAACCACCGTGCCCGGGGAAAACGCGTGTTATTTTGTGCTGGTAGATTTTATCCCAACTTTCCACTGCCGGCCTGTTTTCTTCCATTGAGATCATGAAGCCTGGCGTCAGGTCGCCCGTGAAGGCAAAGCCTTCATCCAGGATCAATGTAATACTATCGTCGCTGCGACCGGGAGTGTGGATGACCTCGCCGGCGATACCCAGACTGGAGAGGAATTTCCTGCTTTCTTCAAACTTCAGGATGATATTATCACCCCGTCTGATCTCAAGATATTGATGATTTTTCGTCTTGACCAGTTCGGTCAATGGGGCAATGAAGTCGATTTGATTTTCCAATAGGATCAGTTTTGCACCAAAATTTTTCAGCTCCTGCAGGAGGCCAGCGTAATCCGGATGGAAGTGTGTGACCAGCAGATACTTGATGTCATTCACCGCGACCCCTTTTCGCTTCAGCTCGGCCAGCAACTGAGGCAGCGTACCCGGCCAACCGCAATCAAGTAGAAGTTTTCCCCCGCTGATATCGAGGGCGTAATAATTTGTTGAGAGATATCCGACATTTACGATATTCATCTGAATTGGTCGAAGGCCAATAGTTGAAAGTCATATGCAAGCTTTGACATTTGACTTCTGACTATGTATATTTAACCACGCGGAAATTTTCCTCATAACGTGGCTTATCAGCGGTGCTGTCTTCAGTGCGGCGGGATTTTAGTCGTTCAATGAGTTTTTCCGCATCCTGTACCTGGGTTTTGTGTTCTAGGATCGATTTCAGTTTGATATCCCAAGTGTCTGTCACATCGATCGTGGTGTTCCCTTGATTGGTGAGCGAGCACCAGACTTCACTTGGCATGTGTGGTTGATGGCCTTCGTCGAGCAACTCAGGAAAATAAGCGATATTGCCTGCTGCCGGGAACACCGCGTCAAGAACGACCTGTCCGCAGGCGCGGTGATCGGGGTGGTTGATGCCGTAGGGGGCGAATAAAGTCTGGGGGTCGCAGGTGACGAGGATATCCGGCTTGTGTTGACGGATGATGCGCACCACGTCCCGGCGCAGATCAAGGTCGGGGATGAGGTAGCCGTCCGGACGCTCCAGGAAATGAACGGCACTGGCTCCAATCACTTTTGCAGCATTGCCCTGTTCCACATATCTGATCCCGCATAACTTTTCCGGGGTCATATCCGGATGCGTGGCGGGGTTGAATCCCTTGTCGCCGCAGGTCAAAAGGGAATACGTGATCTGATGTCCCGCGCGTGCCCAGCGCGCGAGTGTCCCGCCACAAAAAAATTCTGGGTCATCGGGGTGAGCGAGGATGACGAGAATCTTTTGAGGGGAGTCCCAAGTATCAGGTGTCATGAATCCGGTGTCGGGAGGCGGGAATTGGGATAAGTGAATTGGGAGACGGGAATTGTGTAACGAATTACGAATCCCGATTCTCGTTCTTTTTCGTCGCTTTGCCGCAGGTGCATCCGCCGCCCTCATGACGGTCGCAGGGAGCGGCAGCTTTGCGGCGCAAGGTTTCGAGTTCGTCCCAGGGCTGTAGTTCTTCGCGTTCGAAGGTTGCGGTGAGATATTTGTTCTCTTGGTTATCGAGTTGCACCACGACCTTGTTGCTCATCGGCATGATATCCACAACCTTGCCCTCGCCCTTGGGGGTGATCACACGCTTGTTGCGTTTGGGTAGTTCTTTGCGCGCCGCGACATATTGCTCATATTCGTAGATGAGACAACAGCGCAGGCGGCCGCACATGCCTGTGATCTCGTTGGGTGTGAGCGAGATGCCCTGTTCCTTCGCCATCTTGATCGAAATGGGGGAGAAGTCTGTAAGGAATTGGGAACAACAACGCGTTTCAATTCCGCAAGCGCCCATGCCGCCGAGAATTTTCGCCACATCGCGCGGACCGATCTGCCGCATTTCGATATGCGTGTTTGGATATAGTTCGTGCATATCCTTTTTGAGGGACCTAAGGTCCACTTTTTCTTCGCTCTCGGTACTGAACAGGAAGGCGAGGCGGGAGCCATCGTAATTGTATTCCGCCGTCACGATCTTGACCTCTTTGAGGCCAAGTTCGGCGGCGCGGGCGCGGCAGTTGATCATGGCCTCGGTCTGTTTGGCCTGCCAGGATTGCTGGAGTAGCAGATCGCGTGGATTGGCACGCCTCTCCACGGACCTCCAGCCGCCTTCCGGCCTCTGGGGCGTTTCCTGCACGACCTGAACGACTTCGCCGAGATGCCTGCCGCGGGAGGTATCCACAATGACGTGCTCGCCGACGCCCACGTCCGGGACCGCCGCAGTATCGAAGTGGTAAATTTTGCCTACTTTGGTAAATCGAACACCGATAAGGTTAGTTTGCATGAGAGCAATTATACCGTAGTGGAGAGAATAGAGAGTTGATACGAGAGAGCAGAGAGTAGGATCTTGTTTTGCAGGAGTGCCTAATCCTAAACCCATGGTGTCATTCTCCAGAAAGACATAGGGACAATGTGCACTCCCTTCGCTCACCTGCGAGCCTCAAACGGCGAGTACAACAAACGCACGAAGTCCCCGCAGCGCAGCGGAGTGGGAGTGCGGCGCAGTGTCGCTCACCGTTCGTGCCGCTATCAGCGGCGGCACGCCGGTGCGAGACGGCAGGGCGACACATTAGATTATCTTCTGGTTTATAGTACTTCCAGTTTTGCCTTATCAATTCGTGTATACAGTTTCTAGGCAATAAAGCAAGGAAATGTTGTCACGTTCTCCCCGAAGTAAATCCAACACTGGCTTTGTTGCTCTCATTATTAGCCTGATATGCGTGGTTGGTTGCGTAGGGATTTTCTTGGTATCCATCTTTAGCGATGGAAGTATACTTTCAACCCCAACTCCTATATTGGCGTCTTCATCCAATTTATCAACCATCATAGCTTCCACTGCTTCAGCTGCACAAACTCAAACTATGCTCGCAGCATCGCCTACACCAGCCATTCTGAATACGCCGACCATGCTTCCGCCGGTTACATTTGCACCCAGTATTACCTCAATCGCAGTAGACCCTTCTTCTCAAATTTGTCAGTGCAACGGTGGTCTTGGTTGCAAGGATTTTTCGACACATGATCAGGCACAAGCTTGTTATGAATATTGCAAGGCACTGGGTCATGGTGATGTACATGGCCTTGATGGAAGCGACCAGGACGGCCTTGCCTGTGAGAATCTTCCATAAATATCGGCACCTTTTAGAGAAAAAGTATAACTTTATTCAAGAATAGACAATGCAAAAAGACCTGATGAGCCGTAGCCAGTCAGGTCTTTACTGCTCTCTATTCTCTAATATCTATTCTCTTTATTCCACAATACTGATCGGTAGTTCGTTCTTTCCGCTCAAGGCCGCAACACTTACCTGTGCAGCGATCTTCTCTGTGATATCGCGCAACGCGATCGCGACAGGCGAATCGGGATGGCTTGCCACAATGGGTTTGCCGGTGTCGCCGCCAATTCTTATATTCTGGTCTATCGGCACCTTTCCGAGGAAAGTTGTTTGCGTGGACTCTGCGAGTCGTTCGCCACCGCCGGAGCCGAACAGGTCCATACGCGTGCCATCGGGCAGGTCGAGATAGGACATGTTCTCGACGATTCCCAAAATGGGGACCTCTAGCGTCTTGAACATGTTCAAGCCACGTGCCGCGTCTTCCAAGGAAACCAACTGCGGAAGCGTCACGATCACCGCGCCGCTGAGCGGCAGGGCCTGTGCGAGGGAGAGAGACGCGTCGCCCGTACCGGGGGGTAAATCCACGATCAGATAATCCAATTCGCCCCATTCCACATCGCCCAAAAATTGACGAATGGCGGAGTTGAGCATCGGTCCGCGCCAGATCAGGGGTTGACCGGGTTTGACGAGCAAACCCATCGAGATCATCTTGAGCCCATAGACTTCCGCGGGAATTAGGCGCTGCCCATTCGGCGGAGGGAGTTTTTCCACACCCATCATGGTGGGAATATTCGGGCCGTAAATGTCCGCGTCCATCAGGCCGACGCGTGCGCCTGCCTGTGCCAGTGTCACAGCAATATTCACAGCGATAGTGGATTTCCCCACGCCGCCCTTACCCGAACCCACCGCGACGGCATTGCGGATCGGCGTCTTCATCAAGCCGCGCATCCGCCCGTCGTTGGGAACGTCCGAGTCCAATTTGAGATCAATAGTCTTCACGCCGTCTATTGCAAGCACGGCTTCCTTTACCTCCCTTTCAATTCTGGCGCGAAAGGGACAGGCAGGTGTGGTGAGCATGACGGTGAACGAAACCTTGTCTCCTTCAATTTCAAGATTGCGCACCATGTTGAGCGTAACAAGGTCTTGATGAAGATCAGGCTCCTGTACCTTGCTTAAAGCTGCAAGGATGGATTCTTTTGTAAGTTTATTTGCCATTTGGTTTCCAGTATATATGTCGTTGCGAGGGCAGTGTTCTTTTGCCTGACACTTGCGCCGCACTCCCACTCCGCTACGCTGCGGGGACTTCGTGCGTTTGTTGTACTCGCCGTTTGAGGCTCGCAGGTGAGCAACCCCCAGCTGATAAGAGATTGCTTCGTCGCTTCGCTCCTCGCAACGACATGTAATGATTTGATTTACGCCGCGGCAGCAGCAGCCTTTGCTTCAGCTTTTGCAGCTTTGGCCGCTTCTTTGACTCGACGGGCTTCCTCTTCAAGTGCTGCATTGCGCGGACGGATACTTGCGTAATACGACGCGGGCTTGAGCAGTTTTTCCATGTTGTAAATGTTGCGTGTGAACGAAGCGATCTCGAAATCGTGATCCATCTTGATGGCGTCGAAGGGACAATACTCCGCGCAGAAGCCACAGTTCATGCAGATATCCGCGTCGATGTAAAACTCGCTCGGTTCGGGGATCGGGCGGCCCGTTTGCGGGTCGTTGGAGCGAACGATCCAGATACACTGCGGCGGGCAGACCTTCGCGCAGATCCCACATGAGGTACAAAGGATCTCCTTCTCTCCATCTGCCTGTTCATTGTAAACAAGGAAGGGGATGTAGCGAGCCTCTTCCGGCAGGATCAATTTCTCTTCAGGATACTGAACGGTGAAGATGCCGCGTGCGTCCTTGCTGGAGCGATGTTTGATCCCTTCTTCGGTGTTGTAGCGCTTCTTGCCGCGCAGCCACCATGAAATATCTTCAATGTACGTATTCCAGAATCGATTCCAGGTGACGCTCAATCCTTTAAGAATACCTTTTCCATACATAATTCAGGTTCTCCTGTGTCAGGTATCAGGTGTCAAGCATCTTACAGTTCAGGAAACCTGACACTTGCACACATGACACTTCTTAGCGATCCAACTCGCCCATCACGATATCCAGCATACCGAGCAGCGCGATAAAGTCCGCGATCTTGGTACCCAAGCACATTTTCTCCAGCGCGGTGATGTTGACGAACGACGCGGGGCGTACGTGATAGCGCCATGGATTCGGTTTGCCGTTGGAGATCACGTAAAAGCCCAGTTCACCTTTCGGGGACTCGACACGACCATACGCCTCACCGGCGGGAACCCGGACCTGGTATGCCGGTTTCTGCGAGTTGATCGGCCCTTGAGGGATCTGTTTGATGGCCTGCTCCAAAATCCGCAGAGACTGACGAATCTCATCGAAACGGATCAGGTAATTATCCATCATATCGCCGTTGTAGCGGACTGCCACATCGAAATCAAAGCGGTCGTAAATACCGTATGGGTCGGCGCGGCGGATGTCGTACGGTACGCCCGCGGCGCGTAAGACCGGTCCCGTGACCGAATAGCTCACCGCGTCTTCCCCGTTCAAAACGTGAACGCCCGTCAAGCGTGCCATTAGCACCTCATTCTCATTGAGGAAGCGTTCCATTTCATCGGTTTTTGCGGGAAGTCGCTCGACGACCAGGTCCTTGATCTTTTGCATGACGTCGTCGGGAATATCCCGCACCACACCGCCAAAGCGGAAATAATTGCACATCATGCGCGCGCCAGAGACGGCTTCAAAAATATCGAGGATGAGCTCGCGTTCTTCAAAGGCATAAATTGAAGGCGTGTACATCGCGCCGAGATCGTTGAGCAGTGTGCCGACAAATATGAGGTGATTCTGAACGCGGGTCAGTTCCGCCATGATGATGCGGATGTATTCAGCCCGTTCGGCAACCGGGATCTTCATCAATTTTTCGACAGTGATCGCGTAACCGAAGTTATTGCTCATCGAGTTGAAGTAATCCAGGCGGTCAGTGTAGGGCATGATCTGTAAATAGGTATTGCGCTCGCCGATCTTGTCGTGGTTGCGATGTAAATAACCCATCACAGGTTTGAGACCTACGATGGTCTCGCCATCCAGAGTGAGAGCCACACGCAAGACGCCATGTGTGGATGGGTGCTGGGGCCCCATGTTCACCACAATATGGTCTGTCTTAAGTCCCTGTTCGTTTTCCCGGCTATAGCGTTGGAGCGAACCATACAACATTTCATCGCCTTCGGGGATTAATTTTTCCGGGTCAAAATTTTCTGGGAAGGTCAGGTTATCTCGAAATGGATTCTTCTCTTCGGCCATGTAGAACTGGCCGTCGGGCCAGCGGCTCTTAAAAGGCTTGGTATCTTCTTCATAAAAGCCTTCCTTCCAATCTTTGCGGAGGGGATGGCCTGCAAAGCCTTCCCACATTAAGATACGGCGCAGGTCGGGGTGGCCTGTGAACACAATGCCATGCAAGTCCCAGGCTTCACGTTCCTGAAAATCCACGCCGGGCCAGATGTTGATGAGTGATGGCACCTCAACCGGGTCGACGCGCTCAACTTGAACCTTGAATGTCAGGCCGGGTCCACCAGTGGTCTGGTAGGCGTGATAAACCACTTCCATTTTGTTTTCAGGGAGATAGTCCACAGCAGTGACGGCGGTGAGCAGGTCATAACCAAATTCTTCGCGGATCGCGGTGGCAACCTCCACGAGATTTTCTTTGTTGACGATCCAGCCTGTAAAGCCGGCGCGGCTTTCAGCTGTGACCAAGCTCGGAAAACGCGCGGCCAGGTCAATGGTCTGGGTTTGCAGAGTGGTTGCCATTACGCATCTTCCTTTTTCGCGGCGGCATTCCGAATTTGAGCGTTGCGGCGCGGGTCGATCAGGTCAGGCCCAAGGATCGGCATGGGCACGTAGTTCGCATCTTCCTTCTTTTTATCGTACCAACGCACTGTTTTGATGGATTGCTTGTCAATTTTTTCCTGGAGTTTCATCAAACCTGCGATCAAAGCCTGCGGAGTGGGAGGGCAGCCGGGCACATAAACGTCGACGGCTAAAAATTTATCAATGCCCGCGACCACGTTGTATCCCTCTTTGAAGGGACCGCCGCTTGAGGCACACGCGCCCATGGCCACCACGTATTTTGGCTCGGGCATCTGGTTGTACAGGCGCACGATGGAGGGAAGCATTTTCTTGGTGACTGTCCCCGAGACCAGCATGAGATCAGCCTGGCGCGGGGTGGGGCGCATGACTTCCATGCCGAAGCGCGCCATGTCGTAACGCGCGGTCTGCGCGGCGATCATTTCGATCGCGCAGCATGCGAGCCCGAACATCAGCGGCCACACCGAGGAACGCCTTCCCCAGTTATACAGGCGATCGAGCGTTGTAATGGCTACAACTTGATCGAGGTCTTCAGGAATGCTGTAGTTCGGTAAACTTAATTTTTCATTGTCCATGCATGTTCTCCTCGAACCAGTCTCGATAGATCGCGTAAAGGATGTCGTCGTTGGCGAGGGCGTGATCATCCTCAAATTCCGCAAGTCCCAAAGTCCATCCGTGAATTTGCTGCAACGTCACTTCCTCGATATTCACCTCAGGATGTTGTCGTCGTAACTCTAAAGCGATGGCAAAGGTCGATTCCCAGGTGAGGGTCATGCTTCCCTGTTATCGATCTGTGCGCGTTGCAATTTGCCGGAATAATCCACGTAAATGGATTTCCACTCTGTGAATAATTCGAGCGCGGCCTGGCCAGCCTCGCGGTGACCGTTGCCTGTCGCGCGCACGCCGCCAAATGGGAACTGGATCTCCGCGCCCGTCGTTCCGTGATTGATATAAACCAAACCTGTAAAGATATCGCGCATGGCAGTGAAGGCGCGGTTCACATCCTGGGTAAAAATCGAGGTGGATAAACCATATTGTGATCGGTTATTCACCGCGATGGCTTCTTCGAATGAATTGACTTCAATAATGGAGAGCACCGGGCCGAAGATCTCTTCACGTTCCAAGATTGACCCGGGCTGGACTCCATCCAACAAAGTTGGGTTATAGAAAAAACCTTTTCCGCCAACATCCGCGATGGAGGCACCCACCAGCGCCCGCGCGCCTTCCTTTTGACCAAGCTGCACGTAGCTGTGGATCCGGTCCAGCGCGATCTTGTTGATCACGGGGCCAATCTCCACTTTGGGATCAAGCCCGTTCCCGAGAGTCAGTTTTTTCGTCCGTGCGAGAAGCGCCTCTTTCAATTTGGGCGCGATCCCTTTTTGCACGATCAGTCTGCTCGCGGCAGTGCAGCGTTGGCCAGTCGTCCCGAACGCGGCCCACAGCGTCGCATCCGTGACCAGATCCAGGTTGGCGTCATCCAAAACGAGGATCGCATTTTTGCCACCCATTTCGAGCGAAACTTTCTTATTTTGTTTGCCCGCTGATTCTGCAATTGCCCGACCGGTTGTGGTTGAGCCGGTAAACGAAAGCACGCGAACATCTGCATGACTAACCAGGGCCTTGGCGACTTCCGCGCCTGGGGCCATCAGCAGATTGAACACTCCTGCGGGCACGCCCGCTTCTTCAAAGACTTTGACGAACGCAGCGGAAATGGCCGGTGTTTCGGGTGATGGCTTCCAGATGAGTGTGTTGCCTGCGACCAACGCGGGGAAGATCTTCCAGGAAGGGACGGCAATCGGGAAGTTCCATGGTGTGATAATGCCGACGACGCCCGCTGGATCGCGCACAGCCATCCCAAATTTATTCGGCATTTCAACGGGGGCGGTGTACCCCAGTAAACGCCGCCCTTCGCCGCCCATGAAATATGCCATGTCAATGGCTTCTTGAACGTCGCCACGCGCTTCCACGATGACCTTGCCCATATCCTGCGTGAGCAGTTGGGCGAGCTCTTCCTTCTTTTGTTTGAGAATGTCACCGACCTTAAAAAGAAGTTCCCCGCGTAAGGGGGCAGGGGTGAGGCGCCATGACTGAAATGCCTTTGTCGCAGCTTCCACCGCGGCATTCAGATCCTCAAAATCGGCGGCTTGGATGCGCGCCAGTAATTCTTCGTTGGCTGGATTGATCGAATCGAAAGTTTTGCCCCTGCGACCCGAACCCCATTTGCCATTGATGTAGTTTTGGAATTCCATTCAATATGCTCCTATAATGCCGGCGATCACATTACCAGACGATTATAGCACTCAGGGGTCTTATGTCAATCGAATTATGTAAATATATATTTGCAAAAATAAGAAGTGTTATAATCATGGGAATTGGATGGCAGGCCCGCCTCTCGCGTAACGGTTGGAGGGTTCTGTTTCGAAAGGAAATTTTCACTCTATGATCACCGCCAGACAAAAAGTTCTTGCTTACTTGAAAAAGACGCGCACCGCCTCTACGCGCGGGATCGCGCGTGCCTTGAAGATGTCCGCGCCGAACGTAAGACATCATCTTTCTGTATTGTGCTCAGATGGACGCGTCGAGGCAGTATCCACGCGTGGGCGCGAAGGCCGGGGCCGGCCTGAGAAGGTCTATTCGCTGTCCCAGGCTGCCTTGGGAGATAATTTGTCTGCCTTGGCGGATGCCCTTTTGACACAAACAGGCACAAGGGTCAAAATGGAGGCGGTGGCGAACCATATTTTGGATCCAAGTCAGTTTGCAAATCTCCCGATCACAAAACGGCTGGGGTTGATGGTCGAAAAATTAAATGATATGAATTATCAGGCGCGCTGGGAGGCAGGCGCGCAGGGTCCGCGTGTGATCTTTGGGCGGTGTCCATACGCGCAGGTGATCGAAGCGCATCCTGAGTTGTGTAAGATGGATGCCGCGATGCTATCGAATGTCTTGTCGCGTCCGATTGCGCAGTCAATGAAAAGCGAAGCAAATGCACGTGGCTTGTGCCCCCTGGTGTTTAAGGTGCGTTAATCCATGGGCATTTTCAAATTCAAGGAAGATGACCTGAAATCCGATCCTCCATGAGGGTGAGCGTTATCTGTTGTATTATTGCAAGTCAAGAATCCTGCGCCTAATCTTATCGATTGAGAAGCGGGAAGAGTAATCAGGTCATTAGTCCGAAGGGGTGAATTCTTTTTCTGCAACCTCGATATCTGCAGACTTTAGAAAATTCAGTGCATTTTCATCTGTGCGGCAGGCGACGCTGTACACGACGCGCGAAATACCTGCGTTGATCAGCGCTTTTGTGCAGTTGATACACGGGAGATGTGTGACGTAACAGAGCGCGCCTTTGGTGGAGACGCCGTGCAGTGCCGCCTGAATAATGGCATTCGTTTCTGCGTGAATAGTGCGCACACAGTGGCCCTCTACGATCAGGTGGCCCATCTCGTCACGCTGACCTTGCCCGGCTGGCGACTGCGATTGCTCCGCCCCCTGACCGACGAGCTG